>NC_010622.1:2087512-2783349 GCF_000020045.1 Paraburkholderia phymatum STM815 | reverse complement strand
GGGCCGGGATTGTTTTTTTAATGCGTATGATGCACTGCACATCGCATGCATTTATCTAGTTCTTTCCACGCCGGAATGGTCAAGGGGGAAGAGTCATGGCGTATGCAAGTCTTGAATCTCCGATGGTGGGTTGGGTGCGCGCGCCGGAGCGCAGCGCGCACTACGCAGCCGCCACTCGGCACATTGCAATCTTGCTATTCGACGGATGTTCGCTGCTTGGCGCGGGCATCGTCGCTGAGGTTTTTCATGCCGCTAACGAACTGTCTTCATCCGCCAGTCATAACTGGATCTACGACGTGAGCTTCCTCTCGGCTGCTGGCGGCAACATCACGTGCTCGTCGTCGATCCGCGTGTGGACGGATGGGCTCGATGCGCGTCATTACATGGGTTTCGATGCGCTATTCGTCGCGGGTGGCAAAGGCGCGCATTCAGCGGCCCGCGACGAACGTCTCATCGCCTGGCTGCGACGTGTGCATGCGAACACGAGCACCGTGCGTCCTATCGGCGAAGGACGCTCGCTGCTTGAAGCGGCATGCATCAACGGTGTCCAGCAGCGCGACTTTGGCAGCTACTCCGTGCGGGAAGAACGCGAAGAACGTAATGGCAGCGAAGCGAACGACCGCCTCGAATCGATGAAGAGCGCGCTGATGCTGATCAAGCGCGATCTCGGCATCGACGTCGCGCGCAACGTGGCCGAACGCCTGATGCCCGACGCCGGCGACAGCCTGATGTCGCTGCTCGGTGACAGCACGGGCAAGAGTCCCGCGGACAAGGTGCGCGCCGCTGCGCGCTGGTTACAGGAGAACTGCCAGCGGTCGATCTCGATCGCGGATGCGGCCCAGGTGGCCGCAATGAGCGAACGCAATTTCCTGCGCCGCTTCAAGATGGAAGTGGGCGTCACTCCGTCGGATTACCTGCTGCACGCACGGCTCGCGATTACCTGCAGCCTGTTGACCGATTCCGAACTGCCCGTCGACAAGATCGCGCGGCGCACGGGAATGGGCAACGGCGATCGGCTCGCCAAGATCTTCCGCAAGCGGATGAAAGTCTCGCCGACGGAATATCGGATGAAAACCCGGCGCGAAGCCGGCATCTAGCCGACCTTCCCGATCCCGCAGTGGGTGCCGGGCTTTCGTGCCAGGCGTCCAGTGGCATACATTAAGGAGTGCGTACATGCTGACGGACCAGAACAATCCGACGAGTGCGGCAGAACCGGCAAACGCGTTGCCCCCCTGCACGCATATCGTGCCTGTGATTCTGGCAGGCGGATCGGGCACGCGGCTGTGGCCGATGTCGCGCGAAAACTTTCCGAAACAGCTGATCGGCGTAGTCGGTTCGGAGTCGCTGCTGCAGGACACCGTGCATCGGATGGAAGGCTTCCCGGCCGGATGGGACGTGTCGCAGGCGCCCATCGTCGTGTGCGGCGAAGAACATCGTTTCGTGATTGCCGAGCAACTCACGCACAACGGCTGCACGCCGCGCCTCGTCGTCGAGCCGGCACGGCGCGACACGGCGCCCGCGCTGACGCTGGCAGCCGCGCTCGCATGCGCGAACGGCGACGACGCGATTCTCGTCGTGATGCCGTCCGATCACGCAATCGCCGATGTGCCCGCGTTGCAGCGCGCGCTCGAGGTCGCCGCGCGCCACGCGCAACGCGGTTCGATCGCCACGCTCGGCGTGCCGCCGCGGGCGCCGGAAACGGGCTTCGGTTATATCCGCGTCGGCAGAAAGCTCGACGACGAGGCGCGCGAGATCGACGGTTTCGTCGAAAAGCCCGCAGCCGAACTCGCGAAGCAGTATCTCGCACAAGGCACCTACTGGTGGAACAGCGGCATCTTCATCGTGCGCGCAAGCGTATGGCTCGCGACGCTGCAGTCGCTGCAGCCCGACATGCACGCGGCGTGTCTAGCAGCGTTCGTGCAAGGGCAATCGGACGGCGCCACGTTGCGTCCCGCAGCCGACGCGTTCACGCGCTCGCCCGCCGATTCGATCGACTACGCGGTGATGGAGCGCCTCAATGCATCGGCAGGCTGGACCTCGGCGGGTGTGGTCGTGCCGCTCGACGCGGGCTGGTCCGACCTCGGCTCGTGGGATGCCGTGTGGGCCGCGCAGCCGAAAGACGAAAACGGCAACGTCGCGCGCGGCCGCGTGATGTTCGAAGGCGCGGTGTCGAGCTATGCGCATTCGGAAGGGCGCCTCGTCGCGTGTGTCGGCACGACGAACGTCGTCGTCGTCGAAACGGCCGATGCCGTGCTCGTCGCCGACCGCTCGCGCGTGCAGGACGTGAAAGGGCTGGTCGCACGCATCAAGGCGCAGAAGGCGCCCGAGGCCGACGCGCATCGCAAGGTGCGCCGCCCGTGGGGCTTCTACGACTCGATCGATCAGGGCGACCGCTTCCAGGTAAAGCGCATCGTCGTGACGCCGGGCGCGAAGCTCTCGCTGCAACTGCATCACCATCGCGCGGAGCACTGGATCGTCGTGCGCGGCACGGCCCTCGTCACGCGCGGCGACGAGCAGTTTCTGCTGAGCGAAAACGAATCGACCTATATCCCGCTGGGCGTGCGGCATCGGTTGGAGAACCCGGGCAAGGTGCCGCTCGAAATCATCGAAGTGCAGTCGGGCTCGTATCTCGGCGAAGACGACATCGTGCGCTTCGACGACACCTACGGACGCTGCGGGCCGACCAGTTAGGACGCGCGGCGGCGAAAGACGCCACACCCGTAGAGCAGGTAACGAACGACGAATGGCAGGGTGAACGACATGCGGGATTTACAGGACTTTTTCGCGCGGGTAGCCGACGTGGCGCTGATTCTGCTGGGCGCCGTCGTCGCATCGCAGATCCGCTTCGACGAATTCTCACAGCGCGGCTTCTACGACGCGTTCGTACTGTTCTCCGCGGCATTTGCGCTGGCGATGTTCCCGGCGTTCGGGGTCTACGCATCGTGGCGCGGCCGCTCGAAGCTCGCGCTCGCCGGCCAGGTCGCGCTGGCGTGGCTCGTCGTGCAGGGTTGCGCGCTCGCGCTGATGTATTCGCTGCATCGCATCGATATCGTGTCGCGCCTCTGGTTCGCGTACTGGACGGCGATGGCGGGCGGCCTGCTGATGGCGTGGCGGCTGATCGCGCATGCCGTGCTGGCCCGTGCGCGGCGTGCGGGCTGGAACCTGCATCAGGTGGCCATCATCGGCAGCGGCGGACACTGCGACCAGATTCTGCGCCGCATCGAATCGCAGCCGGCTACGGGCTTCCGTGCAACGGCCGTATTGAATACCCATCCTGAGGACTCGCCGCTGACCAACCAGCGCGTCACCTGTTTCGACTCGCAGCAGGCTTTCGCCGACTACGTGCGAAGCAACGACGTGCATGAACTGTGGCTTGCGCTGTCGCTGACCGACGAACGCACGATCTTTCGCATCGTCACCGAGTTCCGCAATGACCTCGTGAACATCCGCTTCATGCCGGACGTGCGCAGCCTCGCGCTCTTCGATACCAGCAGCGTGATCGAACTGCTCGGCGTGCCCGCGATCAATCTCGTCGCGTCGCCGCTGTCGTCGCGCGCGCTGTTCAAGAAGGACCTGTTCGATCGCGTGTTCGCCGCGGCTGCGATCCTCGGGCTTGCGCCGCTGCTGATCGCGATTTCGATTGCGGTGAAGCTGTCGTCGCCCGGCCCGGTGTTCTTCCGGCAGAAGCGCAAGGGCGCCGACGGGCGCGTCTTCACCATCTACAAGTTCCGCTCGATGCGCGTGCACACAGAGGAAGCCGGCAAGGTCAGCCAGGCGACCAGGGGCGATCCGCGCATCACGAAGGTCGGCGCGTTCCTGCGCCGAACGAGCCTCGACGAATTGCCGCAGTTCTTCAACGTGCTGCGCGGCGACATGTCCGTGGTCGGGCCACGCCCCCACGCACTCGAACACGACGATCTTTATCAGAAAGTCGTGGCCGGCTATATCCACCGCTACAGGATCAAGCCGGGCATCACAGGTTGGGCGCAAATCAACGGGTTTCGCGGCGAAACCGACCGCATCGAAAAGATGGAGCGGCGCGTTGCGCACGATTTGTATTACCTGGGGCACTGGACGTTCTGGCTCGATATGAGAATCATCGGCGCCACGATCGTCAAGGGCTTCATTCATACCAACGCGTATTGAGACGGGAAGCAAGCCAGTGAAAAAGGACCAAGCTCCCCTGTTAGGAGGAACTGCCATGAAGCAGCGATTTGGATTGGGTGTAGGTGCACCATTACTGCTGTCGGTTTCAGTGCTGCTCTCTGCATGCAGCATCGTGCCCGGACAACGGATGGTCTCCCCGCCCACGCTGCCCGAAACGGGCGGCGAGTACAGCAGTGATCCTGAACAGAATGTTCAGATCCCTGTTACCGACATCAATCTGAAGCTGGTGCGGGACATGAAGGGCCAGACGACGGAACTGAACCAGCAGATCGCCGGGCTTTTCAGTACCAAACCCCCCTCCTACAAACTCGGGCCGGGCGACGTGCTGCAAATCACCGTGTGGGATCACCCGGAACTGGCGGCGGCCCTGGGCCAGCCGGCGCAGAACGTGAACAAGGGTGACCCCGGTCTCGGCTTCCTCGTGGATGCGGACGGCAACATCCAGTTCCCGTACGCGGGCACGATCCACGTGGGCGGCAAGGATGCGGCCACGGTGCAGAAGGAGTTGTACCGCAAGCTGAGCAACGTCTATTCGAAGCCCGAGGTGACGGTGCGCGTGTCGTCGTTCCGTTCTTCGCAGGTCTATGTGGACGGCGAGGTGCATGCGCCCGGACCCGCCCAGGTCAACGACATTCCGATGTCGCTGACGGAGGCGATCAACCGTACGGGCGGCTTCACGCCGAACGCCGATCAGAGTCACGTCGAACTCACGCGTGACGGTCACACGTACAACATCAACGTGCCCGACCTGATCCGTCGCGGCAAGGCGCCGACGTCGATCTATCTGCAGCCGGGCGACCTGCTGCGCGTCGGCGGCCGCGATGAATATGGCGTGTATCTGATGGGCGAAGTGAACCGGCCGGCGACCATCCTGCCGATGCGCGACGGGCGCCTGTCGCTCGCCGAAGCCTTGTCGCAGGCGGGCAGCGTGAACCCGAACACGGCTTATGCGAAGCAACTGTTCGTGATCCGCAACTCGATGGGCGACAAGCCGGAGATCTATCACCTCGACGCCACGTCGCCAACCTCGATGCTCCTTGCGAACCAGTTCAACCTGGAGCCGAAGGATGTCGTCTACGTCGACAACAACGGTCTCGTGAAATTCAACCGCGTGCTGTCTCTGCTGTTGCCGGCGATCAACGCTGGCGTGACGGCGGCATTGCTCGCGAAGTAGTAAGCGGCGGGGCATGCGTTGCGCGCTTTGCATCAGCGGGGATAAGGGCGCGCAACGCTCTCAAGAGTGTTGGTCTTTGATGGATCACGCAAATGGCTATCAACTTTGACAATCGCTATACGGACGTCAGTTCGGACGAGATGCATCTGACGGATTATCTGCAGGCCATCGTCGCGAACTGGCGCTCGATTCTGCTGATTACGCTGGCCGTCACGGCACTGGGGACCGCCTACGCCTTCCTTGCGACGCCCGTCTACCGTGCGGACGTTCTGTTCCATGTGGTCGACAAGTCCGAAAACAACAACAAGCAGGACGGCCTCCAGCCCCTCACGGGGATGTTCGACACGAAGCCCTCCACGGCGGCCGAAATCGAGCTGATGAAGTCGCGGCTCGTGACGGAAGAGACCGTCAAGCAGCTGCACCTCGATATCGCCGCGCGGCCGCATACGCTGCCTTTCGTCGGCGGGCTGCTGGCGCCGCTGATGAGCGGCAAGTGGGGCATCAAGCTGCCGCCGTCGCTGCAGCTGCCGAGCTACGCGTGGGGCAACGAGAGCATCAAGGTGTCGCGCTTCGACACCGCCAAGGACATGTACGACAAGGACTTCACGCTGATTGCCGGCCAGAACGGCGACTTCGTGCTGAACAACCCGGACGGGGTCGCGATTCTCGAAGGCAAGGTCGGCGAAAACGTCGTGCGCGAAACGCCGGCTGGCCCGATCGCGCTGCGTGTCGACGAGATCGTCGGCGCGCCGGGCACGCGCTACGAGCTGACGCGTGCGTCAACGCTGACGACCGTCGAGCGTTTGCAAAAGGCGATGGATATCGGCGAGTCGACGCTGCAGTCGGGTGTGATCCGCGCGAGCCTCGAGGGCCAGAATCCGAAGCTCACGGCCGACATCATGAACAGCATGGCGCGCGAGTTCATCCGCCAGGATGTCGAAAGCCGTTCGTCGGAGGCCGAGCACATGCTGGCGTTCCTCGACCAGCAGCTGCCGCAGCTGCGCAAGGAACTGGACGCCGCCGAGCAGCGCTACAACACGTTCCGCAACCAGCACGGCACCGTCGATCTGAGCGAAGAAAGCCGGCTGCTGCTGCAGCAGATCGTCGACAACAAGACCAAGCTCGTCGACCTGCAGACGCAGCGCGCGGAGATGTCACAGCGCTTCACCGCCAATCACCCCGCCGTGGCCGCGCTCGACGCGCAGATCGCTTCGCTGCAGGGCAATCTGTCGAAGATGGGCAAGAGTGTGCAGACGCTGCCCGACACCGAACAGACGGCGCTGCGTCTGTTGCGCGACGTGCACGTCGACACCGAGCTCTACACGAACCTGCTCAACAGCGCGCAGCAGCTGCGCATCGCCAAGGCAGGCCAGGTGGGCGACGTGCGGATCGTCGACTTCGCCGAAGCCGCCGACGACCCCGTGCGTCCGAAGCGCCTGATGGTGATCCTGATCAGCTTCGGCTCGGGTCTGTTCATCGGCATCGTGTTCGCCTTCGTGCGCAAGACGCTGTACGGCGGTGTCGAACGTCCGGACGAGCTGGAATCCGCACTCGGCGTGCCCGTCTTCGCCGTGGTGCCGCGCAGCGAGCAGCAGATCCGCCTGCAGCAGGACGTGATGATGCGCCGGCGCGGCCTGCACGTGCTCGCCGAACAGGCGCCGCAGGACATCGCGGTGGAAGGCGTGCGCAACCTGCGCACCTCGCTGCAGCTGACGGTCGACGACAAGCAGAACAACGTCGTGATGCTGACGGGCTCGCGCCCGGATGCCGGCAAGTCGTTCCTGTCGGTGAATCTGTCGGCGCTCGTCGCGTCGACGGCCAAGCGCACACTGGTGATCGACGGCGACATGCGGCGGGGCGACGTGCACTCGCACTTCGGCCTGCAGCACCAGCCGGGTCTTTCCGACGTGCTGCGCGGCGGCGATCTGCAGTCGTCGATCCAGCGCGAAGTGCTGCCCGGCCTCGACGTGCTGACCAAGGGCTCGCTGCCCTCGCATCCTTCCGAACTGCTGATGAGCAAGCGCTTCGAAACGATGCTCGAGGAACTCAAGAACCAGTACGACCTGATCATCATCGATACGCCGCCCGTGCTCGCCGTCACCGATTCGACCGTGATCGGCAAGCACGTGGGGACGACGTTGCTCGTGATTCGTCACGGCCGCCATCCGGTGAGCGAACTCGCGGAAACTGCGAAGCGCTTGCGTAACGGCGGCGTGAATTTGCAGGGGGTGTTGTTGACCGACGTACCGCAGGCGGGCGCGTTCATCGGCTCGGGTTATCGAGGCGGCTACTACGGCTACGAGAGTATCGCAGGCTGACAGCAGCGCATGTCCGGCAGGGCGGCAAGGGAGCACCCGCGGACATCTACACGAACTGGTGCAAGGGCTGGGGGCCGCGCACAGGCCACAACCCGGCCGACACAGGAGAATACGATGACTCAGAAGGTTGCCTTGATTACCGGCATTACCGGCCAGGACGGCTCATACCTGGCCGAGCTGTTGATCGACAAGGGCTACGAGGTGCACGGCATCAAGCGTCGCTCGTCGTTGTTCAACACCGACCGGATCGACCACCTTTACCGCGATGTGCATGACCCGGACCAGCGCCTGCAACTGCATCACGGCGACCTGACGGATTCGACGAGCCTGCTGCGCATCATGCAGCGCGTCGAGCCCGACGAAGTCTATAACCTCGCGGCGCAGAGCCACGTGGCCGTGTCGTTCGAGGAACCCGAATACACCGCCAATGCCGACGGACTCGGCACGCTGCGCCTGCTCGAAGCGATCCGCATCTGCGGCTTCGAGAAAAAGACGCGCTTTTATCAGGCATCGACCTCCGAACTGTATGGCCTCGTGCAGGAAGTGCCGCAGCGCGAGACCACGCCGTTCTATCCGCGCAGCCCGTACGCGGTGGCGAAGCTGTTCGCGTACTGGACCACGGTCAACTATCGCGAAGCGTATGGCATCTACGCGTGCAACGGCATTCTGTTCAACCACGAGTCGCCCGTGCGCGGCGAGACCTTCGTCACGCGCAAGATCACGCGCGCAATTGCACGCATCGCGGTCGGCCTGCAAGACCAGCTCTATCTGGGCAATCTGTCCGCGCTGCGCGACTGGGGCCACGCGCGCGATTACGTCGAAATGCAATGGATGATGCTGCAGCAGGAGCAGCCCGAAGACTTCGTGATCGCGACGGGCGTGCAGTACAGCGTGCGCGAGTTCGTGCAGCGCGCGGCCGCTGAACTGGGCATCACGGTGCGTTTCGAAGGCAGCGGCGTGCACGAAGTGGGCATCGTCGAACATGTCGAGCGCCGCCATCGCGCGGAAATGCGTGTGCAGCCTGGCGATGTGATCGTGCGCGTCGATCCGCGCTACTTCCGCCCGACGGAAGTCGAGACGCTGCTTGGCGATCCGTCGAAGGCGCAGCAAAGGCTCGGCTGGACACCCGCCACGCCGTTCGAGGCGCTCGTGAAGGAAATGGTGCTGTCGGACTACCAGATCGCGCGGCGCGATGCGCTCGTCACGCTGGCTGGCTTCAAGGCGCTTGAACATCACGAGTGATGCCCATGAACAAAAATGCACGCATTTTCGTCGCGGGACATCGCGGGATGGTCGGCTCGGCGCTCGTGCGCAAGCTCGACGCGAGCGGCTATCGCAACCTCGTCACGCGCACGCATGCCGAACTCGATCTGACCGATCAGGCCGCCGTGAACCGCTTCTTCGAGTGCGAGCAGATCGACGTCGTGCTGCTCGCGGCGGCGCGCGTCGGCGGTATTCTCGCCAACGCGACGCAGCCCGGCGAGTTTCTCTATGAGAACCTCGTGATCGAAACCAACGTGATTCACGCGGCGTATCGCGCGAACGTCGACCGGCTGGTGTTCTTCGGTTCGTCGTGCATCTACCCGAAGCTGTGTCCGCAGCCGATCCTCGAATCGTATCTGCTGACGTCGGAACTGGAACCGACCAACGACGCGTACGCGATCGCGAAGATTGCCGGCCTGAAACTGTGCGACGCCTACAACCGCGAGTACGGCACGCGCTATGTCGCGCTCATGCCGACCAACCTGTACGGTCCGAACGACAACTACGACCTCAAGAACAGTCATGTGCTGCCGGCGCTGATCCGCAAGGCGCACGAGGCGCGCCTGCACGGCGACCGGTCTTTGATCGTGTGGGGCAGCGGCACGCCGCGCCGCGAGTTCCTGCATGTCGACGATCTCGCGGCGGCGACGCTGTTCGTACTCGAGCACGACGTGAATACGGGTGTGTTCAACGTCGGCGTCGGCGAAGACCTCAGCATTCGCGAACTCGCGCAGACGGTCTGCGATGTGGTGGGCTTCGAAGGCGATCTGCAGTTCGATGCGAGCAAGCCCGACGGCACGCCGCGCAAGCTGCTCGATGTGTCGCGGCTGGCGGCGATGGGCTGGCGCGCGAGCATCGGGCTCGCGGAAGGCATCGGCAACACCTATCGCGAGTTTGCCGCCCGGTATGACGAGAAGTACGGGGACAAGCATGGGGAGACACGCGCCGCGCCTTCGTTCGCGATGGCTGCGCGTGTCTGATGCGCCGTTCCTGGTGACGGACGTTGCCTGGGACCGGGATTAGGGCGACGTCCGTTCTTTTTGCAAGGGCAATCGACAGATTCGACCGAATGAGGACTGCAAGAACATGAGCGCGTCAGTCACGATCTTCCACAACGTTGTGTGGTCACGGCACAAGGGCGCCGTGTTCTCCGCGTTGCACAACATCTCGGCATCGGGGGCGATCCGCTATTCGATGGTGCAGATCGCGGACACGGAGCATGATCGGATCGGTTTTTCGGACGTCGACTATTCGTTTCATCGTTATCCGATGCACAAGCTGTTCGACGGCTGCTACGAGGACGTGCCGCGCTGGCGTCTGACGCTGCGCCTCGTGTGGGAAGTGCTGAAGGCGAAGTCGGATCTGATCGTGCTGCCCGGCTATCACCGCCCCGAATACTGGGCGATGCTCGCCGCGTGCATTGTGACGGGCAAGCGGCGTGCCGTGTTCTGCGATTCGACCGCGCGCGACCGTCCAAAGCGGCTCATCACGTCGATTCCGAAGCGCGTGTTTTTTTCGCTGTGCGACGGCTACTTCGGTTTCGGCGAGCGCAGCCGCGATTATCTGATGTCGCTTGGGGCGAAGCGCGAGAAGATTTTCATTCCGTGCCAGGCGGCCGCGCTGCCCGTCACGTTTTCGCCGGAGCGCGCGCTCGCCGAGCGTGTGCGATACCGCGCGGGCAACCCGAATGTGTTTCTGTACGTCGGGCGGCTGTCGGAAGAGAAGGGCATCACGACGTTGATCGACGCGTTCGCCGGCATCGCGAAGCGCCTGTCCGATCCGCGATTGCGCATCGTCGGCACGGGCCCGCTCGAACGCGACTTGCGCAAGCGCGTGACGGACCTGGGCCTCGACGGGGCGATCACCTTCGTCGGCAGTCTTCAGGACGAGCCGCTGTCGCGCGAATACTACGGCGCGACCTGCATGGTGCTGCCGAGCCGAAGCGAACCCTGGGGGCTCGTCGTCAACGAGTCGCTCGCGCACGGCTGTCCCGTCGTCGTCAGCGAGAGCTGCGGGTGCGTGCCCGAACTCGTGCACGAAGGCGAGAGCGGCTACGCGTTCACGGCGGGGGACGTGGCAGGCCTTCAGCGCACGCTGCTGAAGGCAACGGAAGCATTCGCCGATGCGCAAGCGTCGGCTCATCGCTGCATGGACGTGATACGGCGTTTCGATCCGCCGTCAGCGGCGGCCAACATTGCGCGCGGCTGCGCGTTGATGCTGGGCGCCTGAGATCGGAGAAGGCACGCGCGGCCTGAATCACGCAGGTCGGGGCCGCGTCGGTACGGGGAAGGCGTAGCGCTGTCCGCTGCCGCATGACGGACACACGTCGTGGAAGTCAACTATGAAAATCCTGATCTATGGCCTCAACTACGCGCCCGAGCTGTCGGGTGCGGGTAAATATACGGCCGAGATGGCGCAGATGCTGGTGGAGTGCGGTCATGACGTTCGCGTTATCTGCGCGCCTCCGTACTATCCGGACTGGAAAGTCGCGCAGGGCTACTCGATGTGGCGCTATCGGCGTGACGTGATGCGCGGGGTGCACATCTGGCGCGCGCCGTTGTGGGTGCCGCCGCGCCCAGGCGGCCTGAAGCGCATGGTGCATCTGGCGTCGTTCGCGCTGGCGTCGCTGCCGTTGCTCGCACGGCAGATCGCGTGGCGGCCCGGCGCGGTGATGCTGATCGCGCCGACGATGGCCTGCGCCCCCGGCGCGCTGGCGCTCGCACGCGTGACAGGTGCGAAGGCATGGCTGCATATCCAGGACTACGAAGTGGATGCCGCCTTCGATCTCGGCCTGTTGAAGAGCGCGCGCGCCGCGCGCATCGCATACTGGATCGAGCGGCTCGTGCTGAAGCGCTTCGACGTGGTCTCATCGATCTCGAACCAGATGGTGCGGCGCGCCGTCGCCAAGGGCGTCGATGCGGACAAGACCGAGTTTCTGCCGAACTGGGTCGACACGCGCGACATCTTTCCGCTCGGCCGCGTCAGCGAATATCGTCAGACGCTCGGCATTCCCGCCGACAACACGGTCGTCCTTTACTCCGGCAACATCGGCGCGAAGCAGGGCATCGAAACGCTCGCCGACGCAGCGGCCGCCCTCGTTGCGCGCAACGACATCAGCTTTGTCTTTTGCGGAAATGGCGCAGCGCGTGACGATCTCGTAAAGCGCTGCGAGGGCTTGTCCAATTGCCGCTTCCTGCCGTTGCAACCGTCGTCGTCGCTGAACGAACTGCTGAACGTTGCGGATATTCACGTGTTGCCGCAGCGCAGCGACGCGGCCGACCTCGTGATGCCGTCGAAGCTGACGGGCATGCTGGCGAGCGGCGCTGCGGTCATCGCGATGGCGCGGCCCGGCACCGGGCTCCATGAGGCAGTAGTGAACAACGGCGTGGTCGTGCCGCCTGAAAACACCGCTGCGCTCGTCGACGCGATCGCGGCACTCGCTGCCGATCGCGAGCAGCGCGCCGCGATTGGCGCCGCAGGGCGGCGCTATGCGGAGACGATGCTGTCGCCGCTCTCGACGCTGCTCACGCTCGATACGCGTCTTGCGCTGCTGACGGGGGGCGATGCGTCGGGTGCCAAGCCGGTCGCTGCACCATTGACGAATGCGCCGATCCTGCCTGCTCGCGTCGAGGAGTCGGAAGTGGAGTGACGAGCGCCGGGCACACTGACACCGGAAAGAGAGAAGGCCGCATGCGAACCGTCACGGGACGGTCGCATGCGGCCTTCGGCTTTTGCATGGCTCAGATTGCTGCCTACCAGGGAGACTTGAAGACGTCGCGCCCCGCGCGTTGACTGTAGGGATCGCCATACACCGCCGTTGCCGCGCCGCCCCCATCGGCAGCCTTCACCGGGCCGCCGCGCTGCGCGGCGCCGCCCGCCGCCGCGCCGCCGCGAGCGGGCCGCCGGATCGCGCCGCCTGGTGCGGCTGCCGGACCGTCGCCACCCGCCGCTGCCGCTGCCGGGCCGCCTGCCGTTTGCGTGTTGGGCTTCGCCGCACGCATGCGCTCGGTGTTGAGCAGGGAGTCGCGCTGCGCATCGGGTGTCGCGCCTTGCATGTTGTAGCCACCGAGCGCCATCGACGGTCCGCCGAGCAGACGCTGCGCGTCTTCCTGGGTACGCTGCGCGGCTGTCCTGGGCGCCGGCGCGCCATTGCCATCGTTATTGCCGTCGTTATTGCCATTCTTCGCGGCGTTCTGCCCGTTGCCTTGCGCGGCGTTGTTCTGCGCATGCGCGTGCGGCATCAGCGCGAGCGCCGATACGAGCGCGGCGGACACCAGCAGCACGCGCGAGCGCAGCCCGCCGCGCGGCGCCGAATGCGCGCGCGCCGTGGCCTGCCGCGAGCAAAGATGAGCAGCCATGGTCGTCGTCCTCCTGCACACGTCATCACCCTATGCTGCCATGTTGATACGGACACTCTGCATCGATCCGCCAAAGTGCCGCACGGCACGGACAGCCGTCGTCCACGCGCGCGCGTGAGCCAGATAATCAAACGACAGGGCGCGCAACGTCCGGCCTGGCCGCATAACGGGATGAAGAGCCAGCGATGCGCCTCCATCGATTGGAGAACACTATGGATAACACGTTCGGCCCGACCCTTGGGCGGGCAGCGGACGGCCAGGACGCGCGGATGAAAGACCAGCATGCCGCGCGCGCAACCGAGGCCGCTGTGCCGCCCGATTCGCCCCTGCACGATGCTTCCGGTGCGACCCAGCCGCCCGGCCGCGTGATCGACCTGAGCCTCGCGGGCAAGGGCAATTACGTCGCGTCGCGCGGCTTTTTCACCGAGCTGATCTGGTTCTTTGTCGAAGCCTGCGTGCTCAATAACAAACTGCTGCCCGTGTCGTCGGTGCGCGTCGCGTTGCTGAGGCTGTTCGGCGCGAAGATCGGTGCGAACTGCCGCTTCGTGCATCCCGTGCGTGTGAAGGCGCCGTGGAACCTCACGGTCGGCGACAACTGCTGGTTCGGCGTCGACGTGTGGATCTACAACCAGGCGCCCATCCGCATCGGCTCGAACGTGTGCATCTCGCAAGGCAGCTTTCTGAGCGCGGGTTCGCATGACATGCGAACCAACATGGATTTGCGCGTGGCGCCGATCGTCATCGAAGACGGCGCGTGGATCTCGTCGAAATGCGTCGTGCAGATGGGCGTGACGATCGGCCGTTCGGCCGTCGTGACGCCGCTGTCCGTCGTGCACCGTTCACTCGAGGCGGAAGGTGTGTATGGCGGCAATCCGTGCCGCTTTATCCGCAAGCGTTTTGACGCGGATGGGGGGTGCGTCTCATAACATTCGCAGGATGCATGGTTCTGTCTGCCGGAAGCGCGAAGTTGGCGGATGAACTGCATTACGCGGAGCCATCATCCTACGTAAGCACTGGCTGGCGCGGGAACGCACTATGCGGTCTGCGGCGCCCTGCTCGTGCACGACCCACAGGGCGTTGCTGCATGATGAGCCTGGCTCGCATGCGCGGCGGGGGGCCAGAACGGACGCTGCTTCAGGCGGCCGTACAAGGTGCGAACAGAACACAAAGCTGGGAGCAGGGGATGTTGATCGATACCCGCAGTGTCGAACAGGGCGTCGCTGTGTCGACGACGGTATGCATCATCGGGGCTGGCGTCGCGGGTATCACGCTCGCGATGGAACTGGATCGCGCGGGCATCGATTGCTGCCTGCTCGAAAGCGGCGGTTACAAGGCCGACGACGAAACGCGCGATCTCTATCGCGGCGAAAACGTCGGTATCCCCTATACCTTCGCGGACGGCTGCCGAAGCCGCTATCTGGGCGGCAGCAGCAATTGCTGGGGCGGCTGGTGCCGGCCCCTCGACCCGTGGGACTTCGACAAGAAGGACTGGGTCGCTCACAGCGGCTGGCCGTTCGGCCTGGAAGAACTCGCGCCGTACTATCTGCGCACGCATGCGCTGCTCAAGCTCGGCCCGCACAATTTCGATCCCGCGTGGTGGGAACAGCAGATCAACCGCCACGACGTGCGCCGTTATCCGCTGATGTCGGGCAACGTACGCGACACCGTTTCGCAATTCAGCCCGCCCGTCCGCTTCGGCAAGGTGTATCGCGAAGTGTTGCGGCGCTCAGAACGCGTGCGCGTGTTCCTGTACGCGAATGTCGTCAACATCGACACCGATGCGCAGGCGACGGAAGTCACAGGCGTGGATGTCGCGACGCTCACGGGCAAGCGCTTTCGCATGAACGCGAAGGTCTTCGTGCTGGCGACGGGCGGCATCGAGAATGCGCGGCTGCTGCTGGCGTCGAACAAGGTGCAGGCGGCGGGTCTCGGCAACGGCAACGACCTCGTGGGCCGCTTCTTCATGGATCATCCGCGCCTGATGACGGGCACGGTGAAGTTCTCGAAGGCGTGGTCGCGCAACAAGCTGTACGACATCAAGTACCACTATCAGAACCCGGTGGTCGCGGCGCACGGCACGCATATCTCGTCGCAGTTCGCGCTGACGCACGATGTCATCAAGCGCGAAAAGCTGCTCAATTCGCGCGTGTGGTTCTTCTCGCGTTTCTTCGGCGAGGGCAGTGCGGGGTCCGAAGCGCTGATCCGCTGCCGCGAGGCACTGCATCGCAAGGAGCAGCCGGGCCGACGCGCGCGCGACGACTATCTGACGATGGCCGCGCATCCTGTCGATACCATCGGCTTCGGCCTTACGCGCCTGCTGCAGTTGCGCGCGCTGATCTCGGACGTGAAGCTGCAGGCGATCGTCGAGGCGGAGCCGAACCGCGACAGCCGCGTCACGCTGTCGGACCGCAAGGACAGTCTCGGCCTGCCGCGCGTGAAAGTGGACTGGCGGCTCACCGAGCTCGTGCAGCGCACCTTCGACCGCACCTTCCAGCTGCTCGCCGACGAGCTGAAAATGATGGGTGTCGGCGAAGTCGAACTCGACGAACCGTTGACGGGCCGCTCGTCGTGGCCGGCGAAGCTCGAAGGCACATGGCATCACATGGGCACGACACGAATGCACGATTCGCCGCGCGAAGGTGTCGTCGATCGCGACTGCAAGATGCATGGCGTGAGCAATCTGTACGTGGCGGGCAGTTCGGTGTTCCCGACCGTCGGCGCGAACTTCCCGACCATCACCATTTCGGCGCTCGCGCTGCGGCTGGGGGAGCATATCGCGCAGCGGCTCGGCAAGCCCGATACGGCGACCATCGTGCCCATCGGCGAGGCGGCCGGCACGCGCTTTGGCGGCGTGGCGAGTGCGGAGCTGGACAAGCTGCCCATCGCGGCACAGTCGCTGGTCAGGGCGGGCGGCAACGAAGCGATGTGAAGCGGCGGCCCGTCCTTCGCAAGAAAGACCGTGCGCTATCAGAAGCGGTAGCGCCATAAAAAAACCCGCGATGCAGATCGCGGGATTTTTCTTTGGCGCGCATTCTGCGTCTCTCGCCGCGCGCAAAAGCGCGCAGCCGCTCAACTCACCGACGGCTCCCTTTGCGCCGGCGCCTTCGATACCTTCGACACCATCGCCGCTCCTCCCGGCGTATTCAGCGACGACTGCTGATCGCCGGCGCGCGCAGCCGCCGCGCCGACCTGCGGCTGCAACAGCGCGGTCAACGAATCGACCATGCTCGCAATGCCGAAGCGCGCATCGAAGGTTTTACGCGCCTGCTCGCGCATGTTCGCCTTCGCGGCAGCGTCGAGCGAATGCCAGTTCAGCAGATTGCGCTGCGTGCCGTTGATCGTATCGCTGGAGACGAAACCCGCCCGATCGTTCTCGACCTCGCGCCACACGCCGACCTTGTCCGACAGCAGCACGGGCAGGCCGCACGCCAGCGCCTCGGCGACGGCCACGCCGAAGTTCTCCTGATGCGATGGCAGCGCGAACACGTCGCTCGCATAGAAGGCGCCCCATTTCAGGTCACCCTGCAGCATGCCCGGCCACGTGAGCCGCTCCTCGATTGCGCAGGAGCGCGCGAGCGCCCGCAACGGCCGCTGCCAGCCCGTCGCATCGGGTCCGGCGATCACGAGATGTGCGTCAGGGTCGCGCTGCGCATGATCGGCGAACGCGTGAATCAGCAGATCGCAGCCCTTCTTCTCGTGAATGCGTCCGAGAAACAACACGATCCGCTTGCCGCGCAACTGGGGGTACGTGCTCAGGAACACTTCGCGCAGCGCCTGCGCATGCGGCGGCGGCGCGTTGGTGCCGAACGGCACGACACGCTCGTTCGCGCGATACAGCCAGAACGACTGCCGCGCGAGCAGCCGCTCTTCCTCGGTCGTGAAGATCACGGCGGCCGCATCGCGCAGCACGCGATACTCGGCCCACGGCCAGTACGCCCATTTCTTCAGATGCTTGAGCGGATACGTGCGCTTGAAATACGGATCGAGCATGCCGTGCGTGTACACGTAGTACGGCACCTTCGTCGCGCGCAGCGCGCGCCATGCGCCGAAGCCGTGGTATTGCCACAGGCCGTGCACGATCACGGCGTCGAAGCGTGGCGCTTCGCGGCGCAGCCACGGCGTGTAGCCGGGCGTGAAGCCGTAGTCATTGCGGCCCGGACCGAGCGCATGCACGGGCAACGGGAAGTCGCGCACATACGGCGCATCGGCGGCATCGAGCGACACGACCTCGATCTCATGGCCCAGCGACGCCATCGCGACGCCGCTCTGTCGTACACCCTCAATCGGTCCGCCTGCCCGCGGATCGACTGTCGAAAGTAGATGAAGAATTTTCATTGGCGAATAACACGGCGTAGTGCGAAAAGGGCCGGCGCTGCCGGGCGATGAAGCGAGGCCATCTGCGTGATGCGCGTCATGCACCTGGGTGCGTTCACGCGGACGCCGGCATGCCTCGTTGACGCAGATCGCGCGCGCGGTCCGCATCGTAGCTATCGGAGCCCGACGCGTCCCGCAGCGTGCCGCGCGACGAAGCGGCGGCAAACGGTGCGGGGCGCGGCGGCTGCGTGGGCGGTGGCGTCGGCCGGTGCCGCGCGACGGCGACTGCCGCCGATTGCGGCGCGACCGGCTCGACGCGCGAGCGCGCCTTCGAATCCAGCTGTCGATGCAGACGGCAATACGTGGCGACCGCGAGGCCGAGCGCGACGCCGAACACGAGTCCCGAGAAGCGCGGCCCGAGCGGATTGCCGCCGATCGACGTTGCGGGCAGCGCGGCGAGCAGCAGGATCGAGCGTCCAAACACGGGCAGCAGTGGTGCGCCCGGGGTGCGTCCGCGCCATCGGCGGTAAGCCCTGGCGCAATGCCACAAGGTCACCAGCACCGCCAGCGGCAACCCGATGCCGAACAGCAGGCCGCCCGCGAACAGCTGATAGATCCAGAAGTTGTGGCCCGCGGCCCATTCGTGGATTGCGTAGAAATCCTTCGCGCTGATCGTTCCCGCAAGGTCGGGCAGATACTGCGGCGAATAGTGATAGTAGTGGCCGTAGCCTTCGCCGAGCAGCAGCGATTGCGTCGACGAGGTGACCTGATCGACCTGATCCTTCATTTCAGCGAGGCGCGTGATGGTGGTCGGATCCTTGCCCGTCTGCGTGTTGGCCGCCACCGTGAAGCGCTGCATCCAGTGTTCGCTGACGGACGGCATGCTCCAGATGGCGACCGCGGCCATCGCGCCGAGCACGACGCTCACGATGAACACGCGCAATGCGGAGCGCAGCAGATAACGCAGCGACGGCGCGCTCATCCATGCCGCCATCAGGAACAGCAGCACGGTACCCACCAGCAGGCTGCGCGTGACGCTCAGCAGCTCGACCAGCACCGTGCCGAGAAACACGGCGAGCATGAACGGCGAAAAGCGCCGCGCCAGCACGAACTCGTGCAGCAGCACGCCTTGCAGTCCGAGCAGCGTCACAGAGACGATGCGAAAGCGCACGTCGGCGATTCCGCCCAGGCCGCCGCCCGTCGCGATGCCGAAGATAAAGGTAAAGACGAGACAGATCAGATTCGCCCAGAAGAGCGCCTTTTCCATCTGCCCGATGCGGTTTTCGTGCCACGGGTGGCAGGCTAATGCGTAGCCGAGAAGAAACAGCAGAAACGGCAACACGACGCGCAGATAATTGCCGAAATCGTTGCCTTGCACGAGTTGAGAAATCAGACTGCCCGGCACGCTGAGCATGAGGCAGACCGTTACGAAGCGGCGCAGCGGGGAAGCGTCGCGAAAGCGCGGCGCGATGAAGATCAGCGCGAGCGCGGCGGCGAGCGTCGGGGCGACGAGCAGAACCTGCGCGGCGTGGCCCGAATCGGCATCCGGCGCCTTGTAGTCGAGGGCGAGCGGGCACAAGCACATCCAGATCCACAACGTAGCGTACTTGTTGCGCATCGACGATTCTCCCCTTCCCGGTGCGTTCGTTCATCGTGTCAGCGGCGCGCGCCACTGTTCAGTCTGAATATAAATGGACGGCCTGGCGTCAAGCCCGGGGCAGGCGTAATACGCCTGGGTTCTGGCGGGGTCGCACGATGCGGGCAAATGCCCGTAGTCAGACGGTTTGGCGGGGTCCGCCAGGCTGTCCGACAAGGACAGCAACTTGGCGCACGGGTGCGCGCTCAAGCTAGCAACATGGCTGACATATCGTGCGAAAACGTGCCGTGGCGACGACGCCACCCGCAGCAGCACGTGGCGTGCGCTCAGGCATCACAGAAGGCACGACATGGCAACGGTTCTGCGCGTGGCGGCTCACAAACAAAGACCAGCAAACGACGT
Organism: Paraburkholderia phymatum STM815; assembly: GCF_000020045.1. GTDB lineage: Bacteria > Pseudomonadota > Gammaproteobacteria > Burkholderiales > Burkholderiaceae > Paraburkholderia > Paraburkholderia phymatum. Next base: position 2,763,756 of record NC_010622.1, on the reverse strand, counting down.
CGAAGGGGAACAGGCATGAAGCTATTCGGCAGCGCGCAATCGATGATGCGGGGCAGGTCGGTCGAGCTTGACTTCGTGCGTGGCATCGCAATTCTCGCGGTGATGGGCTACCACTTCCACGTGAATCAGACGGGCAGCGCGCTGATTGGGATCATCGAGTATCCGCTGAAGAACTTCGGCCGCGAAGGTGTGAACCTGTTCTTTACGCTGAGCGGTTTTCTCGTCGGCGGGCTGCTGCTGCGGCAATATGCGGAAAAGGGTCACGTCGATGCGCGCCGCTTCATCGTGCGGCGCATGTTCAAGATCTGGCCTGCGTATTACGTGCTGATCCTGTTTCATTCGGTCGTCGGGCGCCATCCCCTCGATACGTTCCTCTGGCAGAACCTCACGCACTTGCAGAACTACTTCGGCACGTCGATTTCGCAGACGTGGAGCCTTGCCGTCGAAGAGCACTTCTATCTGTTCCTGCCCGCCGTGCTGCTGCTGTTTGCGCGCTGGAAGATGCGCGCCGGTTCGATCATCGGCGTGCTGGGCGGCATCTGCGTGGTTGTGCTGATTGCGCGCTGCCTCGAAGTCGCGGGCGGCGATCTGCAGGCGGCGTTCTTCTATACGCAGTACCGGATCGACAGCTTGCTGTACGGCGTGATTCTCGCCGCCATCTACTGGATGAAGCCCGACGTGTATCAGGGGATCGCGAAGCGCACGGGATGGCTGCTTTGCGTCGTGGCCGTGCTGGTTGCGTGGCTCGTGCTCGCGACGAAGCACGAACCGCTCGACGAAAGCATCGGCTACACGATCCAGGCAATCGGTTTTTGCGCCTTCATCGTGCTGATGCTCGAGCACTCGGGCAAGGTGCGCGATTCGTTCGCGTATCGTGCGGTCGCGTGGCTCGGCGTGTACTCGTACGGCATCTACCTGTGGCACTCGCTCGCGCTCGCGCCCGGCGACATCGTGATCCGCAAGGCGACGGCGCTCGGCTTGCCCGCCGCGGCGATCTGGTTCGTCGCGCTGGCCGCGCAGGCTGCCATCGCGATCATCGCGGGCTACGTGATGACGCGCGCCGTCGAGTACCCGTTCCTGCGTCTGCGCAACGCACTGTTCCCGGCGAAGCGCAATGCATCCGTGCGAGAGGAAATGCCCGCCGGCGGTCAGCTGTCCTGATTCAAGCGCTGTTTCCAAGTCTGCTGTAAAGCCTGCTTCAAACACTAGTTCATGCTGCATAGTGCCGCACGCAACGCGTGCGCGCGGGTGGGCCAACCATCGGGCCCGCAAGGGGAGAACTTGCGTGAGCTACACAGGAACGCCGACATGGCTTGACCGCATCGGCAGCCGCTGCTTGCGGCGCGCGAGCGCGGCGGGAACGGCTGCTCCGTATGCGCCGCCGCCCGCGCTGACGTCGAGCGCCGCTATCGCGAAGCTGGCGGGACACCAGGATGCGCGCGTCGCCGCGCTCGATGCCGGCCGCGCGCTCGCTATCGTCGGTGTGATTCTCGTGCATCTCGCGCTCTTCATGCCCGCCTTGCCCGCATGGCTGCAGGCCCTTGCGGACATGGGGCAATACGGCGTCCAACTGTTCTTCGTGATCAGCGCGGCGACGATCATGCTGACGCTCGAAGAGGAAACGAAGCGCTTCGGCAACGATCGAGTACTGATCGCGCGGCGCTTCTACGTCAAGCGCTTCTTCCGGATCGCGCCGCTGTATTACCTCGCGATTGCCGTCTATTCGTTCGGCAATTATCTGGCGGCACACTTCAATACCCAGATCACGGCGCCGCACGACGTATCTGATGTCCTTGCGAATTTTCTCTTCATTCACGCGTGGCTGCCGGGTGCCGTGAACACGGTGGTGCCGGGCGGATGGTCGATCGGTGTGGAGATGTGCTTTTACCTGTTCGCGCCGCTCGTCTTCAGCGCGACGCGCACGCGGCGTGGACTGTGGCGCACGTCGCTGGTGTTGCTGGCGTGCAGCGCCATCATGCTGACGGCGGCTGCCTGTGCCGGCGACGTCTGTACGGTTGAGAACAATTCCTTCCTCTACTACTGGCCGCCGACGCAACTGCCGTGCTTCGTCGTGGGCTTCATCTTTGCGCGTTACGGCAAGCGGCTGTTAATGAACGACGGCATCAGGCTGTCGAGGGTCGGCAGCGCCTGTGCGCTGGCTGCGTGCGCCGGGTTTCTCGCGCTGCTGTACGCGACGGGCTCCGGACTGGGTCTCGCGCATTGGCTCGCGCCTACCGTCGCCGCGTGTGCGGCCGTCGCGTTGCTGCTCCTGCTCGCGCAATTGCCGCGCCGCTATCCGGGCGCGCGTATCGTCGCCGCGTTCGGGCAGAACAGCTACGGGTTGTACGTCTGGAGCTTCGTCGCGATCCTGATGGTGCGCGTCGCATTGAAGACGCCGCTCGAGGCCCTCGATCATCGCGTGCCGGTGCTGGGCTTTGCGAGCGCCGCGCTGTTCGCGTGCTGTGCGAGCTACGTGGCCGCGCGCATCAGTGCGGCACGCATCGAGAAGCCATGCGCGCAATGGGCGCGACAGGTGCTGCTGCCACGCGTCGCGCGTGCGAAGGGAATCGGGCGGGTGGGTGGCGAGACGTCCGAATGAGCGGTGGAATCGAACGCTGACACGGCGGGTGCATGACGGCAGCGACGCGCGCCGTAGCGTCAGACGCGCGTTTCGATTGCCGCGGTGATCGACTGGCGGAGCGTTTCCTTGAATTGACCGAGCGTGTTTCGTGCGAGCAGATGATCGAGCGGACGCTGATACTTCTCGCCGCGCTGCCATTTCGCTGCGATGTCAGCGAGCGCGCGCTTGATCGAATCCGCCGACAGATCGTCGAGACACGGCCCGAGCTGCCCGTCGCGGCAGAACCAGCCGATCAGCCCGTCGCTCGTGGCGACCACGGGCTTGTCGAAGCGGTACGCCTGCACGAGCACGCCGCTCATCCCATAGTGGCCCTTGTAGCCGAGCCAGACGACGTCGCACGCGGAGAACAGGTCGCGCTCCATTTCGTTCGAAATGAAACGGTCGAGGATCACGGGTGCGGGTTCGAGAATCGGAATGAACGCGCGCATGAAGCCGCGGATCTCCTGATCCTGTTCGCCCGCGAGCAGCAGCGTCGGTGCGTCTTTCATGCCCGCGAGCGCTTCCACCAGTTCGCAAATGCCCTTGCGCTCGCTGATCGAGCCGTAGACGAGCAGATAGCGGCCGGCGGGATCGAGGTCGAGACGCTCGCGCGCCACGAAAGGATCTTCTGCCTTCGCATCGGGGAACGGATCGGCGACATAGCGCACGGATGCGCCATGCCTGGGTTTGTCGCGGCCGATCCATTCGGGCAGCGTCGGATCGATCGACAGCAGCGTGCGCAGTCCTTTCGTATGCACCGCGCGCCGGAACAGCAGCGATTTCAGTGTGTTGACGAGCGGCCGCCCCGGCGTGCGCACGCCGACCTTGCGATGATGGAACGTCGCGCGCATCGTGATCGCGATCCACGGCGCGCGGCCGAACGGCGTGCCGAGCAGCGGCAGCGCATGAAAGAAGTAATCGACATACGGCACCACCACGAGACGCACCCGTTCGGCGTGCTTGACGGAGTCGTAGGCGAGCTTGAAGTAGGCGTGAAACCGTGCGTAGCTGATGCGCTTGAGCCCCCGGCTTTGACGCTGGTTATCGGCATCGACGAAAGCGATCTGCAGATCCTCGCGCCGCGCGGCCATGATCTCACGCGCGAGCCGATGATCCTCGTTCGAGTTCTCGGTCACGACGAGACATGGATAGCCCGCTTCGAGGCAGGCCTGCGCGATCCATTCGACATAGCGCCACCGATGTCCGGTGAAGTTCGGCTCGATGATGACGACATAGCCGCGGCTCGCGGCATCGGCGATGGGGGCTTCGAAGGGGACGAGATGGGTTGCACGTTCCATAGCGATCGTAAGGAGCAGCCGTGCTTTCACCTTAGCATTACGCCTTCGCCGGGAACCGACAATTTCGCCATTTCTTTGGCGAGAACAGACAGCCGCAATCGCGCCGTTGCCGAATCTGACTGATAGATGGCGTCCGCGTGCGGATGCGGCGAGTTACCTTGAGGGACGGCGTGCGTGAGCCGGCGGACGGGCTCTGACTGCCACGGAGTGGGCGCTCGACGCCACCCGATCGACAGCCCTGTATGGGACAGGAGAAAAAGATTGCGGACGATGAGGCTACCGGCGTTCTCGGTTAGGGCAGGCTTGGGGTCGAGTGCAGCGACATGGGTGCTATTGCAACAGGTGTTGATGCGCGGGCTCGTGGCCGTCAAGTTTCTCGCGATCGGCCGCATTCTCGGGCCGGAAGCGATCGGTAGCGTGAGCGTCGCGCTGCTCGCCGTCGCGATTGCGGAGGCGTTGTCGGACACGGGCTTGTCGCAGGCGGTGATCCAGGGGCAGGCTGCGCCGACGCGCGATGAGCTGGGCGCGGTCTGGACCACGCTCGCGACCCGGGGCCTCGTGATCGGCGCCGCGCTTGTCGCAATCGCGCCGCTGATGAACAGCCAGTTCCATCTGGGCGGCGCGCTGCTGCTCTTGCAGCTCGCCGCGCTGCTGCCGCTGCTGCGCGGTGTCGCGTCACCCGCCTATTACGTCGTGCAGCGCGAGCGGCGCTTTCAGCATGTGGCGCTTGTCGAGATCTCGGCGGCTTTCGTCGACTGCTGTTGCGGCCTTGTGCTGGCGCTCGCGGGTGCGGGCGCATATTCGGTGCTGATCGGGATGATCGTCGGCGAATCGCTGAAGACGGCACTCACGTGGATTACGATGAACCCGCGTCCGCCCATCCGCTTGCGTTGGTCGGGCATCGGTCATTACGTTGCATTCAGCCGCTGGATCTGGGCGGGCAGCGTCGTCAATCTGATCCTCAACCAGTTCGACAAGGTCGTGGTCGGCAAGCTGCTCGGGCCCGCGCAACTCGGCGCGTATCAGATGTCGTCGCGGCTCGCGCAGATGCTGCTTGCCGACGCCGCCATCGCGATGTCGCAGTATCTGTTTCCGACCTTCGCCGCGCGCCATCGCGCCGATCCGCACGCGGCTGCGCGGCTATTCAGGCGCTACATCGGCGTGATCGCGCTGGGACTCGTGGTCGTCGTGATCGTGCTGCGGCTGGCGGCACAGCCGCTGTTCGCGCTGATACTCGGACCGGCGTGGCTGCCCGCCGTGCCGCTCTTCAAGATTTTCGTGATCAACATGGCGATCGGTGCGCTGATCGCGGTGCTCGTGTCGTATCTGCGAGCCGTCGGTGACGCGAAGGCGACGACCCAGGCGTCCGTGATCCAGGTGCTCGTGCTGCTCGCCTGCGTGCCGCCCGCGACGCACTACTGGGGCGTGACGGGGATCGCGTGGGGGATGACGGTCGGCCTGAGTTCGGCGGCTGCATGGATGATGTACCGGGCCGCGAGGGCGCTGTGATGCGGATACTTCATCTCGTGCTGGAGCCGAGGCTGTCGGGCGCGGAAGTGCTGGCGAAGGATCTCGCGATCCATCAGCAGCGCGAGGGCAGCGTGGTCGGCGTGACGGCGCTGTTGCCCGAGCGGCCCGACTTCACGCCCTTCACGCGCGAGCTGGCGAGCCACGGCGTCGAGTGTGTGTTTCCCGCGAGGCGCTCGAGGCTGCCTGGCAAGCTGATTCATCTCGCCGCCGTGCTGCGGCGCTTCCGGCCCGATGTGCTATTCGCGCACGCGACGATTCCCGCGTTTTACGCGCGCGCATTGCCGACCAACGTGCCCGTGATCTACGTGATGCACTCCGCGGTCAACGACTTCGAGCGCAAGCTGTTTCGCAACGTTGAGCGCCTGCTGTCGTCGCGGGCGCGGGCAGTGATCGGCGTGTCGCCCGCGAACGTGCGGGACTATAAGGACTGCGTCGGTTCGCATCCGCTCGTGACGTTGATCCCGAATGGCGTCGACGTGTCGCGCTTCGCATTCGACGATCGCCCGCGTTCCGGCGATGCGTTGCCGCAGATCGTGCAGATCGGCCGGTATACGTCGGTGAAGAACCAGTTGCAGACGGTGCATGCGTTCAGCGAGGTGGCGGCGCAGGTGCAGGACGTGCGGCTGCAACTATACGGCGTGGTCGAGGACCCCGCTTATCTCGCGGCGATCGAGGATCTGGTGAAGAAGCTCGGCCTCGAAGACCGGGTGAGCGTCGATGGTCCCATTTCGGACGTGAGCGGGGTGCTACGCGGGTCGAATGCGTTCGCGATGCCGTCGCGCTCGGAAGGACACAGCATCGCGTTTCTCGAGGCGCTGGCGTCGGGGATTCCTGTTGTGGCGAGCACGATCACGCCGTTTCAGTTTGCAAAGACGCTGCCCGGCGTGCAACTGGTCGATACCGACGATACTTCCGCGTATGCTGCGGCGCTGTTGACCGCGCTCGCGCAGCCCAAGGCGCCGAGGTCGCTCGCAGGTCTGACGCTGCAGGATACGGCGCAGCGCTATCTGGCCGTTGCGCAGCAGGTGATCGGCGCGCGGGTGTGAAAGCGGGCCTGGACGTGTTGCACGCGGAGGCGGACGCGGCGAAGTGAGACGCGCCTTGAAGACTTCAACTCAGCGCGGACCATCTCAGCGAGCTTTCTGCCGAGCGTCGGCGAATTCAGCTGCTGCTACTTCGAATGCGCGGCGCGGCTGCCGCGCACGTGGTGTCAGGTGCGATCGTCCACACGCGGCGGAGCGTACTGGCGAGCGCGTCGATGCTGCCTTCTTGCGTATAAATGAACCCGGTGCTGCCGTCCTCGACATAGCGCCGCTCCTGTCCCAGGTGCCGTGCTATTTCGTCGTGCACGTGGGGCCGCAGGCCCAGGCTGAACGACGGAGAAGAGCTGGTTCAGCGACTCGATGACTTCCTTTCGTTGCCGGCCACCGGATCAAACGAATGGGCCCGGATAAAGGTTCCGCGAGCGATGAGGGCGCTTGCGAATCAAGGCGGAAATGGGCGATTAGGACGCGTTGGGCCAAAGGCGTGACGCAAAATGAAAAGGGCCCGGCTTGCGCCAGGCCCTTCGAATCTTTTGGTAGGCCGTACTGGATTCGAACCAGTGACCAACGGATTAAAAGTCCGCTGCTCTACCAGCTGAGCTAACGACCCAAAAGAGAAGCGAGATTATAGCGGCGCGACTTCACACTGTCAATAATCCGGCCAGCAATCATTGCGTGCGCATGCTTCAAAAGAAAAGCCCGGAACGGGAAGTTTCGGGCTTTTCGGCGAGAGGCACGCGTATCGGTTCTTCAAGCGTCGACACTGCGCGTTGACTGCATCACAACAAACGGACGTCCGGCGCGAGCCGGGCGCCACGAATCATTTGATCTGCGAGAGCTTGCTCTGTGCTGACTGCGCGACATCCGATCCGCCGTACTGCGCGACGATCTGTTCGAGCGTCTTTTTGGCGGCAGCCTTCTGGCCCTGTTCAAGCTGGTTGTTCGCAATGGCCAGCAGCGCCTCCGGCGCGCGCGGATGCTGCGGATACTTCTGCACGACGCCTTGCCATACCGACGTCGAGCCCTTGTAGTCGCGCAGCGCATACAGCGCGTTGCCGAGCCAGTATTGCGCTGTGGGCTGATACGGGCTTTGCGGGTACCTGGTGATGAAGCTGCGGAACGAGGCCGCCGCGTTCTTGAAGTCACCGCTGCGGAACTGCTGCGAAGCCGCGTTGAACGCTTCCGTTTCGCCCGGCTGCACGGTGCCTTCCACGCCATCGACCGTCTGTTGCTGCGGCTCGAACTTCTTCAGACGACCGTCGAGGTCGCTGTAGTAGTCCTTCTGCTGCTTCTGCAACGTCGCGACCTGATTGGTGAGGTCCTCGTTCTGCCCGCGCAGCGTCGCGACCTGCTGGTTCAGCTGGTCGAGACGGTTCTGCTGGTCGAGGATCGTGCGTTGAGCCGCCGACAGCTGGCTCGACAGACCATCAGTCTTGGTGCGCAGATCGAGGATCGCCTGGCGAGCCTGATCGTCGTCGAACATGCCGGCGTGAGCGGGCAGGGCCATCACGGCCGACCCCGCGACGCAGGCGGCTGCGGCCATGCGCAGCCAGGAAAAACGGTGCGTCATACGGCTTGTCACCTATTACTGTTGATAGACGAGGTCCGCGCGGCGGTTTTGCGCCCACGACGCTTCGTCATGACCCGTCGCCTGCGGCTTTTCTTTGCCCAGGCTCACGGCTTCCATTTCCGAATCCGGCACGCCCAGCAGCGACAGCGAACGGCGGACAGCTTCAGCACGCTTCTGGCCGAGTGCCAGATTGTATTCGCTCGTGCCGCGCTCGTCGGTATTGCCCTGGATAAGGACGTGACGCTGCGGGTGGCTCTTCAGGTACTGAGCGTGTTGCTGCAGCAGCGGCTGGTAGTCGTCCTTGACCGAGTAGCTGTCGAAGTCGAAATAGATGCTGCGCTTTGCCAGCGGGCTGTTCGGATCGTTCAACGGATCGACGTTTACCGTGGCGACATCGTTCGGGTTGGGTTGTGCGCCCGTCGCGCCACCCTTGCCGGCGTTCTCGTCGAGCTTTACGCCCGAATGACAGGCAGCCAGCGTGCCGACCATTGCCACGGCCAACGCGATACGAAGTTTGGACATCATGCTTTACTCTCCTTGTGTGTTATTGCATAAACGGGCCCCAGGACGGCTCGCGTACGCTGCCCCCCTGAACGGACAGGACCTGCCGCGTCCGACCGTCGGTCGATACTGCGGCCAACACGCCACGGCCGTTCACCTGAGTGGCGTAAAGAATGTACTGACCATTCGCCGCAAAGCTCGGCGATTCGTCATGTGTTGTATCGGTGAGCGCCGTCGCGACGCCCGACTGCAGATCCTGGATATACAGCTTGAAGCCCCCGCCCGTGCGCGAGATATAGGCGAGCTGCTTGCCGTCCGGGCTCACGCGCGGACTCGTATTGTAGTTGCCCGTGAACGTCACGCGCTGTGCGCCGCCCGATGCCTCGCCGCTGGCGGGCATCTTGTAGATCTGCGGCTGGCCGCCGCGGTCGCTCGTGAAGTAGATCGACTGGCCATCGGGCGAGTACGACGGCTCGGTGTCGATAGAGCTGCCTTGCGTCAGGCGGCGTAGGCCGCTGCCGTCGGCGTTGACGGCGAAAATCTGCGTGTTGCCCGTGCGCGACAGTGCGACGGCGAGCGTGCGGCCGTCAGGCGACCACGCGGGCGCACTGTTGTTGCCCTTCTGGTCCGACACGACGACGCGGCGGCCCGTCGGCAGATCGTGGATATAGACGATCGGCTTTTTCTTTTCGAACGAGACGTACGCGACCTTCGTGCCGTCCGGCGACCACGCCGGCGAGATGATGGGCTCCGGGCTGGACAGTGCGATGTGCGCGTCCTGGCCGTCGGAATCGGAAATCTGCAGCTGATAGCGGTTGCCCGTCTTGATCACGTACGACAGACGCGTCGCGAACACGCCGCGGCCGCCCATCAGCTTCGCGTAGATGTAGTCGGCCACCTTGTGCGCGCTCATGCGCAGGCCGCCTTCCGGGCTGACCAGTTCGAGGCCGCCGAGGCTTTGCTGGTTGACGGTGTCGTACAGCTTGAAGCGAACCTGGTACTGGCCGTTCGGCAGCTTCGTGACGCTGCCCGCGACGAACGCGTTCGCGCCCTTTGCCTTCCATGCGCCGAGATCGACCGAATCGCCTTCCGATACGGGCGCGCTGCCCGCGTCGATGTTGGTGAATTTACCGCTGCGCTGAAGGTCCTGGCGGACGATGGTGCTGATCTGCTGGGGAGAATTTGCCTCGTTGGCAAAATTTGCCGTAGCAATCGGGAACTGCGTGGATCCGACGCCCGTCACGAGGACGTTGAGTTGTGCATGGGCGGCACCGCCCGCGGCGATCAGACACGACGCTACGAGTGCTCGCAGGCCTAGCTTCGTCATCAAACTCATTGTTTATAGATTCCCCAAAAAACAAATTTCTAACACTCCACAACTGCAAACAGACCGCCTTGAGCAGAAATCGTTCCCGCTAGGCCCGCGCGAGCGGGCGAACCGTAAACGTGGCTTCAGGCGGCCGGCCGCAGCGTAATCTTGAAGCTTTCGGGCGTCTTGCCGTTGATGTCCTGCGGCATCGGATCCGAGCGTTGCACGGCGCGCAATGCGGCATCGTCCCACGCCTGATTGCCGCTGCTGCGCGTGATCGTCGCGCTCAGCAGCGTGCCCGTCGGCGAGCAGCGCACGGAAACGACGGTTTCGAGACCCGACGTATCGCCCGACCAGATGATGTTCGGTTGTACGCGGCGTTTGACCTTATCCGCATAACCGGGCGACGCAGCGTTGCCGCCCGAGCCCGTGCCCGTACCACTCTTCGCTAGACCGTTGCCCGTCGAACCTTCACCGCCCGCCATGCCCTGCAACGACGCGAGGCGCTGGCGGCGTTCCGCGTCCAGCTTCTTCGCGGCCTCGGCCTGCGCTTGCGCCTGGGCTTTGGCCTTGGCTGCCTTCGCGGCGTCGGCCTTGGCCTGGGCCTCGGCTTGCGCCTGCTTTGCTTCCTGTTCCTTCTGCTGCTCTTCCTGCTGCTTCTTCAACTGCTCCTGTTTCTGCTGGGCGAGCTGCTGCTGCTTGAGCTTTTCAGCTTGCTGTTGCTGCTGTTGTTGCTTGAGCTTTTCGGCCTGCAGCTGCTGCTGTTGCTTGAGCTTGGCGGCGGCGGCTGCCTGGTCGGCGGCGAGTTGCTGCTGGCGCTTCGCCTCGGCTTCCTGCTGAGCCTGCAGTTTCTGCCGGCGCTGCTGCTCGGCGAGTTCAGCCTGACGCTCAGCTTCCTGCTGCTGCTTGCGCTTCTTCTCCTGCAGTGCGATCTCGGCTTCCTCGTCATTGACCTGCGGCGCGGGCTTGACAGGTGCAGGCGCGGGCGGCGGCGGAGCGGGGCGCGGCGTCGGCACGTCGGGCACTTCCGTCCACAGTTCGGCTTCGGCGCCCGCGGGTGTGCTGTTCTGCCAGTGAATGCCGTGATACAGGAAGAACCCGAGCAGCACGTGCATCAGCACGGCGAGCGCAATGGCGCGCCCTGTGCCGCGTTCGCGCGGCGGCTGAAGCGGATAGGCGTTGTTCTGTCGGCGGATCATTGCGATTTGACGAGCAATCCAACGCGCTTGACGCCGCGAGCCTTGAGGTCGGACATCACGTTCATCACGACTTCATATTTAACCGTCTTGTCGGCGGCAATCACGACAGGCTGATCGGGATGCGAGGCCTGACGGTCGGTGACGAAGCCGCGCAGATCCGCCTGCGTCATCGTCTCCTGCTGGGTCGCGCCTGCGTCGTCCTTGTACTTGACGCTCATGTTGCCGTCGGCCTTGATGTTGACGACGACGGGCGGCGTCTGCTGCTGCGGCGCTGCGCCGCCGACCGTCGGCAGGTTCACGATGGACGGCGCCACGAGCGGCGCGGTCACCATGAAAATCACGAGCAGCACGAGCATGACGTCGATGTACGGCACGACGTTGATGTCGGCCATCGCGCGGCGCGAGCGGCTGCCGCGCATGCTGGAACGAACTGAACCGGCCATCGTGGGACTCCTTAATGGGCCTGACGCTGCAGGATGTTCGAGAACTCTTCGATGAAGGTTTCGAAGCGGATCGCGAGGCGATCGATGTCGTGCGCGTAACGGTTATAGGCGACCACGGCGGGGATCGCGGCAAACAGGCCGATGGCCGTTGCCGTCAGCGCTTCGGCGATGCCGGGTGCGACGTTGGCAAGCGTGGCCTGCTGGACGTTCGCGAGGCCGCGGAACGCGTTCATGATGCCCCAGACCGTACCGAACAGACCGATATACGGGCTGACCGAGCCGACAGACGCGAGGAACGCGAGGTTTGCTTCGAGCACGTCCATTTCGCGCTGGAACGCGGCGCGCATCGCGCGGCGTGCGCCATCGAGAATCGCGCCCGGATCGTTGATCCGCTTTTCCTTGCCTTTCAGGAACTCACGCATGCCCGACTCGAAAATGCGTTCGAGCGCGCCGATCGTGTGACGGTTGTTCGCGGCGCTCTGATACAGCGCCTGCAGGTCGCCGCCAGACCAGAAATCGCGTTCGAAACGTTCAGTCTGCGCCCGCGCGCGACGAATCGCAAACCACTTGCGGAAGATGAAAGTCCACGACATCAGCGACAGCAGCAAAAGCAGCGCCATCACTGCCTGCGCCAGCAGGCTCGCATTGAGAACGAGGGAAATGATCGACAGATCTTGTGTAGTGTTCATAGAGGTTCGATGTAACGTCCCGGGTGGGGCGTCCGGCTGCAAGGTGGTCGAAGCGTTCGGTTGGCATTCAGTCGGCAAACCGGAAGCTTCGGCGGGTCCTTCGCCGAACCATGCTTGGTCTTGTTGTGACCGTTACGAGTTCACTGTCCAGGTAACAACGCGTTCAAATACTCGCCGTTGACACGCTGGCGCCGTTTGAGTCCGGTCCGCGCTGCAAGGCGGCGTGAACCGGCGGAGGAATGGCTGACGGCTTCATCGATTTCGCGTCGACGCAACCGACGCGGATCGTGCCCGTGGCCAGCAGCGTGTCGCCACGCCAGGCCTCCTGGGCGAAATCCACCGACGCGCGGCCAAGCTTCTCGATCCGGCTGACGATGCGCAGCATGTCGTCGAGCCTGGCAGGCGCGCGATAGTCGAGGGCAGTGCTGCGCACGACGAAGAGCGCACCCGTTTCTTCAGCGAGCTTGCGTTGATCGACGCCGCACGCGCGCAGCCATTCGGTGCGCGCGCGCTCGAAAAACTTCAGGTAGTTCGCGTAAAACACGATGCCGCCGGCGTCGGTGTCTTCGTAATACACCCGGATCGGCCAGATAAAGCCGATTTCGGCACCGGACTGACTGTCAGACATATTCATGGCGCGCATTTTACCGGAACGCAAAAGGGCGCCGCATTTTTGGGCACTGTTGTACCGGAATGTGTTCTGCGCACGCGACAGGCGCCGCACCGAGGCCGCACGAGGCGGCCCGATCCGGGCCGGGTTCGCGATACTAACCCCGGTGGATGTTCAGGCCGGCGAACGACTGTCCGACGGGCATCAGCTCGATCGTATTGATGTTGACGTGCGCGGGGCGCGTCGCGATCCAGTAGATGGAGTCGGCGATGTCTTCCGCCGTGAGCGGCTGGACGTTCTGGTAGACGGTCGCAGCTTTTTCCTCGTCGCCGCGGAAACGGACGTTGGAAAATTCGGTGCCGCCGCACAGTCCCGGCTCGATGTCCGTCACGCGAATGGGCGTGCCGTGGAGGTCCGCGCGCAGGTTCAGACTGAACTGGCGCACGAACGCCTTGGTCGCGCCATACACGTTGCCGCCCGGATAGGGCCACGTGCCCGCCACCGAGCCCAGATTGAACACATGTCCGCGCTTGCGCTCGATCATGCCGGGCAAGAACGCGCGCGTGACCTGCACGAGACCCGTGCAGTTGGTATCGATCATCGTGGTCCAGTCGTCGAGCTCGGCGCGTTGCGCGGGCTCGAGACCGAGCGCGAGGCCGGCATTGTTGACGAGCACGTCGACGGCGGCAAAGCCGGCGGGCAGCGCGGCGGGGAGGGCTTGGACAGCCGCGCGGTCGCGCACGTCGAGTTCGAACGGCAGCAGGTTGTCCCCGAGTTCGTCAGCGAGCGCCTGAAGGCGGTCCTTGCGGCGCGCGGTTGCGACGACGCGATGGCCGCCTTTGACGAAAGCCCGGGCGATGGCGGCGCCGAATCCTGCGGACGCCCCGGTGACGAACACGATCATTGCTGTTCCCTGGTCGGTGGAGAAAGGCCACAAGCCTACTTCCAATGGCACGATGCGGCAAGAATGACTCCGCCGCGCGACGGTGCGTCCGGGCAGGCCGCCTGGCGGCCGCCGCAACGGCACGACGGGGCTGCGGACGGCTTGTGCGAGGGGCTCCCCAGCCTGGTTGCCTATTCGACCCGGTTCCAATACACTAACGCGCTCACCCCTGCGTGACTGGCGATAGAACCCAATGCTGTCAAGCGTGGCGGGTTCAAGGTGGAGCGTCCCACCGTGAAGCGCAGGGTGCCGTTTTGCCGTTCGCCTGGGCAGCCATGATTCGCGCGCGCCGTCGTTTGCGCTGCCGGTGGTTGTCCTGACTCGCGTATGCGGCACCTCCTTCATACGCCACGTCAAGGCTCCCATCATCAGCAGTGGCCAGCAGTGCTGCGTACCTGCTACGGCCCCGGCACTCGACCTGCGCACGATCCGGTCAACCTGAACACACTTAACGGAACCAGCATGTTTGACAGAGCCCAAAGCACCATCGCCAACGTCGATCCCGAGATCTGGAACGCCATCCAGGACGAAAACCGCCGTCAGGAAGAGCACATCGAACTGATCGCGTCGGAAAACTACACGAGCCCGGCCGTGATGGCCGCGCAGGGCTCGCAGCTCACCAACAAGTACGCCGAAGGCTACCCGGGCAAGCGCTACTACGGCGGCTGCGAATACGTCGACGTCGTCGAGCAGCTCGCGATCGACCGCGTGAAGCAGCTGTTTGGCGCTGAAGCCGCGAACGTTCAGCCGAACTCGGGCTCGCAGGCCAACCAGGGCGTGTTTTTCGCGATGCTGAAGCCGGGCGACACGATCATGGGCATGAGCCTCGCGCACGGCGGCCACCTGACGCACGGCTCGCCTGTCAACATGTCGGGCAAGTGGTTTAACGTGGTGAGCTACGGCCTGAACGAAGCCGAAGACATCGACTACGACGCGGCCGAGAAGCTCGCACAGGAACACAAGCCGAAGATCATCGTCGCGGGCGCATCGGCGTTCGCGCTGCGCATCGACTTCGAGCGTCTGTCGAAGATCGCGAAGTCGGTCGGCGCGTATCTGATGGTCGACATGGCGCACTACGCCGGCCTGATTGCTGCCGGCGTCTATCCGAACCCGGTACCGTTCGCCGACTTCGTCACCACGACCACGCACAAGAGCCTGCGCGGCCCGCGCGGCGGCGTGATCCTGATGAAGGCCGAATTCGAAAAGCAGATCAATTCGGCCATCTTCCCGGGCATCCAGGGCGGTCCGCTGATGCACGTAATCGCGGGCAAGGCCGTCGCGTTCAAGGAAGCGCTGGCGCCGGAATTCAAGGAATACCAGCAGCGCGTGGTCGACAATGCTCGCGTGCTGGCTGAAACGCTTGTCAAGCGCGGTCTGCGCATCGTCTCGGGACGCACCGAAAGCCACGTGATGCTGGTCGACCTGCGCGCGAAGAAGATCACGGGCAAGGCAGCGGAAGCGGCGCTCGGCGCGGCGCACATCACGGTCAACAAGAACGCGATTCCGAATGACCCGGAAAAGCCGTTCGTGACGAGCGGCATCCGTCTCGGTTCGCCCGCGATGACGACGCGCGGCTTCGGTACGAAGGAAGCCGAGCAGGTCGGCAACCTGATTGCCGACGTGCTGGACAACCCCGAAGACACGGCGACGATCGAGCGCGTGCGCGCGCAGGTCGCCGAGCTGACGCAGCGTTTCCCGGTCTACCGCTAAGCCGCCATGCGCTGCCCCTTCTGCCGGCACGACGACACGCAGGTCGTCGACTCGCGGGTGTCCGAAGACGGCGCCGCGATCCGGCGCCGCCGGCGTTGCCCGGCCTGCGACAAGCGTTTTACGACGTACGAGCGGGTCGAGCTGGCGTTGCCTTCGGTCGTCAAGAAGGACGGCAGCCGCACGGAATTCGATCGCCGCAAGATCGTTGCGAGCATGCAACTGGCACTGCGCAAGCGTCCAGTTGCGGCCGACGCCATCGACGCTGCCGCGTCGCGCATCGAGTATCAGCTGCTTGGCAGCGGCGAGCGCGAAGTGCGCAGTGAGCGCCTCGGCGAACTGGTGATGAACGAACTGCGCGCGCTCGACACAATCGCGTATGTGCGCTTTGCGTCCGTGTACCGGCGTTTCGAAGACGTCTCCGAATTCGAGGACGTGATTGAGGAATTTCGCCGGACGAACGCACCGCCGGCCGCGCCCGCGAAGCCGACCCGCAAGCGCTGATTGTTCGCGCATCCGCATTTTCTCTCCCTGAAGTTCTGCCGCGAATTCATTTGACGCACGTGCATTCTCGTGCGGGAATTCGCGCGTCCGCCACCTGGCCATCCGGCTAATTGTTGGCGTTCCTGCATGCCGTTAGAGTCGTCGCGTTCTTGCCGAAAATCGAGGAATGCTGATGAAACGGGATGCTGCTACGCGGCGCGCGCGCCGTGGGTTCACACTGTTCGAAACGCTCGTGGTGATCGCATTGCTGGCGATCCTCGCAACATTGACGGTGCCGTCGTTCCTGGCGTGGCATGTGCGAGATCAGGTCGACGCACGCGCACGCGCGCTGCTGGCCACGCTCAGCTACGCGCGCGGCGAGGCGTTGCGCCGGGGCGCACGCGTGACCGTGTGCCGCGTCGACGCGGCGCGTCACTGTCTTGCTACGGCGCAACCGTGCAAGGCGGGTGTCCTCGACTGGTCATGCGGGTGGGCCGTCATGATAGAGCGCGCGAGCGGCTTCTATCCGTTGCGCGTGCAGCCCGATCTCTCGTCCGTCAGCATCGCAGGTGCGCTTACCAATCTGACGTTCACACCGCCCGCGGGCCAGGTGAATGGCAGCTTCCGCAGCTTTGATATCGGACCGCGCGCCGATTCGAAGGCGACGCAAGGGACGGAGTGGCGGCGTTGCATTCGCATCGCGGCGGGCGGACGTGCGCGCATCGTTGACGGCGCGTGTGGAGCGGCGACATGACGCGTGCGATTCTCTCCTCGCAGCACGGTCAGACGTTGATCGAAGTGCTGGTAGCCGTCGCTGTGACGGCTGTGACTGTGCTTGGCCTGATCGCCGTCCAGCTGGCGCTCGCGCGCGATGCGCGGGCAATGTCCTACCGCGCGCAGGCTGCGCTTGTCGCGGATGCCCTCGCGGAGGCGGCGCGCGCGCCGTACCCGAGCGAGGCCGCGATCAACCAGTGGAAGACACGTGCGGCGAGCCTGCTGCCGAAGGGCGATGCGGGCATCAACGGCGGGAGGGATAGTTCGGGTGCGCGAGTGACATGGGCGTGGCAGGCAAGCATGCCGCGCGACACCGCAAATCCCGGCGACACGATCGACGCGCCCGCGTCGTGCGCAGACGTGGATGCGCCGCGAGGCATGCAGTGCGTCGCGATTGCGTTCTCGCGATGAAAGCACATGTCGCTGTTGGGTGCCGACCCGGTTGGCAACGGCGCTTTGTCCACGCATGCGGCCACACGCTCCTCGAAATGACGATAGCGCTGGCGCTGGGACTGATCGTGACCGCGGGCGCGGTGTCGCTGTACCGCTCGCAGCGAATTGCCTTTGCAAAGGCGGCCGATGCAGCGCAGATCCACGATGCGGCGATGACCGCGCTGACGCTGATCGGCGAGCAGTTGCAGATGGCTGGTTTCGTTTCTGCCGACATGCCCCGTACATTCGCCGCGAGGCCTGCGCTATTTGGATGCACGGGCGGGAGGCCGATCGGTACGGACGAAAATCCGTCCTGCGAACCGCTTGCCACGCGTTCGGACGGAGTCGCGGTGCGTTATGTCGCCGACAGTATTTCTACCTGGCCGTCTGCAACCGGCCTCGCAACCGACTGCCTGGGCCAGGGCGTCGCAAAGACGGACGCCGACGCGCCGGGCGTGCCTGTCGTCAACCGCTTTTATGCAAAGGTGAGCGGCTCCACGGGTGAGCCCGAGTTGTATTGCGAAGGCACGGGGAAGGCCAATTCTTCGCAGCCGCTCGTCGAAGGTGTCGAGCGCGTGCGCTTGCGCTATTGGCTTGCGGGCGCGTCGTCGGCGGCGGACGCGGCGGCGTTGGCGCCCGCGCAATGGGCCAGCGTCGTCGCCGTCGATCTTTGCGTGCTGGTCCGGGGCACGCCGTTGACCGCGCGAACTGGCTATGTCGATTGCGACGGGGTGTCCATGATCAGTTCGGACATGCGGGTGAGGCGCGCATTCTGGCGGAGGGTTGCGATACGCAACAACGAGGGGAGCGCCACATGATCCTTTCTCGAAGCACATTGCGAGTGCGGCGCGCGCACGATCGGGGCATTGCGCTGCCCGTTGTGCTGCTGATCGCCGCGCTGATGCTGACGACTTCTGCCGCATGGTTCGAGCAGACGGTGGCCGCTGCGCGCGACGCGGCAGGCATTGCCGACCATCTGGTCGCGCTGCACGGCGCAGACTCGGCCTTATCCGCGTGTGCCCGCAGTCTCCTCAACGGTTCGCTCACAGGCGTGCCGGGCGCCAGCGGAGAGCCGGTTGGCTGGAAGTCACAGGCGACGTTCGAGTCCGGTGCCATCGCGCCATTCGCGTCATGGCCCACGTCGTTATCGTTTCGCGCGCCGCAGTGCCTGATCGAAACGTGGCGCTTGACGAATCGCACCAATGCACAGGCGTACCTCGTCACGGCGAGAGGTTACGGGCGCAGCGCGGATTCGCAGATGTGGCTGCAATTGCAGCTGGTGATAGATGGCGGCGCAGTTGAAAGGCATTGGCGCCGGATTGCCGCGCGCCCCTTCTGAACGCTGGTCTGATGAGGGTCGACATGAAGCCGAACACGCACGCATTCTCCCTGCTGGAACTGGTTGTCGCACTGGCGATCGCAGCGACGCTCGCTGCTTTCGCAATACCGTCGTATCGCGACCATATCGCGAAGGCTCACCGAACCGATGCGGCGTCCGCGCTGTTTCGCGCGGCGCAGTTCGCCGAGTCCGCCGTGCGTGCAGACGGTGCACCGTTGCCGGCCGGTCTGGATCAGGCGCCGCAAGGGGGCAAGGCGATCTACCGGCTGCGCATCCTGCCCGCCGACGACACGAACGGTGGCTACGCGCTCGAAGCGCAGCCGCTCGAAACCGGTCCGATGGCCGGCGACGCGTGCGGCACGTTCATACTTGATGCAACAGGGCTAAGAAACAATCGGGGTGCAGCGGGCGCCAACCCCGACGATTGCTGGAGTGCGCGCTAGATGGAAAACGCATCGACGACGCGCGCCATGTCAGGGCGGGTTCATATCGGCGTCCTCCGACGCGGCGGAGGACGCCGCCTTGCGCGATTCCCGCTTCACCTGCTGATAGATGCGAAAGGCCTCCCAGGCCGCGAGGCCGAGGCCGCCCCACTTGAGCGTGGGCTTCGCCACGCCGAGCACACTGTTGCGGATCGGTTTGGCAAGCACCAGCGACACGATCGAGCTGATCAGCGGGTAGTCCTTGAGCAACGCGCCGATGCCGCTCGCGGCCCAGCCGCGCCGGCGTCCCCAGGGCATCGAGCGCATCGCGCCGAATCCCGGCACGATGAACTTGAGCCAGCTGAAATGCGTGACCGCGTTGCGAAGTTCGTAGGTCGCCTGCGCGAGCTCCATTCGCTCGACATCCGCGCGCACGATCAGCAGTTCCTTGCGCAGCGCGCGCAGATGCGGCGCGCTCAGATCTTTGGAGGTCGGTCGGCGGCTGCGAAATGCGTTATCGGAATGGACCTGGCTCATGAAGTTATCGATGGATGGACAGGGAAGAGAACGACGCCCGGTTCAGTGTTTGCGGAAAATCTCGCGGTCTTTCTCGAACTCGTGAAGCGTCGCTTCGAAGATCATCGGTGCATTATGCAAGCCGCTGCGCGCTCTCAGCGCACAGACGATCGCGAGGATCGCATAGACGAGGGTAATGCCCGCGAGTGCCTGCCAACGATACGTGTCCCAGAACGCGATCGCGACCAGCGCAGTCAGCGCGATCAGGGCCATTGTCGCGAGCATCATGGCAGCGAGGCCCATGAACAGAACCATCAGCAGCCGGTCTTTTTCTTCGGCCAGTTCGATGCCGATGAGTTCCAGCCGTGTCTGCAGGATCGAAAAGAACGAACTGAGAATGCGCCGCAGTGGTCCGCGGTCCCCGCTCTGCGATTGTGTGTCGATCATGGCGTCAGCGTGTTGCGCGCGAGGATGCGCGAGGAAGGTGCGGACAGGGCGCGCGCGCCCGTCCGCCTGTCAGCGAAGTACGCCGGCCGCCCGAATGCGCGGCCGGGGCTTCGCGCGCATTACTTGCGATTGATCAGCAGGCCAACCAGCACGCCCACACCGGCTGCAATGCCGATCGACGCCCACGGATGTTCGTGGACATAGTCGTCGGTGGCGCGAGCGGCTTTCTTGCCTTTCTCGACGACCACGACCTGCACGTCGGCTGCCTTTTCCTTCGCCTGCTTGAGACGCGAGAGCGCCGTCTCGCGCAGTTCAGAAGCGCGTTCGCCAGTGGCGCTCGCGGCCTGCTTCAACAGATCTTCCGCGTCTGCGAGTACGGTTTTGATATCCGACATCAATCTCTCCTTGTTGACTTCCGACATTGACTGCTCCCTTCGTGCACGCTACGCGTGAATCGTAACCAAAGAAACGGCCGCTGGCGAGCCAGCGGACCGTGCGCATGGGTTACGCGCAAATCGCGCGCAATTTCCCGAACGCGTCCGCATGAAGCGTTCCCGAACGTCGCGTGCGTTTCGTGTGCGCGCTTCGATCGTTTCCACTTATGGCTGGGCAGAGCGCTCCACCATTTGATGGAGCTGATCTGTCCCGCTAAGTTTCGTACATCGGCGAGAAAATTACAAAAACTGATAAGCGTTTCAGTGAATGTTCGTTAGAAGCGCACGCTGCCGTCCCGTATGCTCTAATTTGTACCCCTCGACCGGGCCTGGGCCTGGCGAAACATTCGAACACTTCAAGGAGCTGCACTATGAGTCTACGTCTTGGCGACGTCGCACCCGATTTCGAACAGGAGTCGAGCATTGGCCGCATCAGTTTCCACGAATGGTTGGGTGACAGCTGGGGCGTTCTTTTTTCGCACCCGGCCGACTTCACGCCTGTCTGCACGACGGAACTGGGCCTGACCGCGAAGCTTGCGAACGAATTCGAGAAGCGCAACGTGAAGACGATCGCGCTGTCAGTCGACAGCAAGGATTCGCATAACGAGTGGATCAAGGACATCAACGAGACGCAGGCCGCGAGCGTTGGCTTTCCGATTCTCGCCGACGGCGACCGCAAGGTCTCGCAACTGTACGACATGATTCACCCGAACGCGAACGAAACGCTGACCGTTCGTTCGCTCTTCATCATCGACCCGAAGAAAAAGGTGCGTCTGATCATTACGTACCCGGCCAGCACGGGTCGCAACTTCGACGAAGTGCTGCGCGTGATCGACTCGCTGCAGCTGACGGACAACTATCAGGTGGCAACGCCCGGTAACTGGAAGCACGGCGACGACGTCGTGATCGTGCCGTCGCTCAAGGACGAAGAAGAGATCAGGCGCAAGTTCCCGAAGGGCTACAAGGCGCTGCGCCCGTATCTGCGACTGACGCCGCAGCCGAACAAGTAAGCATCGGCCTCTGACGAGGCAAAAAGAAAAGCCCGCGTTCGTTGAGAACGCGGGCTTTTAAATAGGCGCCGTTTGAGGCGCACTGAGGTGTCAGAAGAACGCCTGAATGCCCGTCTGTGCGCGTCCGAGGATCAGCGCGTGGATATCGTGCGTACCCTCGTAGGTGTTCACCACTTCCAGGTTCACCAGATGCCGCGCGACGCCGAACTCGTCGGATATGCCGTTGCCGCCCAGCATGTCACGCGCCATGCGCGCGATATCGAGCGCCTTGCCGCATGAATTGCGCTTCATGATCGACGTGATTTCGACGGCCGCCGTGCCTTCGTCCTTCATCCGGCCAAGGCGCAGCACGCCTTGCAGGCCGAGCGTGATTTCCGTTTGCATGTCGGCGAGCTTCTTCTGGATCAGCTGGTTGGCCGCGAGTGGACGGCCAAACTGCTTGCGATCCAGCGTGTACTGACGCGCCGTGTGCCAGCACGATTCCGCCGCGCCGAGCGCGCCCCACGCGATGCCATAACGCGCTGAGTTCAGACAGGTGAACGGTCCGCGCAGCCCTTTCACGCCCGGCATCAGATTTTCCTCGGGCACGAAGACTTCATCGAGAACGATCTCACCCGTGATCGACGCACGCAGGCCAACCTTGCCGTGAATCGCGGGTGCGCTCAAACCCTTCCAGCCCTTCTCAAGAATGAAGCCGCGAATCTCGTCCTTGCCGTCTGTTTCGAGCTGTGCCCAGACGACGAAAACGTCCGCGATCGGCGAATTCGTGATCCACATCTTCGCGCCGGAGAGCGAATAGCCGCCGTCGACCTTTTTCGCGCGCGTGACCATGCTGCCCGGATCGGAGCCGTGATTCGGCTCGGTCAGACCGAAGCAGCCGATCCACTCGCCCGAAGCGAGCTTCGGCAGGTATTTGTCCTTCTGCGCGTCGGAGCCGAATTCGAAGATCGGGACCATCACCAGTGACGACTGCACCGACATCATCGAGCGATAGCCCGAATCCACGCGCTCGACTTCTCGTGCGATCAGCCCGTAGCTCACATAATTCAGCCCCGGTCCGCCGTATTGCTCGGGAATGGTCGGGCCGAGCAGACCGAGTTCGCCCATTTCGCGGAAGATCGCGATGTCCGTCTTCTCATTGCGGAACGCTTCGAGCACACGCGGCGCGAGCTTGTCCTGCGCGTAAGCCTCTGCGGCGTCGCGCACCATGCGTTCTTCTTCCGTGAGCTGCTGGTTCAAAAGCAGCGGGTCTTCCCAGTGAAATTGCGCGGCGGCTGCCATGACGTATCTCCTTGTCGACGAGAGGGCGCCTTCGCGCGTATCCTCGTCCGAATGCTTGACTTGAGTTCCGCTCTGCGAAACAATGTTTTGCAAAACGACGACTGAGTGTAGCATCCGATGTCGAAACCTGCATCCACAACATCCCCAAGTCCCGTGACGTCCTTGTCGACGCGGACTTCCGATCCCGTCGACGAGCGCAAGTTCGTCGTCGCGCTGGCTCGCGGACTCGATCTGCTACGCGCATTCCGGCCGGGCGAAACGCTGCTCGGCAATCGCGACTTCGTCGAGCGCACGGGCTTGCCGAAGGCGACGGTGAACCGGCTCGCGTACACGTTGACGGTGCTCGGCTATCTGCGCTTCGACGAGGCGCTCGGCAAATATGCACTGGACGCTGGCGTGCTATCGCTGGGCTTTGCGCTGCTGTCGGGCACCGACACGCTCGAACTCGCGCGCCCGCACATGCGCAATTTCGCGCGGGAGGTCGGCGCGGCCGTGTCGCTCGGGTGTCGCGACGGACTGGACATGATTTATCTGGAGACGATCCGCAGTGAGACGGCGCTGACGCTCGGTCTCGCATCCGGCTCGAAGCTGTCGATGCTGACGAGTTCGATGGGCCGTGCCTATCTCGCCGTACAGCCCGCCGACACACGCGCCGCGCTGCTCGACGAACTACGGCGTGCGGCGGGCGACGAAGGCGCGCTGCTGGTCGCGCAGGCGCAAAGAGAGATCGACAGGTACGCGAGCGAGGGATGCTGCTACTCGTTTCGCGACTGGCACGACGATGTGAACGCCGTGGCCGTCCCGTTCAGCGATCCGCGCGACGGCAGGCTGCTGGTGCTGAGCTGTAGCGGGCCGGCGTCGTCGATGGGGGAGAGCGTGTTTCGGGAACGGGTCGCACCGCGACTGAAGGCACTCGCGCGCCGTCTGGGCGACAGTCCTTGAATATTCTCAGGCCGTCCGATTCTCGTGCACGACGAATAGCGGCCCTTGTACGAATCGCACGTCGTACTGCTGCAGAAGATCGAACTGCGCTTCAGTTGCCACGCGATTGAAGATCAACGGTATTTTCAGCCGATTCGCATAGCTGACCAACGGCTTCACCATCGAATCGCGCAACGCCGACGCGGCGTCCATCTTGACGAAATCCAGTCGAGCCATGTCCGACACTGACAGGATTTGCCCCGCGTTCGGCAGATTGCCGGCCACCTTGAATCCATAGTGCTGATAACTCTTGGTGAGATAACCAAGAAACGTCCGGTGCGCGACTGCGGCGGGCGGCAACTCGATCACTATCCGCGACGGATTCAATCCAAACGACATGAGCACCGTCGAGAAATGTCGGCCGTGGTCATAGCGCACACTTTTCAGCAGCCGCTCATGCACGCGCAGGAACAGCAAGCCGTGCCGCTGCCGGCCGAAGAAATTAATCGAATGCATCGCGCGCGACATACGGTCGAGCGCCACGAGTTGCTGGTCGTCGGGCACGTGGTCGAACGGGTCGAACGCGTCGAGCGGCGTGCCGTCGGCCAGTTGCGTGACCGCCTGGACTCCGAGCTCGTCGCCGAAACGGTCCGCACTGTCCGGCGACGACGACAACGACTGCGCGAGCGCATGCACCGAAATGTCAAAGATCGGCTCGTAGCTGCTGCCGATTTCGACATCGCCGTATGTCGCTATGGCCTCGCCGCTGCGCGGGCCGGTGCCCATTCTTAGATGCTCGCCGAGAAAAGGGTGAGTGGAGGCGCGTTCGACGAGTTCGGGGATGGTCAGCGGGATCATGAATACGTGGAGAGCGGACTGGTGTCGCGGCGCACGCCGCATGGTTCGATAGTAGCAGCGGTGGCTGCCCGTCCATGCACCAAATACTGATATGGATTTCGCCGCTCGTGTGGCGCTCGCGGCTCGACTCCGGGTTTACGTTAATTTCACTAATCATAATCTGTTTTACTATTCGTAAAAACGTCGGTGGCGATGCGGGAGCGCGCCAACGCATTCACGGAGATCACTGCATGGAATCGAGCACACGACGCGAAATCCAGCCGGGCTACCAGTCGGGCTTCGCCAATGAATTCGCCACCGAGGCTTTGCCCGGCGCGCTGCCGCAAGGCCGCAACTCGCCGCAGCGCGCACCGTACGGCCTGTACGCGGAGCAGTTGTCGGGCACGGCATTCACCGCGCCGCGCGGCCATAACCGCCGTTCGTGGCTGTACCGCATCCGCCCGGCGGCCGTGCATCAGCCGTTCACGGCGCTGCCGTCGCACCGGCTCGTCGCGAATTTCGCCGAGGTGCCGCCGACGCCGCCCAATCAGCTGCGCTGGGATCCGCTGCCGATGCCGACAGAGCCGACCGATTTCGTCGACGGCTGGGTGACGATGGCGGGCAACGGCTCGGCGGAAGCGATGAGTGGCTGCGCGATTCACGTATACGCGGCCAATCAGTCGATGCAGGACCGCTTCTTCTACAACGCCGACGGCGAGTTGCTGATCGTGCCGCAGGCGGGGCGTCTTTCGATCTTCACGGAAATGGGCAAGCTCGATGTCGAGCCGTTCGAGATCGCGGTGATACCGCGCGGCGTACGCTTTTCGGTATCGCTGCTGGATGGCCGCGCGAGCGGCTACATCTGCGAAAACTTCGGCGCATTGCTGCGCCTGCCGGACCTCGGGCCGATCGGCTCAAACGGACTGGCGAATCCGCGCGACTTCCTGACGCCGCATGCGGCTTATGAAGACCGCGAGGGCGACTTCGAACTGGTCGCGAAGATGAACGGCCATCTGTGGCGCGCGGATATCGGCCACTCGCCGCTCGACGTGGTTGCGTGGCACGGCAACTACGCGCCGTACAAGTACGATCTGCGCCACTTCAATACGATCGGCTCGATCAGCTATGACCATCCGGACCCGTCGATCTTCCTCGTGCTGCAATCGCAAAGCGACACGCCAGGCGTCGATTCGATCGACTTCGTGATCTTCCCGCCGCGCTGGCTCGCTGCCGAAGACACGTTCCGTCCGCCCTGGTTCCACCGCAATGTCGCGAGCGAGTTCATGGGGCTTGTGCACGGCGCGTACGACGCGAAGGCAGAAGGCTTCGTGCCCGGCGGCGCGAGCCTGCACAACTGCATGTCGGGCCACGGCCCGGACGCGGACACGTTCGAGAAGGCGTCGAACATCGACACGAGCAAGCCGAACAAGGTCGACAACACGATGGCCTTCATGTTCGAAACGCGCACGCTCATCAAGCCGACCCGCTTCGCATTGGAAACGGCGCAGCTTCAGGCGCATTACTTCGAATGCTGGCAAGGTCTCGAGAAACATTTCAACCCGGAGCAACGATGAACGCATCGAGCGATCTTCAGGCGACGCTCGACGCGTCGCGCAAGAGTTGGGTCGAATCGGCGAACGATCCGTCCTGTGATTTTTCGATCCAGAATCTGCCGTTCGGCATCTTCAGCGATGGACTCAACGCAACCCGCCGTGCCGGCGTCGCGCTCGGCGACTGCATCGTCGATCTGGCGGCGCTCGAAAGCGCGGGGCTGTTGACGGTGCCGTCCTCGGGCGCAGGCGACAGCGTGTTCGTGCGCGACGCGCTCAACGATTTCATCGCGCTCGGCCGCGATGCGTGGCGCAGCGTGCGCATCCAGTTGAGCAAGCTGCTGTCGCGCGATAATCCGGTGCTGCGCGACGACGCCGAACTGCGCAGCCGCGCGCTGATCCGCCAAGGCGACGCAGCGCTGCATCTGCCCGTGCAGATTCCGGGCTACACGGACTTCTATTCGTCGAAGGAACACGCCACCAATGTCGGCTCGATGTTCCGCGATCCGAAGAACGCGCTGCTGCCGAACTGGCTGGAAATCCCAATCGGGTATAACGGGCGGGCGTCGTCGGTGGTGGTGAGCGGCACGCCCGTGCGCCGTCCCAACGGCCAGTTGAAGCTGCCCGATCAGGAACGGCCGGTGTTCGGCGCGTGCCGCAAGCTCGATATCGAGCTGGAGACGGGCTTTATCGTCGGACGCGGCAATGCGCTCGGCGAGCCGATCCCCTGCGAACAGGCGGAAGACCACATTTTCGGCATGGTGCTGCTGAACGACTGGAGCGCTCGCGACATCCAGCAATGGGAATACGTGCCGCTCGGGCCGTTCAATTCCAAAGGCTTCGCGACTACGATCTCGCCGTGGATCGTCACGCTCGACGCGCTCGAACCGTTCCGCGTCGCGCAACCCGTGCAGGATCCGCAGCCGCTCGACTATCTGCGCCAGGGCGGCGAGCATGGCTTCGATATCTCGCTTGAAGTGCTGCTGAAGCCGAAGGGCGCGAAGGAAGCGACGACGATCTCGCGCACCAACTTCCGTCACATGTACTGGACGATGGCGCAGCAGCTTGCGCATCACACGGTATCGGGCTGCAATACGCGCGTCGGCGATCTGATGGGTTCGGGCACGATCAGCGGGCCGACGGGCGATTCGTTCGGCAGCCTGCTCGAACTGACGTGGAACGGGAAGAATCCGCTGCAACTGCCTGACGGCAGCACGCGCGCCTTCATTGAGGACGGCGACGAACTCACGCTCGCCGGATGGTGCCAGGGCGACGGCTATCGCGTCGGCTTTGGCACGTGCGTCGGCGAGATCGTGCCGGCGCAGCGCTGAATCGCCCGCGAAATCAGGACGCGGCGCGCGCCACGCCGCGTCTTTTTTCCCACAGCATCGCCGCGAGAAACGCCAACGCGCTCGCGAGCACGACGCCGATCATCGCGTCGTTGCCGACGCTCTTCATCAAGGCGCCCGCTACGAGCGGCCCGCCGAAACTCGCGATACTCCACGACGCACCGACGAGCGAGCTCGCCGACACCAGCGCCACACCGCGAAAGCGCTCGCCGCAGGCCACGAGCGACAGCGTGTAGATCGCGCCCGCCGCCGCGCCCAGCACATACAGCAGCGGCCAGCACAGCCACGGTGACTGCACGGCCCAAGGCAGCAGCGGCAGCAACACGACGACGAGCACCGCGCAGCCGATATGCACACGCTCGCGCCCCAGGTGATCCGCGAGCCAGCCGATGGGAAACTGCATCGTCGTGTCGCCGAGCAGCAGCGCTGACGCGAACAGCACGGCCACTTCACTGGACATGCCATGCGCCATCGCGAAGAGCGGCATCAGCGACAGCGCGATGGTATCGAACAGCGCGAAAAAGCCGGTCCCGACCACGAGCGCAGGCATCTGCGGCAGCACGCGGCGCCAGTTGCCATGCGGCTCATGTTCGTCGGATGCGTGAGGCGCGGAGCGGATCATCGACAGCACGGGCAACGCGATCAGAAAGATCGCGCCGCAAATCAGGAAGCGCCAATCGTCGTACTGCGCGATCTGACTGACGAGCACGGGGCCTGCCATCTGGAACAGCGTGAAGTTCGTTGCGTAGATGGCGACGACGCGGCCTCGCGATGCATCGTCGGCGAGCTGGTTGACCCATGCCTCGCCGATCGTGAAGAGCAGCATCAGCGCCACGCCGCACAGCACGCGCAGCACGCCCCAGACGAACAGATTGGCGCTCACCTGCATCAGCGCGGTGGCGATTGCGACGACCAGCACCGAGCCGATGATCGCGTGACGGCCGCCGCAGCGCGCCGCGATCCAGCCGGCGACGGGCACCACCAGCAGGCCGCCGCCCGCCTGCGCGGCCGTCAGCAGGCCGACCACGTCGGTGCCGTAGCCCGCCTGCGTCAGCGCGAGGGCAGTGAGAGGAAGCGTCGCGCCGCTGCCGAGGCCGACGACGGCCACGCTCAGGATCAGCGCGAGGAAATCACGGGAGAAGACGACTTTCATCGGGCGAGATGCTACACCGCCCGTCTGTCATTGGCATCATCGGGGCTCTCTGATGACGGCCATGCGCGATTGGCCGCTCAGCCCGCTGCACGCAAACGCCCGTCGAGCGACACCGACCACCACGTCAGCGCCACCGCGCCCGCCGCCGTCGCGACGCCGATCCACGGCAGGGACGTGAGCGGCGCGCCTGCGCCGATCGCCATGCCGCCGAGCCACGCACCCGTCGCATTGCCGAGATTGAACGCACCCTGGTTGAGCGTCGAGGCCAGATTCGGTGCACTGCTTGCACGATCGACGATCAGCATCTGCAGCGGCGGCACGATCGCGAACGCGAGGACGCCCCACAGGAAGATGGTGACCATCGCGGGGATTTCGCTGTGCATCGTCATCGCGAAGATCGACAGGATCGCGACGATCGCGAGCAGGAACGACAGCAGGGACTGCACGGGGCGCCAGTCGGCGAGCTTGCCGCCGAGCGTGCTGCCCACGGTCAGCCCGAGCCCGAACAGCAGCAGCACCATCGTCACGGCGTGCGGCGTGAAGCCCGTCACGTCTTCGAGAATCGGCGTGATGTAGGTGAAGGTCGAGAACAGGCTTGCAGACGCGAGGACACTCGTGCCGAGCACCATCAGCACCTGCGGGTTCTTCAGCACCGTGAACTCGTGGATGAGGCTGGCTTTCTGCATCTCGATCTTCGGCGGCAGACAAAGCGCGAGCGCGACGGCCGCCAGCACGCCGATAACCGTCACTGCCCAGAAGGTCGCGCGCCAGCCGACGGCCTGGCCAAGCGCAGTGCCGAGCGGCACGCCGAGCACGTTGGCAAGCGTGAGACCCGTGAACATCAGCGCGATCGCCTGCGCGCGGCGGTTCGGCGCAACAAGCCCGGCGGCGACGACGGAACCGATGCCGAAAAACGCACCGTGGCAGAACGCGGTCACGATGCGCGCGGCCATCAGCACCGCATAGCCCGGCGCGATCGCGCACAGCAGATTGCCGAAAATGAAGATGCCGATCAGACACATCAGCGCCTTCTTGCGCGGCATGTTGGCGACCGCGAGCGCAACGATCGGCGCGCCGATCGTCACGCCGAGCGCATACGCCGACACCAGCATCCCCGCGGCCGGGATCGACACGCCCAGATCGCGCGCGACATCGGGCAGCAGCCCCATGATGACGAACTCGGTGGTACCGATTCCAAACGCAGCGACGGCGAGTGCGAGCAGGGGCAAAGGCATGATGGGACTTTTGCGAGAGAGGCGCGGCGGAAGGAAGCGCCGCACGTGTTGCCGTCGCGCGCGTTCGGGATGAGTACGCAGACGTCGGCAAGCGTAAATCAGTAGGGGATTGTACCTAAGCCATATTGGCCGTGCAGTCTGCGTTGCGCACTGTTGTATTTCGTCGATGCGGGTGCGTTTCGCAGCGAAAGGCCCTTATTTCAACGGACTTTTTTGTCTGACGTGTGATTCTCGCCATGCCCGATCGCACTGCCGTGGCGGCCTGCACCCGCAGCGAATGCAGCTGCGCCCGTCAGCCCTTGCGCGAACACGGCCTCATAGCCACCTGCGCCCTCGCGGCGCAGGGCTTCTTGCAGATTGTCGAGTGGCGAATTCTCGTAGACGGAGCGGCGGTCCGCGAGCACTGCCGCCTGCGGAAACGCAGCCAGGTCCGCCGCGAGCTGCTCGGCGGCGGCGCGCGCATGACCTTTCGGCACGACGCGATTCGCAAGGCCGAACGCGAGCGCTTCGTCGGCCGTCAGCGCACGGCCCGTCAAGATCAAATCCAGCGCGCGCGATTGCCCGATAAGGCGCGGCAGCCGGATCGTGCCGCCGTCGATCAGCGGAATGCCCACGCGTCGGCAGAACACGCCGAGCACGGCGTCTTCTTCGATCACGCGCAGATCGCACATCGCCGCCAGTTCCAGACCGCCCGCCACCGCATGGCCCGCAATCGCGGCGATCACCGGCTTCGCGAACATCATGCGCGTGGGCCCCATCGGCCCGGGGCCGCTGCCGTCGGCGTGCAATTCGTTGCGCCGCGCGTCGTCTTGTAGAGCAGTGAGGTCCGCGCCCGCGCAGAACGTGCCACCCGCTCCCGTCAGCACCGCGACGCGCCATGCTTCGTTCGCTTCGAAGCGGCGGAAGGCGGCGGACAGCGCTTCCGCCGTTGGACGGTCGACGGCATTGCGGCGCTCGGAACGGTCGATGACGATCGTCGCGACGGCATCGAGCGGGCGCGCAACTTGCTGATTCTGTGCAGTTGGGGAATTTTGTGCAGTTTCGATCCGCACATGTTCACCGAATGGTTCGCTGGACATCGTTCGCTCCGTTGAGAAGCTTTCGCAAAAACCTGCACGGAATGAAAAGCATCGTGTAAAAGCGGCTGCGCGCATGCCGACACCCTAAAGAAGCGCGCAAAACGACCGCTAAACGGAAAACAACTCGAACAGCATCGCCGAAGCGACGATGCGTGGCGAACGGGGCGATGCAGCGCGAATCGCTTGTCCGCACGTCACGCGGTTTTAACAATCGACTCGTAGCTTAGGCGAATTTTGAACAGCCAGGGCGCGCGCACGCACCGGCGCAAGGAGTACGCCCTATGTCCACCTTGATGGAATCACCGATCGCTTCACCCGCGCCGTCGTCCGGCAGCGAGCCGTTCTGGACCGTGCCGCTGCACGAACATCCGCCCTATGGACACGTGCGCCTGAAGCGCGTGTTCGCTGCGGACGGCACGCGGCATCAGGTCGTGCTCGTCGATGCCCGCAAGCTGATCGCGTGCGCCGATCGCGACGACACCGATTACGTGCTGCGTCCCGTGCAGGAATGGCATCAGGGGAAGCTGCGCGGGATCCGCGAGTTTCTCGATCCATCGAATACGCGCATTCCGCAGATGCCCTACGTGACGATCACGACGCGCCGCGCGCCGGGTCTGCTCGGGCTGCTCAGGCTCGAGCACGAGGGCGTGGTTGCATTCCGCAACGGCCAGCATCGCGCGCGCTACATGATGGCCGCGGGTGCCGTGTGGTTTCCGGTGGAAGTGCACGAGCGCGAAGCCGCGCTGCTGCGCCAGTACTGCGGCGCGTCCGACGACGCCCGCACGACGTTGCGGCCCACGCCGGCCAATGCGAGCGGCGCGGCGCGCTCGACAGGATGAGCGTTTGAAAAGGCACGCTCCGCAGCGAAACTTCAACCGCTCGCGGGCGGCGCCTCGACGACGTTGCGCGGTGTGCCGTCGCGCCACGCCTCGACGTTGCCAAGCGTCGTCTGTGCTATCTCCGTCATCGCCTCGCGCGTGAAAAACGCCTGATGCGCGGTGACGATCACGTTGGGGAACATCAGCAGCCGCGCGAGCACATCGTCCTGCAGCGGCAGATTCGAGTGGTCCTCGAAGAAAATTCCGCCTTCTTCTTCGTACACATCCAGCCCGAGGTGTCCCAGCTGCCCGCTCTTGAGCGCGCCGACCAGCGCATTGCTTTCGACGAGCCCGCCGCGCCCCGTGTTGATCAGCATCGCGCCGCGCTTCATCTTCGCGAGTGCGTGGCTGTCGATCAGGTGATACGTGGAGGGCAGCAGGGGACAGTGCAGGCTGACGATATCCGAGTCTGCGAGCAGCGTATCGAGGGGCACGTAGCGTCCGCCGAGCGCAAGCAGCTCGGTGGCCGGCGGCCCGGGATCGTGCGCGAGCACCTGCATGCCGAAGCCCGCCATGATGCGCCCAAAGCAGCGGCCGATGATGCCCGTGCCGATCACGCCGACCGTCTTGCCATGCAGATCGAAACCGAGCAGGCCGTTCAGCGAGAAGTCGCCTTCGCGCGTGCGCGCGACAGCGCGCGCGAGCTTGCGGTTCAGCGCGAGGATCAGTCCGACCGCATGCTCGGCGACCGCGTACGGCGAATAGGCTGGCACGCGCACGACGCCGATGCCGAGCCGCTGCGCCGCCGCGAGATCGACGTGATTGAAGCCCGCTGAGCGCAGTGCGATGAGCCGCGCGCCGCCTGCGTGCAGCGCTTCGAGCGTCGCAGCGTCGACGCTGTCGTTGACGAACGGACACACGACATCGTAGCCCTCGGCGAGAACGGCCGTGTCCGCGTCGAGATGCGACTCCTGAAAGTGCAACTCGTAGCCGAACGCGGCATTTGCCTCGGTGAAGGTGTCGATGTCGTACTGGCGGCTGCTGAACAGCATCATGCGCATGTCACGGCTCTCCTGATGAGCTTCCCGTGCGGCGTCCGCGACGCGTGGCCCACGGCGCACGCCTCACGAAGCGTGCTGCGCGAGACGCATGTCGTGCGCCACGATCGCATGCGTCGCGATGGGCAGGACGTCTGCGGGACAACCCGCATGGCCGACCGTGTAGTCGACGAACGCGCGGGTTTTGGCCGGCAAATGACGGCGGCGCGGATAGACGAGCGACACCTTGGCCTGCGATTCATCGACGGTATAGCCCTGCATGATGCGCTTCAACGCGCCCGTTGCGAAGTCGTCGGCGACCAGCGACTCGGGCAGCACGGCGATGCCCATGCCTGCGATCGCCGCGAGTCGCACGAGCAGTGGACTGTTGACCGTGTACGACGGCTCGAGCGTGACAGGTTGCGCATCGCCGTCGCTGTCGATGAAATGCCAGACTGTCGGGCCGCGCTGCTCGGAGGGCGTCGCGATACACGAATGCAGCGCCATCTGCTCAGGGCGGCGAGGCTCCTCGTGCGCTGCGAGATAGGAAGGCGCGGCGCATGCGACGAGCCGCTGCGTGGCGAACGACAGCTCGATGCTGTCGATCTCGGCCGCCGCACCCGGCGCCGGGGCCGGACTCGCAATGAAGAGCCCGACGTCGTAGCCGTCTTCGAGCAGGTGCGGCATGCGCTCGGCGAGCGTGAGCCGGATGCGCACCTTTGGATAATGGCGCCGGTAGCCGTCCAACAGATGCGTTAGCGCCTGCGGCGACAGCGAGCCGGTTGCGACGACGCGCAACGTGCCGCCCGGCTCGCGCTCGGTGCCAGCGACCGAACCCTCCAGATGGTCGAGTTCCTCCAGCAACCCACGGCAGCCTTCCAGATAATGCGTGCCGGCTTCCGTCAGCGAAAGGTTGCGCGTCGTGCGGTTGATGAGGCGCGCGTGCAGATGCGCCTCGAGTGTGGCGATCGAGCGGGTGACCAGCGCGTTCGATACCTTCAGTTGCTGGGCCGCGCGTCTGAAGCTCTGTGTTTCGGCGACCCGGACAAACACCCGCATTGCATAAACCTGATTCATGGTGGCGCCCTCTAAAGCGCGATGCTGTCGCGCATCGTTGACCCGGTGGTGGCGTGCGGCAGACACGTCTGCGTCGACCGTTGGCGGGTGTAATACGGGCATATTTCATACAATTTGCCCGTACAGGAATTGTGCAGATCCGGCTTAAAAATAATATTGACAGTCGCTGGCGATTACAATATCTATAAAACCGATGAGGACATTTCGCAATTGTGGAAAATGCCGCGTTGGGTGATTTGGCGCAATACGGCGATACGATTTCCGATCGCATTCGAATGCGGACATAAAATAGCCATCAGGCCGCATAACGGCTGCCCGCAGTTGCTGGACAACCTTGCGAGGGAACGATGCCTGTCCACGGAACGGACACAAGCTGATTTCCGGCTTCTTGCCGACGGCGCCATTCTGATCTGCCGCACCTTTGTCAGTGCGGTTCAATACATCTTGCTGCAAATAATGCCGATTAATTCCGGCGAATAACGCGCGCATTTTCATTTAACGCGACTAATGGCCGTGGGGATAAACGTGCGCGCATTGTTTGAATGTCCGCGCCAGATCTGCGTTGCCGTGAAAATCCGCATGTGAAGCATGACCGCGATCAGCGCGCTCGTCGGC
Organism: Paraburkholderia phymatum STM815; assembly: GCF_000020045.1. Taxonomy (GTDB): domain Bacteria; phylum Pseudomonadota; class Gammaproteobacteria; order Burkholderiales; family Burkholderiaceae; genus Paraburkholderia; species Paraburkholderia phymatum. Next base: position 2,729,485 of record NC_010622.1, on the reverse strand, counting down.
GTGACGGGCAATTCGACCCCCGTCATCGGCTACACGATCACCTACGCGCTTTCCAACCTCCGGCTGCCGCTGACGGGCCCGTCGTTTTCGGGCTGGCGGCGCAGTCGGGCGCCCGGGTGACGCGTCGATGCTGAACGCGGGCCCCGGCATCCGAACTTTCCCGCGACGATTCCGCGCTATCGCTTCGGGCAATTCGGTCGGTTCGCAATGCGCGAGTCGAAGCGTTCGTTCGCGCACGTGCCCGAGCGCGTCGGCGGGTTTCCGAAATGCGAGGGGTTGGCTGAGCGCTTCGAACGTGCGCGAAAAAGGGGCGGCCGGGCATCTCGTTTCTCGCGGGCTGCAAGTTGTATGCGCGATCAACTGTGCCTGCCGGCACGAAGCATCCGTTGGGCGTGTGTTACTCGCGAATCTCAATGGGTCCGCTACCGCAAGATCGGGCGTGCGATGCGGGCAAGCTGACGGAAGACCATCTGGAGCGCTATCGCGAGGAGACGGGCAAAAACCTTCAGGGGAAAGAGGTCAAGTGACAATCCGTCAGGCAGAGACGGGGATGCATCCCTTGCGCAAATGGACATATGGGTGAATGATCGAACGACGGCCCGCCGCCCGCAGGTGCTGCTGCGCGCGGCGGGCCTTTTTTCTGCAACGTTCACTTCCGTTTCATGCGTATCGATCATGACCATTACAACGTCCAACGTCGTTCCCTGTCCTGAAGTCGAATCGCTCGATGCGATTCTTCCCGAAGAACCGCTGCTGATGATGGGCGCCGGCCCCGTGCCGATCCCCGCCGCGGTCGCGAAGGCCAATGCGATCGTCATCAACCATCTGGGCAATACGATGGCCAAGGTGGTCGGACAGGTGAAGACGATGGCGCGCTACGTGTTTCAGACGAATTCGAAGTGGGTACTGGGCGTCGCGGGTCCGGGCTCGGCCGCCATGGAGATGGCGATTTCCAATCTCGCGTGGCGTGGCACGCGCGTGCTGAGCATCAAGAACGGCTTTTTCAGCGCGCGGATGGCGGAGATGGGGCGGCGCGTCGGTGCGGACGTGACGCTGCTCGAAGTCGAGGACCGGGCGGTCGCCACGCTCGAACAGGTCGAAGAAGCGATTCGCCGCACGCGTCCCGAGATCGTGACGATCGTGCAGGGCGAGACGTCGAATACCGTCTGGAACTACCACCTGCAAGACATCGCTGCGCTCGCGAAGAAGGCGGGGGCGCTCGTCGTCGTGGATGCCGTGTGCACGTTGTCGACGATGCCGCTCGACATGGATGCCTGGGGCATCGACGCGGTGATCACGGGCGGGCAGAAGGGGTTGTCGTCGATTCCCGGCGTGTCGCTGATCGCGTTTTCGGATGCGGCGTGGGAGCGGGTGAAGGGGCGCAAGGATGCGAGCCCGCACTGGTGCCTCGACGCGGCGCTGGCGGAGAACTTCTGGCACAACGCGGGATATCACTATACGGCGCCCGTGTCGGGTGTGCTGGCGCTGCACGAGGCGTTGCGGCTCGTGTGCGCGGAGACGCTGGAAAAGCGCTTCGCGCGGCATCTGAGGTGCTCGCTTGCGTTGCAGGCGGGGATCAGCGCAATGGGCTTGCAGCTGTATGCACCTGCCGAGTGCCGCTTGAATTCGGTGGTGGGGATCGAGGTCCCTGTGAAGTCATCGCTGACGCCTGCTGATATCTGCGGACATATCTCCCGGTATCACCAGGTGGAGATTTCGGGATCGTTCGGGCTGCCGATCGTGCGGATCGGGCAGATGGGGGAGCAGGCGCGCGCGCATAACCTGTTTCGCACGCTACATGCGTTTGGGCGGACGATGTCTGAGCTTGATGTTCGGGTGGATTTGCCGGCTGGGGTGGCAGCACTTGAGCGCGCGCTGGCGGCGGGCAGGGAGTGATTTTTTGTTGTGCCTGCGACGTAGTCGCCAGGTTTGCTTTCGCTGGGACGAGGTTTTTGCGGCTGCGCGGGCATCCGCTTTGTACATCTGGTTTGCCGGCGTTGCCCCTGTGCGGGGCGGCACCAGCAAACCAGGAGACACCACGCGGATGCCAGCGCTACGACAAGATCCCGAAAACCGCCGCGCCGCAAAAGCACCCGCCATGAACACTACGCCGCCGCAGGCGCATTCGGCGTCCGCGCATTGCGCAAATACAGCATGGTCGACAGCGCGACAGCGGCAGCAGCGGCAATAGCTGCAAAAAGGAACACCGACCCGTACCCAAACTCACCGGCAATATACCCGGCGAGCGGCCCGGTAATCCCCAGAGACAAATCGAGAAACACCGAATACGCCGACAACGCCGCGCCACGGCTGGCAGGTGGCACGAGCCCAACCGCCTCGACCCCAAGCGCGGGGAACACCAAAGCAAACCCAAACCCTGTCAACGCAGCCCCCGCAAGTGCGACATGCGGCTCAGGCGCAAGCCACAGCAACAGCAAGCCGACACATTCGAAGGAAAACGACGCGATCGCGACGCGAAACCCGCCGTACGTCTTGATCGTGTTGGCAAACAGCAGACGCGCACCGATGAACAGCGTGCCGAACACCGTTAGCGACAACGCCGCATTCGGCCAGTGATTGGCCGCATAGAACAGTGTGATGAACGTCGCAATCGAGCCGAAGCCCGCCGAGCCGAGCGCGAGGCCGATACCGTGCGGCAGCACGCGCGTGAACACGCTCCGATATGACAACCGCTCGCCGTGCACGACGGGTACCGGCGCGATCCGCTGCGCGAGCGCGTAGCCGGTCGCCGCCAGCGCGATCACGACCACCCCGAGCGCGAAAAAGCCCACGCTGTGCGAGATCCATACGCCGACAGGCGCACCGATCGCGAGCGCGCCATACGTGGCGATACCGTTCCATGAAATCACGCGCGCATTGTTCGTCGTGCCGACACGTCCGATGCCCCACAGGATGGCTCCCGTGCCGCACAGGCTCTCGCCGAACCCGAGCACCAGCCGGCTCAGCACCAGCAGGCTCAGGCTCAACGTCGGCCAGCGGCCCAGCAGAACGGCCAGCAGCAACAGCGCGCCGCTCGCGCCGCAGCCGAGCAAGCCGATCGTCACCGTCTTCTTTGGCCCGAGCGTGTCAGCCGACCGGCCTGCAACCGGACGCGACGCGAGCGTCGCGAAATACTGGACGCTGATCGCGAGACCCGCAATCACGGCGCTGTAGCCGAGATCGTCGTGGACATATCCAGGCAGCACGGCCAGCGGAATGCCGATCGTCAGGTAACAAAGAAAGGTAAAGAAAACGACCGGAATGATCTGCAAAGTGGTCGCAAATTCGCTGCGCGGTCTAGCGGAGTCGGCGGACATGGGGAAAACGACACTTGAATTTGGCGGGGAAGCATGATTTTCCCATGGAACCGATTCCCCTGCAGGCTCCGCTCAATAAATTTATCGCCGAAACAGCGCGCCGAGGTGGGGATCTGACGGCTTTCCATCAAACTTTTCAGCGCCGCACCGTGCGTCCGGCTGGAATGGTATGTCCCAAACAAGACATAAATACGAAAATCGGCTAGAAGCGGACGCGTGAATATAAGTCCAGCGACCCGCCGCTGTCTCAATTTATCGCGCCAGCTATATGTCCCTCATGCGACGGGGCCTATGGGTTGTGAATATTGATGATGCTACTTTTCGACCATCAGCCGCACCGTCCGCCGTCCGGCGCGGACGCGAACAACCGAAACGAGCACGAGACATGAGCCAGCCGATTCGCTTCTATCACCGCAACGCGATCCGTGAAATCACCGACGCGCCTGTGACCCGCACCGTTCTTCAATATCTGCGCGAGGACGCGCGCTGCACGGGCACCAAGGAAGGCTGCGCGGAAGGCGATTGCGGCGCGTGCACGGTCGTGATCGGTGAGCGCAACGACGCGGGCGGCATCAGCTTCAAGGCCGTCAACGCGTGCATCCAGTTCCTGCCGACGCTCGATGGCAAGGCGCTCTTTACCGTCGAAGACCTGCGCCAGCCGGACGGCAGTCTGCATCCCGTGCAGGAAGCGATGGTCGAATGTCACGGCTCGCAATGCGGCTTCTGCACGCCGGGCTTCGTGATGTCGATGTGGTCGATCTATGAAAGGCACGGACATGAGCACAGCTGCGCAAACAAAACGGTTCCCAATCGCGCGGATATCGCCAATGCGCTGACAGGCAATCTGTGCCGTTGCACCGGCTATCGCCCGATCATCGACGCGGCCGAGCGCATGTTCCAGTTGGCCGCACCGAAAGCGCCCATCGATGTCAAGTCGCTCGCGCAGAAGCTTGCGACGCTCGAACGCGGCGAAACCTTCCACTACGAACACGACGGGCAGCAGTTCGACGCGCCACGCACCGTCGGGGCGCTCGCGCAGATCAAGGCGGCCGCACCCGACACGCGGATTCTCGCGGGCAGCACCGATATCGGCCTGTGGGTCACAAAGATGATGCGCGACCTGGGCCATATCGTGTACGTCGGCCAGATCGCCGAGATGCAGAAGATCGGCGTCACCGACGACTGGATCGAAATCGGCGCCGCTGTCACCGTCGAGCGGGCGTATGCCGAACTCGCGAAGCAGTATCCCGAGCTGACCGAGATGTGGCAGCGCTTTGCGTCGCTGCCCATTCGCAACGCCGGCACGCTCGGCGGCAACGTGGCGAACGGCTCGCCCATCGGCGATTCGATGCCGGGCCTGATCGCGCTGGGCGCGCGTGTCGTGCTGCGCGGCGGCGACATCGAACGCGAACTGCCGCTGGAAGACCTGTACCTCGCGTATCAGAAGAAGGACATGGCCGCGCACGAGTTCGTCGTCGGTCTGAAGGTGCCCGCGCGCAACGCGGCGCGCCAGCACTTCCAGTTCCGCACGTACAAGATTTCGAAGCGCTTCGACTCGGATATTTCCGCCGTGTGCGCCGCGTTCTCGTTCATCGCGGATGGCGAGACCATTCGCGAGCCGCGCATCGCGTTCGGCGGGATGGCCGCGACCCCGAAGCGCGCGACGCACGCGGAAGCCGCGCTCGCCGACAACGACTGGCACGAAGCGACCGCGCGGATCGCGATGCTCGCGCTCGCGAAAGACTATGAGCCGCTGTCCGACATGCGCGCCACCAGCGACTACCGCCTCGAAGCCGCGAAGAACACGCTGTACCGCTTCTGGCTCGAAACACGCCCGAACGATCCGCTGCAAAAGAGTGCGCTCGATGTGCGCGCGGTGCTGGCGGCAGGCGCGGACGCCTGATAGCGAAGGGTACGAATACGGAGAACCTGCAGAATGAACCAGCAAGCCGAACCGTTCCTGAAAGACGCGAAGGAACTCGCCGACTTCACGCAAGTGCACGTGTCGCGCCCGCATGAATCCGCTCATCTGCACGTGAGCGGCCGCGCCACCTACACCGACGACATTCCCGAACTCGCGGGCACGCTGCACGCCGCGCTCGGCCTGTCGCCGAAAGCGCATGCAAAGATCCTGTCGATGTCCTTCGACAAGGTGCGCGCGACGCCCGGTGTCGTCGCGGTGTTCACGGCGGACGACATTCCCGGCCACAACGATTGCGCGCCGATCGTCAAAGGTGACGATCCGATTCTCGCGGACGGCGTCGTTCAGTACGTCGGCCAGCCGATGTTCATCGTCGTCGCGACGTCGCACGATGCCGCGCGACTCGGTGCGCGTCGCGCAGACATTGAATTCGAGGAACTGCCCGCGGTGCTGACGGCGCAGCAGGCGCGCGCCGCGAACCAGAGCGTGATTCCACCGATGAAGCTGGCACGCGGCGATGCAGCGGCGAAGCTGCAACGCGCGGTGCATCGCGAAGCAGGCGACATGCTGCTTGGCGGCCAGGAGCAGTTCTATTTGGAAGGACAGATCTCGTATGCGGTGCCGAAGGACGACGACGGCATGCACGTGCATTGCTCGACGCAGCACCCGACGGAAATGCAGCATCTCGTCGCGCACATGCTGAACGTTCATTCGCACAACGTGCTGGTCGAGTGCCGCCGGATGGGGGGCGGCTTCGGTGGCAAGGAATCGCAGTCGAGCATGTTCGCGTGCTGCGCGGCGCTCGCTGCCTGGAAACTGCTGTGCCCCGTGAAGCTGCGTCCGGACCGCGACGATGACATGATGGTGACGGGCAAGCGCCACGATTTTCACTATACGTATGACGTCGGCTACGACGACGAAGGCGTGATCGAAGGCGTGTCCGTCGACATGACGTCGCGTTGCGGCTTTTCCGCTGACCTGTCCGGCCCCGTGATGACGCGTGCCGTGTGCCACTTCGATAACGCATATTTCCTGTCGGACGTCTCGATCGACGGATTCTGTGGCAAGACCAATACGCAGTCGAATACGGCGTTCCGCGGGTTCGGCGGTCCGCAGGGCGCGTTCGCGATCGAATACATCATGGACAATGTCGCGCGCTCGCTCGGCAAGGATTCGCTCGACGTGCGCCGCCGCAATCTGTACGGCAAGACGGAGCGCAATCAGACGCCGTATGGGCAGGTCGTCGAAGACAACGTGATTCATGAACTGATCGACGAACTCGAAGCGACAAGCGACTATCGCAGGCGCCGCGCCGAAGTGCTCGAGTTCAACCGCAATAACGAAGTGCTGAAGAAGGGCCTCGCGCTGACGCCCGTCAAGTTCGGCATCGCGTTCAATGTCACGCACTTCAACCAGGCGGGCGCGCTCGTTCATATCTATACCGATGGCTCGGTGCTCGTGAATCACGGTGGCACGGAAATGGGCCAGGGCCTCAATACCAAGGTCGCACAGGTGGTCGCGCATGAACTCGGCGTGAGCTTCAGCCGCGTGCGCGTCACGGCCACGGATACGTCGAAGGTCGCGAATACGTCGGCGACGGCGGCATCGACGGGCTCGGACCTGAACGGCAAGGCCGCGCAAGACGCCGCGCGCCAGCTGCGCGAGCGACTTGCCGAGTTCGCGGCCGACAAGTTCGGCGCGGGCGAAGTGACGGCCGCGCAAGTGCGTTTCGCGGGCGACTGCGCGCTGGTCGGCGACGCTGTCGTGCCGTTCGAGGAAGTAATCGCCAAGGCGTATCTGGCGCGCGTGCAGCTGTGGTCCGATGGCTTCTACGCGACGCCGAAGCTCTACTGGGATCAGGCGAAGCTGCAAGGCCGGCCGTTCTTCTACTACTCGTACGGTGCAGCCGTGTCGGAAGTCGTGATCGACACGCTGACGGGCGAAATGCGCGTGTTGCGCGCCGATGCGCTGCACGATGTGGGCGCGTCGCTGAATCCCGCGCTCGACGTGGGGCAAGTGGAAGGCGGCTTCATTCAGGGCATGGGCTGGCTGACGACGGAAGAGCTGTGGTGGAACGCGAGCGGCAAGCTGATGACGCAGGCGCCGTCCACATACAAGATTCCGACCGTCAACGACACGCCGCCCGATTTCCGCGTGCGGCTGTTCAAGAACCGCAACGCGGAGGACAGCATCCATCGCTCGAAGGCGACGGGCGAGCCGCCGTTGCTGTTGCCGTTCTCGGTGTTCTTCGCGATTCGCGATGCCGTGGCTGCCGTCGGCGATTACAAAGTGAACCCGCCGTTGAACGCACCTGCGACGGGCGAAGAAATCCTCAAGGCGATTCGCGCGGTGCGCGCTTCGCGTGCGGTTTGACCGGAATAAGAGGCTGCCCGCGATGATGCCCGTTTCTTCTTCCGTCGACATGCCCGTTCAGATCGGCCGGCGCAGCGGCCACGCGACGAAGCTGCCGCCGCCGATGCACGTCGTGCTGTTCGGCGCGGGTCATGTCGGCCATGCGCTGATATCGCTGCTCGGCCGCCTGCCGTGCGTGGTGCAATGGGTCGACGAGCGCGACGAACTGTTCCCCGACGAAGTGCCCGCGAACGTGCAAGTCGAGGCGACCGACACACCCGCCGCCATCGTCGACGAAGCGCCCGCCGGCGCGTACTTCCTCGTGATGACGCACAACCACGCGCTCGACTTCGCGCTCGCCGAGCGCATCATGCGGAGGCGCGACTTCACGTACTTCGGGATGATCGGCTCGAAGACGAAGCGCGTGAAGTTCGAGCGCCGCCTGATCGATCGTGGCGTCGATTCGCAGCGTCTGTTCGAGATGACATGTCCGATCGGCGTGCCCGGAATCGTCGACAAGGCGCCGCCATCGATTGCCATCGCCGTCTGCGCGGAACTGCTGCAGCTGCGTTCGCAGCAGATTTCGCTTGCCGATCTCGCATCCGCTCAGGAAGCGGACCAGATCGGCGCGTGATTCACTGACCGCTTCCTCCAGCGGGCGCGGCGGGCACACTGGCTGCGCCCGCTTTTTTTTCCGCCGTCGCTTGCTTCGCCGCCGCCCTTGCGCGCCGCGGCTTCTTCGCCACGAGCATGTCCGACACCTGCGCCATCAGGCCGCGCAGCCATGCAATATCGCTTGGCCGGTCCGGTTGCGGATGCCACATCTGATAACACTTGATGCGCGGAAACGGAATCGGTACGTCGACCACGGCCAGCGGCAACATCGCCGCATAGTGAAGTGCAAAGCGGCGCGTCGTCGTAAAGATCAGATCCGATTGCAGCAGCACCTGCGGCACGAGACCGAAGTACGGCAACGTCGCGACGATGCGGCGCGACGCGCGCGCGCGCGCGAAGCCCGTGTCGATCGCGCCGCCGCGCGCGCCGCTGTAATGCGCGGGCGCGAGATGCGGCGCGGCGAGATACGCATCGCGCGTGAGCGGCGCCTTCGCCAGCGGATGATCGGCGCGCATCATGCACACGACGGTATCCGAGAAGAGATCGCTGCGCTCGAAGCGCAAGTCGGGCTTCGGCCAGTTGCCGATGACGAGATCGAGTTCGCCCGCATCGAGTGCACAGGTGTGATCGAAAAGCGGACCGAGCGACTCGATCTCGAGCCGCGCATGCGGCGCCGTCTCGCGGAACTGGGCGATCACGGTCGGCATGAAGAAGTCGTTCAGGTAATCGGGCGCGGCAATGCGGAACGTGCGCCGCGAGCGTGCCGGGTCGAAGTCGCCGTGCGGCGTCGCGACGAAGTCGACGTCGCGCAGCACCTTCTGCGCGGCGGCGAGCAGTGATTCGCCATATTCCGTCGGCACCATGCCCGACTTGCCGCGCACGAGAATCGGATCGTTCAGCGTTTCGCGCAGCTTGCGCAGCGCAGTGCTGATGGCGGGCTGTGTCTGGTTCAGGCGAAGTGCTGTCTGCGTGACGCTGCGCTCGACGAGCAGCGTGCGCAGCACGCGCACGAGCCAGATATCGAGTGAAGCGGCGGTGTCTTCGTCCATGAATCGGCGGGGCGGGGGAGGCCCATGCTAGGCATTTCGAATGCTTGTGTGAGGCGGTGCATCGCGCGTGGCGCGGCGTCATGCGCTCGACGCCGCGCCACGCGTGCGAAGCCATAACCTTATGCCCGTTTGCCCCGCGCGGGCATAGTGCATGCCCTATGCCGGGCATCACGTGTCGCTCCGGCGTTCGCCGCTGGCGTGCGACGTGTGTCGCTCGCAGCGCGATCAGCTCAAGCGCCCGGCAACCCCGAAGGCAGCGACGTGATCCGCTTCACTTCTTTCGATTCGAGCCAGTTCGGCGTGCGTGCGCAGTAGAGCACCATCGGCAGCGCGTCTTCGCCCCAGAACAACTGTTTGTTCAGCCAGAACGTCGGTACGCCGAATACGCCGATTGCGATCGCGTCGGTGCTGTTGCGCATCAGTTGCGCGCGCGTTGCTTCCCGTTCGATCAGCGCCTGACCATCCGCTACCTTCAGGCGTTCGCACAGCGCGGCGAAGCCTTCGTCGCTCGACGGATCGCGCCCGTCGCGCCAGATAAAGCGGAAGATCTCGCGCACCGTGTGCAGATCCGAGCCTAGCGCGACCGACAGCAGCATCGGCTTCAACGAATCGAACGGGTGCGCGGGCGGCATGCGGAACGGAATGCCGAGCTGTTCCGCGCGAAACAGCGCATACCGGTACGTGAAAATGCGTTTCGCGGGCACGTCGTAGGCGATCCGCTGACGCCAGTGGCGATACAGGTCGTTCAGCAGCACGGGCGTCAGCGCGAACGGCAGTTCAGGCCATTTATCGTGCTGTTCGAGCAGCAGATACGAAAACGGTGAGACAAAGTCGTAAAACCACAGTGGCTGCGTGGCGTCGATGCCATCGGTCATGATGTCTCCCGGTTGCCTGAATCGGCGGGCTGTCGGCGATGCCGCGCGTCAGCCGATTCTGATTGTTTCGATCTTACGCGGAGCAAGCCCCGTGCGCATCATTTGACGAAATGCCGTTGCGGCATCGCCTGTTACGTGGGCGCCGGACGTGCGCGTCATGACGCTCGCGCGTTCGGCCGGGTGACCCTATCGGCTCTCTCCGCCTTCGCGGCGGTCTTCATGACCTTCGGGTGCCGCGTGGCCCTCGTGCATGGCCGCGCGCGCTTGCGCGCGGCCGACGGCGCCTGCATCCGGCGCGTGCAGCGAACCCGGCGCTCCCGCTGCGCCGCCGGCCTCGCGCGTCGCGGCCGTGTCTGACGCCCGCGCGAGGCGCGCCCGGACAAAGCCGATATGCTCGCGCAGGACGTAGAACTGATCCGCATACGCGAGCGGCATCTTGAGCCCGTTGACCGATTCCTCGATCTTGTCGAGCCTCACGATCAGCGCCTCGCGCTCGGCCGCCGAGGTGTCGCTGAGCGCCTCGCGCTCGATCGCGATCAGCGCGCCATACCAGCGGTAGATGCGCGATTTCACACGCCACGCATACAGCGACGGCACGAGCCGCAGCCCCGGAATCAGCACGACGATGACGGGCACCAGCACCACCAGCAGCCGGTCGGCCAGGCTTGCGAGCCAGAACGGCAGCATCCGGTAGAGGAAGCCCTTGCCCGACTTGTAGTAGCGCGCGGCGTCGTCGCTGATCGGGAAATCATGCGCGAGCGGTGCGGGGAATTCGCCTGCTTTCTGCAGCGCCGTCGCCTTGCCGTGTACCTCGCGCGCGGCTTCGATCAGCAGATCGGACAGCGCGGGATGCAGCGAATCGCGCGCGACCAGTTCGGCTGTGGGCGCGATCATGTGCAGCGTGGTCGACGGCAGGTTCTTGCCGAGATCGAACGAGCCCATCGGCATGTCGAGCTGGGTCAGATACGGAAAGCGCTTCGCATACGCGCTTGCCTGGGTGAAGTCGTAGAACTGCACGCCTGCCGTGCGATACAGCTTGCCCATCACGGGCGGCTGCGCAGAGTCGCCCGTGAGGATCGCCGCGTCGATCTTGCCTTCCGTCAGCGCGCGGGCGGCGTCGTCACCCGACAGCGGCAGCAGTTTCGTCGTACCGTCGGGCGTGATGCCGTTCGCTTTCAGCAACTGCAGCGCGAGCTCGCGCGTGCCGCTGCCTTCGACGCCGATCGCGATGCGCTTGCCCTTGAACTCCGACAGCAGCGTGACCATCGGCCCGCGATAGAAGATCGCGACGGGCACATAGGCGACGCTGCCGAGCGACATCAGATTGTCCGTCGGTTTCGACGGCGCGATGCCGTCCTGCACGAAGCCGACATCCACGTTCGCGTGCGGGTCGGCGAGACGCCGGTAGTTGTCGAGCGAGCCTTCCGTCTCCAGCACGTTGAGCGTGATGCGGTTGCGCGCGAGGATCTCCTTGTACTTCTGCGCGGCAACCCAGAAGGTGCTGCCTTTGGGACCGGCCGCCATCGTCAGCGTGTCGGGCGGCGCAGGCTGGATCAGGCGTACGGCGATATAGATCGCGATCGCGCTGATGATGAGGATCGGGCCGAACGAGACGGCGAGATCGCGCCACGAAATCGCCACGAAACGGGCGACGAGCTTGGGCGGCTTGCGTTCAGCCGTGCGTTCCGGCCGACGTCCTTCGGAAGGCTTCATGGGAATGCGGAGCGGTCGGATGAATGAATTCGGGCCGATGGTACATGACTTTGATGACGCGGCGGCGCGTCGGGCGGCCCTGCCGCGGCCCAAACGCGTAACAAAAAGTGACCAGGCGGGCGATCGGCAAAGGCGGCGCCGCTTGCAGAATGTGGGAAACCAGCACCTCGGGCTGCGCACTTTATCCGCTCGTGTGTCAACAGAGACCGTGCGTCACGCGCGATATCCTTTGCAGAACTTGCGCGGCTAGATTACATTGGCATCGCTGCCGCGAATCGACGTTGGCGCAGCGCGACCCGGCAAGACTCAAGAGACCAGGGCACGCTGCCAACCGCGCGGCGCACGGCAAGCGTCATGCATCGTTGCGCAGGATGGATCGCGCCGGCCGTTACCACTTCCAATGCCTCTCACGCAGACCGTGACAACGCTCCAGGCTCGCCACGCCTCGTTGCGCCTTCGTGCGCGCGTGCGTGCGGGCCGTCCGCAGTCGTAACCAAGCCGCAAGTGAAACGCGGTCCAAACCAAAGCAAAAAGGAGAAGTTATGAAATCGGTCGATTTTCTGAAGGCAGTGGGTGGTGTTGTCGCAATGGTCGTCGCATGCCACACGTATGCCCAGGCAAGCGACTCCACGGCAACCGGCACGATGTCGTCGGCGCCTGCCGCGAACTCGAAGGCCTCCAAGAAGGAAGACCGCGCGCTCGGCAAGAAGGTCCGCTCGGCGCTGGCGAAGACGCAAGGCATCGACGTGTCGGGCATTAACGTCCGTGCTCGTGGCGGCGCGGTCACGCTGACGGGTACGGCGCCCGACAACGGCCAGATCGAAAAGGCCGGCGAAGTCGCGAAGGGCGTCGCAGGCGTGACGTCGGTGACGAACAAGATCAACGTCCAGCAGCAGTAAGCGGCGCGGGCTGCGCCGGCGCACGGCAGATTGCACGATCTGCGCGCGCGGCGGCAGCCAGCCGCTCGCCGGAAGGACGGCGCGCTGCCGGTTGCGGCGCGCTTGCCTGCTGACATGACAAGCGGGCTCTCGTAGGAAGGGAGCCCGCTTCGCTTGATGCTGCACATTTGCGGTGCGCGTCGCGTGCTTTGGGCCGTCTCTGGCTTCGTTTTCGAAGCGGCGCAGCGGGTGGATTGTATGACGCGAGCGTGACGCGAAGACGCGGGCCGCGTCGCGCATCCCGCATGCCTCGCCGATAGGCGACGGACCTTCGTTTTTGTGCGCCGTGACACACTCTTGACCCGCCGGGTGCAGTACTGTGAAGTCATCGATGGCTGCCCGAGACGGTTATGGACACGATCCGCTTCAACTACACCGATCTTCCCATTGGCGAGCGCGCGGCATTCGAACTGGTCTGCGCGCGGCACGGTTTCGCGCCCACGCATTTCGACATCAGCGCAAGCGACGATCCCGATGACAATTCGCATCAGTCGCGTCTTCTGACGATACGGCGCGGCGGCTGGGCACAGTCGTATCACGAGGATACGGCGGGGCACTGGGTGCGCCAGTTCGAGACCGACCTGAACTGCCGCTTCTTCAAGTAACTGTCGATGCGACCGCACGCGGCGCCGGACGTGCGCGCGCCTGCCGCCGTCAGGCAATCACCAGCCTCACGCCGACCAGCGTCAATGTCGCGGCGAGGAGGTTGCGCAGCAGCTTTTCGGGCGCCTTCGTCGACAGGTAGCTGCCGATCATGATGCCCGGCAGCGAGCCCAGCAGAAGCGAGCCCAGCATCGACCAGTCGATGGAGCCGAGCAACCAGTGGCCCGCGCCCGCGAGCAGCGTGAGCGGCACTGCGTGCGCGATGTCGGAGCCGACGATGCGCGTGGTCGGCAGCATCGGATAGAGCAGCAGGAGCACCGTGACGCCGATCGCGCCCGCGCCGACCGAGGTCAGAGACACCAGCACCCCGAGGACGGCGCCCGTCAGCATGGTCAGCGCGAGCGTGCTGCCCTGGCCTGTGCCGCGCGTGCGAGACGCCGCGAACGCGGTCAGCTGCGGCCGGAACACCAGCGCGATCGCCGTGATGAGCAGCGCCACGCCGAGTACGACGGAGATCAGATGTCCGCCGCGCGAGGACGTCATGCCGTAGCGGTGCAGCAAGATCAGCGTGATGGTGCCGGCAGGCACGCTGCCGGCGGCAAGACGCAACGTCACCTGCCAGTCGATCGACCCCTTCACCCCATGAACGAGCGTGCCCGTCGCCTTGGTCGCGGCGGCGTACAGCAGATCCGTGCCGACGGCCGTCGCGGGATGGACATTGAACAGCAGCACGAGGATCGGCGTCATCAGTGAGCCGCCGCCGACGCCCGTCAGCCCGACCAGAAAGCCGACGAAAAGACCGGACGCGGAATACAGGAGATCGATATGGGGAAGTGCCATTGCGCGGACCGCGGACGGTCGTAAGAGGTTGCGGGCAAGCTTGCCGGTACTGTCGCCAGAGCGCCGCGCCAAGGCTGGCGCGTCGGGCGAACGACGGTCAGCGGCGCGGCGGAAGACCGCTATTGTCGCAAAACCGGCGCTGCCGCGTACGAATCCGACACGATGGCGGTATCGGATTTGCCCCGACAGTCGGCTTACAATAACCGTTTTGGGGCGTCACGGTGTGCGGGACGCGCGCGCATGGCCTGTCCGCCAGGCTGGCCGCGTCTGGCTCCCGCCGCCTTGGCCGAAGCTTTTCCCGCTTGTTTTTCGCGCGGTTTTTCCGCGCCCTTCCATCCGCAGGCCGATAAAAATGAATCCCGGCGTCGCCTACGCATTGCTCGCATTTACTCTGTGGGGACTGTTTCCCGTCTACTTCAAGTCGCTGCATCAGATCTCGCCCGTGGAAATGCTCGCGCACCGGATGGTGTGGTCGATGCTGTTTCTCTTCATCGTGTTGACGGTGCGGCAGCAGTGGCGGTGGCTTGCGCCCGTGCTGCGAGACCGGAACCTGCTCACGCGCTTTGCCGCGAGTGCGCTGTTGCTGTCGACGAACTGGGGCATCTATATCTGGGCCGTCAACGCGGGGCATATCGTCGAGGCGAGCCTCGGCTACTTTGTGAATCCGCTGATCAATGTGCTGTTCGGCCTCGCGTTTCTCGGAGAGCGTCTGCGGCGCGTGCAGTGGGTGTCCGTCGCGGTCGCCACGTGCGGCGTGCTATGGCTCACCTGGCAAAACGGCCATCCGCCGTGGATCAGCCTCGCGCTTGCCTTCAGCTTCGCCGGCTATGGCCTGTTGCGCAAGACGGCGCAGCTCGGCGCGCTTGAAGGGCTGACACTCGAAACGGTGCTGCTGTTCCCGGTCGCAGTGCTGTATCTGTTCTTCGCGTCGTCGCACGGGCAAAGCGGATTCGGCGCGGCGTCCGTCGGCGTGAAGGTGCTGCTCGCGCTGGCCGGGCCGATCACGGCTGTGCCGTTGCTGCTGTTCGCGGCGGGCGCGCGGCGCATTCCGCTGTCGATGCTCGGACTGATTCAGTACGTCACCCCCTCGCTGCAACTGCTGATCGGCGTGCTGATCTATCGCGAGCCTTTCGGGCAGACGCAGTTGGTCGGCTATGGCGCGATCTGGATCGCGCTCGCGCTGTATTCGCTCGATGGCTTGTGGCGCGCGCGGTTTGCGCGCGCCCAGGCGCAATGATCAGATCGCGCGTTTGATCTCGACGACGCCGAACGCTGCGAGCGCGAGGCCTGCGATACGGTCGATGATCACACGCAGTTTGTGACCGATTGCATGCCGCGCCAGCGACACGGCTGTCACGAGGAAGCACCACCACGCGATCGATCCGCAGAACACGCCGAACACCGTCGTCAACGCGACGCCCGACGAAAACGGCCCGCGCGGCGCGAGTGTCGTGAAGAGGGCCGCGAACATGATGACTGTCTGCGGATTGGTGAGGGTGAGGAGCAATGCGCTCGCGAATGCCTTGAGGGCCCCTGCGTGGCCGATGGCTGCGAGTTTGCCGTTCTCGTTGTTGCTGCTGTTGTCGGTGGGGACTTTTTGCAGCATCGTGCGGATGCCGAGGTAAAGCAGGAACAGCCCCGCGATGATGTGCAGCGGTTTGTCGTAGGCAAGCATGAATTGCGACACGCTGACGAGGCCCAGTGCTGCCACGAGGCCGTAGATCGCGTCACCGCCTGCGATGCCGAGGCCGATTGCCAGCCCGGCGCGCGGGCCTTCCGTTAGCGTGCGGCGGATGCATAGCATGCCCATCGGGCCGACTGGGGCGGCCACTGCGAGGCCGACACCTGCCGCTGTCAGAAACAAGGTGGTGCTGAACATTGGGGTTGGCTCCTTTGTTTTTTGTCTGCGACGCTGTCCGCGTATTTTGCCTTTTTTCGCTGGCAGTCACCAACAGCAGCATACCGATCAAACAGTGGCTGCACGGCCATGCTCAGCAGCAAGCAACATATACATCGCCGGCACAACGAACAAAGTGAACAAGGTCCCAATCGAAAGCCCGGAAAAAATAACGAGCCCCATAGCGTTGCGCCCGGCCGCACCGGCGCCTGAGGCAATCACGAGCGGCAAAACACCGAGCACCATCGCCGCCGTCGTCATCAGAATAGGCCGCAACCGCACGGCGGCGGCTTCCTCGAGCGCCTCGCGTTTGCCGCGACCCGCCCGCTGCAACTCGTTGGCAAACTGGACGATCAGAATGCCGTGCTTGCTGACCAGGCCCATCAGCGTAACAAGCCCCACCTGCGTATAGATGTTGAGCGTCGACAGTCCCATGTTGATGAAAATGAGCGCACCAAACAGCGCCATCGGCACAGAAACGAGAATCACGACGGGGTCGCGAAAACTCTCGAACTGCGCGGCAAGCGCAAGGAACACGATGATCGTCGCGAACATCAGCGTCACGACGAAGCCGCCCGATTCCTGCACGAACTGACGCGACAGGCCCGAGTAGTCGGCGCCATAGCCGGTCGGCGCAGCATCCGTGGTGGCCTTGCGCAGAAAGTCGAGCACCTCGCCCTGAGAAATGCCCGGTGCGATCACGCCGGAAATCGTCGCCGAGTTCAGCTGCTGGAAGTGATTGATCGATTCGGGCACGACGTTCTGCTTCAGATGCGTGACCGTCGATGCAGGTATCACACTGCCATCCGGCGTGCGCAAATAATAGTCGAGCACCTGCGACGGATTCAGGCGGTCCGTTTGCAGCACCTGCGGAATCACCTTGTACGAACGCCCCGCAATCGAGAAGTAATTCACATAGTTGCCGCCAAGCGCCGCGCCCAGCGTTTGTCCGACATCGCTCTGCGTCAGCCCGAGCGACGCCACCTTGTCGCGATCCACCACCAGTACGCTCTCCGGCTTGTCGATCTTCAGATCGCTATCGACGAAGAAGAACATGCCGCTTTCACGCGCCTTCTGCAGCACCGTCTGCGACACTTCGTTCAGGTTCTCGAACGGCTCCGTCGTGCTGATCACGAACTGCACGGGCAAGCCCTGCGCGCCCGGCAACGGCGGAAACTGGAACGCGGCCACGCGCGCGCCCGCGATGCCGTTCCACTTCGCCTGCAACTCCTGCTGCAACTGCGTGGCGTTCTTCTTGCGCTTGTCCCAGGTCTTGAACAGCACGCCGCCGATGCCCTGATTCAGTGTCGGCGCGCCCGTCAACTGGAACATCTGGGAATACTCGGGCAAGCCCTTCGAAATCTCGAATACCTGATCCGCGTAAGTCTGCATCTGCTGGATGGTTGCATTGGGCGGCCCTTGAATCTGTGACAGCACGATGCCCTGGTCCTCCTGGGGCGCGAGTTCCGCTTGCGACGTCATGAACAGATAGACGGTGCCGCACAACAGCAGCGCGCCCATCACGATGAACACGGGCCACGTGTCGAGCATCGCATGCAGAAGCCGCGCATAGCCGCGATGCACGCGCTCGAACTGCCCGTCGACGAAGCGCGCGAACCGTCCCGACTCCTGATCCATGCGGAAGAACCGCGAGCACATCATCGGTGAAAGGCTCAGCGCGATCACCCCCGACACGGCCACCGCACCTGCGAGCGTGAACGCGAATTCGGTGAACAGCGCGCCCGTCAGTCCGCCCTGAAAGCCGATGGGCAGATACACCGCGATCAGCACGACCGTCATCGCGAGAATCGGTCCGCCGAGCTCGCGCGCGGCGATCAGCGCTGCTTCGAATGGCTGCTTGCCTTCTTCCTTCATATGCCGGTCGACGTTCTCGACCACGATGATGGCATCGTCCACGACGAGTCCGATGGCAAGCACGAGCGCGAGCAGCGTCAGCAGATTGATCGAGTAGCCGAGCAGCTGCATCACGAAGAACGTGCCGATCAGCGACAGCGGCATCGCGATCACCGGCACGATCACCGCGCGGAAACTGCCGAGGAACAGGAAGATCACGACCGTCACGATCAGCAGCGCTTCGACGAGCGTCTTCACCACTTCGTCGATGGCCGTATTGATGAAGTCCGTCGCGTCATAGACGATATCGCCCGTCATGCCCGTCGGGAACTGCTTCTGCAGATCGGGAAAGATCGCTTTCACGCGCTTCGCGACATCGAGCACGTTCGCGTCCGGTGCGACCTTGATGCCGATGAACACCGAGCGCTTGCCGCTGAACGCGACGTTGAAGTCGTAGCTGTCCGCGCCGAGCACAACATTGCCGACATCTTCGAGCCGCACGATGGCGCCGTTCTTCTGCTTCACGACCAGCTTCCTGAAGTCGTCGACGGAGTGCAGGTCAGTGCCCGCGTTCAGGTCGACGCTGATCATCTGGCCTTTGGTCGTGCCGAGCGTCGCGAGATAGTTGTTGCTGCCGAGCGCCGTGAAGACGTCGGAAGCCGTCACGTTGTGCGCGGCGAGCTTCGCGGAATCGAGCCACGCGCGCAGCGCGAACTGGCGGCCGCCGAGAACTTCCGCCGTTTGCACGCCCTGAACCGAATCGAGCTTCGGCTTCACGACGCGCAACAGATAGTCGGTGACGTTGTTGCTCGGCAGCACGGTGCTGTAGAAGCCCATGTACATCGCGTCCGTGGTCTGGCCGACCTGCACGGTGAGCACGGGCTGCTGCGCCTGCGGCGGCAACTGGTTGCGCACGGACGCGATCTGCGTGTTGATCTCGGTCAGCGCGCGGTTCGAGTCGTAGTTCAGGCGCAGCGTCGCAGTGATCGTGGAAACGCCCGTCGTGCTCGTCGACGACATGTAGTCGATACCTTGCGCCTGCGCGATCGCCGCTTCGAGGGGTTGCGTGATGAAGCCGGCCATCGTGTCCGCGCTCGCGCCGTAGTACGAGGTCGTGATCGTGACAACGCCGTTTTCGGTCTGCGGATATTCGCTGACCTTGAGCGTCGACAGCGCGCGCAGTCCGAGCACGAGAATCAGCAGGCTCACGACCGATGCGAGTACCGGCCGTTCGATGAAGATGTCGGTGAATTTCATCGGCCGGCCCTTATTGTTCCTGTGGCGTCGGATCGGGACTGTCAGCGGGCTGCACGCGATTGTCGATCACGAGGGGTGTGCCGTTCTTCAGTTTCAGCTGACCGCTCGTCACGACCTGCGTGCCTTCCGCGATGCCCTTCAGTATCGCGACCTGATCGCCGCGCGTCGGTCCAGGCGTGACGAACACCTGCTGCGCGACGGGCATCGCCTTGCCCTGCGCGTCCTTATGTTCGCCGGGTTTGACGACGAACACGGTCGCACCGTACGGGTTATACGTGATGGCTGTTTGCGGCAGCGTCAGGTAGCGCTGTTCACCGCCCGCGTCGATCTTCACGTTCGCATACATGCCGGGCAGCAGCTTGCGTTCGCGGTTGTCGACGGTGGCTTCGATTTGCACGTTGCGCGTCGTGTTGTCGACGCGCGGATTGATCGAGCGTATCTTGCCGTCGAACGTGCGGCTGCTGTACGCATTCGTATCGACGACAACCGTCTGTCCAACCTGCAGTTGGCCGAGCTGCTGTTGCGGCAGATAGAAGTCGGCGTAGATGGGATCGACGGCCTGTAACGTGACGATCGCATCGCCGGGATTCATATACTGGCCCGGGTTGACCGTCGTGATGCCGACGCGCCCTGCGAACGGCGCGCGGATCGTTTTCTTGTCGACGAGCGCGGCCTGCTGATCGACCTGCGCACGCTTGCTCTTGAGGTCGGCGGCATCGGCATCGAGTTGCGCCTTCGCGATGGCCTGGATGTCGAACTGCGCCTTGTCGCGCTTGTAGACTGTTTGTGCGAGGTCCGCGGCGGCTTGCAGCGACGCAAGTTGCGCGCGGTCCGAGTCGTCGTTCAGGCGCACGAGCACCTGACCCGCCTTCACTTCCTGTCCCGAGTTGAACGCGATCTCACGCACGAGCCCGGGCACTTCCGTCGTCACGTCGACGCCGCGCACGGCGCGCAGGCTGCCCACGGCAGTCAGTTGCGGCTGCCACGCCTGATAGCGCGCGACGGCGGACGTGACGGTCGCGGAAGGCACCGCGTTGTTCGCCATGAACTTGCGGATCATGTGCGCCTTGAACAGATTGAAGCCGACCAGTGCGCCGAGCAGCACGCCCACGCAGATCAGCATGATGATCATCCGCTTTGCCATCGGTCTTTTCGTCGTCATCGTCATGTCCTTGCACGGCAAACTGAGGCACAAACCTGTCCGGCGCGCTGCGTTTCGTCGCCTGCGCTGCCCGGTGACTACCTGAAGGAACCTGCGGGCTCACTGCGATGCGGCGACGGGCGGTGCCGTGCCCGTCGCCGTGTCGTTCCACCAGCCGCCGCCGAGCGCCTGGAACAGCGCCGCCGTGTCCGCGTAGCGGGCGGCCTGAGCCTGCGCGAGATTCACGACAGTCTGCTGGTACTGGCGCTGCGCATCGAGCAGCGCCAGATAACTGACCCCGCCGATACGGAACTGGCCGCGCGTCAGATCGAGCGTGTCGCTCGCGGAGCGCCATGCGTCCGTTTGCGCGGCGAGGCCCGTCGCGTCGTGTTCGAGCGCGCGCAGCGTATCGGCGACGTTCTGGAACGCGAGCAGCACCGTCTGGCGGTACTGCGCGTTGGCCTGATCGAAGGCGGCTTCAGCGGCGCGCTTTTGCGCGCTCAACTGGCCGCCGTGGAAGATCGGCTGCGTGATGCCCGCACCGATGCTCCAGATCATGTCGGCATACTTGAGCAGGCCGGCGGGCGTCAGCGCCTGCGGACCGTAACTCGCGGACAGCGTGATCTGCGGATACATGTTCGCCGTCGCGACGCCGACCTGGGCGCTTGCCTGATGCAGCGTCGCGTCGGCGGCGAGAATGTCGGGGCGCTGCCTGACGAGCGATGAAGGCAGACTCACGGGCAGGCTTTGCGGCAGCGTGAACATCGACAGCCTGAATTCGGGCACGCCCGCATCGCTGGGCGGCTTGCCTGCGAGCACCGCGAGCTGATGCCGCGTCTGGTCGAGCGATTGACGCAGCGGCGGCAAGCTCGCGCGTGTTTGCGCGAGCAACGTTTGCTGCGAGAGTACGGCAGTGCGGCCCACGCCGCCCAGATCGAACTGCTTGTGCAAGACGTCGAGCTGCGATGCCTCGTCGCGGGCGATGCGTTCCGTTGCATCGATCTGCTCGCGCAGCGACGCTTCCTTGACGGCCGCCGTAACGATGTTTGCCGACAGCGCGAGATACGCGGCCTGCAACTGATAGCCCTGGTAATCGATCTGTGAGCGCAGCGATTCCAGTTCGCGCCGCGAGCCGCCGAACACGTCGAGGTTGTACGAGACGTTCACCGACGCGTTATACAGATTCAGCACTTCCGTGAGCCCGGGCTGGCCGAACGTGACGCCGTTGAACTTCTCGCGTGTCGCATTGAGCTTCGCATCCACCGACGGATAGAGCGCGCTGCCCACTTCCGCGCGATAGTTCTCCGCCGCCTGACGCAATGCAGCTTGCGCAGCGGCGACGTTCGGGCTGTTCGCGAGCGCTTCCCGGATCAGCGCGTCGAGCGGCTCGCAATGAAAGAGCGTCCACCATTGCGCGGGGATGTCCTGTCCGGTGACGAACTGCTGCCGCACGCCCGTTGCGCCCGGCGACGGGGCCGTCTCGTCGGGCAACGGCGCGGGCGTGTAGGTTTGGGTGGCGGGCGGGGCAGGCGTGCGGTAATCGGGGCCGACCGTGCAGCCCGACAGCAGCATGAGGGCCGCACTCAGGATCGCGAAGGCCGTGATCGAAGCAATGATCGAAGCAATGATCGAAGCAGGGATCGAAGCAGGGATCGAAGCAGGGATCGAAGCGGAACGCGTGCCGCACGCGCGAAAGGGAAAGCGGCATAACGCCAGGCATGAAAGTCTGTGCGAGCGACTGCAACTGAAACTGTCATTGACGTCATCGGTCATCTATCCACCCTGGCTTGCCTGCGCGGATTACGAACGAAACAGCGGATGCAGCATTCAACAGCCTGATGCCGCGCATAGCCTAGCATGGGTCTTTGCAAACGCGATCATGCATGCAGAAGCTTTAGGGGATTAGACGCGCATGGCGACCGTCAAACGTTAAATGCGCAGCAGGAAACGCCGCATGCACCGTGTGTCGATACATGCGGCGTTTGCCGATAAGCCGCTAGATGAACGGTTCGGTGAGCGATCGAATATCGCTGCGATGGGTGATTTGACAATCGGGCGCGGCCGCATCGAAACGTGCGTTCGCGCCCTGACAGCAGCGAAGAATTCAATGCGCCGCGCCGCGCTCGCCAGAGGTCGCCACCGTGCCCGGCTTGCGCAGCATCTTGTCGACTTCGCCTGCGTGCATTTCTTCGGTGGCGATCATCTGCCGCGCATATTCTTCGAGCGCGACGGATCGGTCCTTCACCAGTGCGAGCAGATCGCGATAGAGGCCGAGCGCGACATCTTCCGCCATGAGCGACTCGCGCAGGATCGAGGCGATGTCCGTCGTATGCGAATCGAGCAGCGGCCCGATGCCGAGCGACGGATATTCGCCGAGCGTCGTGATCCATTCGCCTGCCAGATGCGCATGCGTGAGCGATTCGTCCGCCTGCTGGCGCAGCCATGACACGATGGGAATACGGCCAAAGCCGAACACGAGAAAAGAGTAGTGCGTATAGCGAACCACGCCTGCCAGCTCGGATTCGAGAATCTGGTTCAGCACGGCGATGACCTTGTCCTTTTCGATCTCCGGCATGTGGCCCTCCGTAATGCTCGTCGAAAGTCGGTGGATGTTGCGAGAGCAGAGGTTTTATTGTTGGACGCACCTCTGCAAAGATCAAGTGAATCGCCGTATCCAGCACGTCAACGGGGTGTCAGCGCGCGACTACCACGGGCATCGCTGCAACTGGCTGTGTATAGACGATGCGCTTGCTGGGCACCATGACATACGCGGGCGCCGCGACGACAGGCACGGCAACCGTCGCGTACGGCAAGGGCTTCGCAGGCGTGGGTGGCGGCACTACGGCGATGTAAGGCACGACAGGCGTGGCGGGTACAACGGCTACCGCGTCATGCGGTTGCGGCGGCACGTAATAGAGCGTGCGCGCCGGCACGTACAACGCGGCGGGCACATAGGCGGCATGAACGAAGACGGTGCCGGCGAAGGCGCTGGTCGAACAGGCGATGCCCATTGCGGCGATCGCGGACGTATAAGCAGAGCGAATGTTCACATGAAACTCCTGAAGCGGACATCGTCGGCGGATGCGAGGTGAAGTCCTCACCTTGCCGCCGACGTGCAAACGATACCCACCGAGTCCGCCGAAGGGCAGCGATAACTTGTTTCATTCGATGTCGGAAAAAGCACGTTCATACCTGAAGGGTGTGGCGGCGGAATCCACGACGCCTCGTTCGCGAACGTGCGGCGAACGACGCGCAGGCGACGACATATCGCGACATAACTTTGAAATTGCCTTCTCCCCGTGCGGCTACCAGAATTCGCTTCGCCAACGACGAATCGCAACACCACGTAGCGAAGAAGTTGAATGAAACGATGGAGACGAGAAATGAAAAAGCTGATCGCAATCCTTGCTTTGTGCATTGCATCGACAGCTGCGATGGCGCAGACCGTGCCGCAGCCGATGCCGGCTTCCCCGCGCATGGAGCGCATGATGGCGCAGTTGCAGGAGCGCTTTGCGGCCGCGAACACGACGCACGATGGCAAGCTGACGCTGGCCCAGGCGCAAACGGGCATGCCACGCGTCGCACAGTACTTCAGCGAAATCGACACGCAGAAGCAGGGCTATGTGACGCTCGCCCAGATCGAGCAGTTCATGGCGCAGCGAACGGGTTCGCATTGACATAAAAACGGGTCGGCATGAAGCTACACTGTTGGAGTATCGCCAATCGCATGAGCGACGAAGGAGTCTTCATGGACCGACCCGCCCGCATCATCGTGCTCGACGACGAAGCGGAACTCCGCAACATGCTGCAGCGCTTTCTGAGCGGACATGGCTTCGAAGTGCGCGCCGTCGAGAACAGCAAGCGGCTCGAGCGCTATCTGCAGCGCGAGCCGTACGATCTCCTCGTGCTCGATCTGATGATCGGCGACGAAGACGGCCTGCAGATCTGCGCGAAACTAAGGGCGGAAGGGCACACGCTGCCCATTCTGATGCTCACCGCGAAGGGCGATCCGCTTGATCGCGTGATCGGCCTCGAAACGGGTGCTGACGACTACCTGGCCAAGCCCTTCCTGCCGCGCGAACTCGTAGCGCGCATCAATGCGCTGCTGCGCCGCCAGAAAATCGCATCGAACGATCCGACCGTCACTACGCAAACGCTGCGTTTCGGCGACTTCCGGCTCGATGTCGGCAAGCAGTGTCTGTACCGGCAGGACGATCCGCTCGAATTGCACTCGGCGCAGATGTTGCTGCTCACCGCGCTCGCAGCGTCGCCGAATCGTGCCGTGAGCCGCGACAATCTGATTGCGCGCGCGCGAGGCCGCGATCACGATGCGCTCGATCGCAGCATCGACGTTCAGATTCTGCGGCTGCGGCAAGCGATCGAACACGATCCGTCGAAGCCGCGTTTCATCAAGACCGTGTGGGGCGTCGGCTATATGCTCGTCGCCGACGTCGAAGCATGAGCGCGCGCGCGCTGCGGTATCTGTTGCCGCGCAGTGTGCTCGGGCGCAACATCGCGCTGCTGATCGTTCTGGTGGCGCTTAGCCAGGTCTGTGCATTGAGCGTGCTCGTTCACTATGTGCAGAAGCCGCGCGTCGAACGCGCGGCCGCCGTGTTCGGCGCGTACATCAGGACGCTGGACAATGCGCTGACGGCCTCGCCCGAGGGCGAGCGCGCGACGCTCGTCGCACGGCTCGATGCGCGCAGCGAGCCGCCCGCCGAAGCCGTTTCCGAGCCGCGAGTTCGCTTGCTGGCGTTTTATCGCACGTCTCAATTGGTGACGTTTCTGGAGACGCTGCATCGTTATCTGCCGCCGGGGACGGAAGTGCGCTGGCAAGGCGAGCCGCATCCGCGCATGTGGATACGCATGCACGTGGCCGCGACGCCTTACTGGATCGGCCTGCAGGTACCGGAGGAAGCGCAGGGCGGCGGCATGTTGACAGCGGTGCTGCTGTCGATCGGCCTTGGCCTGCTCGCCGCGCTGACGGGTTTCGTGTTGCAGGCGTACCTGGATCGTCCGCTGCGCGAACTGGCGCAGGCGGCGCGGCGCGTGAGCGCGGGCGAGACGCCGCCGCCGCTGCCCGTCGACGGCCCGACGGAAATTGCGCAGGTGAGCAGCGCATTCAATCAGATGACGCAGGCGCTGCAGCAGGCGGAAGCAACGCGCGCGCTGATGCTCGCGGGCATTTCGCACGACATCCGCACGCCGCTCACGAAGCTGCGTCTCGCGATGGCGATGGCCAACGATACCAACGGCGACGAAGCGTTTGTCGGTGCGGCGGAATCCTATCTCGATCAGATCGATATCATTCTCCAGCAGTTCATGGACTACGCGGGCAGCGGTGAACGCGAGGCGCCACAACGTGGCGATCTGAACGCGCTGATCAGCCAGCTGGCCGCGGACTTTGCGGGGCTCGGGCACGAGTTCGACTTGCAGCTGGGCGAATTGCCCGAGCACGCGTTCAGGCCGATCACGATGATGCGGCTCGTGATGAACCTCATGCAGAACGCCGTCGTGTATGGGCAAACGGGACTCGCCGTCAGGACATGGGCCGATGCGCGAGCGATCTACGTGGCCGTCGCCGATCGCGGCAAGGGCTTGAGCGCGGAAGAACTCGAACGGCTCAAGGCGCCGTTCCAGCGCGGCAAGAACGCGCATGGGAAAACGGGCGGCACGGGGCTGGGGCTCGCCATCGTCGAACGTATTGCGCGCCTGCATGGCGGCACGTTGGCGTTCCATGCACGCGAAGGCGGCGGTCTCGAAGTGTGGGCGGTGCTGCCGATCCGGCTCGGCGCACACGCGGCGGGTGAGCCGTCGGTTTCGGGTGAGCCGTCCGCCGCGCAGCCTGCCGCCTGAGCGACGTGGGCCACTGGAGCTACTGGAGCCACGGAAGCCACTTCAGCTGCTGGAGTGGCTCAAGCGCGCAAGACAATTCGGTTGCGAGCCGCTAATCTGTCGGCTATTCCGATCCCGTCCGCCTGCGCCCGGCGGCAACAGCGATGACACGCGTCGACTCCCCCTTCGCTATGGAACGTCTGGAAGACGAGTGGCTCGAAGCCGATGGCGTCGGCGGTTTCGCGTCAGGCACCGTCGGTATGCTGCGCACGCGGCGCTATCATGCGCTGCTGCTGACCGCGACGCGGCCTCCGGCGGGCCGCGTGGTGTTGGTCAACGGTATCGAAGCGTGGGTCGACGTGAATGGCGTGCGTTATCCGTTGACGATGCAGCGTTACGCGCCCGATATCGTCTATCCAGACATCGCCGCGAGTCTGATGTCGTTCGACACGACACCCTGGCCGACATGGCGATTCCGGCTCGACGAGGCAACGTGCGTGACCGCGGAGATCTTCGTCGCGAAGCAAACGTGCGAAACGGTGCTGCGCTGGCGCGTCGCGCCCGACAAAGACCCGCGTCGCGACGGTGCTGTCACATTGCATGTCAGGCCATTGATGTCGGGCCGCGACTATCACGCGCTGCATCACGAAAACGGCGCTTTCGACTTCTCTGCTGTCATCGACGGCCAATGTGTTCAATGGCGGCCCTATCGCGATCTGCCTGCCATTCGCGTCGTGACGGACGGCGCATACGAACATGCGCCCGACTGGTATCGCAACTTCTGCTATGTGCGCGAACGTGAGCGCGGGCTCGACTTTACGGAAGATCTCGCGACGCCGGGTGTCTTCACGTTCGACCTGCTTGCGGGTGACGCTGCGATGATCCTGAGCGCGAGCGCTTCGAGCGACGCCGTGGAAGGTGCTGCGCAATCTCCGGGCGCGTATGCGAACGCGCTCGCCGAAACCGAAACAACGCGCAGAGCCGCGTTCGCTTCGCGTTTGCATCGTTCCGCAGATGCATACGTGGTTGCGCGTTCGGCAGGCCGCACGATCGTCGCGGGCTTTCCGTGGTTTACGGATTGGGGCCGCGATACCTTCATCGCCATGCGCGGGCTGCTGATCGCGACAGGGCGGCACGCAGAGGCTGAAGCGATTCTGCTTGCATGGGCAGGCACGATCTCGCAGGGCATGTGCCCGAACCGTTTCCCCGATTACGGCGACGAGCCGGAATACAACTCGGTCGACGCATCGCTGTGGTTCGTGATCGCCGTGCGCGACTATCTGGCGACGGGGCATGCGTCGAACGCGACGTGCGATCGGCTGCATGAAGCCGTCGAAACGATCTTGTCCGGCTACACGCAGGGCACGCGCTATGGCATACGTGCCGACGACGACGGTCTGCTTCGCGCGGGCGTGCCCGGCGTGCAACTGACCTGGATGGACGCGAAGGTGGGCGACTGGGTCGTGACGCCGCGTATCGGCAAGCCGGTCGAAGTGCAGGCGCTGTGGTACAACGCGTTGCGCATTGCGGCGCAATGGAACGCGCGCTGGAGCGAAGCGGCGAACCGCGCGAAGGCTTCGTTCGTGCAACGCTTCGTCGATGTGCAATCGGGCGCGCTGTTCGACAATGTCGATGTCGATCATCTGCAGGGCAGCGTCGATCGTTCGATCCGGCCCAATCAGATATTTGCCGTGGGCGGCTTGCCGTTCGCACTGGTCGAAGATCGAACGGCGCATGCCGTCGTTGCGCAGGTCGAGGCGCATCTGCTGACACCGCTTGGACTGCGTACGCTGACGCCGGAAGACCCTGCGTATCGCGGGCGCTATGGCGGCGCGCCGTTCGAGCGCGACGGTGCCTACCATCAGGGAACGGTGTGGCCGTGGCTGCTCGGGCCGTTCGTCGAAGCGTGGCTGCGCGTGCAACGCCCGGACGACGCAGCACTCGGCGCAGCGCGTTCGCGCTTTCTTGCGCCGCTCGATGCGCACCTGGACCGGGCGGGCCTCGATCATCTGTCGGAAATCGCGGACGGCGATGCGCCGCATACGCCGGGTGGGACGCCGTTTCAGGCGTGGTCGCTCGGAGAGCGGTTGCGCATTGGCGTGTTGCTGGGCGAATAGCACGTAAGCAGTGTGCACGCGGAACTGCCCGCTCGTCGACGCGACTCGCCCATTCCGCGCTACGATGTGACACCCACCGTCACCCGATAGACGAGGACGCCGACATGCCTCCGCTGCGCGCTGGAAATCTGCTTGCCACGGTCGAAGGGATACGCCTGCATTCGGCCGAGTGCGCCCGATGGCAGCGTTGGGGCCCGTATCTGAGCGAGCGTCAGTGGGGCACGGTGCGCGAAGACTACAGTCCCAATGGCGCTGCATGGGAGTACTTTCCGCACGATCACGCACGCAGCCGCGCATACCGCTGGGGCGAAGACGGCATTGCTGGTTTTGGCGACGAGACGTTGAACTGGTGCGTGTCGATCGCCATGTGGAATCACGCCGATCCCATTTTGAAGGAACGGCTGTTCGGTCTCACGAACCAGGAGGGCAATCACGGCGAAGACGTCAAGGAACTGTACTTTTATCTCGACGGCACGCCGACGCATTCGTATATGCGGATGCTTTATAAATATCCGCATGCCGCGTTTCCGTATCAGGATCTCGTTGAGGAGAACGCGCGGCGCGGCGCGGACCAGCCCGAATATGAAGTGCTCGATACAGGCGTGTTCGACGACCTGCGCTATTTCGACGTCACAGTCGAATATGCGAAGAACACACCCGAAGATATCGTGATGCGCGTAACCGTCGAGAATCGTGCGGACGAGTCGGCATCGCTCGATCTGCTGCCGCAAATCTGGGCGCGCAACAAGTGGTCGTGGAAAGAGACGGACGAGCGCCCGAAACTCACGAAGGAAACCGTGCATGGCGTCACACGCCTGCTCGGCACGCATCCCGGCCATGAGCCGATCGTCGTGACGGCATGGTCGCCCGACACGACTGTGCTCGAATGGCTGTTCTGCGAGAACGATACGAACGTCAGGCGCCATTTCAACATGCACGCGCAAGGCCCGTTCAAGGACGGCTTCGACGCTTACCTCGTGCATGGCGACGCCGATGCCGTCCGGCGCGACGGCGGCACCAAAGCGGCCGTGCATGTGCCGCTGAATCTGCCGCCGCACGGCGAGGCCGTCGTCTATCTGCGCTGGCGACCGGAATTCGCCGTCGACGAATCGCCGCTTTGCGCAGAAGACCTTTTTACGCAACGCATCGCCGAGGCCGATGCTTTCTATGCGGCATTGCAGCACGACATCGAAGGCGCGGACGAGCGGCTCGTGCAGCGCCAGGCGCTGGCGGGTATGCTGTGGTCGAAGCAGTACTATCAGTTCGATGTGCAGCGCTGGCTGGACGGCGACCCGTTGCAGCCGACGCCACCTGAGTCGCGCAAGAACGGACGCAACCACGACTGGCGGCATCTGTGCAACGCCGACATCGTGTCGATGCCCGACAAGTGGGAGTACCCGTGGTACGCGTCGTGGGACCTCGCGTTTCATGCGGCCGCCTTCGCGCTGATCGACCCCGCGTTTGCGAAGCGCCAGTTGTTGCTGCTGGTCAAGGACCGCTACATGCATCCGAACGGGCAGATTCCTGCGTACGAGTGGGCGTTCAGCGATGCGAATCCGCCCGTGCATGCATGGGCGGCGTGGCGTGTCTACGAGATCGATCGCGCGCTGACGGGCAACGGCGACCGCGACTTTCTCGAACTCGTCTTTCACAAGCTGCTGCTCAACTTCGCATGGTGGGTGAATCGCAAGGACGCGGACGGCCGCAATATCTTTCAGGGCGGCTTTCTCGGGCTCGACAACGTCGGCATTTTCGACCGCTCGTCGCCGCTGCCGACGGGCGGCCATATCGATCAGGCCGACGGCACCGCATGGATGGCCGCGTATGCGCTGGATCTGATGCGCATCGCGCTGGAACTCGCGTTTGCGAACCACGTGTTCGTCGATATCGGCGTGAAGTTCTTCGAGCACTTCCTGTACATCGCGCAGGCGGTGAGCTGCGAAGACGGCTGCGATACAGGCTTGTGGGACTCGGAAGACGAGTTCTTCTACGACAAGCTGCGGCTGCCCGACGGCACCAGCGTGCCGATGCGCGTGCGTTCGATTGTCGGCCTGATTCCGCTGCTCGCCGTTCATGTGCTCGAAGAGCGCTTGCATGGCTCGCTGCCGGGTCTGCGCGACCGTCTCGTCTGGTTTTTGCGCAACCGGCCCGATCTCGCGAGCCTCGTGTCGCGCTGGAACGAGCCGGGGCGCGGCAACAACCTGCTGCTGTCGCTGTTGCGCGGGCATCGCATGAAGGCGCTGCTCAAGCGCGCACTCGACGAAGCCGAGTTCCTGTCCGATCACGGCATACGTGCGCTGTCGCGTGTGCATCGCGACGCGCCGTACGTCTATCGCCACGACGGACAGAGTTTCTGCGTGAAGTATTTGCCCGCCGAATCGGATTCGCGCGTGTTCGGCGGCAACTCGAACTGGCGCGGGCCTGTTTGGATGCCCGTGAACTATCTGCTGATCGAGTCGCTGTACGAATTTCATCGCTATTACGGCGACGATTTTCGCGTCGAGTATCCGACGGGCTCGGGCAACAAGCTCTCGCTGTCCGAAATCGCCGATGCACTCGCGCAGCGCACCACGACGCTCTTCCTGAAGGACAGAAACAACGAGCGCCCTGTGATGGCAGCGTATCCGCTGTTACAGGCAGACCCGCGTTGTCAGGACCTCGTGCTCTTTCACGAATACTTTCACGGCGACAACGGGCGCGGTGTGGGGGCGTCGCATCAAACGGGATGGACGGGCCTCGTCGCATTGCTGCTGCAACCGCGCGAACGCGCAAGCTCGGGGATCTTGCCCGCGACGGGCGAAGTCGCGCCAGCCGAGCGGGTAGCTGATTCGGTGAAATAGATTGCATTGCATGCCGCCGGCGTTGCCGTTCGATTGAACCACGCAGCGCGGCGGCGGGTCTTTCAGATATCGCCATTCGTGGCTCATCGACGGAAAGCCTGCCATGTCCAACGACGCGAAACACACGGGCGCATCATCCCCTCAGCCCGCAAGCTGCAAGATCGGCGCGGGGCCGCATGCAGCGGGCGGCCCTGCGGGCAAGCGGCCCGCGCCGCCGTGCACGCTCGTCATTTTCGGCGCGGGCGGCGATCTCACCAGACGGCTGTTGACGCCGTCACTCTATAACCTGAGCGTCGACGGCCTGCTCGACGACGGCATGCGTATCATCGGCGTCAATCATGGCGAGCGCGAAACGAAAGCGTGGATCGACGATCTCGGCCAGTCGTTGAAGCAATTTGCCGCCGACAAGGCCAGCGAATCTCATGGGGGCAGGGTCGACGAGAAGGCGTGGAAGTGGCTGTCGTCGCGCATGACATACATGGCGGGCGAATTCGAAGCCGACGATGTCTTCGACAGGCTCAAAGAACGCATCGATCAAAGCTCGCATGGCAATGCGATCTTCTATCTGGCCGTCGGCGCGCGCTTCTTCAAGCCGATCGTCGAGCGGCTCGGCAGGCATGGCCTGCTGAAAGAAGACGCACAACGGAAGGGGTGCTTCCGGCGTCTCGTGATCGAGAAGCCGTTCGGCACGGACCTCGCGTCGGCGCGCGATCTGAATGCACACATTCTGCGCTTCGCAGCCGAATCGCAGGTATATCGCATCGACCACTTTCTCGGCAAGGACACGGTGCAAAGCGTTCTGGCCGTGCGCTTCGCGAATGCGATGTTCGAGCCGGTGTGGCGGCGCGAGTACATCGACAACGTGCAGATCACGGCGTCCGAAACGCTCGGCGTGGAAGGGCGCGGCAAGTTCTACGAGCAGACAGGTGCGTTTCGCGACATGGTGCCGAACCATCTATTCCAGCTGCTGGCGATGGTCGCGCTGGAGCCGCCCAATTCGTTCGATGCCGAAGCGGTGCGCAACAAGAAGGCCGAACTGTTCGATGCGATCGAGCCGCTCAAGCCATCGGACGTCGTATTCGGCCAATACGAAACGGGCGATGCGGGAGTAGGCTATCGCGACGAACCCGATGTCGCGCAAGACAGCACGACGGAGACCTATGCGGCGGCGCGCGTATTCATCGACAACTGGCGTTGGGCGGGCGTGCCGTTTTATCTGCGCACGGGCAAACGTATGGCTGCACGGCGCACGGAAATCGCCGTCCAGCTGAAGCGTGTGCCGTTCCTGCTGTTTCGCGGCACACCTGTCGAAGCGCTGACGCCGAACATCTTCACGCTGCGTATCGATCCCGCCCACGGCACGCGCTTCGACTTCAACGTGAAAGTACCAGGACCGGCAATGCAGATAGGCGCGGTGCGCTCGGCCTTCAACTACAACGACTTCTTCGCCGAACGCGCCAACGTCGGCTATGAAACGCTGTTGTACGACTGCATGCTCGGCGACGTGACGCTTTTCCAGCGGGCCGACAGCATCGAGTCGGGGTGGTGTGCGGTTGACCGCGTACTGCATCCAGAAGGGGGCGCGCTGCCCGTTTACGGCTATCCGGCGGGCGGCAACGGGCCGGTGCAGGCCGACGAACTGCTCGCGCGCGACGGCCGCGCATGGCGCCCGTTGCAGGACGCGGAGTAGACCAGCAGATCTGTCAACAAAGACCAAAGGAGGGGACGACTTGGCCAGGACTAAAGAATCGTTGCGACGCACAGCCGCCAGCAGCGACGAAAAGATACTCGCGATCGACATTGGCGGGACGGGCCTGAAGGCCGCCGTGATCGACGCGGGCGGCGAGATGAAAAGCGAGCGTGCGCGCGTGGCGACACCGCATCCGTGCACGCCGGAGCAACTGGTCGATACGCTCGCGAAGCTCGTGCAGCCGCTTATCGACGCGCATCGTCCGACGCTGATGTCGATCGGCTTTCCGGGCGTCGTGCGGGACAACCGAGTGCTGACTGCACCTAATATCGGCGATCCGGGCTGGCGCGGCTTTGCGCTTGCGGACCAGCTTGCCGCGCGTGTCGGCGGCTTGCCCGTGCGCATGATCAACGATGCCGAGATGCAGGGCTTCGCCGCGATCGAAGGACGCGGCCTCGAATTCGTGCTGACGCTAGGAACCGGCGCGGGTACGGCGCTCTTTCGCGACGGCGAACTGATGCCGCACCTCGAACTCGCGCATCATCCCGTCAGCAAGGGACGCACGTATGACGAGTACATCGGCAATGCGGCGCGCGAGAAGGCGGGCAACAAGCGCTGGAACCGGCGCGTCGAGAAGGTGATCGGCATCCTGGCTTCGCTCGTCAATTACGACAAGCTGTGGATCGGCGGCGGCAATGCCGGGCGCCTGACATTCGAGTTGCCTTCCGATGCGGCCATCGTGTCGAATGCGGCGGGCATTGAAGGCGGCGCGAAACTGTGGCATCCGAAATCGGTGCGCGAGACGCGGCAGTTGCCTGAAGCGAACCGGAACGCGGGGCCGTTCGCGAAATGACGCGAGCGATGCAGGCCACCCGTGCTGAATCAATCGGCATGCCCGTACGTTTGTTCCGACGCAGCCGCCCATGCGCAGCTGCGTCGCTTTCGACGGAGCCGCACGATGAAAACTCTTCCGTACTACGTCCGGCTCGCAGCGCGTGGGTTCGCTGGCGCGTGCCTGTCATGGCACCGTGCTGCGCGATGGGCGCTAGCGCAGCACGGCGCCCCGCGTTCTGTGAGGAAATCGAATTGGTGAGAATGCGGTACGCGAGAAATCAATAACTTGATTACCAGCTCGATGATCGCGGCGTGAAGCCATGACACGAATTGGCGAGACCGGCAGGCCGAATGGTGAGACTGCCGGGATGGGGAGCGGCTAAGTTCGGCCGTGAAGCTCAGTTCGGCCATATACGGCCGGTCGAGGTCGTCGTTCAGTTTGGCTGACGGAAGCCTCGTCCGCTCTCGCTCAATGGCCGTTGTTCGGTAAGCTAATTGCCGCCGGCACAGCCTCGAGCCGGCCATGAAGCGACGTTCACATGCGCCATCGGCTGGACGCCCATGTGGTGGAGCTGCTCCGTAACCGGCCATCCGATTCTCAACTGCAAATGCTCCTTTGGGCGAGGTGCTGTCGCAAAGGAGCGCAGTCGCAACATCCGCCGCCTGCGACGTTGGCCTCGGTCCATCGTGCGACACGCACGCTGGTGCGCCAGCAACTCGAGATTCTCGCAACCGAAATCCTTTAGGTGGCCGCCGACGGCGCGACGTCGGTGTACACCACGACCAGTGATGCCGCTATCGTCTCGGCAATCAACACGATCAACTAACGAGTGTTGCCGCCAATGCACCCCGTGCTTTCGTCTCTGCAAGTTGTCGCGCACGCAGCGGGCCACGAAGACCCATCGATGGTCCAGGATTCGTGCGCCTTCGCTGTACTCGCTCCACCACGTTTTAGGTGCAAACGGGCGAAGGAGGACGGAACAACGATGATCCTTCTGGCACTTATGCCCGTGTGATCAACGGACACGCCCGGTCGACCGCCGCCAGACCACAGCCGCCGTTGACTTAAGTCAATCGACCCCGGACGTTGGGTGTTTGAATGGCAGTACATCGCCTCGGAGGCGCAGCAACGAAGCATCGCGGGGCATGAAAGCCGGTGCTAAGGTTGGCGGACTTTGCGCTCTGCACGCGGCATCAGGGACCCGACGCCAGCGTCGCACTCCCTGGTGCGTTTTGGCTTTTCCCGGAGACCAGTCATGCGCGACCAGCCGTTGCCGCACCGCAGCTTCTCCCTCCCCATTCTCGACTGGGTTCGCCACTATGAGAAGTCGTGGGTCAAGCCCGACATCATTGCGGGCGTCACGGCTGCCGCTGTCGTGTTGCCGAAGGCGATGGCTTACGCCACTGTTGCAGGGCTTCCCGTGCAGGTGGGTCTCTACACAGCCTTCGTGCCCATGGTGGTCTATGCGCTGCTCGGCACGTCAAGGCCACTCAGCGTCAGCACGAGTGCAACTCTAGCCATTCTAACGGCAGCCGCACTCGGGCAGGTCGCTCCGGGAGGCGGCGCGGCTCAACTGGCCATTGCAACTGCGACCCTCACGGTACTGGTCGGTGGCATCCTCATTCTGGCCGCGCTGCTCAGATTTGGTTTCGTCGCAAATTTCATTTCAGAGCCGGTGCTAACGGGCTTCAAGGGAGGCATTGCAATCGTCATTGTCCTAGACCAGTTGCCC
Organism: Paraburkholderia phymatum STM815; assembly: GCF_000020045.1. GTDB lineage: Bacteria > Pseudomonadota > Gammaproteobacteria > Burkholderiales > Burkholderiaceae > Paraburkholderia > Paraburkholderia phymatum. The sequence continues at coordinate 2,694,064 of NC_010622.1, read as the reverse complement.
AAGCTGATCGGTCTCCATGTTGTGAAGGGTTCCTTCTTTCATAACGTGTATGCGTTAGTCACCGGGCTTCCACACCTTTCGACGGCGACCGTCGCTGTCGGACTTGTGACGATTGCGGTGCTGGTCGCGCTTGAACACTTCTATCCAAAGTCACCGGCCCCGCTCATCGCGGTGGCGCTGGGGATTGCCGGTGTCGGCCTCTTAGGGCTGGGAAAGTATGGAGTCTCGGTCGTCGGCCACATTCCGACGGGGCTGCCGTCGCTCGTGATGCCGGACCTCGCGCTCGTCGAGGCGCTCTGGCCGGCGGCGGCAGGTATCGCGCTGATGAGCTTCACCGAAACGATCGCCTCGGGGCGCGCGTTCGCCCAGAGCGGTGAACCCGTTCCGCAGCCGAACCGTGAACTGCTGGCGACGGGGCTCGGCAACGCAGCAGGCGCGCTGCTGGGCGCCATGCCCGCAGGCGGCGGCACGACCCAGACGGCGGTCAACCGGCTGGTGGGCGCGCATTCGCAGCTGGCGGAATTGGTGACGGCCGCCGTCACCCTCGCCACGATGGTCCTGCTCGCGCCGCTGATCGGCCTCATGCCGCATGCGACGCTCGCCGGGGTCGTGATCGTCTATTCTGTAGGCCTTTTCAAGCCAGCGGACTTCCGGGCGATTCTCTCCGTCAGGCGCACTGAGTTCGTCTGGGCCGTCGTGGCGCTCGCCGGCGTCGTGCTGCTCGGTACGTTACAAGGCATTCTGATTGCCATCCTCGTTTCGCTGGTGGCGCTAGCGCACCAAGTGTCCGATCCTCCGATTTACGTCCTGCGTCGCAAGCGCGGCACGAACGTGTTCCGTCCCGTATCCGCCCAGCACCCCGACGATGAGGAATTCCCCGGGCTCCTGCTTTTACGGCCCGAGGGGCGGATCTTTTTCGTTAATGCTTCCAACCTTGGTCATAAGATCGCGCCGCTGGTCGAAAGGGCTCGGCCTCAAGTGGTCGCGCTGGATATGCGGGCGGTATTCGATCTCGAATATACCGCGCTGAAGATGTGGACCGAGGCTGAAAAGAAATTCCGCGAGCACGGGATTGCCGTATGGCTCGTTGGCTTGAACCCAGATGTGTTCGCCGTCGTGGAGAAGGCGCCACTCGGAAAGGCGCTTGGACACGAGCGGATGTTTCTCAATCTCGAGCAGGCGCTTGCTGCATGGCATGCCTTGCAAGACAAGCAGAACGCGTCGCCGGGCCTCGTGCGGTGAGCAGGGTGGCGCCGCGCGATGAGCCAGCGGTGGATTTGACGGCACCCGCTACTTGACGGGCAGGTGCCAGTTGTCGCGAGCGGTTCAACTCGGGGTAAGGTTATGGACAAGGTCGTTTCACACAAGGTCACTCACCTTAAACAGGCAAGCGCAGCCTATCGCACGCCCGATGAGAGAGCGGCGGTAGGGCGGGCCATCCGAACTAAGGTGCCACGTTCATCGCAGGCCGGCTGGATACCGCCGAAGAATCGGCGCGACCCCATCGAGCTTTTAAACGAATCTAATAAAGGCCGCATTCCGAGCTTGGTTCCAATCCGCTTCGGCCGAATGTCGGAGTCACCATTCGCGTTCTATCGTGGCGCGGCTGTCGTGATGGCGGCTGACCTGGCCTCGACCCCGACGAGCGGGTTGAGGGTGCAGGCTTGTGGGGACGCTCACCTGATGAATTTCGGCGGCTTCGCAACACCAGAACGCAACGTGATTTTCGACATCAACGATCTGGACGAAACTCTCCCCGCGCCGTTTGAGTGGGATCTCAAGCGGCTCGCAGCCAGTGTAGTGATTGCGGCACAGCATCTCGCTCTGCCCGGAAGTGACGCCGCGCGCGTGGCCACAGATCTCGTCCGTGAATACCGGGAGCGCATGCACGACTACGCGGAGATGCGCGTGCTCGATGTCTGGTACGACAGGATCGATCTGAAAAAATACGAAGACCGTTCGGGCGATCCGGCTGTCGTCGCCGAGATTCGCAAGCGGATTTCCGAGCGTATCGAGGTGGAACAGCGCAAGCAGGTGCCCGAGTACATGTATCCGAAGCTTGTTTCGCAGGAGGGGGCACAACCCAGAATCAAGGATGAGCCACCACTTATTGTCCACCCGACCGAAGAAACCGTGCCCGGCCTTAAAACGGACTACACCGAAGCTATCGTCTCATACCGCGAAAGCCTGGCCGAACATGTCCGCGTCCTGTTTGATAGATTCCACCTAGTCGATCTGGCCCAGAAAGTCGTCGGCGTAGGCAGCGTCGGGACGCTGTGTGGCGTCGGCTTGTTCATGGCTGCGGACAATGACCCTCTCTTCCTGCAGGTAAAGGAAGCGCGAGCGTCGGTGCTCGAGCCCTACGCGGGCAAGAGCCTGCATTCGAATCACGGCCAGCGGGTGATCGCAGGCCAGCGCCTGATGCAGGCCGCGAGCGACGTGTTTCTTGGCTGGACCCGCGGAAAGAACGGGCGCGACTTCTTTGTTCGTCAGCTGCGCGACATGAAGATGTCTGCCATTATCGAGGATTGGGATACGGGGGTGCTGCGCCAGTATGGGCGCATGTGTGCGCACGCACTTGCCCGGGCACACGCCCGCTCGGGCGATGCCGCAATGATGGCCGCGTATATGGGGTCCGGCCAAACTTTCGATGACGCGATCACTGAGTTCGCGACTGAATACAGTTCCCAGAATCGCCAGGATCATCGCGATTTCATCCAGGCCATTCGCGAAGGCCGGATTCCCGCCAAAACAGAATGAGTAGCGAGGGAGCCGTCAGCCGGTCGGTGCCCGGTCGGCGGCACCGCTTTGACGGCAGAGGACGTCGAGGCCGATCCGCGTCGGGAGGCGCATCGATGGGAACCGCAAAAGGTAGTGGCCGTCTACGGCTACCGAGTCAGTGCTTTTTCGCAGACCGACTGTGGGCCTGCTTGACGATATGTGCGACTCTCGGGGGCTGCACATCCCTCGGCCCTACGACCATCGTGGCGGACCGTTTTGACTATAGCGCGGCGATCGCCGACTCATGGAAACAGCAAACGCTTCTCAACATTGTCAAATTGCGCTACATGGATCTCCCTGTATTCGTAGACGTGGCGTCTGTTGTCAGCGGCTACTCACTGCAAACAGGCGTAACGTTGAACGGCACTGTCTCGACCGAGCGGGCAGTGCAAGGGAATTTCCTTGGGGCCGCCGTGCAGGGCGTTTATACCGACCGCCCCACCATCACCTATACGCCGACCACCGGACAAAATTTCGTGCATGGATTGATGGAGCCCATTGATCCCAAGAACATCTTTTTCATGCTTCAAAGTGGCTATGCTGCGGATCTCCTGCTTGGCATGGCGGTGGAATCGCTTAATGGCGTGCGCAACCGCTCGACGGCAGCCGGGTTGATGCGCGAGGCTGACCCGGAATTCTTGCGGGCAATTGCGCTGATGCGCGAGGTTCAGGCCGCTGGTGCGTTCACGATGCGTGTGGAAGAGGACAAGGTTAAAGGCCCCACGGCTGTGATTCTCTTGAGGCACGACGGCATACCTTCCGACGTTCTGGACAAGATGACTGAGATTCGGCGATTGTTAAGGATGCCGCCAACTCCTCAGCGGTTCACTCTCGTTTATTCGCCCGTGCACGGTGCCGATGACGAACTCACCGTCAACAGCCGCTCCATGCTGCAGATCATGGGCGCCTTTTCCAGCTATATGGACGTGCCGGAGGAGCACTTGAGGGACCATAGTGCCCTGCCTGCCGTCGCGCAATCCAACGGCGAAGCGCCAGGACCAATGCTTCACATCTACAGTGGACGGGACAGGCCAGGCGATGCATATGTGTCCGTGCGCTATCGCGGTTACTGGTTCTGGATTGAGCAAGGTGATCTGCGAACCAAGCGGGCTCTCAACGCCGTCATGCTGTTCTTCACACTTGCCAATACGGGCAGCAAGGAGCCGCTGCCGTTGATCACGATCCCTGCACAGTAGCAAGCCGCCGGTACGAGCGTCGATGCCTGGATTGCAGCGGCCCTTGTTGCCGACCTCGCGAGCGTCAAAGCCAGACTGCGTTCGGTACCCGGCAGCCAGATGCCGAGACCGCAATCGCCAACTTCGGCAGCAAGCACATCAAGAGCATGCCGACGCTGCCCCTGCCTGCGTAACCGGGAATCGTGCTCTCACAACGGCCACGTTGACTAACCTAGTATTGCGCGGCGATTGCCTGGAGGATGGCAACGAATTCGTTCATCGCCTGCGAAGCGGCTTCGTCTTTCCGTGTAATGACACTGTAGTTCGACAATGTCCGCCGTATCGGCACGTCCAGATAGCCTAGAAGGCCATGCGTGACGTACTTGTCCATCGCCGCTCTCGGTTGAAGGGACATCATGTCGGTTGCCTGCAGCAACTCTAACGTCGTAAAAATCGATGGCGTTTCCACGATGCCCATCGGCGCAACCATGCCAGCCGCCGCGAACGTTTCTTCGAACAGTTGCCGCATGGCGGTGCCTTGCGGATACAAGATCCACGGCCACTCGCCCAGGTCGGCGATCTCTATGCGTCGTTGCTTCAGCAACGGATGATGCTTCCCGACGACCGCAAGCGCCGGCTCCGCCAATAAATCGATCACATCGAAAAGCGCCTCGTGTCGTGGCTCGGTCGGGCGCCCAATCATCACATCGAGCTGCCTTGCCTCAAGCCACGTCGCGAGCTGATCACTGCTTTGCTCGACCAGTTTGATGATGAGTCTCGGGCGCCGGCGCTGGATCTCCTTGATAGCCGCGGTGACGAGTTGCGCGGCGGAAGCCGGAATGAAGCCGACCGTGAGATGACCATAGCCGCCATCTTTCAATGTCGCGAACTCGCTCGAAAACTTGCCCAGATTGGACAGTGTCGTGCTGGCGTAGCGCAGCGACAGCGTACCGAGATCCGTCGGCCGCATTTCGCGCGGCAGCCGTTCGAACAGCGGCGCGCCTAACATCGCCTCCAGATCGCTCAGGATCTTCGTGGCGGCCGGCTGAGTGATGTGCATCTGCTCAGCCGCGATACGAAGGTTGCGGGTACGACCGAGCAGTTCAAGCAACTGGAGATGTCTGAAACGCAGCTTGGTCAGCACTTGCGTGATGGAGAGGCTGGGATCTTGCGACATAGGGTAAACACGAGCCGATTTATAACCAGACGGAATTGATTTTACTCAATTCGCAATTGGACGGTTATCGCAAGCTCGAACGACAATTCAAAGCGCGTCGGGCATTGCCGGTCCGACTTTCTTCGAACAATCTTCCTCACTGACGCCCACCCATGAAGACACAAATCCGATACTCCGCCGATGAACTGCAAGTCTTCGCACAGCGTCTACTGGTCAGGGTTGGAATGGAGGAGGTCAAAGCGCTCGCAATCGCTCGCACGCTCGTCGACGGCGACCTGATGGGTCACGACACGCACGGCCTCGCGTTGCTGCCCGCCTATATCGGTGAGATCGAAAACGGCGCGATGACCTGCTCCGGCGAGCCGGAGGTCGTATCAGACCGGGGCGGCAGCGTGTTGTGGGATGGGCGGCGTCTTCCTGGCCCCTGGCTGGTTCTCAGCGGGATCGAAACACTGGCACCGCGTGCGAAGAAGTACGGCACGGCGACATTGGTGATTCGGCGCAACCACCACATCGCCTGCCTTGCCAGTTATCTCGAAAGAGCCACTGCGGACGGATTGATGATCTTGCTCAGCAGTTCCGACCCGGCGGGGCAAAGCGTGGCCCCTCACGGCGGCACGCGGTCCGTATTTACACCGAATCCGATCGCGGCGGGCATTCCGACCTCGGGCACACCGTTTTTGATCGATATCTCTTCATCAATGGTGACGCAGGGGCTGACCGCGCGCCGACACAAAGCGGGACAACACTTCGACGAAGCATGCTTCCTCGATGCGGACGGGCAGCCCAGCGGCGATCCCGGTGTGCTCTGCACGGATCCCCCGGGATCCATCCTGCCGATCGGGGGCATGACGGGGGGACATAAAGGCTTCGGGCTGGCGTTGCTGATCGAGGCGTTGACGGGGGGGCTGGCAGGCCACGGCCGGGCCGATCCTCCCGATGGATGGGGCGCTACAGTGTTTCTTTCGCTCTACGATCCGGCGGCTTTTGGCGGTCTCGCGGCGTTCGTGCGGCAGATGGACTGGCTCGGCGACGCATGCCGCGATAATCCGCCGCGCCCAGGAACCGCGGGCGTGCGGATGCCGGGCGATCGCGGACTGAACCTCAAGCGCGAGCAACTGCGCGATGGAGTCGCTCTGCACTCGACAATCGCGCCGGCACTTGAAGCCTGCGCGCGGCGCTATGACATCCCGCTGCCTTCCGCACTACCCGGCTGACAGCAGGCGCGAGAGCCCAGACTCTCGCCGAGGCAGCATTGTTTTGCTGTTACACGTCGCGAGTGAGCGCGACCGGCGGAATCGGGCCGCGCACGAGCAACCAGTAGCCGATCACCGCGACGGCGGCAACGGCCGCTCCGACGAACAGCGCGGGCGCGAACGAGTGGGTCTGCTGCACGATGAAGCCCGTGACCACCGGTGCCAGCGCGCCGCCGAAGTAGCCGCCGAAATTCTGCATGGCGCCGATGGAAGCGGTGCAATTGGCGGGCGCGGCAACGGACGCGGTCGCCCAGGCCGCACTGCTCGAGACATACAGCAGCAACATCGAGATCGAAATGAAGACGACCGCCAGCGTCACATTGTGCGTGAGGCCGGTCAGTACCGTGAACACGGCGACCCCGAAAAGCGAAGCCGCCATCGGATACTTCCGGCTGTTGATCGCCGACACGCCTCGCCGTGCGAGCACGTCGCAAATCTTTCCGCCAGAGAGACTGCCCACCACGCCAAAGAGATAGGGAACCGCGGCCACCCATCCCGACTTCGCAATAGTCAGGTGAAGTTCCATTTGCAGGTAAGACGGCAACCACGCGTTGTAAAGCCACAAGACGTAGATCGTGCCGAAGAATCCGAGCAGCATGCCCCACGTAGTGCTGAACTCGAACAGACGGCGCCACTCGCGCCATGTCGGACGGCTCTGCGCCTCCCCATCGACGTCGGACAGATACGCGCGCTCCCGTTGCGTCAACTCGACCTGACGCGGGTCGCGATGCATGATAAAAAAGCCGAGCGCCACGAGGAGGCCGGCGATTCCCATGACGCCGAACATCCATCGCCATCCCACAGTCAACATTAAGACCGTCAGCAAAGGCGCTGATATTGCAGTACCAAGCGTCGACGAACTGTTCCAGATGCCGGTGGCGGCGCCGCGCTCTTTTTTGCCGAACCAATCGCGAACGACTTTGGCGGCCGTCGGAAACTGCGGCGCCTCGCCTATTCCCAGCACCATGCGAGCAGCGAAGAACTGGCTGAAGTTGCTCACCACACCGCCGAACGCCTGGGCCACCGACCACGTCGCGAGGCTGACGGACAGCATGACGCGCGCGCCGAAGCGATCGACCAACGCGCCCGCGGGCAGTTGCGCGAATGCGTAAGCCCATAGAAACGCCGACAGCAACAGGCCCATTTCCGCGACGGAGAGTCCGAGATCGTGCCGGATCAGCGGATTCGCGATAGACAACGTCGCGCGGTCGATGTAATTGATGACCCCGCTCAGGAGAAGCAGAGCAAGCGCGGTCCGCTGAATTCGCCGCACCCGTGGGGAAGCCCGGTCGTTGGAAGCGATGTTCTGAGCGGCACTGCTGCCCGACTCCGGCACACGCGGCACCGTAGAGGATTGCTCCATGGGTAAGTCTCCTGAATATTTTGTTCTATCGGCGAGGGCCAGTTTCCGATGCAAACGTGCGCATTACAGCATCGGATTGAGCGACGATATGCCCGTGTCCGTTGGAAATCCAATCAATATTCCTCGCAAAGCAATTCCATTTGTTTATGGCGAGGTAGGGGCTAACCCGAGCGAAACCATCGACGGACGGATGAGATCGAAACCAGAATCCAGGCTCTCCATGAACGCCATAAGCAACGGCACGGCTGTCAGTGCTTTAAGGCGACGATTCGGCTGGTAGGGCAAGCGATCGACAAGGAGACGGCTAGATCTCGGCAAAAAACGGAGCTATCGAGTAGCGCCAACGGCGTCACTGACTTCCCCTTCGAGAGGACAAAGGCGAGATGTGTCGACCACCTTCTCCCGGTGCGGCGGCCCTCTTTGGCGAGCAGCGGCCCAACGACCGATCTCTACCCACTTCGGTCAGACGACCATCACCGAAGCCGTCAGTCGGTCGAATGCGGGGGTTGATAGCTGGAGCCGCTCAAAGCGGCCGTTGGCGACCTCACGCAATCGGCCATGAGCGGTCAGTCGACGCGCGCCTCCGGATCGTCGACAATCAAGATTCATCATCGGAAACTGGGCGTCGACGATATATGGATTGGACATTCCGGACGCGGTGGAAAGAAGAGCTGGTCTGCTCAAGTTCGATTGGCGGGTTGATTCTCGAGATGCCGATGGGTGTCCCATCTATCTATCTGCCAACCGAAGCGGCGTGGCAAGCCTCTGCGCCTGAATGGGCGCGACCGTACTGGGACTCGATTCACACACAGCTAAAGTCGTGGTGTGCGCTCCACAGCTTTCCCCTCGTCGTGGACAGTACGGCAAGCGTGTTCAACGAGTAGCGCTGGGATTGACGATCGGCCATGAACACCACAAACCTTCTAAGCAAGATCGATCAGGCGCTAACAGGCATCGAACTCAACTCTAGCGGCGCATCGGCGAACATTGAAAGCATCCATCGTCAACTGACGTGGTGCCGCGCTCAGCTGACCGGGCAGCCATCCGAGCACAAACAGGGACCGCTAACGATGGGGCTGATCGCAACACGAGAATTTGATATGTGGGGCGACAATCCGGAGCTTGCCAGCTTGATCAACGAGATCCAGCGCGCTTTCGGATGAGTTGACTTGTTGCTTTGGGAAGTAGCGAAAGGCAGGGTCGACACCCATCGCCCGCGTTTCCGTCGGGTGTCGAAGCGGTGTTGTCGGGCGGCGTGCGGCCAATTTCAGCCGTTCGACATCATCTCCTAAATCGCTGGCAATCAAGGTTGGGAAACTGGCGGCAGCCTAGCCGCCTCATTTTGACGGGGTATGCCGATGAGTCGTGACGAAATGAATCGCGCATTGAAAGCGCGTTTTGTTCCAGCGCTTCGCCAACTAGGGTTCAAAGGTGCTTTGCCTCATTTTCGACGCCTTCGAGATGATCGAGTCGATTTGTTGACAGTGCAGTTCGATCGCCACGGAGGAGGATTCGTTGTGGAACTGTCTCAATGCGGCGCGGAGGGTATCACCACCCACTGGGGCAAATTCATTTCCGCGAACACGGTTACGGCGCACGATTTACACCCAAGTCAACGTCATAGACTCGGGTCGCCTGGACCGAATATCGACCATTGGTTCAGATTCGACGACGGCACTCTGCCGAGGGCAGTCGCCGACTCGCTATGCACTCACATCGACGAAGCCGAGCGTTGGTGGGCTAGCCATTAACCTAGCCCTAGCGGCGGCCACGACTGTTCGGTCGCATGCTAGCGGGTACCGGGAGGGCGACCCTCGGCCATAAGCGGTCGGTCGCCGTAGCTATGGGTATGGTCAAGGCTGGCGTGACGAAGACTTCGCTCACGCACGGGGGGCGGCGCCGCTCGGCGCGTTGTAGTATCACTGCCTAACAACAATCGGGGATGCCATGAACCTACGGCAAGTTGAATGCAGCGTTGTGCTGTGTCTATCAGCAGCCCTCGCATCTGGCCCATGCGTGGCGGCCATAACGGAATTCCAGCCGCACGTTGAGGCCCCGCAAAACAGGTTCATTGACAAGCCCGAAATCAACCCTTCTCCTCAGCACGTTCTCGTCGTTCGCGGCCGAAAACCTGCCGACCTGGAGATATGGTTCGGAGTCGTGTACGGGACGACAAATCGGAAGTGCGAGTCGCAAACAATGGTCGGTCGCATCTTTGGCGCACCAGAAGTCGAGCAGGCCATTGTTGACTGGGTGCGAGTGCCGAAGGAGGATCGAGACTTTTCGGTCCGCTTCTTTCTTGATCGATACGAACCGGGCAAGTGCCTATGGCAGCCCTTCGGAACCTACATTGCCACGTTCGCCCCAAGTGATAGGCAAGGTCCCGGCGGATATAGCGGTTTTACACTTCTCCGTGAGAATGGCCGAAACGAAGTAACCATTGACCTGACCTGCGAACGAAAATTCGACGGAGTGTCTGGAGATAAATATCTCTTGTGCGTGCGACGCCGTCGGACGCCCCTGAATAGCGACATCAACGACACCATCTCGACGGATGGCGGAATCATCAACTTGGATGTTGACCTCGCACCATGAGTTGAAGCTTGGTAAGTGCAACCAGCATCTGTCTGTTTCAGATTGATCCCAGAGTCCGCTTCGGGTCGGCTGCAGAAGTTGGGGAGCGGCTCCGCGCCGCTCGGTCATCGGTGAGCTTCGAACCGCCGGGATCGGCCATGAGCGGTCACTCGACGTGAACTTCTGAACCGTTGACAAGCCCTATCATTGACATTTGCGACAGGCGCACTTGGAAGAGCACGATCGAGGATTCCCGGTTTGTCGAGCGCCATAAAGAAGGACCAGAATTGAGGCTGCGGACCCTATTTGTCACAACGGCATCGATCGCTTGCTGCGGATGCTTGCATTCACCACCGAGCTATCCGGGCGCAGGTGGCAAGAACCTCGAACCTGCGTCCTACGCATCAAGTTTATGTCCAGATCTCAGCGGAAGATATGAGGGACGTGGATTGCTGGTGGACGGCGATACCGTTACCCGGCAGGCACAGCAGAGCCTGCGTATCGACTATGCATTTCCTTTCAAGGATGCCCTTGAGGCTGGTGAGCTTCAGGCAGCGGAAACGGGTAGATACCCTCAGTCCGGAGCAATCAACTGGAGCGACCGGAGGGCGACTGTGACGCTTGCCTTTGCTAGCGGACAGCCTGTCGAGTACATCTCTTCGATGGAGGACAAAGATCGATTCGTGTGCACGGGTCGAAACGGAAAGATTGTATGGGGTGGCGGCAGTGGAACGGGGCGCTCGGAGTTCGGCCCGAACAGTACAGACTCATCGGCTGCGCTTTACCTCGACGAGCATGGCGACCTGATGGTTGAGGACCACATGCAAGTTCACATGAGTATGCTGTTCAGTGCAATCCCGACGGGAACAGCAAAGCATTACTCGATCTATAGATTTAAACGCATATCGGACTGACCGGCGCAATTTGCGGATACTGCTCCAACTGATTGTCAGATGGACACGCCGAGAATTTCTTGTGTTCATTTGTCTCGTGAAATGTCTGCTCTGGAGCAGATCGAAAGTCCGCTCCGGGTCGAAGATTGACCACTCCACCAAGCGCAGAATCGATCTCCCTTCGTTGAAGAGGAGATTGTCATGGAACCGCTTAATTCTTCCGGCGCTCGTCGGGTGCCGTGGAACAAGGGGAGGCTAACCGGCCAGAAGCCTCCGCTGAAGCTTCGAGAAATCTGGGCAATTCGAACGAGGCTGCAGATGTCGTCCAACGCTCGCGAGTTGGCGATGTTCAACCTTGCGATCGACAGTAAGCTTCGAGCGTGCGATTTAACGCGCCTGCAAGTGCAGGACGTCTACATGGGAGGTCATGTGGTAGCTCGCGCGACTTTCATGCAGCAGAAAACGCGTCGACCAGTGCAGTTCGAAATCACGGAGCAGACTCGTCAAAGTGTCTCTGCCTGGATTTCGGCGCGGGGATTGAAGCCTGCCGACTATTTGTTTCCAAGTCAACTGCATGCCTCAGCGCACGTGTCGACGCGCCAGTATGCGCGCATCGTTCATCGTTGGGTCGCGTCGATCGGGCTCGATGACACCGCGTACGGTACGCACACCATGCGACGAACGAAAGCGTCGTTGATCTATCGACGCACTAAGAACTTGCGCGCGGTCCAACTGCTCTTGGGCCATACAAAAATCGAAAGCACCGTGCGATATCTCGGGATCGAGGTAGACGATGCTCTCGAAATGGCTGAGCAAACCGAAGTGTGATCACCGGTGGCCGGCGAGCGTGCGCTTGTCGGCCAATTCCGGTCCCTGGCGGATCCGGGAAATGTGTCCGTTGCGAGTTCGGGACCAGCCGGTGAGGATGAGAGTGCAATCTTGAAGACGCGCCTCGCCGACGGGTGATTCAGAATGAATCGGCGCAATAGAATGCGAGAATCCCCAATTGTCCGCCCGATCCGCTAAATTATTCTCAAGATGAAACGACTCCCGCCGCTCAATTGGTTACGCGCTTTCGAATCATCGGCCCGGCACCTCAGTTTCACACATGCCGCGACCGAGCTGAGCCTTACCCAGGCGGCCGTTAGCCAGCAGGTGAAGGGACTCGAATCTCAGCTTGGAACAGCGTTGTTCAAGCGCCTGCCGCGCGGCATCGAGTTGACCGAGGCCGGGCTTGCGTATCTGCCAGTTGTCCACGAAGCGATCGAGCGACTTGCTGCTGCCACGGACGAGATCTTCGGGCAAGGACACCTGAAAATGCTGACCGTGCGCGTGAGTCTTGTGTTTTTCACGCACTGGCTCTCATGGCGGCTGCCCGATTTCCGGAAGCGGTATCCAGACGTTAATCTGCGCATCACCAGCAATATCTGGGGAGGCGACAGCAGCGTAACCGATGTCGAAGCCGATCTGGAGATCCGCTACGGCCACGGGAAATGGACTGGCCTGCGTGCGGAGCGACTGACGTGGGATACGCTGCTGCCCGTCTGCGCGCCCGGCTTGCCTTCTCCAAAAGCGCCTCTGTCTACGCCCAAGGATCTCGCGCATCACGAACTGCTCCACGTGCTCGGCTACGAAGAGGGCTGGGGATACTGGCTAAAAAAGGCTGGTGCTTCGAAGGTCGATTCGTCGAAGGGTATGCAATTCGACACGCTTATCTCCGCACTCAGGGCGGCTGAACTTGGCCAGGGCGTCGCACTCGCGCGTTCGTCGCTCGTCGAGCACATGCTGATCTCCGGACAACTGATAGCCCCACTGAAGCGTCGGCTTCCAACCAGTGAGGCGTTCTATCTCGTCTACTCCCCGCACAGCATCGTTAACCCCAATGCGGCTGCGTTCGTCGCATGGTTGAGTGCACAGGCCGCAGAAGCGCACGCAAGGTACTGACCTTCGGTCCGCCTGGCACACCCGCATTAGTTCATCGGTGCACGGCGTCCTGCCGTCCGACTCGTCTGCTTGAGCCATAAAAAAAACCGACCCACCATCGCTTTTTTTATTGCTTTACGCGCCATGGATTCCGGCCGAAAGTTGCGTCCATCCACTCGGACCTTCACCAAACAGGCGTCTCGGTGCTGATGACTGACGGTGACAGGTCTATCCACAACATGACGATCGACGGTCGCATGATGCGACGGGTCTGGAGGCGACTTGGCAGACTATGGGAAATAGCAAGCAACTGCCGTTCAGCGGCGTAAAAGTCATCGACTTCGGCCAGTATATTGCGGGCCCGGCCGTGGCAATGATTCTTGCGGATCTTGGCGCTACTGTAATTCATGTCGATCCTCCGAATGGGCCGCTTTGGGATAGTCCGGCCAATGCCGTTCTGAACCGTAACAAGCATTGCCTGAGGCTCGACCTGAAGTCTGAGCGTGGTTTGGAAGAAGCGAAAAGCCTCATCAATCGCGCGGATATCGTCGTCGAGAACTTCCGGCCGGGCGTAATGGCGCGGCTTGGCCTGCACTTCGCAAAGCTGCGTGAGAAAAGCCCTCAACTGATCGCCCTTTCGATGCCGGGTTTCGCCAGCAATGACCAGTTGCGGCGCGAATGGCGCGCGTTCGAGCCCATCATCGCTTCGGCATCCGGCGTATTCACGGACATGGGACAGAACCGCGTATTGATGGGCGTCAACCCGAGTTTCTCACCTTTGCCGCTCGCCTCCGCCTACGGCACGATGCTGGGTGTATCCGCCGTCGCTCTGGCTTTGCAGGCGCGGCAGCGCACCGGCCTCGGAGATGAAATTGAAGTCCCCCTGGCTTCAGCCGTGATGGAGGGGCTTTCGTACAACTCAATCCATATTGAAGGCTATCCTGAGCGATACAAGACCCTGCGTGAAAAGGAGATTGAGCGGCGCCGGTCGAATAGTCTGCCGATGAATCTGTCGTATGAGGCCCTGCAGGACTATCTGGATCCCTTCTATCGCACCTACGAGTGCGCCGACGGCCGCAAATTTTACGCGGTGTGTCCGTCGCACCGCTCGCACGCGCGGCGCTGCCTGCAGGCGATGGGGCTGTACGAGGAAATGCTGGCGGCCGGATTGCCGCTTGTAGACGACCCATATCTGCCGATTTCCGAATGGGATGGGGACGCTTCGCTAGGAGTCTATCCGTTGCCCGAGCATTGGGCCAAGCGCATTTCCGCGCGCATGAAGGAAGTCTTCCTGACGAAAACGGCAGCGGAGTGGGAGAAGATTTTCGGTGAAGGGGGATTCCCGGGCGCTGCGCATCGCACCACGCGAGAGTGGCTGCACGACGATCATGCGAATGCCGCTGGTCTGGTCCTTGACGTCGAAGACTTCGAGTATGGCGCGATGAAACAGCCCGGTCCGGTCTCATGGCTCGAGGACTGCGCCGAACTGATGCTCTCACCGGCGTCACGCCGCATAGTGACCTTCCAGGAAGCCGCGGCCATTCTGGACGAGCAGGGGAGCGCTGGAGTGCCTCCCCCGTCTGAAAACTGCTCGAAGGGGTGGCTCGAAGGGGTACGCGTCCTCGACTTGACCAACGTGATTGCCGGGCCGCACTCAACCTCGTTTCTCGGCCGGTTCGGTGCCGACGTCATCAAACTCGACCCTGTCAGACCGAATTATGACCCGTGGAATACGGTGGTCTTCGGGATGTCTTCCGCCCGCGGCAAGCGGAGCGTGCTCGTCGACCTGAATCACCCGGATGGACGTGAGGTGTTCAACCGGCTTGCACGGTCCGTCGACGTGATCGTAATGAACGCGCCGGATCGGCAACTGGCACCGTTGGGGCTGGACGAAGCGAGTCTACGTTCTGTCAATCCGGGCGTGATCTTCTGCCAACTGGACTGCTTTGGCGGTCCGCGGCGCGGACCGCGGACCGACTATCTCGGCTACGACGATCTGATCCAGGCGTGTACCGGAATCATGGCGCGGTTCGGTGGTGGCATGCAGACGCCGGAGGAGCACGCGCACGTCGGGACGATCGATGTCATGTGCGGATTCGCGGCAGCGCTGGGCGTTGCCGCCGCCCTGTACCGCAAGGCCAGAACGGGCGAATCCGGGCGGGCCAGAACTTCCCTCGCGGCGCTCGGCAATCTGGTGCAGGTTCCGTTCTCGTACGACTACGCAAACCGCCGCCCGTTCGATGAGCCGTCCGGTCGCGACGCACAAGGCTTCACGGCGATGTCCCGCTTCTACCGCGCTGCTGACAACTGGATCTACGTGGATACCAGCGAGCGCGAACTGGGCAAGCTCGATCGGGTGGACGGTCTGAAAGGGATCGCTGCCGCCGAGGATCCGGCTGCCTTTCTCGCGTCCGCGCTCGACACAGCCTCCGCCGGAACCTGGCAGACCCGATTTCAGGCCGCCAACATCGCTGCGGCGGTGCCGGACAACATCGGCAATCTGCGCCGGCACAACAGCCGGCCTTGCGATGATCGTCCCGGGATCGACAACGGTAGCTATTCATTCAGCGTCTATGCGGACCATCCGAGCGGTCGATGCGTCACGCAACTCGATCCCTTTGCGATCCGCCCGCGTCACGCCCGGATTCGCGCGCTGCCGTCGGCTGAGAAATTCGGTGCGTCGACGCTCGCCGTGTTGCGCGAGTTCGGATATAGCGATGCCGAGATCGAAATGCTGATGGCGCGGCATGCCGTTGGCGATAGCTGGTCCGAAGAGTATCTGCCCAGCTAGACGCATTTCTCCGTTTCGCAGCGGCTACAAGTCAAGCATTCCCCAGCGAAGCGTGGTGCAAGCCGAACGTGGCAGCAGACGACGAAAAGCTTGCGCGGGCGCTTCAACGGGCCAATCAATGAGAAACGCATCCAAAGTGTGAACGCACTGGCGAGATGCGGCAATTTCAATATTGGAGACAACCATGCAAGGTCAGACTAAACCTCTGGTTAGCTTTCGGCATGTCAAGAAGACATACGACGGCGAAACGTTAGTTGTTAAAGATCTAAATCTCGACATTCAGAAAGGCGAGTTTCTGACCTTGCTCGGTCCGTCTGGCTCGGGAAAAACCACCTGCCTGATGATGCTTGCGGGATTCGAGTATCCGACCGATGGAGAGATCTGGCTCGATGGGCAGTTGCTCAACCGGATCCCGCCTCACAAACGCAACATCGGGATGGTGTTTCAGAACTACGCGCTTTTCCCTCATCTCACGGTTGCGCAGAACCTGGAATATCCGCTCAAGGTTCGGAAAGTGCCGCCGGACGAACAGGCTTCGAGGGTCAAGCGAGCGCTCGAAATGGTCGGCATGGGGAAGCTGGGCAAGCGGATGCCGAGCCAACTGTCGGGCGGCCAGCAGCAGCGCGTCGCCCTCGCACGCGCACTGGTCTTCAATCCGCAGCTCGTGCTGATGGACGAGCCGCTCGGCGCGCTCGACAAGCAGTTGCGCGAACACATGCAACTCGAGTTGAAAGCCTTGCATGAAGCGCTCGGACTGACGTTCGTCTATGTCACGCACGACCAGAGCGAAGCGCTAACGATGTCCGATCGTGTCGCGGTGTTCGATCAGGGCGAGATCCAGCAGCTCGATACGGTGGATCGCCTGTACGAATCGCCAAGAAATCTTTTCGTTGCGAACTTCATCGGCGATAACAACCGGCTGAAGGGCATGGTCGTCGCAAAGGACGGCGAATATTGCGGCCTGCGGCTCGCCGACGGGACGACGGTGCGTGCATTGAACGTCGCAAACGCCGGAGTCGGCACGCAGGCGATGGCCGTCATCCGTCCTGAACGGCTCTCGGTCGAACCTCGCCCGGCAGTCACTGCGAATGTCATCCACGCCGAAACGCTCGATGCCATCTATTTTGGCGACCACGTGCGACTGCGTTGTCGCGGCCCAGGCGACACAGAGTGTTTCGTCAAGGTTGCGCTCGATCACGATGGGCATTCGCGCGCTCATCCGGGCGCCAGGATCGCGCTGTCGTTCCGCGAAGACCATCTGAAGATCTTGAACTGACATCCTCCGTTTGCACCACACAGCAGGAGAGAATCATGAAATCGCACTTGAAAATGATTTGCGCCGCGTTGCTGGCATGTTCGTCGGCGACGGCATCTGCCGGCGGACTGACGACCGTCAACTACGGCGGCGCGGTTGGCAACGCGCAAAAGGCCGCCTGGGTAGAACCGTTCGCCAGGGACACGGGTATTGCGACGAATGCCATCGAGTACACCGGCGACATGGCTAAGGTGAAAGCGATGGTCGAGGCTAGGAACGTCACGTGGGATGTCGTGGAGGTCGAGTCCGCAGACGTCGGTCGTGGCTGCCAGGATGGCCTCTTCGAGAAGCTGAACTGGTCCAACATCGCAAAAAAAAGCGACCTGGTGAGCGGATCGGTCACACCTTGTGCGGCTGGAACATTTGTGTGGTCGACGGTCCTGGCGTACAACCCGACGCTGACCAAGGGTACGCCGCAAGGCTGGAAGGATTTCTGGGACGTCAAGAAATTTCCGGGCAAGCGCGGGATGAAAAAGGAGGCCCGCTACAACCTGGAGTTCGCGCTGATGGCGGACGGTGTGGCGCCGAAGGATGTCTACACCATGCTCGGCACTGCTGCGGGCGTCGAGCGCGCGTTTAAGAAAATGGACGAACTCAAGCCCTACATCCAGTGGTGGGAGGCGGGTGCGCAACCACCGCAGTTCCTGATCGCGGGTGACGTTGCAATGTCGACTGCCTATAACGGCCGTATCGACGCCGCGGTTCGCGAAGGTAACCATGCGCTCGCCATCGCGTGGGATCAAAGCATCTACGACCTGGATTTCTTCGCGATTCCGAAGGGCTCGAAGAACAAGGAAGCAGCCGAAAAGTACATTTCGTATGTACTTAAACCGCAGTCTCAGGCCACGTTCGCGCAAAAGATCCCGTATGGCCCGGTAAACGAGGCGACTTTCAAGCTACTCGATGGGACGATCCTGGCCGCGCTTCCCAATTCTCCCAAGAACGGTAAGAACGCCATTGCGGGCAGCGTCGAGTTCTGGACCGACCACGGAGACGGCCTCGAACAGCGCTTTACCGCTTGGGCCGCAAGGTAAGGGGAAAAAGCATGAGCGCTATTACTTCACAGCAACAGAGCTGGCACACGCGCCAGCTCAAGAAATCACTGCGAGCCGTGCAGTTGCGTAAGGAAGCCGCTGCGGTCGCATTGGTGGCGCCGCTTGCCCTCTTTATCCTGCTGGTGTTTGTGATGCCGGTCGCGTCGATGATCTCGCGTTCGATTCAAAGTCCCGAGGTTGTTGACGCGTTACCGAAGACAACCTCGGCCTTGAGACATTGGGATCGCAAGTCGACCGTTCCCGATGAGGCTTACCGTGCGCTGATGCTTGACGTGGAAGGCAACGGAGGAAATAACGAGGCGGGTAGCGCGGCGGGCAGACTGAATGGCCAAAAGGATGGTTTTCGCTCGTTGTTTTACAAGACGACCAGTGCGCTTCCTTTTGGGGATAACGATGCGGCGCTTTCCGCACAGGAGGTAAAGAAACGCCTGATCGATATCGACTCCCGCTGGGCAGACGCGATTTACTGGCGAGCGATCGCCAACGAATCATCACGTTATACGAGCCAGTATCTCCTCGCCACGATCGACTTTCGAGAAACGCCTGATGGTCGCATCACGCCGGTAGAGAACGGTGCATCCGCATACCGCGCAGTGTTCATGCGTACCTTCGTGATTAGCGGACTGGTGACGCTCGCGGCGCTGTTACTGGGTTTTCCGCTCGCCTACTGGATCTCGATTCTGCCGGCACGAAAGGCGAATCTCGTGATGATCCTCGTGCTGCTTCCGTTCTGGACGTCGATTCTCGTTCGGATTTCGGCGTGGATCGTGATTCTCCAGGGAGCGGGTCTTGTCAACAAGGCGTTGATGGCGCTGCATGTGATTTCGACGCCGCTGCCACTCCTGTTCAACAGGACGGGGGTGCTGATTTCCATGACCCATATCCTGCTGCCGTTCATGATTCTGCCACTCTACAGCGTCATGAAGTCCATCCCGTCGAGCTATACAAAAGCCGCGATCTCTCTTGGAAGTCATCCGTTCGGGGCATTCTGCAAGGTCTATGTGCCGCAGACGCTTCCCGGTGTCGGGGCGGGCGCCCTGCTGGTGTTCATCACCGCGCTGGGCTATTACATCACGCCAGCGTTGCTAGGCGGTGCAGGCGATCAGATGGTCAGCTACTACATCGCGTATTTCACCAACATGGCCCTGAACTGGGGCATGGCGTGTGCGCTTGGCGCGGTTCTCCTACTAGTGACGCTGATCCTGTTCAGCGTCTATCGAAGGGTCGTCGGTAAAGAACTGAAGGTGGCCTAGCATCATGAAAACCAACGTTCCACGTTTCGCACCCTACATGTCGACGCCGGAAATTGTGTGGCACTACGTTCTGCGATCAGGCAATGTCATGGTTCTCCTGTTTCTGATCTTGCCGATACTGGCGATCATGCCACTTTCGTTTAACGAGAACTCATTCCTCGTTTATCCGATACACCAGTTTTCATTAAGGTGGTATCACAACCTCTTCACGGCTGTGGAATGGACGCGCGCCGGCGCCAATAGCTTGATTGTGACGCCGATCGCGACGGTGCTCGCGACCGTCCTGGGCACGCTGGCGGCATTGGGACTGAACAAGGCGTCGTTCAAGGGCAAGGGCGTGCTGGTCGCCGTTCTGATCTCGCCGATGATCGTGCCGGTGATCGTTACCGGCGTCGGAATGTATCTGCAGTTTGCGCGATGGGGATTGTCTGGCACCTATGCCGGGCTGATTTTCGGGCACACGGTGATCGCCGCGCCGTTTGTCGTGGTCACGGTCAACGCCACGCTTGCCGGCTTCAACCACAACTATGTACGGGCTAGCCTGAGCCTGGGCGCGTCGCCCGTGCGGACGTTCTTCTCGGTCACATTGCCAATCATCGCCCCTGGCGTGATTTACGGAGCGTTGTTCGCGTTCGCGACCTCGCTGGACGACGTCGTGATCACCATGTTCATTGCCGGCCCGACTCAGGGAACACTCCCGCTTCAGATGTTCATCGGGATTCGCGAAAGCATCACGCCGACGATCGCCGCGCTTGCCTCAATTTTGATCGTCTTTTCGAGTCTGCTGCTCATTACGATGGAATGGCTGCGTTCCAGATCAGTCGCGAGGCAGACGGCGAGTTGACGATGTCGGGGATTGCGATCGTCGAACCGGCTTTCGAGGCCGCAGGCGTTGCGCAACAGAGTGAAATCGATATGCACAACAAGCAGGAGGCGTGATGTCAGCAGAAAAGATCGACGGAACCCGATCGAAGCAATCGTCCGGCGAGTTCGACTACATCGTGATCGGAGCAGGTACGGCCGGCTGCGTGGTCGCCAGTCGCCTGAGCGAAGATAATGACGTGTCTGTGCTGCTGGTAGAGGCGGGCGGAAAGGATAACTATCACTGGATTCATATACCGGTGGGTTATCTCTACTGCATCGGGAATCCACGGACCGACTGGCGTTACAAGACATCCGAGGAGCCGGGGCTCAACGGCAGGGCGCTGGCTTATCCGCGAGGCCGGGTGCTGGGCGGCTGCTCGTCGATCAACGGCATGATCTACATGCGCGGTCAACGGGAGGACTACGACGATTGGGCTCGTATAACGGGCGACCACTCATGGGGATGGGATTCGGTTCTCGACGCATTCAAGAAGAGCGAGGACTATCACGGGGGCGCAAGCGATGCTCATGGTGCAGGCGGCCCGTGGCGCGTGGAAAAGCAACGATTGAAATGGGACATTCTCGAATCGTTTGCACAAGCCGCACAACAGACCGGCATACCCGCAACGGACGATTTCAATTGTGGAGACAATACCGGCGTCGGGTATTTCGATGTCAATCAGAGGCATGGCATCCGGTGGAATGCGTCGAAGGCATACCTGCGCCCTGCCGCAAATCGGAAGAATCTGACTATCCTCACGAATGCGCAGACGCAGCGACTCGTGTTCAAGAACCAGCGCTGTTCCGGCATTGAGTTCCGCGTTGGTGACGAGTACCGTGTGGCCAGGGCGCGGCATGAAGTGATCTTGTGCGCCGGTGCCGTCAATTCGCCTCAATTGCTTGAGTTGTCAGGGATTGGGGACATCAATCGTCTGGCAAAGCTTGGCATCGAAGTGATAAAAGATCTGCGCGGTGTGGGTGAGAATTTGCAGGATCATCTGCAATTGCGCACAGCCTTCAGGGTGGACGGTGTGCGGACCTTGAACACCCTCAGCGCTCACTGGTGGGGCAAATTAATGATCGGCTTCGAATATGGGCTCTTCAGAAGCGGGCCGATGGCGATGGCGCCTTCGCAGCTTGGCGTCTTTGCGAAGTCGGATCCGGACGATAAGACGCTGAGGCGCCCCGATGTGCAGTACCATGTCCAGCCGCTTTCGCTCGAACGGTTCGGCGAGCCGCTGCATTCGTTCGACGCGTTTACGGCGTCAGTTTGTCATTTGCGGCCGTCGTCACGGGGCAGTGTACACATCACGTCGAGTGATCCCGAGACGGCACCCAGAATTGCGCCCAACTATCTTTCCACGGAGCACGATCTTCATGTTGCGGCCAACGCACTGCGATTGACGAGGCGTATTGTTGCGGCGTCGGCCCTGGAACGGTTTCGTCCTCGGGAGGTCCTTCCTGGGATCCAGTTTCAGACCGAAGAAGAATTGCGGCATGCGGCTGGCAATGTCGGAACCACCATCTTTCATCCGGTGGGAACCTGCCGAATGGGAAGAGGAGATGATCCGGACTCGGTGGTAGATTCCCGTCTACGCGTGCATGGTGTATGTGGCTTACGGGTGGTCGATGCTTCAATCATGCCGGTCATCACGTCGGGCAATACCAACTCGCCGACGTTAATGATCGCCGAACGCGCCAGCGAGATGATCCGGGCGGACAGAATGCGAAAAGATACGAGCGCAGAGGCATATTCGCGGGAGGTTCTCGACGTGAAGAACGCGTACTGACCGAGTACTCGCACGGCAAGGCCGCTGGGTGTCGGGGATACGTGTACCGGATAGCGGCCAACCCAGCCTGTACGGAGATTTCATGCACATTCAGATGGCGGATCGTTCTGTCAAAGCGGTCGTTCATCCGTTCGAGGCGATTGGCTGATGTGGGTCGGTTTGAGGCATTCGCAGTCGGCTCGATTCGGCCAGTATCCAGGCACTCGCCGTCGATTATGTGGCCGTTCGATGGCGGCTCTGCGATCAAACAGCGGACGCAGATCGGTTGCCGCGATATCAAAGTTCTGTCGAACATGCACCGGCCCGTAGCTTGGCTGCGACGATCAAGGCCTGCACGGCTTGAGTTGTAGTGTGCCCTCGTGATCGAAACGATACCTGCCTTCCAGCCAGCCTGCTGCAAACAACAGCAGGTTGCGATCGTAATAATGGAGACCATCCCACTCACGCGCCTGTTGCATGACTTTCGTCTCCTGTGCGAGCCGACTGGCTGCGCTCGGGTGCCCGGTCACGAATAACAATGGAATGACCGCAGCCCGAAACCCGGCTGAACCTTCATCGAAGGTCTCGCCCGATTCGATGTTGACGTAAAGCGGCATGCGGCCTGTCTGTGCAACCAGGTCCGCCATACCGGACAAGGCTGGAATGACTTCGCCACGCGCGGGATCCGTCGGGTCAAGCATGCCCGCCCACATGTACGTTCGTACCGCATCAAAGCCACCGGTCGGCCCTTTGCTTGGTTCGAGCATGTAGCCTTTGAATGTGTCGAAGCGATACCAATCTGGAACGAACCCCTGCGGGGCACTGGCGACCAGGAGATCGACCTGATGGTTCAAGACCGATACCCAAGGTCCGTGCGGCTGTTCTTTTATGAAGCGGCGAAGAAGCTGGATCGGCGCGTAGCTAGGATTCACCAAATATGCATGTTCACTCAACCGGAAACCGAGCCGACCTGGAATGAGAAAGGCTGATGTCTCGTCCTGCCACACGACCTCGGTGGCCGTGATCTGATCGAGCAGCCGCAGACCAAGTGCACGGTAGCGCGGCTCCGACCACCGCCTCGCCGCCTCGAGCATTGCATAAGCCATCCAGAGGTCGGCATCCGTAGCCGAATTGTCGTCGAGGACGTCGAAGGTGCCGTCGGCACGCTTCGCCCATAGCCACGCGGGAGGGTGTCCCGTCGTCGCCCACGTGTGAGCGAGCGCCCAGTTGAGCAAGCTGTCGAATCGCACCCGATCGTCCCCCACCACTGCAAAGAACATTGCATAGGCCTGTGCCTCAGAGGTCGTGCGATCGCCTTTTCCCGGCTCAACGATGCGTCCGTCTTTCGAGATCTGTTGCTGCGCGTAGCGCTCCCATAAGGGCCAGCGACAATCGGCGTGTGCGGCAACGCTGACCTGCAGGCAAGCCACCGCGAGCCCAACAAGGCGCCTCACGGCGCCACATTTTGGGATTCGAGCAAACCTTTGCGTGAGTAATCTTTTCCTTCGCATACACCTTGTCAGCGCAAGAACTACCGATTTTCTATCGGTTACTTCAGCGTCTTGAAAGGGTGCCGTTAACAGATTACAGACGCTCCTCGTTCCCTCCGCTGTCCATTTACGCATCGATTGACCATGAAAACACCGCTCATCGAGAAGCCGCCATTCTACGTGTCGGTCCTTGTCGTTGCGTACGTGCTCGCCGGCTTCCTGTATTTCGGCTGGCGTTTCACGACGATTAACTGGCAGTTGCCGCTGTTCTCGATTGCCTTGTATGTAGCGGAACTGTTTGGCTTCGTTACGGGACTCCTGTATGCGCTGATGACCTACCGGCTCGCGGTGCGTGTGCCAGAGCAGCCGCTTTCCAATGCGAGCGTGGACGTATTCGTTCCGACCTACAACGAATCGGTGGAACTCGTGCGCCGCACGTTGCTTGCCGCACGCAACATTGAATACCCGCATAAGACGTGGCTACTTGATGATGGAAATCGGATCGAAATGCGTGAACTCGCGGCGGAACTGGGCTGCGATTATCTTGCCCGGGGCGAGAACGCACACGCCAAGGCAGGCAACCTGAACCATGCGTTGAAGCATAGCTCGGGCGAGTTTATTGCGATCTTCGATGCCGATCATGCGGCTCGTAAGGACTTTCTCACCAAGGTGATCGGCTTCTTCGCTGACCCACGTGTCGGATTTGTACAAACGCCGCAGGATTTCTACAACGTCGACTCCTTTAGTCACAGGCAGATCGGACGACGCGTGTGGCACGAGCAATCGTTGTTCTTCAAGGTAATCCAGCGAGGCAAGGATAGCTGGAATGCCGCGTTTTTTTGCGGCAGTTGTGCGGTGTTGCGGCGTTCGGCTCTTGAGCGCATCGGCGGCTTCGCCACCGAAACGGTCACCGAGGATATCCACACGTCAATCCTTCTGCATAAGGCTGGGTACAAATCGGTCTATTACCCTGAATCGCTTGCATTCGGGCTCGCGCCGCACAGCCTGGACACATATCTTCAGCAGCGTATCCGGTGGGGTGTCGGCGGTATGCAGGTGCTGCGACGGGAGCGCGTGCTGTGGAGCTCCGGCCTCACACTGGCACAGCGCCTCAATTACATGGCGTCGATGTTGATCTACTTCGAGGGATGGCAGAAGTTCGTCTTTTTCGTCACGCCTCCCATCGTGTTCTTCTTCGGGCTGCTGCCCATAGTTGCACCAATGGGGCAGTTCCTGGGGTGGTTCTTCCTGTACTACCTGCTTTCAATGGCGATGTACCTCGAACTGGCACGCGGCTATGGAGCATTGCTTCTGAGCGAGCAGTACGGCATGTCTCGCTTTTTCGCGTTCATGTCGACGACGACGGGCCTGTTCCGCAAGAGAACAAAATTTTCGGTTACGAGCAAGGAGTTGTCACTGGCTGGCAAGGCATGGCTGTGGCTGTCCCCTTCGTTAATGGTCGCGGCGGTTACCTTGTTGAGCATTCCCGTCGGGATATACCGGATATGGGATGGCAGCCTGCCCGTTGGCGCCGGAATCGCCAACGCAGTATGGGCGCTGACGACAATAGCCACAGCAACCGTCGTTGCATGGTTCAGCCATCGACGCGCACGCAATCGTCGCGCCGAATATCGCTTCCCGGTACATGTACCGATCACTCTGAAACTCGGACACTCAGAATGCCTCGGATTCACGGAGGATCTCTCGGCCGCGGGTGCCTTGTACAAAGGTGCCGTGCTGCACGACATATCGCAGCAGAGTTCAGTCGACGTGGTCGTCCATTTGCCCAACCTCGTCGTACCGGTGCCAGCAACAGTAACGTTCATCTGGCGAGAGGGCATGAAGCCGGGCGACCAGCCAGCACTCGGACTCCGTTTCAACTGGCCGAATGCGCAGGCGAGCGCCCCGCTCGAACGCTTCCTGTTCGGCAGCAGCCTGCAATTCGATCTCGGACAAATGACGGACCAGCGTCCAACTTTCCTGGCGCGTCTTTCTGGGCAGGCTGCGTATGCAGATAACACGCGCGGAGGCGATCCGCGTTGGAGTGCAGCACGAATCGACGCAGGAAATCCGGGACAAGCGGTCCCGGTAGTGATCGCCGACGATGCGCACAACGGCGGCATTTTAATTATCAGTAACTGTTCGCTGATGGAATCCACCGAAAGCGTCGAACTGCAAACTTTGGACGGAGCCGGAATCGATCGAAGACAAGTTCACCTGTCACCGGACGGTACTCTGGAAACACCCACCGGGCCCATGTATCTCTATAACGCAACGGCAGCCGCCAACGCATGAACGAAGCACGCACTAGAATGATTCAGATCAACGCTGTTCCCTCACGCCTCACGAGACCTTTCATCGCCGTCGCCAGTATTCTCGCCGCTGCTCTCTTCAGTGGATCTCAGCCGGCAACGGCCGCGTCCCTGATTTTTGGCGGCGCGACGATTGCAGGGCAAGGCGAACGCAACGAGTTCATTGGCGAAACTACGCCGCTGTTTTCCAGCCAGTACGTGATCCAGCGCCTCGCGCTCAGCGACTATTACTATCAATACGGGAAGAACGGGGAGACCGTGAAGGTACACGGTGAGGCCCTCGACGGCGCGCTCGGGCTCCAGACGGCCTGGCAGCAGGGATGGTTCCAGGCATCTGCGGGCGTCCATTTCCGGAACAATCGTGTGTCGCCCGACGGCGCGGACGCCAAGGCGGATGGATCACAATTCGGTCTTTCGCTTGGGGTACAGGGCGAGGAGCGCTTCGGTAACGACTGGTCCTTCGGCGGCATCGGCGTCTATACGGTCGGGCCGGCATCATACTGGACGCGTGTCCGCTTGCTGCATCGGGCGTTTGGTACCGCGTGGGCGGGGGTCGAGTTTTCGAGGCACGGCGATCCGAACTACCACACGAACCAAGGCGGTCTTGTACTCACAGGGATCCGCATCGGAACCGGGCTTGATCTCGGCTTTTATACCGGGGTGAAGAAGACAACAGGGCAGTCTCGTTCGTTCTACGGCGGTGTGGAGGTTACCAAGTCATTCTAGGGTAATGTTGTCGGTTCCCATTTTCTCACGCGCGGCGTTAGTCGAAAGTCCGTTTCATCCTTTAGCTGTCCTTGACTGCAGCGAAATGGAATGTCGGGACTGGGTCAAGGGCGTGCGAAAACGCGCTCTGCCTGATGCATTTTTAAACGTCGACCCTTCATCGCCGCATAACGGGCTGGTGGCGACTCGGAAAGGGTAAAGCGACAGCCGAAAACCGAATGCTTTTGTGTTTTCACGCGGCCTCGGTCGACGTATGGCATCCGGAACCTGACCGACGAGCTACGCGCAAAAGTCGGCGATTCCCGTCATTCGGGTATCCGTCCTGGTAAGGCAGCTGCGCGTCGCTTACCTGACATTCGCATATCGGCGGTCGATTGGGCTTATCAATCCATTGAGCCTGCCCGTCTCTTAAACGACCGGTCTTCAAAAGCGATCGATTTCGCGCGCAACTTCCATCTCAGCTATTTCGGCACTGGGGTGGGCTCGGATGCAGCAGCAATCCTGTCTCGAAGCCATTCACTCAAGCCGGCGCGACGAAGATCTACGCTGGCGAAGAAGCCGCGAACTTGTTTCGCGTTCGGCAGGGCGGCGATCGAACCCGTGTGAGACACCCGGACGATATTTGCGACTGACCGCTGGAACAGGTAACGATCTTGTAATGAGTGGGTCAGCATCGGGACAGGTGCCGCTGCCCAGAATGGAGGTGACTCTTCGTCGACGCCGATGAAGAGGTTCAAGGCCTCGTTCATGGTGAATGTGGCCACTACGTTCTCAAAGGGGACCATCATGAAAGCTCTGATCAAGGCCATACTGATTGCTTCTGCGCTGAGCGCGCCTACATTCGTGTTTGCCCAGACCACCAATGCGCCGGTGACCCGAGCCGAGGTGCAAGCCGATCTCGTCCGGCTCGAACAGGCCGGTTATCGTCCAGGGACGAACAATTTGTACTATCCCGGCGACATTCAGGCGGCTGAGGCGAAGGTCGCGGCGCAAAACCAAACGCCCGAGGGGACGTCGTTTGGCGGTGTAACGACGGGCTCCTCGCAGGCCGGCGCGCCGCTCGCGTCGAACGACGCGCAGTCGATCTACGCTCACCATTGAACGCGCGACATGCTTCCGGCCGCCCGCCCCAATCCGCCGACTCGCTTGTGCACGCATTGCGGCACTAGTCCCACATTGTTCCCGTTTCTAAAACGGTGAATTCGCTTCAGCGCAGTTGATGCACGCGCCAGGGGTTTGGCCTTGCAGTAGCCGTCAAGCACCGGCGTTTGCCGTTCGAAGTCGCGACAGCTTTGAAGAGGATCCGGTAATGAAGCGTGAATCTTTGAATTTTCGGAATATCGATGAACACATTGGCGCGGGCGTGCGCAATTGCATGAGCGTAGCGTCGAACGGGAAACTGCAAGGCGTTAGCGTAACAAAAGCCTCCGCGCGGAATTGGGGTTGGGCACACACGAGCGATTCGTACGCGACAGCGCCGTTGGTGCGAATCGAGCGCCTCGGCAATCTTGCTTGCAGGATGGTCATCGTTCGTGTCGTTGTCGCTCATACGAAGGCTGTCATGGTTTCAACGGAAAGCGCCCACGAAGAGCGCATGGGTGGCCGCCATGTACATCGGGTAGTTCACGTAATGGCCAGGCTCGCCACGAGGGCTCGGTCCAGCCGGACAAATCTCGTTGCGACCGATTGAACCGTGCCACGACGGGCCCTACGGTCGGCCAGTCACGCGCTGCACCATCGCGTAGAGCACCGATATCTGCAAGCCGCTCTTGAGTGCATAGTTCGGGTCGTATTGATTGGAGTAACCCCACCAGTCGAAGCATGCGTTCGGGTTCGTCGGCCCTGGCGCAGACGACGCAATCGTGTCGGGATACACGACCACGAGTGCGTTCGTATCGGCCCATTCATTGATGCCGGCCTCGGTGACCCAGCGGTTTCCGATAAGCGATGCCTCCTGCAGGCAGCCGTGAAGGGCCAGCACGAATCCGCACTGTTTCCCTTGCGCGCAGGCTTTGGGAACAAAAACGCTCCCCGTCGAACTCATCGAAAGGTTTGGAGACGCCCCGAACTCCGTCTGATCGAACGAAGAAAGCGTACCGGAGAGCTTTCCGTTATTACGCGGTTTCAAGGGGCCGAGGAACATCGTCAGCCACGTTTCCACTGAATCGTAGACCGCACCATTTGCCGAAAAACAGCGCACCATGTAGGGACTCCCGAGCGTGCCGCATGCAAGTTCGCCATCCGGCGATTCCCAGCCGTGCTCGGCGGGAAATGCATTGTCGAAGTGAACGTTGGCCCCATAGCGCTGGTATTCCAGGTTGAGGTCGGCCATCTCAAGCGGATTGACGACCTCGTCTTGCGTGCCGGACCAGAGGTAGACGGGTTGTCCACGCAGGTTCGTTGCCGGGTCGATGGTGCCGAGGGACGACTGCGCGTCAAGATACGCCTCGGATACAGTAAGCGTGCTGTTGTACGACGCCTGATTCGACGGAAGCGTCAAGCCACCACAGTTTGCCAAAGCTGTCGCGGCCCCACCGGCACCAGCGCACCAGTACACTCCGCCAGCGTAGACAGCGGCCCCTTTGAAGGTGGAAGAGTGGGCAACGTGCATCTGCACTGCCGCGAAACCGCCAGACGAAATACCCGCGACGAAGATTTTCGTCGGGTCGATCTGGTAGCGCTGAAGTTTGGTGAGGTTGGACGCGACCGATCCACCGTCCGCAGCGGGGCTCCCGGTTGCGGCTAACGCCTTCGCAGATGCTGCACCGGCATCCGTACTGACCGAATCGCCACCGCCGCACCCGGCGAGGCTGATTGCTAACATAGCTGCCGCCGCTAACCGTAGGCCTGACATCATCGTCCTCATTGCCGTCTCCACGTCGGAGCGCCCGTCGAACTACGGCCATCTCAGGTTTCGCCTAAGACTCGCTTACACAAGTGATAAAGGTGCGAAACGACGATTGCCGTGTGCGATGCGCGCGGTGATACGCCGATAGAGCAAGAATCGCTCCTGCAATGTTTGCGACCGCAACCTTGGGCGCGGGGTGAGAACGGTCCAGTCGCAGATTTCTCGCTGACAAAATAATTCACGCGAGCCATTTGTGCTGCGGGACGCTTGATTGGGAGGTCGGCCACGGAAGTATGATGTTCAACGCGAACCGGGGTAGACCGCTGGTGGCAGCTGGTGGATTTCTCGACTCGGCCAAAAACAGCCTTGCGACATTGCCCGCGCAGATCGTTAACAATGCGGTGTTCTACCTGCTCAAGCGTGTGGCGACGATATTGCTAGTCTTGGAGACACTTAAGATGAGTGACGCCCTAGGGTATCTGCACGAGATCTGGCTGTGTCCTGACGAGCACGGCAGATCGCTTCCAGCATGCATCCCATTCGGACCAGATGGCGATGGTGCACATTCGCTCAACGAGCCGGGGAGCGAATGGGTCGGGACTCTTGCCAGCCGTGGCAAGGTGTGCTGACGTTGATATCAAGTTAGACGAAGGAGACATTGTGACGGTCAAGCGTATGGACAACGTCGGCATCGTGGTAGCCGACATCGATGCGGCCATTGCGTTCTTCACCGAACTTGGCCTTGAGCTCGAGGGACGCGCCCCGATCGAAGGCGAGTGGGCAGATGGCGTTACTGGATTGCGCGGCATGCGCGTCGAGATTGCCATGATGCGTACGCCGGACGGTCACGGCCGGCTCGAGTTATCCCGATTTCTTGCGCCTCCCGCAGTCGCCGATCACCGCGGCGCCCCAGTGAACGCTCTCGGTTACCTACGCGTCATGTTCACCGTCGAGGACATCGACGATACGCTCGCCCGCCTCGGCAGACGCGGCGCGACCCTCGTCGGCGAAGTCGTGCAATACGCAGACACCTATCGGCTCTGCTACATCCGGGGTCCCGAGGGTATTCTCATCGGGCTCGCCGAAGAGCTCGGGCAGTAGACTTCCCGAGCGAATGCCAAAGGACGTAAGCATTGGGAACCTCGCATGAGCGGTCGCAAACCCCTCGAGCGGGGCATTCGCGTTCGGCCACTCCATGAACCTGGAAGACGTTTTTGGCGCGATCGATTCCGACGCGAATCATGTCCATTTCGCATTCCTCCTCGTTGACTGGTCAACATGTCGCCAATCAGCCGCCACGTGCCTTCCTTCCGATGTTGCCGCAGTCAGAACTGGAGATCTATCTACATTTGTTGCGCGACTCAGTTCTCGATTGGCGTCGCGACGATGTTCATCGCTTCGAGGTGGTGTTTGCTGAATCGGACAGGGAGACGATAGAGCGTTTGCTGCGAGATAGATGGCTTGGTTTTAACTGCCTACGATCGTCCTTTGACGACGAGTGGGCCGCTCGTCTTGCAAGAGGACGCTGCAGTCAGCACCGTCGCCAGCCGACTGCTACTCCAGCGTCCGGATCGAGTTGGTGATACCTCTCGCGCAATCGATAACGGCGGGGGCGAGCTTCTGCCGCGCATCCTCGAACGTCCATCTGCTTGTGGGCGCCACGACATGGACGGCAGCCACGGGACGCCCCTGGCTGCCGATCACGGGTGCGGCGATCGACATATCGCCGATGAACAGCTCTTCGCGGTTCGTCGCATAGCCTTGCTGACGCGCCTCAGCCAGCCTTTCGCCGAGCGTCGCGAGATCCGTCATGGTGTTCGCCGTGAACGCCACCCGGTTCATCCGTTCCAGGCGCGTGAGTGCCTCGTCGACGGGCAGTGCGCTCAGATACGCACGCCCGCTGCCGGTGCAATACATCGGGATGCGGCTGCCGATCGGCATGTGGATCGGCACGAACTTGGTCGATACGAAGCGCGACACGTACACCATCTCATCGTCGTCCGGTTCGGTCAGATTCGTCGTCTCGCCCGTGTTGTTCGTCAGTTCCGACAGGAACGGATTGGCAACGTCAATCAGCGTGTCCGCGGCGAGATAGTTGAAGCCGATCTGCATCACGCGCGGCGTGAGTTGATAGCGGCGTGTCAACGGATGCTTGCGGATATAGCCGAGCTTTTCGAGCGTGTAGACCATCCGCTGCGCCGAACTCTTCGACATCGACGCTGCCTCCGCAACTTCTGCCAGCGTCATCGTGCGGCGCTTTGCGCTGAACGCGCGCAACACGTTCAGACCTTTTTCCAGCGACTGGTTGAAAAGCAGGTCGGAGCCGCTCTGGGCGCCGTCGTCTGCAGGCGAAATATCCATGGTCGTCTCAAATCCCGAACGCGATATCGCATCTTATCGTATCGAATATCGATACGCAAAAATCTCGTGGCGATTTTTTTGATTCGATTATGATGGTCCGGCGGTCACAACATGAAATCAGCCGGCGCGTGTTGACACGCCGGCTCCTGCCCGGAGATATGCATGGATACGTTCGTCAAACGCTTCACCCTGTTCGCAGCTGGTCTTGCCGCAGCTTTCGCGATTTCATCCGGTGCCGCAAATGCCGCCGAACCGACCTACAAGGTCGGCGCAACGGCCACGGGCGTGCCGTTCACGTTTCTCGACGTCAAGACGAATTCAATCCAGGGCATGATGGTCGACGCGATCACCGCCGCGGGCAAAGCGGCGGGCTTCAACGTCGACGTGCAGCAGAATGTGTTCTCGGCGCTGATTCCGTCGCTGACCACTCAGAAGATCGACATCATTTCGGCTGCGATGCTCAAGACGCCAGCACGCCAGCAGATCGTCGATTTCTCGGACACCGTCTATTCGTACGGCGAAGGTGTCGTCGTGAAAGCGGACGACAAGGGCCACTACACGTCGATGGATGACTTCAAGGGCGAGGTAGTGGGCGCGCAGGTCGGGACCGCGTTCGTCGATGCGCTCAACAAGAAAGGCATCTTCAAGGAAGTGCGCACCTACGATTCGGTCGCGGACATCATGCGCGACGTCGCGCTCGGGCGCATCAAGGCTGGCTTCGCGGATCAGCCCATTGTCGCGTATCAACTGCAGCAGGGCGCCAATGCGCAGGTCCGGCTCGTGCCCGAATACCAGTCGGCAGTGAAGGGACAGGTGTGCTTCATCGTGCGCAAGGGCGACACCGCAACGCTCGAGCAGCTTAATGCCGCGATCAGGAAGATGAAGGCCGACGGCACGCTGCAGCAGATTCTGCAGAAGTGGCACATGGGCTGACAGGGCAGCCGTATCGCTGCATTCGAAACTGTCCGCGTGTGAACGCGCGCGGACGATTTGCCATGCGTGTCGGGAGCCGCGATGTTTTTGCAGAACGCAATCGACTTTCTGCCGATCCTGCTGAAGGGCGCTGTCATCACCATCGAGATCACAGCCTGTGCATTTGTGCTCAGCTCCATTCTCGGTCTCGTGCTGGCGCTGTTGAAGGTGTCGCGCAACCGCGCGGCATCGACGTTCGGCAGCACCGTGATCAATCTGATTCGCGGGCTGCCGATCATCGTCCAGCTGTTTTATATCTACTTCGTGCTGCCCGACCTGGGCGTGCAACTGTCGGCGTTCCAGGCTGGCGTGATCGGTCTCGGTATCGCGTACTCGGCGTATCAGGCTGAGAACTTCCGCGCGGGCATCGAGGCGATCGATCACGGGCAGATCGAAGCCGCGCACGCGATCGGCATGCGCGGCCCGCTGATCATGCGGCGCGTGGTGTTGCCGCAGGCCTTCAGGATCGCGCTGCCGCCTTACGGCAATACGCTGGTGATGCTGCTGAAAGATTCCTCGGTGGCATCGACGATCACCGTCGCTGAAATTACGCGCGCCGGGCAACTGATTGCATCGTCGACGTTCCAGAACATGACGGTCTACACGCTCGTCGCGCTGCTCTACCTGGTGCTGAGCCTGCCGCTGATGTTCGGCGTCAACCAGATCGGCAAGCGGCTCGCCTTGAGGAAAAGCCGATGATCGAGATCAACGCAATACACAAGCGCTTTCACAATCAGGAAGTGCTCAAGGGCGTGAGCCTGAGCGTAAAGGCGGGTGAAGTCGTATGCCTGATCGGACCGTCGGGCTCGGGCAAGTCGACGGTGCTGCGCTGTATCAACGGTTTCGAGACCTACGATGCAGGCACGATCACGATTGACGGTGTGCGCGTCGATGCGCACGCGAAGAACATTCACGAGTTGCGCATGCGCGTAGGGATGGTGTTTCAGCGCTTCAATCTGTTTGCGCATCGGACGGCGCTCGAAAACGTCATGGAAGGCCCCGTCTATGTGCGTCGCACGCCCATCGCGCAGGCCCGTGAGCGGGCGCGGCAACTGCTCGACAAGGTCGGACTTTCGCACCGTATGAATGCGTATCCGTCGGAACTGTCGGGCGGCCAGCAGCAGCGTGTTGCCATTGCGCGAGCGCTTGCGATGGAGCCGGAAGCCTTGCTGTTCGATGAACCGACCTCCGCGCTCGATCCCGAGCTCGTCGGCGAAGTGCTCAACGTGATGCGCTCGCTCGCGCGCGACGGCATGACGATGGTCGTCGTCACGCATGAGATGGCATTTGCCCGCGAGGTAGCCGATCGCGTGTGCTTCCTGCACGGCGGCACGATCTGCGAAACAGGTCCCGCACGCGATGTGCTGACGGAACCCCGGCATCCGCGCACACAGGAATTCCTGCGGCGCCTGCTTTCGTCCAGCGACGCTCACCCTACTGCAAACCAGAACTGAACATGACCGAAGTGAAAGAGGGGTCCGCTCTCCCCGATTCGCTATGGGCCGCGACGGCGCAGCCCGCGCCCGACACGCCGCCGCTTCGCGAATCCGCGTCATTCGATGTAGCGATCGTGGGTGCGGGTTTTACGGGACTGTCGACAGCCTTGCACCTGGCCGAACGCGGCGTGAAAGTATGCGTGCTCGACGCGGCTGAGCCGGGTTGGGGCGCATCGGGCCGGAACGGCGGCCAGGTGATTCCAGGTTTGAAGTACGACCCTGACGAACTCGTGCAGCGCTTCGGCGAAACCGCAGGCAATCGCCTCGTCGAGACGGTTGGCGCGGCGGCGGACAACGTGTTCGACCTGATTGACAGGTACGGCATCGAATGCAGCGCGATTCGGCGCGGCTGGATTCAACCTGCTCCGTCGCCCGCGATGCTCGGCACGGTGATGCGCCGCGCCCGTCAATGGGAGGCGCGAGGCGTGAAGATCAGTCTGCTTGACGGCGCGCAGGTGTCACGGCGGCTCGGCACAGCGAGCTATATCGGCGGATGGGTTGATCATCGCGCAGGATGTATCCAGCCGCTCAGCTATGTGCGCGGGCTGGCGCGCGCCGCGCAATCGCTCGGCGTTGCAGTCCATGGGCGAACGTCCGTGTCCCGGTTGGTGCGCGATGAGCGCGGGTGGCGTGTCGAGACGCAGGGTGGGGCCGTCGTCGAAGCGCAGCGGGTCGTGATTGCCACCAACGGTTATACGGGCGCGCTGTGGCCAGGCTTGCGGCAGTCGGTGATCGCGGCGAACAGCTTTATCGTCGCGACGCAGCCGCTCGCACGCGGGTTCGGCGACGACATCCTGCGTGGCGGGGAGGTGGCCTCGGATTCGCGTCGTCTGTTGTTGTACTTTCGGCGCGATGCGGCCGGGCGTCTGCTGATGGGCGGGCGTGGACCGTTCTCCGAGCCCCGAGCCAACGGCGATTGGGCGCATCTGGAACGCGCGGTCGAGCTGATGTACCCGCAACTGAAGGGGGTCAGCTATGAATACCGATGGGCGGGGCGTGTCGCGATTACTGCGGATTTTCTGCCGCACATTCATGAGCCCGCGCCGGGGTTGAGCATCGCGCTCGGCTACAACGGACGTGGCATCGCGATGGCAACAACGGTCGGCAAGCACCTTGCCGCACGCATGTGTGAAGAATCAGCTGCATCATTCCCGTTTGCCGTGACACCGGTGAGGCCGATTCTCTTTCACGAACTGCAGCGTTTTTACATCACTGCCGGGGTGGCGTGGTACCGCTTGATGGACGCCATCGCGTGACGCACCGTTCCCCGGTCCCCATGTTCACACTGTCAATTTCCTCAACAGACGTGCGCGTGCCCCGGCTTTACAGGCGCTCAATCAGGCGCGGATCCCCGGCTGCGCAATATTCATGACATGCCGTACGCGCCGCGTTCGCTGCGCCGTGCACGAACAGTGGCGCGTCCGAGCGTCGCGACATCGACACCACGATGGAAGGTGGCGAAGGCTGCAAAGGTAACTCCACCACCTCGCCGCGCGCGATCAGATCGTCGACGAAAAGACGCGGAATCGCCGCCACGCCGAATCCATCACGCACGAGTTGCACGATTACCGAAATCGACGGCGAGCCCGTAATGCGCGTGTCCGCGAGCGGTACGCCATTCGCGAGCGCCAGCTTGCCGACGATGTCCTCCAGCGCTCGATGCGGCGCAGTTCCGCGCCCGAACGTCAGGATCGGATGACGCAACACACGCTTGGCGAGCCCGCTGCGCGAAAGCGGCAGTAGACCCGCGCGTGCTATCCAGTGCACCGGATAGTTGGCAAGCGCATCGCACACCACGGATTCCTCGTCGCTGCCTTCCACGCGAACTATCAGATCGAGCTCGCCCGCCATCAGCCGCCGCTGCAACACCACGCTCACGTCCACAGCCAGTTCGACTTCGAGTTGCGGAAAGTCGTCCGCGAGGCGTCGCATGTAATCGGCGAGCCAACTATGCACGACCGTCTCGATCACGCCGAGCCGCAGCTTGCCGCGCATCGCCCCTTCGTGTGAGGCCGCGGCCTGCAACTGACGCGTCGCCTCCACCACGGCCTTCGCATAGCCAAGCAGATACTCGCCGTTCGCCGTGAGGCGGAAGTCGCGGCTCTCACGATCGACGAGCGTGGTTTGCAATTCGTCTTCCAGCGCCTTCAGCCGTTGCGAGATCGCAGCGGGCGTGGCGTGCAACGCGGTCGCCGTGGTGCGGAAGCTGCGCAGCTTGGCCAGCGTGACGAAAGTCTCGAGAAATCGCGTATTCATAAGCCGAAGGCCGCTCGGGCAACAACAAGAACTGTTCCAAAAATCTCAACGCGATCCGGGAAAACCCGCGAATGCGTTAAGAAATTCTATTCATTCGACGCAAATAAAACTAGTTGGCGTCAAATTTTCTTCTTTTCTATGCTTTGTCTGAGCGCAGAACCAACGCTTCGCACCCTTCAAGTTGTACGCAGACGAACCAGAGCTATCCGCACGAGCACGCCGATACCATGACTCCATTCGAATTCCGCCAAGCTGTACGTCATCGCGACTTCCGTGGGCCGACGGCCGGCCATTGCGGCGACTACGCGCAAGCCAATCTCGCGATTCTGCCCGCCGCGCACGCGCACGATTTCCTGCGGTTTTGCCACGCGAATCCTAAGCCGTGTCCGCTGCTCGGCGTGGGCGAGCCGGGTGATTTCCGCGTGCCGGTGCTCGGGCGTGATATCGACATCCGCACCGACGTGCCCGCCTACAACGTCTATCGCGATGGCGAGCTGAGCGAACGTGTCGAATCGATCGAAACGCTCTGGCAGGACGATTTCGTCGTGTTCGCAATCGGCTGCTCGTTCTCGTTCGAGCACATGCTCGCAAAGGAAGGCATCGGGCTGCGTCACGTCGAAGAAGGCCGCAACGTGCCGATGTACCGCACCACGATCGCGAATCGGCGCGCGGGCGTGTTCGGCGGCGAACTCGTCGTGTCGATGCGCCCGTTGCGCGGCGCCGACGCGATCCGCGCCGTGCAGATCACGAGCCGCTTTCCGGGCGTGCATGGCGCGCCCGTACATATCGGCGATCCGGCGGAACTCGGTATCGCCGATCTCGCACGCCCTGAGTTCGGCGATGCAGTGACGATCCGCGCAGGCGAGTTGCCGGTGTACTGGGCGTGCGGCGTGACGCCGCAAACCGCGCTGATGGCCGCGAAGCTGCCGCTCGCCATCGCGCACGCGCCGGGGCACATGCTGATGACGGATATCACCAACGCGTCGCTGGCCATCTTCTGATCGCTCCGGCGGTGCGTATGGCTGACATCGCGCTATCGCCGCGCCGCCAGCCGATTCGAAGCATCACTCGCTGTATCTCGAAGCCATCCGGCCATCCAGCCCGGAGGGAATGACGCATCCCTACGCTCGTGCGCGGCTTCGCTTGTTACTCATGCGTCTATCCACGGGAGCAACAGATGGACAGCAAGACACTCACGGCAAACGTCGACGATGCCGCCGACATGAACACAACGGCAGACACGCAAGCGCTTTCCTGGTACGCCGAAGCCAGTCCGCGCGCCCGTCGCGCGTTCTGGAGTTGCAAGGTCGGCTACATGCTCGACGGCATGGACACGCAGATGCTGTCGTTCGTCATTCCGACACTCGTCGCAACATGGGGCATCTCGCTCGCCGACGCCGGCTTCATCGGCACCATGACGTTGCTGTCCTCGGCGCTCGGCGGCTGGATCGCGGGAATTCTGTCCGATCGCATTGGCCGCGTGCGCACTCTGCAGCTCACCGTGCTTTGGTTCGCGGTGTTCACTGCATTGTGCGGGCTCGCGCAGAACTACGGCCAGTTGCTGGCGGCGCGCGCGTTGATGGGCTTTGGCTTCGGTGGCGAGTGGACGGCGGGCGCCGTGCTGATCGGCGAAGTGATCCGTGCACGCGATCGGGGCAAGGCGGTCGGTCTCGTTCAGTCGGGCTGGGCGCTCGGCTGGGGCATGGCCGCTTTGCTCTACGCCGTGCTGTTTTCCGTGATGGCGCCGGAAATCGCGTGGCGCGCGTTGTTCCTGATCGGCCTTGTGCCGGCGCTGCTTGTGCTTTTCATCCGCCGCTACGTGAAAGAACCCGAAGTATTCGAGCACGCAAAGGTCCACCAGAAACACACGCATGACACGCCGCGTTTCACCGAAATCTTCTCGCCCAGACTGCTTTCGACGACGCTGCGCGCCGCTCTGCTCACGACGGGCGCACAGGGCGGTTACTACGCGATCACGACATGGCTGCCGACGTTTCTCAAGACCGAGCGTCATCTGACCGTGATGGGCACGGGCGGCTATCTCGCGATGATCATCGCGGGTTCGTATGTGGGCTATCTGTGCAGCGCGTGGCTCACGGACCGCATTGGCCGCAAACCGAACTTCATTCTGTTCGCGCTGGGTTCGATGGCAATTGCTTTCGCGTACACGTCTTTGCCGCTCACCAATGCGTCAATGCTGTGGCTCGGCTTTCCGCTCGGTTTCTTCGCGTCGGGCATCTTCTCCGGGATGGGCGCGTTTCTCACCGAACTCTTTCCGACCCGTGTGCGCGGCTCCGGCCAGGGGTTTTGCTACAACGTCGGCCGTGCGATCGGCGCACTGTTCCCCGTGCTGATCGGCACGCTGTCGAGCCGCTTCGGCCTCGGCGCGAGCATCGGCCTGTTCGCGGTGGCCGCGTATGGCGTGCTGATCATCGCCGCGCTCACGCTGCCCGAAACACGCGGCCGTGAACTCGAATCGGCCTGAACCGCACGCTTTTCACCTCATTCCATTTTTCGCATCAAGCCCACGACATGATGAAGCACGATCAAGCCTCCGATGTTTGCACGCCGTCCCGCTGGCAGTTCTGGATCGACCGCGGCGGCACGTTCACTGATATCGTCGCGCGCCGCCCGGACGGCACGCTCACCACGCACAAGCTCCTTTCAGAAAACCCCGAACAGTATCGCGACGCGGCCGTCGCCGGCATTCGTCATCTGCTCGGTCTGGAGGCGGGCGTTGCCATCACGCCGCGCCACGTTGAGATGGTCAAGATGGGCACCACCGTCGCGACCAATGCCCTGCTCGAACGCAAGGGCGAACCCGTCGCGCTCGTCACGACGCGAGGCTTTCGCGATGTCTTGCGAATCGCGTACCAGAACCGCCCGCGGCTCTTCGACCTCGACATCGCATTGCCCGAAGCGCTTTATGAGCGCGTGGTGGAAATCGACGAACGCATGAGCGCACAGGGCGAGGTCGTCGCGCCGCTCGATCGTGTCGCGGCGGAGCGTGCACTGCGCGAGGTCTACGACGGCGGCATCCGCGCGCTTGCGATCGTGCTGATTCACGGCTATCGCCACACGTCGCATGAACGTGAGTTGGCTGACATCGCGCGTCGCATCGGTTTCACGCAGATTTCGGTGTCCCACGAAGTCTCGCCGCTCATGAAAATGGTCTCGCGTGGCGACACGACCGTCGTCGATGCGTATCTGTCGCCGATCCTGCGCCGTTACGTGGATCAGGTCGCCCACGAAATGCCAGGCGTGAACCTGCAGTTCATGCAAAGCAGCGGTGGACTGACGCGCGCCGACGTCTTTCAGGGCAAGGACGCGATTCTCTCCGGGCCGGCGGGCGGTATCGTCGGCATGGTGCGCGCAGCGCAGGCGGCAGGCTTCGATCGTGCGATCGGCTTCGACATGGGCGGCACGTCGACCGACGTCTCGCACTTCAACGGCGAGTTCGAGCGTGTGTTCGAAACGCAGGTGGCAGGCGTGCGCATGCGCGCGCCGATGATGAGCATCCATACGGTGGCGGCAGGCGGGGGCTCGGTGCTCGGCTTCGATGGCGCGCGACTGCGCGTCGGCCCGGAATCGGCGGGCGCCAATCCCGGTCCCGCGGCGTACCGGCGCGGCGGCCCGCTCGCCGTCACCGACTGCAACGTAATGCTCGGCAAGATCCAGCCCGACTATTTTCCGCGTGTGTTCGGTCCGCATGCAAACGAGCCGCTCGATCGCGCTGTCGTCGCGGAGCGCTTTCAATCCCTCGCTGATGACATTTTCGCTGCAACGGGCCAGCGCCGTACGCCGGAAGAACTGGCCGAAGGCTATCTGGAGATCGCTATCGGCAGCATGGCGAACGCAATCAAGAAGATTTCGGTGCAACGCGGCCACGACGTCTCGCAGTATGTGCTGACCACGTTTGGCGGCGCAGGCGGCCAGCATGCCTGCGGTGTGGCCGACGCGCTCGGCATGACGCGCGTGTTCGCGCATCCGCTCGCGGGTGTGCTCTCCGCTTACGGCATGGGACTCGCGGATCAGACGGCCATGCGCGAGCGGGCACTCGAAATCACACTCGACGAAGCATCGCTGCCTGTACTGGAAGCCGCACTCGATGCGCTCGCGAACGACGCAATGCACGCACTGCTCGACCAGAGCGTGGACCCCTCGCGTATCTCGACCGAGCGGCGTGTGCACTTGCGTTACCAGGGGACCGATTCGTCGCTTGCGGTGCCAGCGGGCAGCGTCAACGACATGCGCGCCGCATTCGAGGCTGCCTATCGTCAACGCTACGCGTTTCTGATGACGGATACGCCGCTCATCGCGGAACTCGCGTCCGTCGAGGCCATCGGCCATTCCGATGCGCCTGTCGACACGGGTAGCCTGCCGCGGCGCTCGGCAGACGACGCGCTTCGTGCACAGACGACCGTTCGCATGTACTCGGGCGGTCAGTGGCACGACGCATCGCTCTATCAGCGCGACGCGCTATGCGCCGGCGACACGCTCGACGGTCCGGCGATCATCGCTGAGAAGAACGGCACGACCGTGGTCGAACCGGGATGGCAGGCCGAACTTACCGCGCAGGGCAACGTCGTGATGACGCGCGTGCTGCCACTCCCCACGCGCCGCTCGATCGGCACCGAGGCAGACCCCGTTCGCCTCGAAATCTTCAACAACCTGTTCATGTCGATTGCCGAGCAGATGGGGTTGCGCCTGCAAAATACGGCGTACTCGGTGAACATCAAGGAACGTCTCGACTTCTCGTGCGCGATCTTCGACGACGAAGGCAATCTGATTGCCAACGCGCCGCACATGCCCGTGCATCTGGGCTCGATGGGTGAAAGCATCCGCACGGTGATCGAGCGCAACCGCGGCGCCATGCGCGACGGCGACGTGTTCATGCTCAACGACCCGTATCACGGCGGCACGCACCTGCCCGACGTGACCGTCATTACACCCGTATTCGCGGACGGTTCGTCCGAACCGCTCTTCTACGTCGGCTCGCGCGGCCATCATGCGGACATCGGCGGCATCACGCCGGGCTCGATGCCGGCGTCCTCATCACATATCGACGAGGAAGGCGTGCTGATCGACAACTGGCAGCTCGTTCGCGCAGGCATATTGCGCGATGCCGAAACGCGTGCGCTGCTCGCGTCGGGCCGCTATCCCGCACGCAATATCGCGCAGAATATGGCCGATCTACGCGCGCAGGTCGCCGCGAATCAGAAGGGCGTGGACGAATTGCGCCGCATGGTCGCGCAATTCGGCCGCGACGTGGTGCTCGCTTTCATGCGTCATGTGCAGAACAACGCCGAAGAGGCGGTGCGTCGCGTGATCGGTGCGCTCAAGGATGGCAGCTACCGCTACGAACTCGACAACGGCGCGGTGATCGACGTCGCGATTCGCGTCGATGCCACGACACGTAGCGCCACGGTCGATTTCACCGGCACGTCTGCGCAGTTGCCCAACAACTTCAATGCGCCGAAGGCGGTCTGCATGGCAGCGGTGCTTTATGTGTTTCGCACGCTCGTTGGCGACGATATCCCGCTCAATGCCGGCTGCCTCAAGCCGTTGTCGGTGATCGTTCCGGACCGTTCGATGCTCAATCCGGTGTATCCGGCGGCGGTGGTGTCGGGCAATGTCGAGACGTCGTCGGCAATTACCAATGCGCTGTATGGCGCGCTCGGTATCGTGGCATCGAGTCAGGGGACGATGAACAACTTCACCTTCGGCGATGCCCGCTACCAGTACTATGAAACGATTGCAGGCGGCAGCGGCGCAGGCAACGGCTTCAGCGGCGTCGATGCAGTGCAGACGCATATGACCAACTCGCGCCTGACCGATCCCGAAGTACTCGAATGGCGCTACCCGGTGCGGCTCGAATCACATCTGATCCGCGCGGAATCGGGTGGCGCGGGACGCTGGCGCGGAGGGAACGGTGCAGTCCGGCGCATTCGTTTCCTCAGACCGATGATGGCGTCGATTCTGTCGAATAACCGCATTCATGCGCCTTTCGGTGCGGGTGGCGGACGGGCGGGAAGACGCGGCAGCAACCGCGTCGAGCGCGCGGATGGTCAGATCGTTGCTTTAGGTCACATCGCGAGTGTCGAGATGCAGGCAGGAGATGTGTTCGTGGTGGAAACACCGGGAGGGGGTGGTTTCGGGGAAGTCTGACTCCCGCACAGTGGTGGTTGCGTCCAGCGTGGTCCAGGCGGGCCACACTGGATGTTGATCTGTCGGCCACGTTCAGCCGTTCGCCCGCCCAGTCGGCCAGATAGCCGACTCCAGCTAACTCGTCTGATGCTGACTAGTAGTCGTGAGCATGGCAGTACAGCCGTTCGGGCCAATTCGGCGTTGCGCTCCTGGCCGGCTGCAATCGCGTTCACCTGCTCGATCCGATTCGGTTACCGCGCGCCTGCAGGAATGGAAAGCTTGCAAAGCAAAGTTGGCCTGCGAGGCCGATCGCGCCGGGCACAGACCAGAAGCCGACAAAGTACTCGAGCGCAGTCCTTCTAAACAGAAGTACGGCAGTGCACAACTCCGCAAGCGTCAATATGACTAGGGCAATTGCGCCCATCAGCAACGCCTCGTTGGTATCGGTCAGCATGTCGTGTTTTTTCGCGCTCCGGTGCGACAGGTTCCAACTCGCGGCAAGCATGAATGGCGCTTCGAGCGATACGGCTGCCGTCTCGCCCAGGAGCGGCATAAGCAGCAGGACGCGAATCGCTCCGAAGGCGAAGCCGATCACAAAAACGATCAATGCATAAAGGCAGCCCGCTTTGGCGCAGGCCGCCCACCTGGGACGATGTGAGCACCGCGTCATTGAGTTTTGCGTTTGCGATATGCAAGGAGATTTAGCAAGTGCAAAGTTCGGTGTGCCCGAAGCCTTGCGAATAATCGAGCACCGAAATGACTGTCGGAGTCACACGAAATATCCGGACTTCGTCAGGAGACGGCATTGGCATCGGCAGCGCGTGCATATCCGGATACTTCAGTGGAAGCATGCGCAAGACCCTCTCTGCTTCGGCGCGATCGTTTACTGGTTGTGCGTGCGCCGCCATCGACAGACCGGTAATCGCCATCAGATCTGACGTGTCGTGGTCGATCGTGAGCGATACCCGGTCGTCCCGGGCCAGATTGGCGGCCTTCTGACTTTCCAGACCGCAAAGGAAGTAAAGCGTCAGTCCCTGGCTCACATACCCAACGGTGGTCGCCTGCGGCCAGCCGTCCGGCCTTAGCGTGGCGATCGTCATGATTCGGTGCTGATCCAGCAATGACAGGATCTTTTCCTTGATCTGTTCGTCCATGGATCACCTTCCGGTTCGTGAAAATCCTATCCTGTACCACCGGGTCATCCGGCGCTTGATACAAATCAAATACCGAAGATGACCGACTTCGAGATGCACGGCGCGCAAAGTCATGGGCCGCACGCTGGATGCAGTGCGGAATGTCATCGCCGTCTGGCCAAAGCGTGGCAATCGTCATCATCCGGCTGATCCAGAAGCGTGAAGATCCTGCGTCCTGCGCCTGATCTCTTCGTCCATTTGCCGTCTCCATAAAGTCGCACTAAAGTCTGCACGGGGCGTGCTTCACGCCCCGGGTATCTGGCAAGGTTATCTCCGCGCGACTGTCGCACGGTCGTGGGGCGATGCGCACCTCTGCGTTCTGACCGTCAACCGCTACCTCCACATGTTTGCTATCGGCGTCCTCCTCGGGGCCCGAATTGACGTCGGTCAAGTTGTGCAGTCGAACCAGCGTCACCATGAAGCCTCATCACCGACACGACCCTCTGAGTCGATTCGAGGCGCTTCGCAGGCAGATCGCTCCAGATGTGCAGCTGAGCTG
Organism: Paraburkholderia phymatum STM815; assembly: GCF_000020045.1. Classification (GTDB taxonomy): domain Bacteria; phylum Pseudomonadota; class Gammaproteobacteria; order Burkholderiales; family Burkholderiaceae; genus Paraburkholderia; species Paraburkholderia phymatum. The sequence goes on along the minus strand of NC_010622.1, from coordinate 2,649,575 downwards.
CCAGGGGAGGTCACGTTAGTGCACTCACTGACGACAAGGTCGGGAGGTCGTGGGGTGACTGTCGTGCGAGGATGGGGCTTATGAGGCACACGCGTATTATCGTGACTCGCTACGGTGGACCCGACGCACTCGCGGTCATTGAGGAGGAGTGCCCAGAGCCGAAGGATGGCGAGGTGCGGGTCAAAGTCCTGACTGCAGGGGTCAGCTTGCCCGACCTCATGATGCGCGAGGGTATTCATCCCGAAACGCCGCGCCTTCCTTTCACACCGGGCTGGGACCTGGTTGGCGTGGTGGATAGGCTCGGCAGCGGCGTCTCCGGAATAGAGTCCGGCCAGATAATTGCCGCGCTGCCGATCAGTGGTGCGTACGCGCAGTACGTGTGTCTGCATGAGCGCGAACTGATTCCCGTGCCAGCGGGGTTGGATGCTGCCGAAGCTGTCAGCCTCGTGCTGAACTATGTCACGGCTTACCAGATGCTGCATCGTTCTGCGAAGGTCAGGCCTGGCCAGCGTGTATTGATCCACGGCGCGTCGGGCGGGGTCGGGTCGGCCCTTCTGCAACTTGGACGTCTCGCCGGACTGGAGATGTACGGTACCTGCTCATCGCGTGGAGCGTCCGCCGTGTCCGATCTGGGCGGTATCCCAATTGACTATCGACAGTCCGATTTTGTCGATGAAATTCATCGCCTCACAAAAGACGGCGTAGACGTCGTCTTTGACGGGCTTGGCGGTTACCACATCTGGCGTTCCCGCAAGGCACTTCGTCCTGGCGGGACGGTCGTGGCATTTGGGCTAACTGCATCCCTGCGCGGAGGGCGATTGGCTTCAGGTCGTCCGGGCGGCCGTCATCGCTTTCGTGCGATCGCCGTTTTCGGGTTGTTCATCGCTGGCGGCTGGCTTCTGCCGGGCAGAAAACGCGTGGTTCCCTACAGCATCCAGTGGCTCAAACGGCTGAAACCGGCACAATTTCGACAGGATCTGATTGCACTGCTTGGACTTCTGCAACAGAGGAAGGTCAAGCCACTCATCGCACAACGCATTCCCCTTGCTGAGGCGCGGCGCGCGCACGAACTGTTGGGAGATGGCGGCGTGTCAGGCAAAATCGTGCTCGTGTGCGATGAATCCCGTTCAGCATAAGTAGCGCAATGCGAAGGGTACGTAGCAAAGGACAGCACGTGAGTCTTTGCTGATGCTGAGCCGGGCACGCGCATCTCAAGAAAGGTTTCGACGACAGAATGGGTCGGCTTCTGTCTGATGTGGGGGCATCAACGGTGGCGCGCTCTGTCGGATCGTCGTCGGACCGAGTTCGTTAAGGTTTAGTCGATGCCTGCCATCGGCCACAGGAATGTGCATGCCGCTGCGCGTGTCGGCAGGCATCGAATGAACCTTCGATTGCTGCCTTCGGGCTTGTCCACACGCGCTTCAGTTCGGCCAGTCCCAGCAATTCGGTAATTGCAGTCTCACGCACTTTTCCGCGGTCCGACTCATTCCGTTTCGCCGCAGTTCAGCGCGGCGCATCGCCCCAGCGATACTCGACGGTTGCTTCGTCGAGCTGCTTCTTGATCTCGGGATCGAGCGCGTAGTCGACGGCGGCGAGCGAGTCGTTCAACTGTTCGACGCGGCTCGCACCGATGATCGCCGACGTGATGGTCGGATTCGCGAGCACCCATGCGATGGCTGTCTTCGTCATCGGCTCGCCCGTTTTCGCGTTGATGTCGCGCAGCGTGTCGATGGTCTTGAACTCGCGCTCGTGCCAATAGCGCTCCGAGTACATTGCGCCCGCCTTGCCGACCGCTTCGGTGAAGCGCCCGTCCGCGGGCTTCGCGTCGTGACGATGTTTGCCCGTCAGCAGGCCGCCCGCGAGCGGGTTATACGGAATCACGGCCAGCCCTTCTTCGTCGGCGAGCGGCAGCAGTTCGCGTTCGATCTGCCGGAACAGCAGGTTGTAGCGCGGCTGCACCGACACGAAACGCGCGGTACGCAGCACGTCCGCGCGCCCCAGCATGCGCGCGAGCCGGTAGGCGAGATAGTTCGATACGCCGATATAACGCGCCTTGCCCGAGCGCACGATCACGTCGAGCGCTTCGAGCGTTTCGTCGAGCGGCGTGTCGCGGTCGTCGGAGTGCAACTGGTAGAGGTCGACGTAGTCGGTGTTCAGGCGCCGCAATGAATCGTCGATGGCGTCGAGCAGGTGCTTGCGCGATGCGCCCTGATTCCACGGATGCGGCCCCACCTTGCCGACGGCTTTCGTCGCGAGGATAAAGCGCTCGCGCTTGCCTTTGAGCCAGCGTCCGATGATCTCCTCGGTGCGGCCTGCCACATCTTCGCCGCCGCCGAGCGGATAGACGTCGGCCGTATCGATGAAGTTCACGCCGGCATCCGTCGCCTTGTCGAGAATGCCGCGCGATATATCCTCTTCAGTTTGCAAACCGAACGTCATCGTTCCGAGACACAGACGCGAGACAGTCAGGCCCGTATGGCCGAATTTGCGGTATTGCATGATCGACTCCGCGAGAAGAGAAGGGTGAGTGGTCGAGTACAGCCGGTTGAAACGCAGAAGACAGAGGATAGCGGCTATTGCCGATCCGCGTCGCTGCGCTGCCTATGCAGCGATGAGGGCAGCAATGAGTCCATCAATAAGCCCGCGTTCGAAGGCCGATTGAAAATTTTTCTATGGCCCTTTCCTTTTGCGAAAACATGCACGGCACGTCCTTCGATTTCGGCCGCGCGCTTGCGTTCAGCGCGGTAAGAGTTGCGTTCGATTCGTTCGTGTTCGCGTAATGACTGCCGCTTTCGCGCACCGGCATGGATCTCGCATCGCAACGCATATTGCGACTCCGCATCGGTCCGCGCGGACCGATGTGGCCTTTTTCGAACCGGAGTGTGACCTGCCCACGTAAAGCGTCGAGCGAGAAGAACCGTGGCTTGTCGCACCATTGATGCGTCAAATGTCATGGATACCAACCTTACTGTCACGACCATCCGGAGCGGCGCGCACCGTATTACCGATCATCAGGACGACATCTTCTTCGCCGCCGTATCGACGACCCGCATGCCGATGGTCGTCACCGATCCGCATCTGCCCGACCACCCCGTGATCTTCGCGAACCATGCGTTCTTGCGCATGACGGGTTACGAGCTGACGGAGATCATCGGCAGCAATTGCCGCTTTCTGCAAGGACCGGAGACGGACCGCGCGACCATCGACGAAGTGCGGGCCGCAGTCGCGGATCGCCGCGAGCTCGCCACAGAGATACTCAATTATCGCAAGGACGGCTCGACGTTCTGGAACGCGCTGTTTATTTCGCCTGTGTTCAACGAACAGGGCGAACTGGTCTATTTCTTCGGCTCGCAACTGGATGTCAGCCGCCGCCGCGACGCCGAAGACGCGCTGCATCAGGCGCAGAAGATGGAGGCGCTCGGCCAGTTGACGGGCGGCATCGCGCACGACTTCAACAACCTGCTGCAGGTGATGGCAGGCTACGTGGATGTGCTGCAAATGGGCATCGAAGGCCATGCGCAAAGCGCGGTGATGGCGCAAAGCCTGGATCGCATCCGCGGCGCGGTCGCGAAGGCGACCACGCTGACGCAACAGTTGCTTGCGTTCGCGCGCAAGCAGAAGCTCGTGGGGCGCACGGTCAATCTGAACACGCTGGCGGACGGCATGGTCGAGCTCGCGCGGCGCACGCTTGGCGGCAACATATCGCTGAAGACGGAATACGAAGAAGGACTCGGCAATTGCCGCGTCGACTCGACCCAGCTCGAAGTCGCGTTGCTGAACGTGCTGCTCAATGCGCGCGACGCGCTCGCCTCGCGGCGCGACGGCGTGGTGACGGTGCGCACGGAGACCGTTGAGTTGGAACAGCAGGAGACAGTCGGCTTCGCCGACTTGCGCTCGGGTTGCTATGTGACCATCGCCATTTCCGACAACGGCTGCGGCATCCCGCCCGAAATACTCGACCGCGTGATGGACCCGTTCTTCACGACCAAGGGCGAGGGCAAGGGTACGGGTCTGGGGCTGTCGATGGTATATGGCTTTGCCAAACAGTCGGGCGGCGCGGTCAACCTGTATTCGGAGCCCGGTGTCGGCACAACGCTGCGGCTTTACTTCCCCGCTGTGGGCGGCATTGCGCAACGCCGTCCGTCCGCGCCGAAAGCGATTGAAAAGGCGGGCAACGAAATGATCCTGATCGTCGACGATCGCGTGGAAGTGGCCGAGGTCGCACAAGCGATGCTCGAGCAGATCGGCTATCGCACGCGAGTCGTGCTGAATACGAAAGAGGCGATGGACATCCTGCAGGAGGGCGCGCACCTCGACCTGCTGTTCACCGACCTCATCATGCCCGGCAACATGAACGGTGTGATGCTCGCGCGCGAGGCGCGGCGTCTGCATCCGAAGATCAAGGTGCTGCTGACCACGGGTTACGCCGACGCGTCGATGGAACGGACCGATGCAAACGGCAGCGAGTTCGACATCATTCACAAGCCATACAGGCGAGCGGAACTGGCGCGCAAGGTGAGGATCGTTCTGAATGGGCCGACGGGGGTTGGATAACTTTCCATGCAATGCGGATCGATGGGCGCAGGTTGTAGATGAACACGTTGTGATCCATTTCATTTGTGGTCGCTCGCGGATAAAATTCATGTTTGGTTCCGTTCAACCTGCGGCGACACGCGGGGTGCTAAACCAGCATCGCGCGTTCGTGTTTTAACCGGACCTCGAATGTTGCGACCGCCTATCCCCGACAACGAAAGCGAGCGCGTGGAGACGCTGCGTTCGCTGCATATCCTCGATACACCGCCAGAAGAACGGTTCGACCGTCTGACGCGCCTCGCGCGACGCCTGTTCGGCGTGCCCATTGCCGCCGTGACGCTGGTCGACAGCCATCGACAATGGTTCAAGTCGCATCCCGGCCTCGAAGCCTCCGAAACGCCGCGCGACGTGTCCTTCTGTGGTCATGCCATTGCCGACGACGACCTGTTTCTCGTGAACGACGCATCGCTCGACGTGCGCTTCGCCGACAATCCGCTGGTAACGGGCGACCCGAACATCCGCTTCTATGCGGGCTATCCGCTTACCGTCAGCAACGGCAGCCGGCTCGGCACACTGTGTCTGATCGATGTGAAGCCACGTGCGCTCGATGACGAAGAGCGGGTGCTGTTGCGCGATCTTGCACGCATGGCCGAGCAGGAAATCGCCGCGGTGCAGCTCGCAACCACCGACGAGCTGACGGGCCTGTCGAATCGCCGTGGCTTCGAAGCGCTCGCGCAGCACGCGATCAAACACTGCAAGCGTGCGCAGAAGCCTGCGTCGCTGCTGTTCTTCGATCTGAACGGTTTCAAGCAGATCAACGACGTGTTTGGTCACGCGGAAGGGGACCGCGCGTTGATTGCATTTGCAGCGGTATTGCGCACGGCGCTGCGCGACAGCGATGTGATCGGCCGGCTAGGCGGCGACGAGTTCGTCGTGCTGCTGACCGATTCGGATCAGCAAGGCACGCTGCAGACCATCGAGCGGCTCAGGCATCAGCTGGACCTGCAGAACCAGTCGGCGCAGGCGCCTTATCAGCTGCATTGCAGCGTGGGCACGGCGACATACACGCCCGACAGTCCGCGGAGCATCGATGATCTGCTCGCGCAAGCCGACGTCGCGATGTACGCGAACAAGCGCGCACAACGCTAAAGGCCGCACTGCTGCGCACCTGTTCGCGCAGCCGATGGGCCGCCTGTGCGTGGTGCACGCTCAGCGGTTTTCCAGCACCCACCTTTCTTCACGTTCGAGCCTGAGCAGCGCATGCTCGAACATCGCCCGCGCGCGGCCCGAGATGTTCGCCAGATAGACATGCAGCAGTGCATCGGCGGGCGTGCGGGAAGCGCAGCTGACGCTGTACTGCTCGAAGGCGCTCAGCTGCATGATGATGTTCGCCAGATGCTTCGGACATTCGCATGCGATGGTGGTCGACGCATGCGCCATCGCCATCAATGCTTCGTCGGTGTAGTGCCGCTGCGGCGCGGGCTCGCGCATATCGGGCTGCGCAGCCGTCGTTGCCGTCTTGCGCTGGAAGTCCCCCAGCATCTGCGAGACGGATGGCTGATCGAGCGGCTCGCGTATCGTGCGCACGCCGACGCGTTCCAGCAGGGCGATCGTGTTGGCAGCGGCGAACGCGTACACGACGACGATGTTTTCCGCATGCGTCGACGCACTCAGCGCGAGCACGCGTTCGACATCGTCGGTGTGCAGCGACGGCAAATGAATGATCAGCACGTCGGCAGGCTGGTTCATGCGCTCTGTGAACGCGGCCGTCATGTTCTCGAAGACCTTCGGCTCGCCGGCGAGTTCGGCGTGCATCGCATGCAGATGCTGGCGGATCGTACTGGCGAGCGCCGCGCCGACGATGCGCAGACGCAAACCGGGCCGGCCTTCCGTGAGCGGCGACACAGGCGTCTTGTCGACATGCATGAACGCGAGGCGTTCGAGCTCGCCCGTCTGCAACGTCGCGATCGAGCCGATCGAATAGCCGCGATCGACGAGCCCCTTGATCATTGCCACGCGCCGCACGTCGGCTTCGCTGTAGAGCCGATGGCCGGACTGCGTAGTGGGCGGCGCAACGACGCCATAGCGGCGCTCCCAGATGCGCAGCGTACCCACGGGGAGATTCGCCATGCGAGCGACGGCGCCGATGCGATAGCGGGGTGCGACTTCTGGATCATCCACTGTGTTGTTCATGAACCGAAAACCCTTAGGGAAGCCGATTCGAGTCTAACAAGCGCGACGATGTTTTGATGCGGATCTTTTTACTCAGCAATGCGGCAAGGCCGTGCATGCCAACGCTTTGCGGGGCACGACCCCTTGCATGGCAGGCCTTTCGAGATTTTCCTGCACGCGTTCTGTTCTGCGTATCGCATACGCCCGTCGAACAGCCACTTGTACCGGTTTTGACCAGGATTGAACGATACAGCGCTGCTTCGGCGCATTCATGCGACGTATCGAAGCCGTCGCGTCGAGGGTGTCTAGCGCGGGTAATTCAGCGTCGAGCCACGCACGATCAGTTTCGGCTCGGAGGTCACGCAGATGCGCGGTGTCTTGTGATACGAGCCGTGCGCAAGCGCGGGCCGTTCGATCAGCTCGCGCAGCAGCGAGACGGCGAGTTCGGCGGCTTCGACGGTTGGCACAGCGACTGTCGTGAGAGGCGGGCGCGATTGCCGCGCGAGCTGAATGTCGGTGATGCCGACCACGGAAAGATCGTGCGGCACGTCGCGCCCCAGGTCGGCGGCGGCGTGAATCGTGCCGAGCGCGGGCAGGTCGTTGGTCGCAAAGATCGCTGTGAGCTTCGCGTCGCGTTCCAGCAGATCGCGCGCCGCCGTATAGCCGCCTTCGATCGTATCGGGCGCGTAGCGCACGTTTTTCGTGAGCACCTTCAGACCCGCTTCGCGCATTGCATCGACGAAACCTTCGTAACGCGATGCGTGGATGCCCGACGGTTTGCTGCCGACCACCGCGCCGATCCGCCTGTGTCCCAGCTCGATCAGATGCTGGGCGGCAAGTCGCCCGGCGAGCCGGAAGTCGACGGCGACACACGGCAAGCCGGGCGGATCGTCAGGACGTTCCCACATGCACAGCACCACGGGCGTCCCGCGTGCCTCGGCCTTGCGCAGATCGTCGAAGTCGAGATTGGCATTCATCACGAGCACACCTTCGGAAAGCGAGCCCGCCAGTTGATCGAGATAGGTGCGGCCTGCGTGCGGATCTTCGTTCGTGTTGCAGATGATGACGAAGTGCCCGCTCGTGCGCGCCGCGCGTTCGGCGGCGAGCGCGAACTCGGGATAGAACGGATTCGCGATGCTCGACACCATCAGCGCGATGGTCGGCGCGCGGCCTTCGGCGAGCGCGCGGGCGGCGAGGTGCGGACGATAGTTGAGCGCCTCGACGGCTTCGAGCACGCGCTGACGCGTCTGTTCGCCAACGCGTCCGCGATTGCGCAGCACGTTCGAAACGGTGGCCGACGTGACGCCGGCGCGCCGCGCGACTTCGCTCAAGGTGGACATGGTTCGCAGCGTATCCTCAATATATGGGACAGGCGTTCATCATTTGCATTGACCACGAAGGCGGGGCACCATGCGCAAAACGACAGAACGATTATCGGAGACGAGCCTGACTGTCTGACAGGAGGCCTTCAGAAAGACCAGCGATCGCCTAGCGGTCGTTTTTTCGGTCATTCAGATTAAGCGCTTAATCTCCGCTTCGGGCTGATTAAATCACGGAGTCGAAGCGATGGCGAGCATTTCGTTGAAGGGCGTGCAAAAAGCGTATGGAGACAACGCGCCCGTGATCCGCAACGTCGATCTGGAGATCGGCGAAAACGAGTTTTGCGTGTTCCTCGGTCCCTCGGGCTGCGGCAAGTCCACGTTGCTGCGCATGATCGCAGGGCTGGAGGACGTCACGGACGGCGACCTGTCGATTGGCGGTCGCATCGTCAACGATGTGCCAGCTGCCGAGCGCGGTGTCGCGATGGTGTTCCAGAGCTACGCGCTGTTTCCGCACATGAGCGTGTACGAGAACATGGCCTTCGGCCTGAAGCTCGCGAAGAAGCCGAAGGCGGAGATCGACCGCAAGGTGCGGGAAGCGGCGCGCATCCTGCAACTGGAAGCGCTGCTCGATCGCAAGCCGCGCGCGTTGTCGGGCGGGCAGCGGCAGCGTGTTGCGATTGGCCGCGCGATCGTGCGCGAGCCGGGCGTGTTTCTGTTCGACGAACCCTTGTCCAATCTCGATGCGACGCTGCGAGGCCAGACGCGCATCGAAATTGCGCGCCTTCACAAGCAGTTCGCCACGGCGAGCGTCGTCTATGTGACGCACGACCAGACGGAGGCGATGACACTCGCCGACAAGATCGTGCTGCTGCACTCGGGCAAGGACACCGAGCGCTACGGCAGCATCGCGCAGATCGGTGCGCCGCTCGAGTTGTACCACCGGCCGAACAGCCGTTTCGTCGCGGGCTTCATCGGCTCGCCACGCATGAACTTCCTGCCGGGCAGGGTGACGGCGCTCGATGCGCAAGGCGTCGACGTCACGCTCGATCACACGAACGAAACGATGCGCGTCGCCGTCGACGGCAGCACTTTGCAAGGCGGGCAGCCCGTCACCCTCGGCGTGCGCCCCGAACATCTCGAACTGGTTGCGCACGGCGTATCACAACATGATGCAATCCTCACGCGCACCATTTCGCTGATCGAGCATCTGGGCGAGCACAGCTACGTGCATCTCGAGCAGCCTGGCGGCAGCGTGCTGATCGCCAAGGTGCCCGGCAATGCGCGTATCGAGCAGGGCGATCGCGCGGTGTTCGCCGCGCCCGTGCGTGCCTGCCATCTTTTCACCGAAGACGGATTCGCCGTGAAGGCGTTCGATACCGTCGAACACTACATTTAAGGGACACGCGCATGCGCCTAGGAGTCTGTTATTACCCGGAGCACTGGCCGGAATCGATGTGGGAAGACGACGCGCGCCGCATGAAAGCGCTCGGCATCGAGCAGGTGCGAATCGCGGAGTTCGCATGGAGCCGTATGGAGCCCACGCCCGGCGAATACGACTGGGGCTGGCTCGATCGCGCCGTCGACGTGCTCGGCAAGGCTGGCCTGCAAGTGGTGATGTGCACGCCGACGGCCACGCCGCCGAAGTGGCTGATCGACCGTCATCCCGACATTCTGCCCGTCGGTGCCGATGGACGTCCGCGTGCGTTCGGCTCGCGCCGTCACTACGATTTCTCGTCGCCGTCGTATTTCGAAGCGTCGCGCAAGATCTGCACGGCAGTGGCCGGGCGCTACGGCAAGCATCCCGCTGTCGCTTACTGGCAGACGGATAACGAGTTCGGTTGCCACAACACGGTGGTCAGCTATTCGCCTGCTGCCGTCGCGCGGTTTCGCGAGTGGCTCAAGGCGCGCTATCAGACCATCGACGCATTGAACCGGGCATGGGGCACGGTGTTCTGGAGCATGGAGTACCGCAGCTTCGACGAAATCGATGCGCCCATCGCGACCGTCACGGAAGCGCATCCTTCCCACCGGCTCGACTATCGCCGCTTCGCGTCGGATGAAGTCGCGCGCTACAACCGCATGCAGGTCGAGATCATTCGTGCGCATTCGCCGGGCCGTCCCGTTGCGCACAACTTCATGCAGCTCTTCACCGAGTTCGATCACTACAAGGTCGCGCGCGATCTCGACGTGGCGACGTGGGACAGCTATCCGCTCGGCGCACTCGAAGAGCAGTGGTACGCACCGGAAATCAAGGCGAAGTTCCTGCGCACGGGGCATCCCGACTTCGCATCGTTCAATCATGACGTGTATCGCGGCATGTCGAAGCTGCCGTTCTGGGTGATGGAGCAGCAGCCAGGGCCCGTGAACTGGGCGCACTGGAACCCGTCGCCGCTGCCGGGCATGGTGCGCCTGTGGAGCTGGGAAGCGTTCGCGCACGGCGCGGGCTGCGTGTCGTACTTCAGATGGCGTCAGGCGCCGTTCGCGCAGGAGCAGATGCACGCGGGTCTGAACACACCCGACAATCGCCTCGATGTCGGCGGCAGCGAAGCGCAGAAGGTCGCGCATGAAATCGCGCAGGTGTCGTCGGCCAATGCCGATGCGGACGCGAACGTGCGCAGCAAGATCGCGCTGATCTACGACTACGAAGCGAAGTGGCTCTTCGAGATTCATCCGCAGGGCGCCGACTTTCACTATCCGCGCTTTGCGTTCGAATATTACTCGGCGCTGCGTGCGCTCGGCTTTGACGTCGATGTGATTGCCGCCGATGCGCCGTTCGATGGCTACAAGATGATCGTCGTGCCGCCGCTGCCCGTCGTACCGGACGATTTCGCCGTGCGGCTCGCGGCATCGGGCGCGCAGATCGTGCTTGGGCCGCGTACGGGTTCGAAGACTGCCGACTTGCAGATCCCCCCGAACCTGCCGCCCGGCGCGCTCGCGTCGCTGCTGCCGATCCGCGTGTGGCGCGTCGAATCGATGCGGCCCAACGTGACGGAACCCGTTCACATGAACGGCGCCGGCGACGGACTGCACGAAGGCCACGCGCGGCACTGGCGCGACCTGATCGACGCCGCCGACGAGCGCGGCTTCGACGTGCGTGCGCGCTTCGACGACGGTCATCCCGCGTACGTACAGCATGGCTGCGTGCATTATTTCGCGAGCCTGTTCGACGACGCGCTCACGCAGGCGCTGTTCGGGCGCATCGCGACGGAAGCCGGCCTCACGCCGACACTGCTCGGCGACAGCGTGCGCATCAGCCGTCGCGGCAAGCTCGCGTATGTCTTCAACTACGCGAACGCGCCGCACACGATCGAAGGCGTCGACGCATCGCGCTTCGTGATCGGCACGCGTGAGGTCGAGCCGCAAGGCGTATCTGCATACCGATTCGAGTAGCGAACTGATTTCGCAACGCAGCAGTGATCCAGCATGTAAGAACCAGGACGCAAAGGAGACAGCAGCATGACAGCAAAACGATTCAACGCGCGCACCGCGATTGCAGCGGCCGCCCTCGCAATGGCGGCAGCCGCTGCGCCGTTCGCGGCAAGCACGGCGCAAGCCGGCACGCTGACGATGAACATCGCGTTCAAGGGCGCAAGCCAGCGCGCGGTGTGGCAGTCGGTGATCGACGACTTCAGGAAAGCGCATCCCGACATCGATGTGAAGGCGTCGTTCATCGACGAAGAAGCGTACAAGGTGCAGCTGCCCGGCTGGCTCTCGACGGTGCCGCCCGACGTGCTCAACTGGCACAACGGCGAGCGCATGGCGTACTACGCGCGCCGCGGCCTGTTCGAAGACCTGAGCGGCGACTGGAAGAAGAACGGCTGGGACAACATGTATGCGTCGACGAAGGAATCGTCGACCTACAACGGCAAGCAATACGCCGCCCCGACGGTGTACTACTCGTGGGGCCTGTTCTACCGCAAGGATCTGTTCCAGAAGGCGGGCATTGCGTCGGAGCCGAAGACGTGGGATCAGCTGATGGACGCGTGCAAGAAGCTGAAGGCGGCGGGCATCACGCCGTTCGCAGTCGGCGGCCGCGATGCATGGACACTGGCGGGCTGGTTCGATTACCTCGACCTGCGCATCAACGGCAATGCGTTCCATCAGAAGCTGATGGCGGGCGAAGTGCCGTACACCGATCCGCGCGTGAAGAAGGTCTACACGACGTGGAAGCAGCTGCTCGACGACAAGGATTTCATCGACAACTCGCTCTCCTACGATCTGGATGCGGCGCAGCCGTTCCTGTTCCAGGGCAAGGCCGCGATGATGCTGATGGGCACGTTTATCACAGGCGGTTTCCCGGCAAACGTGAAGCCGAACATGAGCTACTTCCAGTTTCCGATCATCGACTCGAATGTGCCGACGGCGGAAGACGGCCCTGTCGAATCGCTGCATATTCCCGCGAAGGCGAAGAACAAGGCGGACGCCCATACGTTCCTCGCGTTCGTCGAAACGCCGGAGCAGGGCGCGAAGCTCGCGACGGGTCTCGGTTCGCTGTCGGCGAACAGCAAGTCGCCAGAGCCGGAAGATCCCATTTCGAAGATCGGCTTCCAGATTCTGTCGAACACGAAGGGCGGCATTGCGCAGTTCTACGATCGCGACATGACGAAGGAAATGGCCGACGAAGGGATGAAGGGCATGCAGCAGTTCGTCGCCGATCCGACGAAGCTCGACGCGATCCTCGCGCAACTCGAGCAGACCCGCAAGCGCATCTACAAGAAGTAAGCTTGTGAAGTAATGCCGCCGGGCCGTTTGTATTGCGGTCCGGCGCAAGAGCACCACTTGGAGAATTGTCGTGTCGCACTCCGTCACACGTCAGGATATCAACGCCACGCCGCCTTCGCAGCCGCAGGCGCCGCCATTGCCCCGCGCAGCGGGCAGCAGGCGCGGGCCGTCGCCCACCGCGCGTCGCCAGCGCAAGGCCGCACTGCTGTTTCTCGCGCCCGCGTGCTTCATGGTTGCCGTCTATGTCGTCTGGCCGATCCTGTCGTCGATCTGGCTGAGCTTCTACAACTGGGACGGCATGACCGACAAGGTCTTCGTCGGTCTCGCGAATTACATCGAGCTGTTCCAGGCGCCGACCTTCTATACCGCGCTCAAGAACAACCTCATCTGGCTCGTGCTGTTCCTGCTCGCGCCGCCGATGGGCCTTGCCGTCGCGCTCTATCTGAATCAGGCGGTGTCGGGCATTCGTGTCGTGAAGTCGCTGTTCTTTGCGCCGTTCGTGTTGTCGGGCGTCGTGGTCGGGCTGATCTTTTCCTGGTTCTACGATCCGACCTTCGGCCTGTTCGCGGTGATACTCGGCCACGGCGTACCTGTGCTCGGCGATGCGCATTACGCGACCTTCGGCATCATCTTCGCCGCGCTGTGGCCGCAAACCGCGTACTGCATGATTCTGTATCTGACGGGTCTGACATCGCTCAACAGCGAACAGCTCGAAGCTGCGCGCATGGAAGGCGCGAAAGGCTGGGCGATGCTGTGGCATGTGGTGCTGCCGCAACTGCGGCCCGTTACGTTCATGGCGATCGTCGTCACGGTGATCGGCGCGCTGCGCAGTTTCGACCTGATTTCGGTGATGACGGGCGGCGGTCCGTTCGAGAGCTCGACCGTGCTCGCGTATTACATGTACGACCAGGCAATCAAGTATTACCGCATCGGCTATTCGGCATCGATTGCCGTCGTGCTGTTCGCGATCATGCTCGTCTACATCGTCTATCACCTGCGCCGCATGCTGCGCAACGAACAGTAAGCAAGGAGCGACTCATGTATCCGATGCCCGTCGCCAAATGGAAGCCCGTCAACCGGCGGCTGTACAAACTCTCGCTGCCCGTCGCGCTGCTGATCTGGCTGCTGCCGATGATCGCCGTGCTCGTCACGTCGGTGCGCTCAACGGAAGAACTGAGCGAAGGCAATTACTGGGGCTGGCCGAAGCACATCGCGCTGATCGACAACTACCGCGAAGCGCTCACGACGTCGCCGATGCTGCATTACTTCTGGAACAGCGTGCTGATTACGGTGCCGTCCGTGATCGGCTCCATTACGCTGGCGGCGATGGCGGGCTTCGCGCTCGCCATCTACAAGTTTCGCGGCAACACGACGCTGTTCGCAACCTTCGTTGCGGGCAACTTCGTGCCGATCCAGATCCTGATGATTCCCGTGCGTGACCTGTCGCTGAGCCTCGGCATCTTCAATACGCTCAGCGCGCTGGTTCTCTTTCACGTGGCGTTTCAGACGGGCTTTTGTGCGCTATTCCTGCGCAACTTCATCAAGCAGCTGCCGTACGAACTTGTGGAGGCGGCGCGCATCGAAGGCGCGGGCGAGTGGACCGTGTTCTTCAGGATCGTGCTGCCGCTGATTCGACCGGCGCTTGCCGCACTTGCCATTCTTGTCTTCACGTTCGTCTGGAACGATTACTTCTGGGCGCTGTGTCTGACGCAGGGTGACGAGGCCGCGCCGATCACGGTCGGTGTCGCGGCGCTCAAGGGGCAATGGACGACAGCGTGGAATCTCGTGTCGGCAGGCTCGATCCTTGCCGCGTTGCCTTCCGTTGCCATGTTCTTCGCCATGCAAAAGCACTTCGTGGCAGGGCTTACGTTCGGCGCCACGAAAGGCTGAGCGTGTTTCGTCGATGTCTCCTGGTAGAAGGTTGCCCGCGTAAGCGGGCTTTTTTATCTTTATGCCCGCGATGCGCGCTATTGGCCCGGTTGCACGGCAGTGCGCACACCCGCGAGCGGCGAGCCATATCCGCCCGATTGCGCGTTGTTCGGCGTGCCGTTGACGAGCTGCGCGCGCGGATCGGTCGGATTCAGATTGAGTTCGCCCGCCTGCTGGTTGCCGTGCGTCGGATATTCGCTGCCGCGCGCCGCGTTGGGCATCAGGCGGGTACTGTTGGCGGGTGCGTTGACGTCGTCATACGTGGAAAGCCCTTGCGCCAGCGTGAGCGCCGCGCTCGTCGACAGCAAGAGGGCAATGGTCACTTGAAGCGTCGCGATGAGGTTGCGCACGATGAACTCCTTGCTCGAAGAAATGACACGCGTGATGAACCGCCACAAGGCGCACGCTGCGAAGACGCTTTCACTATTGGACATCGCTTTCGCGAGTTCAAGGCGTCGCGCTCGCGGATGTGCGCTATGCGCGGATCGCGTCGCGTTTTTGTTGCAGGTTTTCGTTAAACCCGCCCAGCTCTCGGTTTATTCCCCGGCGATTTCACCCACCGTACGCCGCACGGCGTGCAAGATTTCGTTCGCGAGTTGTGGCTGCGCCTTCAGCACCGCACGCGACGCCGAGATCGCGCCGATCAGCGCCGCCGATATCGCCAGCGCCTTCTCGCGGTGGTCGCCCTTCGCCTTGTGCGTGTGCAAGTGCTTTTCGAACACGGCTGCCATCTTCTCGAAGCCGTCGCTGTAACGCGCGCTAATCGCTTCATCCTGACGGCCGATTTCACTTGCCGACGCGGCCAGCGCGCAGCCGTTCGCGATGTCGTCGCGTTTTTCTTCCGACAAATAACTGTCGAGCAACTCACTCAGGCTTGGCAGCCGGCCGTCGTGCGCGGTCACCATCCGCGAGTGGCTGATCTCCAGCCCGTGTGTCAGCGCCTCGGCGGCGAGGGCTTCTTTCGACGGGAAGTGCGCGTACAGCGCGCCATGGGTCAACCCCGCCGCCTTGCCGATTTCGGCCACACCGACGCCATCGATGCCGCGTTCACGGAACAGGCGCGCGGCCGTTTGGACGAGGGCCGCGCGGTTTTGCGCCGCCTTTTCCTTGCTGACTTTCATCGCTGATCCACCTCACCCGACTCGCCCAACAACACGCGATCGCGAAAAAATGCTTGACACGCATTGATTGCGATCACTATCATTAAATTAACATTGCAGTTGCAATTATAAGGCAGCTGTCGGCGGATGTCCGCCTCGAATCCTTAACTTTTGGAGAAGTCATCATGTCATTCGCGAACAAGACGGCGCTCATCACGGGCGGCAACGGAGGGATTGGTTTTGCGGCGGCGCGCCTGCTGATCGCACAGGGCGCACGGGTGGCCATCACGGGCCGCGACCAGAAGAAGCTCGACGAAGCCGCGGCAGAACTCGGCCCGAGCGCATTGCCGATCCGCGCCGACATCAACGACCCCGCCGCCATCGACGCCGTGATGAAAACGATCGCCGACACGTTCGGCAAGCTGGACATCGTGTTCGCGAATGCGGGGGTGAGCGGTGCGACGCCCGTCGGCGAGACGACGGCCGAGAAGTTCGAGGCGATCATGCGCACCAACGTGACGTCCGTGTTCCTGACCGTGCAGGCGGCCGTGCCGCTGATGGGCGAGGGCGGCGCGATCGTGCTGAACGGTTCGGTGATGCGTCAGTTGGGCGCGCCCGGCTCGTCGGCGTATTCGGCATCGAAGGCGGCCATTTCAGGCATGGCGCGCGTGCTCGCATCGGAGCTCGTCACGCGCGGCATCCGTGTGAACACGGTGATCCCGGGCGGCACCCGTACGTCGATCTGGACGCGCGGCGACCGCGAAGGCGCAACGCTCGATGCAACGGAAGCCGCGCTCAGCCCGATGATCCCGATGAACCGTTTCGCCCTCGCCGATGAAGTGGCGCAGGCCGCCGTGTTCCTCGCGTCGGATGCGGCGTCGGGCATGACGGCGGCTGAGATCGTCGTCGACGGCGGCAACACGGGTGCGCCGATGGGTGCGCCGGCGTTCCGCCGATAAGCGTCGGCAAGCGGCACAACGAAAAGGGCGACGCGCCATCGCGCATCGCTCTTCGGTTTTTCCAGCGTCTGGTGTTGCCGGGCGCGAACCGTCAGGCCATCCCGGCGACGATCGCCGCGACGATGGACCCGAGCACCAGCACCGCGCCGATGGTGCGGCGCTTGTTCAGCTGCGTCCACAGCAGCACACCCGTGAGCGACAGCAGGATCATGCCGCCCGCAAACGTATCGATCAGCAGCACCCAGCCGACGCTCAGGCCCACGCCCTTATGCAGATTCGTCAGCGCCGCGAGCAACGTGTTCGAGCTGCGCTTGACGCTCACGTAGTCATTGCCGACCCAGTATTCGGCCTGGGTGTTTTCGTTCGGCGTCGCGAATGAAACCTGCCAGTGTTCCGGCTGCACGGCCGTGCGATCGCCCCACGCGACGGGATGCGACGGCTCTTTCTGCATGCGTCCCGGCTTGCCCTGGACCTTGAGTTCCTGCTTGAGCCACTTCGCCAGATCGCGCGGCGTGTCGGGCGCAGGCTGCGGCAGCTTCACCTGAAGCGATTCGACTTGCGGTTCGCCCGTCGATACGCGCATCGGCCCGCCGCGATGGTTCAGCAGGAAACCGCTGGTGCCCATCAGCAGACCGAGCGCGGCGCCCCACAGGCCGATCCAGCTGTGCACCTTGCGCAGCCAGCGGATGAAGGTGATTCGACGTGAGCCGGAGGGCGGTGCGCCATTGCGGGCGCTCCTGTCCGTACTGTCGGGGCGCGCGGGGCGGTCGACGGCGAGGGTTTCGGGTGTGTTCAAAGGTCGCTCCAGGTTGCACCTGACCTCAACCGTTGTCGACATGGCAGCGCACGCGTCGAGCCGCGAAGGCTTGCGACGCGCGTGATGCTTCGAGACGGAATGACCATCGACGGGGGATGCGATGGCGTTGGCTGGCTGGCCGCGTCGCCTCAATGGCGCGCGCAGTGGGCTGGCTTTGCGATCAGATAAAGCCGTTTATGATTTCACGGCGTCATGAATGCCGCAATCGCCGGACGCGATTTACAACAATGGCAATGTTTCGACAGATTACGTGACGAGCATGCAAGTTCAGCGCACGCCGAGGCGGTAGACCGTCGTGTGGCGATAGCGCGCGCCCGGGCGCAGCACGACGTCTTCGGCATCGGGCATGTTCACCTGATTCGGAAACGCGCCTGTTTCAAGGCACAACGCTGCGTGCTTGCCATACGTCCTGCCGCTGCGCCCGTTGACGTCCGCGAGAAAGTTGCCCGAGTAGAACTGCATGCCTCTCGCGTCCGTGGACACCGTCAGTTCGCGTCCGGTTGCGGGATCGTACAGCGTGGCAGCCGTACGCAGGGCCGCGCCGCTGTCGCGCAGCACGTAGCAATGATCGAAGCCGCCCGCGCGCGCGAGTTGCGCATCGGGCCAGTCGAGGCGTGCGCCGATGGGGGCGCCCGTGCGAAAGTCGAACACGCTTCCCGCCACCTCCCTGCGTTCGATGGGAATCATCGTATCGTCGACCGCGAAGAACGCGTCGGCATCGATCGAAATCACATGGCCGCGAATGTCCGGCGCCTCGGCGAGCGCGTCGCCCGACAGGTTGAAGTACGCGTGATTCGTCAGGCTGACGGGTGTGGGCGCATCGGCTGTCGCGTCGTAGTCGATCGTGAGTGCGCCGTCGTCGTCGAGCGCATAGCGCACGGTAGCCGACACCGCACCCGGAAAGCCCGCGTCGCCTTCAGGCGATTCATGCGACAGCACGAGCGCGCCATCCACTTCGCGCGCCTGCCACAACGCCTTGTGAAAGCCGCTTGCGCCGCCGTGCAGCAGATTGTCGCCGTCGTTGCGGTCGAGCTGATAGGTCACGCCGTCGAGCGTGAAGCGCGCCTGCGCGATACGGTTCGCCCAGCGGCCGATGGTCGAGCCGAAGAACCATCGGCTCGCGAGATAGTCGGCGGGCGTGTCGTGGCCGAGCAGCACATCGGCAACGCGGCCGGCGCGGTCGGGCGCATGCCACGAAACGAGCGTGGCACCCAGGTCGCTAATGGCCGCGCGCATGCCGTGCGCGTTGCGCAGCGTGAACAGCCGGACGTCGCCAAGACCGGGCAACGTGCCCCAGCGTTCGACCTGGACGCTGGGGGAGAGAGAAGTGTCGGTGCTGTGCATGTCGGCGAGATTCATGTCGGTCGCGGATCGAACCAGATTAAGGCATTTGGGCGGAGGGCGCATCGGGTGTGGACGGCGCGGATGGTACGGACTGCGCCGCGTGCAGTCGCTCCTGATACTCGCGCGGCGTGCAATCGAGTTCGCGCCGGAACACGGCATACATGTATTGCAATGAAGTGAAGCCGCAGCGTATCGCGACTTCCGCGCTCGACATGTCCTGCTGCGCGAGCAGTTGCTTCGCGACATCGAGCTTGTGCTTGAGGATTTCCTGATGCACGGTGCAGCCGAGTTCGCGCCGGAAGTAGTCTTCGAGCGACGAACGCGACACGCCCACATAATCGGCGACCTGCTCCGTCTTGATGCCCTGGCACGCGTACTGGCGGATGTAGTGACGCGCGCGCATCACATAGGGGCTCGCGAGCGGCTCGTGTTTCGTCGATTCGCACACGTTGATGCCGACGGGCGGCACGAGGATGCGGCGACCCGCAAAGCGTGCGCCGCCGAGCATCTGATGCAGCAGGTGCGCCGCGGTGCGGCCCATTTCCTCGGTGCCCTGAATCACGGAGGAAAGGGGAATGCGCGTGAGCGAACGCGTCAATGGGTCGTTGTCGATGCCGATGATCGCGACCTGTTCGGGCACGGGAATGCCGCTGATCAGACACGCCTGCAACAGCTGGCGTGCGCGCGCGTCCGTCACCGCGATGATGCCCACGGGCTTCGGCAGGCTTTGCAGCCATTCCGTCAGTTGCACGCTCGCCTGGTGCCAGACGGGTGCGCTCGTCGGCAAGCCGCGATGCACATCGCCTTCGAGTCCGTCCGCTTTCAATAGCGCGTTGAACGCGCGCTCGCGTTCCTGCGCCCAGCGGTTGGTCGGCGATTCGGGCAGGCTATATAGCGCGAAGCGTTGCAGCCCGGCGCCGATCAGATGTTTGTAGGCGAGCGACACGAGCTGCATGTTGTCGGTCGCGATGTACGGCAGATTCGGCGGATAGGCGGCCGCGTCTTCATACGATCCGCCGACAGCCACGACGGGCAGCAGCGAATCGGAGAGTGCTTCGCATACGGCGGGATCGTCGAAATCGGCGATAAAGCCATCGCCTTCGAAGTGCTCGATGCCGTTGAGCCGGGCGCGAAAATCTTCTTCGAGAAACAGATCCCACGCGACGCGCGTCGACAGCAGGTAATTGCCGATACCCGTGATGATCTCGCGGTCGTACACCTTGTTCGCATTGAAGAGCAGTGCGATCCGGTGCGTGCGCTGAGCGCTGTGCTGTCGTGTCATCGATTCTCCGGGCCCGGCGCCTGGACGCCGCGTTGTCTCCGCATGAGGTGCGCGATATCTGCGCGTGCTGCACTGCAATGCACCTGCACCTTTTAAGTGTTCTGCTTATTTTAGGCGTCACTCGCCGTTGCCTGCCAATGGATTTTTACCGGTAACAAGAATCACCAGTCGCGCTGGCGGATTTCGCAATTGCCGCGCAATCGCGCAAGCGTCAGCATGGCGTCACATCACGCACGGTTCGATGCGGGCGCATCGGCCGACACTACAGGAGACGCGCATGTCTTACTTCGAACACTTGCCCGCTGTGCGCTACGAAGGCCCGCAGACGGACAACCCGTTCGCTTATCGCCATTACGACAAGGACAAGCTGGTGCTCGGCAAGCGCATGGAAGACCATCTGCGCGTTGCCGTTTGCTACTGGCACACGTTCGTTTGGCCTGGTGCGGACATGTTCGGTCCCGGCACGTTCGAGCGTCCGTGGCACCACGCCGGCGACGCACTCGAAATGGCGCACGCGAAGGCCGACCATGCGTTCGAGCTGTTCTCGAAACTGGGCACGCCCTTCTATACGTTCCATGATCTCGACGTCGCGCCCGAAGGCGACAGCATCAAGAGCTACGTGAACAACTTCAAGGCAATGACGGACGTGCTCGCGCGCAAGCAGGAGCAGACGGGCATCAAGCTGCTGTGGGGCACGGCGAACCTGTTCTCGCATCCGCGCTATGCGGCGGGCGCAGCGACCAATCCGAATCCCGACGTATTCGCGTTTGCCGCGACGCAGGTCCTCAACGCGCTCGAAGCGACACAACGTCTGGGCGGAGCGAACTACGTGCTGTGGGGCGGACGCGAAGGCTACGAGACGTTGCTCAATACGGATCTCAAGCGCGAGCGCGAGCAGCTTGGCCGTTTCATGAGCATGGTCGTCGAGCACAAGCACAAGACGGGCTTCAAGGGTGCGCTGCTGATCGAGCCGAAGCCGCAGGAACCGACCAAGCATCAGTACGACTACGACGTCGCGACGGTGCATGGCTTTCTCACGCAGTTCGGTCTGCAGGACGAAATCCGCGTGAACATCGAGGCGAATCATGCAACGCTCGCCGGTCATTCGTTTCACCACGAAATCGCCAATGCGTTTGCGCTCGGCATCTTCGGCAGCGTCGATGCAAATCGCGGCGATGCGCAAAACGGCTGGGACACGGACCAGTTCCCAAATAGTGTCGAAGAACTGACGCTCGCGTTCTACGAGATTCTGCGCAACGGCGGCTTCACGACGGGCGGCATGAACTTCGATGCGAAGGTCCGGCGCCAGAGCATCGATCCCGAAGACATCGTGCATGGTCATATCGGTGCGATCGACGTGCTGGCGGTTGCATTGGAACGCGCCGCGCATCTGATCGAGCACGACCGTCTGGCTGCGTTCAAGCAGCAGCGCTATGCGGGTTGGGACAGCGACTTCGGACGCAAGATACTGGCAGGCGGCTATTCGCTCGAGTCGCTGGCAAGCGACGCCGTGCAGCGAAACATCGCGCCTCGTCATGTGAGCGGACAGCAGGAGCGTCTGGAGAACATCGTCAATCAGGCGATCTTCTCATCCGCGAAATAGCGCATTCAGGCAGCACGAAAAATCGTTAGCAGCGCCGGTAGATTTCGCAATTGCTCGGCCGGCGCACACGGCACACGCTGTCGTGCACCCCGAAATGAGGCAGCTTTCAACAATTGACGCTTGCGGACAGGTATTCGCAGCGCATCCTGAGGTTAAGACGGCGGTTCGATTTCTCGCATTCGAAACTGCACGCAATCCTAAATGGAGTGAGACATGAAATCTGCAATGCGTCGTTCCGTATTGAGTTCCCTTGTTTGCGCCGCGATGGCCGCCGGCCTGACGATGATCGCGCCGCTCGCGCATGCGAGCAAGGACAAGCCCGAGATCGGCTTCTGCATCGACGATCTGCGCGTCGAGCGCTGGTCGCGCGATCGCGACTATTTCGTTGCGGCAGCGACGAAGCTGGGCGCGAAAGTCTCCGTGCAATCGGCAGATGCCAGCGAAGCGCGGCAAATTTCGCAGATCGAAAATCTGATTTCGCGCGGCGTCGATGTGATCGTGATCGTGCCGTTCAATTCGAAGACGCTCGGCAATGTCGTCGCCGAAGCGCACAAGGCGGGCATCAAGGTGGTGTCGTATGACCGCCTGATTCTCGATGCCGACGTCGACGCCTATATCTCGTTCGACAACGAGAAGGTCGGCGAACTGCAGGCGCAGGGCGTCTATAACGCACAGCCGAAAGGCAACTACTTCCTGCTCGGCGGCGCGCCGACCGATAACAACGCGAAGATGCTGCGTGAAGGGCAGATGAAAGTGCTGAAGCCCGCGATCGATCGCGGCGACGTGAAGATCGTCGGTCAGCAGTGGGTGCCGGAGTGGAGCGCGGCGACGGCGCTGCGCATCACGGAAGATGCGCTGACTGCGAACAACAACAAGATCGACGCGATCGTCGCGTCGAACGACGGCACGGCAGGCGGCGCGATTCAGGCGCTGGCCGCACAGAAGATGGCGGGCAAGGTGCCCGTGTCCGGCCAGGATGCGGACCTTGCTGCCGTCAAGCGTGTTATTGCGGGCACGCAGACGATGACTGTCTACAAGCCGCTGAAGCTGATCGCAGGCGAAGCGGCCAAGCTGGCCGTCGATCTCGCGAAGGGCGACAAGCCCGCGTACAACGCGAAGTACGACAACGGCAAGAAGCAGGTCGATACCGTCCTGCTGCAACCGACGCTGCTCACCAAGAGCAATGTCGACGTCGTGATCAAGGACGGCTTCTACACGCAGGCGCAACTGGCTGGCAACTGATAGCGGGCACGGGCGCTTCCTCGTCTTCGTGACGGGAAGCGCCCGCGCATCTTTCATCCATCCAGGACATTACGCATGGCACAAGCGCTTCTGGAGCTGCGCGGCATCGCCAAATCGTTTGCCGGTGTGAAGGCGCTCGACGGCATCGATCTCGTCGTCGCCCCCGGCGAATGCGTCGGACTTTGCGGCGAAAACGGCGCGGGCAAATCGACGCTGATGAAGATCGTCTCCGGCGTCTATCCGCACGGCGACTGGTCGGGCGAGATCCTTTGGGAAGGCAAGCCGCTCGTCGCGCAGAATATCCGCGATACCGAACGCGCGGGCATCGTCATCATTCACCAGGAACTGATGCTCGTGCCGCAACTGTCGGTGGCCGAGAACATTTTCCTCGGCAACGAAATCACTCTGCCCGGCGGCCGCATGAATTACGCGGCGATGTATCAGCGCGCCGACGAACTGCTGCGCGAGCTCAACATCACGGGCATCAACGTCGCGCAGCCGGTGATGAATTATGGCGGCGGTCATCAGCAACTGATCGAAATCGCCAAGGCGCTGAACAAGCAGGCCAAGCTGCTGATACTCGACGAGCCCTCGTCATCGCTCACTGCGGCGGAAACCAGAATCCTGCTCGATATCGTGCGCGATCTGAAGAACCGCGGCGTCGCATGCGTGTACATTTCGCACAAGCTCGACGAAGTCGAAGCCGTGTGCGACACGATCACGGTGATACGCGACGGCAAGCACGTCGGCACGCAGCCGATGAAGCAGCTCACCACCGATCGCATCATCGCGATGATGGTCGGGCGCGAGATCGCGAATCTCTTTCCGCGCGAGCCGCATGACATCGGCGATGTGATCTTCGAGGCACGCAAGGTCACCTGCTACGACGTGACCAACACGAACCGCAAGCGGGTCGATAACGTGTCGTTCGCATTGCGCAAGGGCGAAATACTCGGCGTGGCGGGGCTGGTCGGCGCGGGGCGCACCGAGCTGATGCAGGCGATCTTCGGCGCCTATCCGGGTATGAGCGAAGCCGAAGTGTGGATGGACGGCAAGCGCCTGAAGATCCGTACTCCCGCCGATGCGATTGCGTCCGGCATCGCGATGGTGCCCGAAGACCGCAAGCGTCACGGCATCGTGCCGCAACTCGGCGTGGGCCACAACATCACGCTTGCGGTGCTGCAACGCTTCGCAAAGGGCGGTCGCATCGATACTGCGTCCGAGCTCGATACGATCAATTCGGAGATGAAGCGCCTGTCGGTGCGCGCGGCGTCGCCGATGCTGTCGATCGCGAGTCTGTCGGGCGGCAACCAGCAGAAGGCGGTGCTTACGCGCATGCTGCTGACCCATCCCTCCGTGCTGATACTCGACGAGCCGACACGCGGCGTCGATGTCGGCGCGAAATACGAAATCTACAAGCTGATGTTCGCGCTCGCGAAGCGCGGCGTGTCAATCATCATGGTGTCGTCGGAATTGCCGGAAGTGCTCGGCGTGAGCGATCGCGTGCTCGTGATCGGCGAAGGCGAACTGCGCGGCGATTTCGTCAACGACGGACTCACGCAGGAACACATTCTCACGGCTGCCATCGCGACGAACGCGAAAGGCGCGAACATCCAAGGCAATGGCCCCACTCAACTGGCGAGCGTCGCATGACTCCTGATCTCACCTCTTCCGATAGCCACGCAAAACAGGGCGCTGCGCTTGCATCGGGGCAACGCATCAAGCTGCTGTTCGCACGTTACAAGCTGCTCGCGTTGCTGCTGGCCGTCACCGTCATCTGGGCGTTCTTCTCGTTCCTCACGGAAGGCGCATTCGTCACGCCGCGCAATCTGTCGAACCTGCTGCGGCAGATGTCGATTACGGGGATGCTCGCGTGCGGGATGGTGTTCATCATCATCGCGGGCGAGATCGATCTGTCCGTCGGTTCGCTGCTCGGTCTGCTCGGCGGCGTCGCGGCGATACTCGACGTCACGTATCACTGGCCGCTCGCGGCGACGCTGCCCGCCGTGATGCTGCTCGGCGTGGTCGTCGGCTTGTTCAACGGCTGGTGGTCGACGTATCGGCGCGTGCCGTCGTTCATCGTCGGGCTGGGCGGCATGCTCGCGTATCGCGGCGTGCTGCTCGGCGTCACGGGGGGATCGACGATCGCGCCCGTGTCCGACAATTTCGTTTTCATCGGCCAGGGCTACCTGCCGCGCGTGGCGGGCGATGCACTCGCCGTCGTTCTGTTCGTCCTGCTCGCGGCACTGACCGTGCGGCAGCGGCAAAAGCGTCAGCACTACAAGCTGAGCGTCGTACCGCTGTGGCAGGACGTGGTGAAGATTGTCGCGGCGGGGCTGATCCTGTTCGCGTTCGTCGCGACGCTCAACCGTTACGGCGGCATCCCCGTGCCCGTGCTGCTGCTGCTTGCGCTGCTCGGCATCTTCACATACATCGCGACGCAGACGGTGTTCGGCCGCCGCATCTATGCCGTTGGCTCGAATCTCGAAGCGACGCGTTTGTCCGGCGTCAATACGAACCGCGTGAAGCTCGCGATCTTCGCGCTGATGGGACTGATGTGCGCATTCGGCGGCCTCATCAATACGGCGCGGCTCGCAGCGGGCTCGCCGTCGGCGGGATCGATGGGCGAACTCGATGCGATCGCAGCGTGTTTCATCGGCGGCACATCGATGCGCGGCGGCTCAGGTACCGTCTACGGCGCGCTGATCGGCGCGCTCGTGATGGCGAGCCTCGACAACGGCATGTCGATGCTCGATGTCGACTCGTACTGGCAGATGATCGTGAAGGGCGGCATCCTCGTGCTGGCCGTATGGATCGACGTGATCTCGGGGTCCGACCGGCGCTAGCGCTGCGCGCACGGCGCTGGTGCGCTGCACCACGGCACAGCATCCGCGCGCTTCGTTGAGGCGCGCGCAAGCGCCCTGAAAAGGGCGCTTTTCATTGGCGGACTGCGGCGGCGAAAGGACTCGCGCAAAAAATTCGATGCGTCGCGCAGGTCACGCCCAGCAAGCGATTGCGCGGTTGACGGGCGCGCCTTCAGCCGCCTTGCTACACCCATCCGGCGGCCCGAAAGTGGCCGATGGCATACCTATTGCGTTGCTACGCCGCGAGGCCAACGGCGGCTTCGACGTATCGACGAATTTTCGGGCACGCTCGTGACGCGAGCGGACCCTGGGGCAACGGCGTCCCGAAGTGCAACGTGCGAAGAGCGTTCGATCCATGCGATCGGGCGACGCACATGCGCTTCGGGACGTTTTTTTTTGCTTAACCGAAACACGCGCATCGACGCGAGCGGCGCCATGAACGAGCAGATCACCACGCAACGCAGGGAAGTTTCCGGACAGACGATCGGCGAACTGATCAATCTGTCGGGCCGTCAGCGGATGCTGTCGCAACGCATCGTGCTGCATGTGCTGCTCGCGTCGCATGGCGATAGGGCAGCGCTTGCCGTCGTGCGCGATTGCCTCGCGACGTTTGCGTCGACGCATCGTGTGCTCGTGCACGGTGACGAGCGTCTGCCCGGCGTGTTTTCGGAGGGGTTGCAGCAGCTCTACTACGGCACGCGCAAGGCTGACGAGCGCGTGCAGCGCTTCATCGCGCTTACGGATGAAACGCTCGCGCGCGTCGAAGCGGATGACGATGCGGATGACGGCGTGGCGCGCGAATACGTCGATGCCCTCGTCGCGCAGGCGACGCCACTGCTCGAACTGCTACAGGAGATCACGCTCGCGTATCAGAACGAGATGCGCGGCATCGAAGCGGCAACGCAGCGCCGTCAGTCTGCCATTGCAGAACAGCTGTCGAGCATTTCGATGCAGGCGAACATCGTCGCACTGAACGCACGCATTTCGGCGGCACGCGCAGGCTCGTACGGACGTGAGTTCGCCGTCATCACGCAAGTGCTCGCCGACATCATCAAGGAGATGGACGCGCTCATTTACAGCGTCGTCGACGGGAATGCCGATGAGCCGGCTTCAAGGCGCGATGCATCGCATGGCACGTCGCAACTGTCTTCGCGTTCTCGCGTCAACACGCGCAGTCCCCAACGCATTTGCACCTAGTTGTTTGCCCGACCCCCGCACCAGCCCTGCTTTCGTTCAATGAGAGAGACCGATGAAAAACCTGTTGAATTCGCTTGCGAGCGGTAACTGGCGCGCGCTGCTCGCGTGCTTCCTTTACTTCGATACCGGCTTCACCGTCTGGGTCATGTTCGGGCCGCTGGCGCCGTTCATCAACAAGAGTATCGCGATGTCGCCCGCGGAACTGGGCTTTCTCGTCGCGGTGCCCGTGCTCGGCGCGGCAATCCTGCGCGTGACGCTTGGCAATCTCTATCAGGCTTGCGACGGTCGACGCGTGGCGCTGATGGGCGTCGCGCTGTCAGCGATTCCTTCGATCGTGCTGCTGCTGATGCCAGGCGCGCCGTCATACACGCTGCTGCTGATTCTCGGCGTGTTTCTCGGCGTCGGCGGGGCGAGCTTCGCGGTCGCGTTGCCGATGGCAGGCAGCAACTATCCGCCGAAAGTGCAAGGCCTGGTGCTCGGCCTCGCGGCCGCGGGCAACATCGGCGCGGTGCTGGACGGCTTCATGTTCCCGGCGCTTGCCGATCATTTCGGCTGGGCGAAGGCTGCGGGCGCCGCGCTGCCGCTGCTGGGCCTCGCTGCCGTCGCGCTGTTCTTCTGGGCCAGGGATCTCGGGCAGAAAACGGGCAGCGGCGCACAGGCGCTGCGCAGCTTCATCGTGACGCTCGCGGGTCTCGTTGCGCTCGTCGTCGCCGTGCATGCGGGCGTGTTCGGCGCGGGCAAGACGGGTGTGCTGCTGCTGCCCGTGCTCGGCGCGCTGCTCGCGATTGCCGTGCTGCCGAAGCACTATCGCAGCGTGCTCGTCGAAGGCGACACGTGGGTCGTGATGCTGGTCTACAGCATTACGTTCGGCGGCTTTGTCGGCATGTCCTCGTATGTGACGACACTGCTGATCTCGCTGTATCAGATGCCGCGTCTCGAAGCCGGACTCTTCATGTCGCTGCTCGCGTGTATCGGTGCGCTTGTGCGTCCCATCGGCGGGCTGGTCGCGGATCGCATTTCGGGTGTGCGTGCGCTGGTGATTCTGCTCGCGGCGATCTCGCTGTGCGACTTCCTGTTCGCTGCATGGATGCCGCCCGTTTCCGCTGGCATCGCCTTGCTGATCGCGATGTATGTGTGCTTCGGTCTCGGCAACGGCGCGACGTTCCAGCTCGTGCCGCAGCGCTGGAAGGGCAAGACGGGCCTGATGTCGGGCATCGTCGGCGCGGCGGGCGGTATTGGCGGGTTCTATCTGCCCGTGATCATGGGCATCGCGAAGGAAGGCACGGGCAGCTATCAGATGGGCTTCGCGACGTTCGGCGTGCTGTCGGCGCTCGCGTTCGGTCTGGTCGTGCTGCATCGCGCGCGCTGGCTCGAGTGGGCGCTGCCGAAGGAAAGTGCGGTGGTGATCGAGCCGATCCGCGCGGGCATCAGCGTGGATAGCGGAGCTTGACGTCCCCGGTTGTGCGCGTTGTCGATAATCGCCAGCACCTCGCGTGCTGGCGATTTTTTTTCTGGGGCGTGCGGATAAGTGGCGTGGATGTCATCCACCCCACGGTAATGTGTCGCGCAGATGCCCATCATCATCAATTTTCCGATGAAATCGCGCAGCATGTGTGCGACAGACAACACACACGCATGTGGGCGCCGTGCGAAAACTCCTATATTGCACTCACTGCGGCCCACGACGAAAGGACTGGGCGAACCGCTTGCCAGCGGGTTTGGATCGCGAGTTCCGCCGACTCGATCGTTTGCATCAACTTCGATCCTGAGCATGTGGATGGCGTTACACATAACGGCTTGGGGTTCTGGCATGTCTGCTGAAATGAGATCCATCCAACGGTTCCCGACACCTTGCACCCGTTGCGGTGGCATCCTCTATCACCACGTAGCGTACTGTCCGTACTGCGGCGTGAGCGAACCGATCGGCAGCGCCCAGCGCAAGCGCGCGGAGGCGCCGTTGCGAGCCGTCGTGAAGGAAGCGCCGCTTCCGGCCGTTGCCGCCAACGACGCGGACGAACCGCCTTCGCCCGAGATCATCTGGTCGGAGCTGGCGGCTGCGCCGGCGACTGCGGGGAAACGGGTCGTGCAATGGCCGTTGCGGCGCATCGTGACGGCCGGCGTGGTCGCGCTGGCCCTGATGCTTACGCTTGGTGGTGTCGCGTACCTGCGCTTCAGTGCGAGTCACCGCGACGCTAACGTTGTCGAGCCGATGACAGCAGGCGTGAATCGCGCGCACACATCGTTGGCATCGGGCGTACCGCCTGACGCCGATGCTCAACCGTCGCGCGCGGGCGCCTATGCGCCTGCACCGAATACGCCCGTTGCAGCGAACCCCGGCTCTGCCTCCGCGCAGTACGGCAAGGGCGTGGCTGCGGCGCTGAGCGATGCGCGCGCAAGTCTCGCCCAAAAGAATCTGACGGCGGCAAGGGCGGCAATTTCGGGAGTTCTCTCAGTTGCGCCTCGCGATGCGGAAGCGCTGCGACTGCAAGGCGATATCTCGGACCGTGAGAGCGAGCGTGACGTGGCGTTGCGTGTGGCTGCGGGCTGTGCGAACGACGCGCTGTGGACTTGCGTGGTCAAACAGGCGAACGTGGCGCTGGCCATCGATTCCAGCAGCAAGGATGCACAGATTCTGCTCGAGCGCGCAATCGTATCGACGGGCTGGAGGCCGCTTTCAACCCACGCAGTGGCGGCAGCGCCCAAGCCTGTGCGGCGCGATCCGCCGCGCCCCGTCGCGAAGAGCGCGCCGGCCATACCGACACTCCCGGCTCTCCCAACTCTCCCGCCGCCCTTGCCGCCAGGCACCCCGGTGGATAACGCAGCAGCCGGGAACGGTTAGCGTGCAACCTGCCGTTCCGCGCGAACGGCCTGTCGTCCTTCAATCGTCCGTGCAACGGGAATACATAAACGGCCGGGTCAGATATCCCAGTCCCACTGCTGCGCCCGTTGCTGCTCGGCCGCCAGGCGCCGGCTCGCTTCCTGTGAAATGACCACGTGGCTCGATGCCTCGATCGGCATGAGAACCGCTTTCTCGATACGCGGACTCGACTCGCGCCTGGACCGGTCTTCTTTCACGTAGTCCGAGAAAGGCTGGAACTGGCGGACGGCATGGATGGCGTTGGTCATGGCGCAATACCTGAATCGGCAGGATAGACATATCGCCGTGATGCGACGATGTTCCGGGCAGTCTATTGGCGCGATGCCAGACAGGCTGTACGCCGTCGCACAGAAGCCGATGAAGCGTTTTGCGGCGTCGAGCTATCGCTGCGGCAGCTCGTTCGAGACTTCATGGTCGCGCGGCAAAGACTCGTCGGTTGCGCGCGGAAGTGTTTCGCTGTTTCTCGCCTGATCCATCTCGCTGCGATGGTGACGTGAGTTCTTATGCTTGCGCACGCTATTGCTCAGTTCCGAAATGATTTCCGACGCGGCGTGAATGATCTGATTGAAATTGAACCCGGCATTGGTCATCTCACGGTAAAACGACTTCGCGAGAATTCTGGCGATCTGATTGGTGTTCTGGGCCGACCCTGCGATGATCTCCTTGACCGTCTTTTCCGAAGAGTGAGTCAGCGCCACCTGAGTAAAGCGTGACTTCATCAGATGCTGCATCTGGTTCGCCTGAATCGCCTTGACAATCAGCGGGGCGAGATTGTCGAGCAGCCGCAGATCTTCTACTCCGAAGTAGGGTTTATCGAACGGATGATGCGCGTGGACGATTCCGATCGTCTTGCCCCGCAACACCAACATGGAGAACATACTGCTTCTCACGTGATCGGATTCCGTTTCCGCCGGACTAGTGACGACGAGAGCGCCGACGCCTTCGGAACCCATAGCGTAGGGGGCGCACGGTTCGCATCGGCGCACGCTCACCATGTCGTAGCGGGAAATGGCGGGGTGGCCGAATTCCGCACGCTGACGAGGACGGATCTCGGCGATCTGTCGCTCGCTGAGCAGATGAATGCTGCATCGGCTCGCGCTGAGTATTTTGGCCACCATGGAAGACAGCTCGGCAAGCAACGCTTCCGGGCTGCTGCCGGTCTCGATGTCGCTGACGCAATCGCCAGCCTTCACCTTGTCTGAATGATGCATCGCTCTTCTCCAAGGTTCCAGGCGGACCGGCAAGGGTGAAAGCCGAAATGTGGAAAACGCTTTCGCGCTCCATTGATTTCCGATCTCAGTGACTCGTGATCGATGCTATCCGCTGCAATTCGATGTGCGTGTTCGTCATCGCACAGTATGCGCTACAGCAAGACGCTTCCTGATCGGGCGCACGTTTTTTCCTTCGCGGCGCCCGAAAGGGGCGGATTCGGGATTACCCTGGATACGCAAAGGGTATCGCAGCGCGCCGCCGGACAACCCGGTCGTGGTATGGTCGCTTCCTCGCTGCGCTGACTAAATGCTTGATTCCTAAGGACGCGCCGACGCCGCAGTCCGGCCTTGCCGTTGTGTTTCGCATCCCGCGGGGCCCCATCAACGCGCAACGCGCTCCCTTCTTGAATTTGTAATTCCCCGTCCATATAATTAGCACTCACCGCACGAGAGTGCTAACAACTTCGCCGGTTGGCGTCGCCAGCTGGCATATCTCAGCGTTCTTCAGTCCCAATCAAGAGAGGATCTATCCATGAACCTTCGTCCTTTGCATGATCGCGTGATCGTCAAGCGTCTGGATCAGGAAACCAAGACCGCATCGGGCATCGTGATTCCCGACGCAGCCGCAGAAAAGCCGGATCAAGGCGAAGTGCTGGCTGTCGGCCCGGGCAAGCGTGACGACAAGGGCGCTCCCATTGCGCTCGACGTGAAGGTCGGCGACCGCGTCCTGTTCGGCAAGTACGCAGGCCAGACCGTCAAGGTCGACGGCAACGAACTGCTGGTGATGCGCGAAGAAGACATCATGGCCGTTGTCAACAAGTAAGCACTTGTTACCGGTTCATTCTCACGAATTCAAGGAGTTAGAAGATGGCAGCTAAAGACGTCGTGTTCGGCGATTCCGCCCGTGCCAAGATGGTTGAAGGCGTGAACATTCTCGCCAACGCAGTGAAGGTTACGCTCGGTCCGAAGGGCCGTAACGTTGTGCTCGAGCGCAGCTTCGGCGGCCCGACGGTCACCAAGGACGGTGTGTCGGTCGCGAAGGAAATCGAGCTGAAGGACAAGCTCCAGAACATGGGCGCGCAAATGGTCAAGGAAGTCGCTTCCAAGACCAGCGACAACGCCGGCGACGGCACGACGACGGCAACGGTTCTGGCCCAGTCGATCGTTCGCGAAGGCATGAAGTACGTCGCATCGGGCATGAACCCGATGGACCTGAAGCGCGGCATCGACAAGGCCGTCGCAGCAGCAATCGAAGAGCTGCGCAAGATCAGCAAGCCCTGCACGACCAACAAGGAAATCGCTCAGGTCGGCGCGATCTCGGCGAACAGCGACACGTCGATCGGCGATCGCATCGCTGAAGCGATGGACAAGGTCGGCAAGGAAGGCGTCATCACCGTCGAAGACGGCAAGTCGCTGCAAGACGAGCTGGACGTCGTCGAAGGTATGCAATTCGACCGCGGCTACCTGTCGCCGTACTTCATCAACAACCCGGATAAGCAAGTCGCCGTTCTGGACAACCCGTTCGTGCTGCTGCACGACAAGAAGGTGTCGAACATCCGTGATCTGCTGCCGGTTCTCGAGCAGGTCGCCAAGGCTGGCCGTCCGCTGCTGATCATCGCTGAAGACGTCGAAGGCGAAGCGCTGGCTACGCTGGTCGTCAACAACATCCGCGGCATCCTGAAGACGGTTGCTGTGAAGGCTCCGGGCTTCGGCGACCGCCGCAAGGCAATGCTGGAAGACATCGCGATCCTGACGGGTGGCCAGGTCATCGCCGAAGAAACCGGCCTGACGCTGGAAAAGGCGACGCTGCAGGAACTGGGTCAAGCCAAGCGTATCGAAGTGGGCAAGGAAAACACGACGATCATCGACGGCGCTGGCGAAGCAGCAAACATCGAAGCGCGCGTCAAGCAAGTGCGCACGCAGATCGAAGAAGCAACGTCGGACTACGACCGTGAAAAGCTGCAAGAGCGCGTGGCCAAGCTGGCGGGCGGCGTTGCAGTGATCAAGGTCGGTGCTGCGACCGAAGTCGAAATGAAGGAAAAGAAGGCACGTGTCGAAGACGCACTGCACGCAACGCGCGCAGCTGTGGAAGAAGGCATCGTGGCTGGCGGCGGCGTCGCGCTGATCCGTGCACGCAGCGCAATCAGCGGCGTGAAGGGCGACAACGCTGACCAGGACGCAGGTATCAAGATCGTTCTGCGCGCAATGGAAGAGCCGCTGCGCCAGATCGTCACGAACGGCGGCGAAGAAGCCAGCGTCGTGGTGGCAGCAGTTGCTGGCGGCACGGGCAACTACGGCTACAACGCAGCAACGGGCGAGTACGGTGACCTGGTGGAAGCCGGTGTCGTCGACCCGACCAAGGTGACGCGTACGGCACTGCAGAACGCAGCTTCGGTTGCTGGCCTGCTGCTGACGACGGACGCTGCTGTCTGCGAACTGCCGAAGGAAGATGCACCGATGCCTGGCGGCATGCCCGGCGGCATGGGTGGCATGGGCATGGACATGTAATTTCCGGGTAACCGGATTGCATGGGGGAGGCGCGCTGCGAAGCGTGCTTCCCGTGCCAAAAAAAGAAAAACCCGCAGCGATGCGGGTTTTTCTTTTGGTGCTCTGGTTGTAGCAAGCGATTGAGCTAGTGCACGACGGCTTCAGCGTCGCAGCACCAGAAAGCGTTCCCGCAAATATTCGAGCACACACGATACGCTGGCTGCTTCTGTCAGCGTCGCCGTATCGACGAGCAGTTCGGGATTCTCCGGTGGTTCGTACGGCGCGGTCACACCCGTGAACGATTCGATGATGCCTGCTTGCGCCTTCGCATAGAGCCCTTTGGGGTCGCGTTTCGCGCAATCGTTTGCTGAAGCGGCTACATAAGTCTCGACAAAGCTGTCATTGCCGATGATGGCGCACGCCATCTCCCGGTCTTCGCGCATCGGCGAAATCAGCGCGGCAATCACGATCAGCCCGGCGTCGTTCATCAGTCGCGCGACGTGCGCGACGCGGCGAATGTTCTCCCGGCGATCTTCCTTCGAAAAGCCGAGGTCGCTCGTCAAACCGTGACGGATGTTGTCGCCATCGAGCACATAACACGCGTGCCCCATCGACATCAGTTCGCGCTCCAGATGAAACGCGATGGTTGACTTCCCCGCGCCCGACAAACCCGTGAGCCACACGGTGACGGGCATGTGGCCGAGCAGCGCCGCGCGGTCGCGGTCTGTGATCGCGCCATTGAAGCGTTGGACATGAGGCCGTATGCGTTCGACGGGCGCGCGGTTTTCCGGCTCATCGCGAGCCTGGCGACTGTTGGGCACGCTGCTTTGAACGCAGCGTGCACGCGCATCGGGAGCGCCAGCAGCAGCGCTGGGGCGGAGGTGTTCCAATTCGGTTATCCGTTTGTTTCCGCCGTAGAAACCGGCAGTCTGCCGTTGGCTTCGTCCAATATCGCGCGGGTGCGTTGCGGTAAAAACGCGCGGCGCAGGCATCTGACGAGGTATCAACCGGACAGCAGGGAGGGGAACATTACAGTTCGTAATTATACTATTTAAGCGTTGCCCGTGCTGTAACAGTCGATTACGGCGGTAACGTTTCGCTTGCGAGTTACCCCTTGACTAAAGGGGGGTCTTCGGTTCCGGTCCATCAACCGCGCAAACTAATGCCGTGCCTCGCCCGGCGATGCATCCGTCCCGCCTGACAGCGGCACTTCGTCATCGCTGCTTCTCGCCCAGAAGAAACGATCGGGAAGATAAGCGCCCATACCGGGACGGAAGGCGGCCTGCGTCGCCTGGAAGAGATACTCCTGCGCTTCGCGCACGGCTTCGGCCGGTTCCTGACCGTTGGCCAGCAGCGCGGCAATCGCGGCGCCGAGTGTGTCGGTGATGCCCATGATCCGCTGCTGCGTGCGGTCCCACATGTCTTGCCGCAACTGGCCGTCTTCGCTGAACAGGGTATTCACGAGCCGGTGCGTGCCCGTTTCCGTCGAAAGGATGTATTCACAACCCTGCGACAGCAGATGGGAAATCGCGGCATCCAGCGACGGGGCTTCCGCGTCGCCGTCCGGTTGCGCGAGCGCAAGCAGGGCAGCCGTGTCCGCAACCAGCAATGTGGTTTGCGGCGCGAGCAGGTCGGCGATCGCTTCGCGCAGTTCGTCGGCGGCGAGCACGTGCTCGTCGTCGAGCGTGAAGTCGGGCGCCAGGATGAGGGGGATGTCGTCGTAATCGGCGACCACTTCGGCGATCGCGCTGACCACTTCGGCACGCGTCGCTGCGCCGACCTTGAAGGCGGCGATCGGCATGTCTTCCAGCAGCATCCGCGCTTGCGTCGCGACGACCTCCGGGTCGAGCCCGGTGACTTCGTCGCAGCTCGCCGAGTCGCGCACCGTGTAGCCCGTCAGCACGGAAACGCCGTGGCAGCCCATGCTGGCAAGCGTCATCAGGTCGGCTTGCAGCCCGGCGCCGCCCGTCGGGTCGGACAGGCCGAAGGTGAGTACGATCGGAGGGGTGTCGCTGGCCATGAAGTTGTGATGGGGTCGTTGAGCGAAACATTCGCAGGCCGTTCGGCGCGCACACGCGTCCGCGCGGCCTGCACAGACGGCTCAATTATGCGGCCATATACGATTGCGGGGCATTTTTTCGCATCTGTCGGCGCGGCGCGTCACGCATTACGCCGCAAAATGTCGCGTCCCGTCGCTCGCGCCCCGCATCCGCTAGGCATGAGGGCGGCAACACGGTACCATCATGGCTCCCGTTTCCACGGACTTTTCGACGCGACTCAAGAATGGAATATAAGAGCTGGATGTGCCTGATCTGCGGCTGGATCTACGATGAAGAAGCCGGTCTGCCAGAGGAAGGAATCGCGCCGGGCACGCGCTGGGAAGACGTTCCCATCAATTGGACCTGTCCCGAGTGCGGCGCGCGCAAGGAAGACTTCGAGATGGTACAGATCTGATCGATTCGCCTTGACGGTGGCGGGCTGTATCTGAGCCGCCACGCAAGACAGGTCGATTCCAAATGAATCGATTCGCGCGGGATGGAACATCCGGGCACACGCGATGTCGCAGGTAAAACCGTCATGGGGCTTTCCTTGCGGTCGATCGCGTTTCAGTTCTTAGTCCGGCAGGTGTCGTTTCGTGAGCGTGGCGCGGATGCCGCCGTGAGCGGCC
Organism: Paraburkholderia phymatum STM815; assembly: GCF_000020045.1. Taxonomy (GTDB): domain Bacteria; phylum Pseudomonadota; class Gammaproteobacteria; order Burkholderiales; family Burkholderiaceae; genus Paraburkholderia; species Paraburkholderia phymatum. Next base: position 2,613,245 of record NC_010622.1, on the reverse strand, counting down.
GTACTGCAGTCCGCGCGTTGTGTTGGCGGCGCCATTTCGGAGCCGCGCAGTCGATGGCCCGGCAATTGCACTACTTTCGCCGTACCGGCATTTCCGGTGGCGCAGTATCGATGCCGCCTGACAGTGCCGACGTTCCCGAAGCCCGCTCATGACTCTTCGATCCGCATCGCCCGCTACGCTCGACGCTCTACCCAATCCCCGCGGCGGCTCGGTCCGCCCCGCGGAGCAGGCCATTGCCGACGCGCTCGACGCGTTCGAGCAGCGCCGCGACATGAACGGCCAACTGCTTGTAGCCGGACGCGCGTTGCGCGAGGCGGGCTGGATCGCCGCACAACGTTTCACCGACGCGCTGCTGCTCGTTTCGCCGATGGCCTCGAGCGGCCTGCCCGACGAAGCGCCCGCGCGCGCTGCGTTTGGCGGTGCGCTGCGGGCGTTCAGCAAGGCGCTCGAGCGGCGCAACCTGCGCGAGCTCAGCTGCTCGCCTTCGCTTTTCGAACACTATCGCGCACTCAGCACGCATATCGCGGAGCACACACCTGGCTACAGCGTGGCCTTCGAAGACATCGCGCTGGCCGGTCGGCCGATTCCGCCCGTTTCGTTGCGTTCGCAATCGGCGGCGCGGCTCGAGCCGTTGCGCGAGCGCTTTGAACGCGCGTTGCTCCCCGTGCTGCGTTCAAGGGGGCTGGTGAGCACGGGCGCTGTCGCGGGCCTCGTCAATGCCGCGCTCGACGATCTCGACGCCTGCCTTGTCGATCTATCCGGCCCCGATCCGTATGACTTCTGGCGGCTGGCGCTAGCGTGCATGCGCTCGATGCGCGCGAACGGCCACACGGTCGAAGACGCGGAGACAAGGCGTTTCTATGCCCGCTGTAACATGGCGCTCGCCGACGAACAGCGCGGCATTCCCCTCGCGCCGCGTTCGCTGGTGCGTGCGACGCTTGCTTTGCTGTGGCGCGACTATGCGCTATTCGGCGCGGCTGCCGAAGATACCGAGCATGTCGAACTGCTGCGCGACTATGGCTTGACGGTAGACTGGCATATCGCCGGCACGCAGGCATCCGAAGCGCTGTGGGAGGCGGGCGCGCATCAGGCGGAGACGCTCGCGGCGCACGTCGGCAAGTCGCGCGAACTCGGCATGCTGACCGTCAATGCCAACGCGTACGAAGACTTTTTGCAAACCGCCGATGCCGCGATCTCCGCGCTCACCGATCACGCGCGCGCCGCTGACAATCCGCAGAAGGCGGACCCCAGCGCCGCGTTGCAGGCGGGCGACGCCGCGTATCGTCTCGGTGCGGCGGCGTCGGCGCTTGGCCTCGGCCATGTGGCGCTGCTCGCGGATGCGCTGGGACTCGCGTGGCGCCGTCGCGCGCACGCCGGCGTGTCGACGCCTGCCGTGCGGGCCCACGTGGTGGTCGATGCGCCCGACGCGCGTTCGCTCGAGGCCGCCGCCGAGGCGTTGCGCGCGATGCTGCACAAGGTCGCTGCGGGTGTCGCGCCGCAGTCGGCTGCAAACGTCCTGCCTGCGCTGACCCGAGCCATCGAGCAGGGCCGCGCATAAAAAAACGGGCACGGGCGAACCCGGCCCGCATCGCATCGGGACGGTCATTCGTCCTATGCCATCCGCCGCGCGATAGTGCCCTCGCATCGCTCCCGGCAAGGTGGAGGCGCATGATAGAGTGCAGTTTCATGGACTGCGTTTTTCGCGCGGCGTCATTGCAAACTGCCTGCCGGCACGGCTGGCCACCCGCCTGCTGCGATTCTGGCGCAAGCGCGAGCCCGGCAGTCGCGCATTGTCTTTGCTAAACTTCGACCTATGCCCAAGAGTAACGATCGCATCAATCTGACCAACCAGTTTCTGATCGCCATGCCGAACATGGCGGACCCGACGTTTTCAGGAACGGTGGTCTACCTTTGCGATCACAGCGAGCGTGGTGCCCTCGGCCTCGTCATCAACCGGCCGACGGACATCGACCTTCAGGCGCTCTTCAATCGCATCGATCTCAAGCTCGAGATCGAGCCTCTGTTGCATGTCCCCGTGTATTTCGGCGGCCCGGTGCAAACCGAGCGCGGCTTCGTGCTGCATGATGCATCGGAAAACACCTACACGTCGTCGATGCAGGTGCCGGGTGGCCTCGAAATGACCACATCGAAAGACGTGCTCGAAGCTGTCGCCAGCGGCAAGGGCCCGGAGCGCTTCCTGCTGACGCTCGGCCACGCAGGCTGGGGCGCGGGGCAACTCGAAGACGAAATCTCGAAGAACGGGTGGCTCACGGTCGAAGCCGATCCAAAGATCGTCTTCGACGTGCCCGCCGAAAACCGTTTCGAAGCGGCGCTCGCGCTGCTCGGCATCTCGTCTTCGATGCTCTCCGGCGACGCAGGGCACGCATGAGCGGTGTGGCCGGACGTGAGGCGACGCTGCTTGCGTTCGACTACGGCGAAAAGCGGATTGGCGTTGCCGTCGGCAATTCGCTCACGCGCAGCGCCCGGCCGCTCGTCGTCTTGCAGAACCGCAATCGCGAATATCGCTTCGAAGCCGTCGGCAAGCTGATCGACGAATGGAAGCCGGACGCGCTCGTCGTCGGTTTGCCCATGCATCCCGACGGCACGCCACACGAAAGAACCCAGCTCGCGAAGCGCTTCGGCAACCAGTTGAACGGGCGCTTCAATCTTCCCGTCACATGGATCGACGAACGTTATTCGTCGGTTGAGGCGGAAGCGGGCATTCGCAGCGGGACGCGGCAGGCGGGCATGCTCGACGCAGAAGCCGCGTGCATCATTCTTCAGCAATATCTGGACGGACTGAGTCTGGAAGGACCAAGCGACGATCATGAGTTCCGTTGACGCCGAGGCGCTCTACCGCGCCGTGCTCGAACAGATTCGCACCGCATACGGCGACGCGCTGGGCGGTTCCGATGGCGCGGTGCTCGCCGGCATCTATAGCGGCGGCGCATGGCTCGCCGAGCGTCTGGCGAAAGATCTGAACGTGTCGACGTTCGGCGTCGTCAACGTTGCGCTGCATCGCGACGACTACGCGAAGAAAGGTTTGCATACGCAGGCGAGTCCCACGTCGTTGCCGTTCGAGGTGGAAGGCCGCCGAATCGTGCTCGTCGACGACGTGCTGTACACCGGCCGCACCGTGCGCGCCGCGCTGAACGAACTCTACGACTATGGGCGGCCCGCATCGGTCGAACTCGCGGTGCTCGCCGATCGTGGTGGCCGCGAGCTCCCCGTGGCGGCGCGCTTCGTCGGTGGCACGCTCGACGTGCCGGCCAATGCAACGCTCGTACTGTCGCGCGACGGCGAGCGCTTCACTTTTCACACCGAGCCGCGTGCGCATTGAATGCGGCGCTTCGGCATCGAAAGCAATACGGGCAGCACACGCAGTCCCAGTCTGATTCAGGAACACCATGAACACGCCCAACCCGGTTTCCCAAGGTTCCACCGTTTCCGCGGATAACCCCGCGCCAGCGGACCGTTTTCGCTACGGTTTCCTGAAGGGCAATCCGCAGCTCACGAAGAACGGCGAGCTGAAGCATCTGCTCACCATCGAGGGACTGCCGCGCGCAATCGTCACGCACATTCTCGATACGGCCGAGCAGTTCGTCAGCGTGACCGACCGCGAGGTGAAGAAGGTGCCGCTGCTGCGCGGCAAATCGGTATTCAACCTGTTTTTCGAGAACTCGACGCGCACGCGCACCACGTTCGAAATCGCCGCGAAACGGCTGTCGGCGGACGTGATCAACCTGAACATCAACGCGTCGTCGACGAGCAAGGGCGAATCGCTGCTCGACACGATCAACAACCTGTCGGCGATGCATGCCGACATGTTCGTCGTGCGTCACGCGTCGAGTGGCGCGCCGTATCTGATCGCCGAGCATTGTGCGCCGCACGTGCACGTGATCAACGCGGGTGACGGCCGCCACGCACATCCGACGCAGGGCCTGCTCGACATGTACACGATCCGCCACTACAAGCGCGATTTCACCAATCTGCGCGTGGCGATCGTCGGCGACATTCTGCATTCGCGCGTTGCACGTTCGGACATCCACGCGCTCACCACGCTCGGCGTACCCGAAGTGCGCGCGATCGGTCCGCGTACGCTGCTGCCGGGCGGCCTCGAGCAGATGGGGGTGCGCGTGTTCCATAACCTCGACGAAGGGTTGAAGGACGTTGACGTGATCATCATGCTGCGTCTGCAGAACGAGCGGATGAGCGGTGCATTGCTGCCGTCGGCGCAGGAATACTTCAAGAGCTGGGGGCTGACGCCCGAGCGTCTCGCGCTGGCGAAGCCCGACGCGATCGTGATGCATCCGGGACCGATGAACCGCGGCGTCGAGATCGATTCGCAGGTGGCGGACGGTCCGCAATCGGTGATTCTCAATCAGGTGACGTTCGGCATCGCGGTTCGCATGGCGGTGATGGGCATCGTCGCGGGCAACAACGACTGATCCCCATCCGTTCCAGAGACAGCAGGCAAATAAGGCAGCGCATGCAGATTCATATTCAAGGCGGCACGCTGATCGATCCGGTAGCGGGCACCGAGCAGCAGCAGGACGTATTCATCGCGGCGGGGAAAATTGTCGCGCTCGGCAACGCGCCCGCCGATTTCAGCGCGGCGAGAACCATCGACGCGAAGGGCCTGTACGTGGCACCGGGCTTCGTCGACCTGTCGGCGCGTCTGCGCGAACCCGGCTACGAGCACAAGGCGACGCTCGAATCGGAAATGGCCGCGGCGCTCGCGGGCGGCGTGACGAGTCTCGTGTGTCCGCCCGACACCGACCCTGTGCTGGACGAGCCGGGCCTCATCGAAATGCTCAAATTCCGCGCGCGCAATCTGAACCGCGCGCATGTGTATCCGCTCGGCGCGCTGACGGTTGGCCTCAAGGGACAGGTTATTACCGAAATGGTCGCGTTGACGGAATCGGGCTGCATCGGTTTTTCGCAGGCCGATACGCCCATCGTCGATACGCAGGTGTTGCTGCGCGCGCTGCAGTACGCCAAGACCTACGGCTACACAGTCTGGCTGCGTCCGCAGGATGCGTATCTCGCGAAGGGTGGCGTGGCGGCGAGCGGGCCGCTCGCGTCGCGGCTGGGTCTGTCGGGCGTGCCCGTGTCGGCGGAAACGATCGCGCTGCATACGATCTTCGAACTCGTGCGCGTGACGGGTGCGCGCGTGCATCTGTCGCACGTGTCGTCGGCGGCGGGCGTTGAACTTATGCGCGCGGCGAAAGCGGAAGGCTTGCCCGTGAGTTGCGACGTCACGATCAATCATGTGCATCTGATCGATGTCGACATTGGCTACTTCGATGCGCAGTTCCGGCTCGATCCGCCGCTGCGTTCGCAGCGCGACCGCGAAGCGATCCGCGCGGGCCTGCTGGACGGAACGATCGACGCAATCTGCTCGGACCACACGCCCGTCGACGACGATGAAAAGCTGCTGCCCTTCGCCGAAGCGACGCCCGGCGCGACGGGGCTCGAATTGCTGCTCTCGCTTACCGTCAAGTGGGCCGACGAGGCGGGCATCCCGCTCGCGAAGGCGCTGAACCGCATCACGGCTGCGCCCGCTGGCGTGTTGAAGCTGCCTGCTGGGCGCATCGAAGCCGGCGCAACCGCCGACCTGTGCGTGTTCGACCGCGACGTCCATTGGCGCATCGAGCCGCGCGCGTTGAAAAGCCAGGGGCACAACACGCCGTTTCTCGGCTATGAATTGCCAGCGCGCGTGCGCGCGACGGTCGTATCGGGCCAGGTTGCGTTCGAGCAGCGCTGAGCCGACTGATACCCGGCCGAGATTGAAAAGATAAGCGGAAGACTCGAAACATGAAGCTCGCGTTTCGCAAGATTCGTTTGGTGATGCATCTCGTGTACGGCATGTGGATGCTCTGGACACGTTTTCCGCGCGCCACCGCGCAGCAACGTCTCGAACTGAACCGCGCCTGGTCGCTGCGCATGCTGCAGCTGTGCGGCATGCGCCTCGTCGTGCACAACGACGGCGCGCGTCTTGACGAAGGGGTGCTCGTTGTCGCGAATCACATTTCGTGGATCGACATTTACGTGATCAATGCGTGGCGGCCGACACCGTTCCTGTCGAAGGCCGAGATCCGTAAGTGGCCCGTGGTCGGCTGGTGTGCGCAACAGCTTGGCACCGTGTTCATCCAGCGCGAGAAGCGCAGCGACGCGAAACGCATCATGCATGACCTTGCCGATCGGCTGAATGCAGGCGAACTAATGTGCGTGTTCCCGGAAGGCACCACGTCCGATGGCGTTCAGTTGCTGCCCTTTCACGCGAACATGTTTCAGGCGGCCGTATCGGCGTCGCGGCCGGTTCAGCCCGTGTGCATGATGTACGAGGACGCGCAGGGAAGGCAGTCGACGGCGCCGGCTTATATCGGCGAGATGTCGCTCGGCCAGTCGCTCGACGCGTTACTGCGCGCAGGTCCCCTGACGGCGCATGTGTATGTCGGCGCGCCGCTCGCGCCGGGCGCCGACCGCCGCTTGCTGGCGGCGGAGGCCCAAGCCGCCGTGGGGGCGGCGCTCGCGGCGCTGCAGGATCCCGACGCGCGCCGCTCGGGACAGATCGCAGATCGTACGCAGCAGTTTATCGACGCCGCTTCAGCGAACCCACAAGAGCCGTTGCCGGGTTCGGGCGTCGACATGACGCGCCACGCGTAGCGTGTCGGCCGCGCTCAATGCACGTCGGCGCGGCAACCTTCGCATTCGACTTGCGTGACCGTGCGTTCGGCGGCCGACTGAGCCAGCCGGACGGCCGACAGCTGCTCGCCCCACACGCAGCCCGAATCGAGCCCGATCAGATTGTCGCGGATCAGGAGGCCGAGGGCAGCCCAGTGCCCGAAGACGACCGTGATCTCCTCGGTCTTGCGGCCCGGCACGTCGAACCACGGCATGAAGCCCGCGGGCGCTGAACCGATGCCGCCGCTCGACGAGAAATCCATCACGCCGTCGGCGTTGCAGAAGCGCATCCGTGTGAGCGCCGTGCACGTGAGGCGCAGCCGGTCGATGCCCTTGAGGCCCGGCTTCCAGCGGTTTGGCTCGTTGCCGTACAGCCCCGCCAGCGTTTCCTTCCAGCCAGGCGCGCGCAACGCGCGCTGCAGTTCGTCGGCGAGTTCCAGCGTCAAATCGACATCCCATTGCGGCAGCACGCCCGCATGCACGAGCAGCATGCCGTTCTCGTAGTGGGCGAGCGGCCGGTGGCGGATCCAGTGCAGCATATCGTCTGCGTCGGGCGCGGCGAGGATCTCATCGATCGTGTCGCCTTTCTTCGACTTTCTGATTCCCGCCGACACGGACAGCAGATGCAGATCGTGATTGCCCAGCACGGGCACCGCGCGATCGCCGAGCGCGATGATGTCGCGCAGCATCGCGAGCGACTCGCCGCCGCGGTTGATCAGGTCGCCCGCGAACCAGAGTGGCGCGTCGGCAGGCGGCGCGGCCTTTGCGAGCAGTTGCTGGAATTGCGTGCGGCAGCCCTGCAGATCGCCGAAGGCGAGGGGGGCGGAAGCGGTGGAAGCAGTCATCGGCAAGAAGTGGTGGTTCGAAGGGGCGAAGTGGCGAGCGGTTCTCGCTCTGTCATGACTCGCCCGGCATACATTCGATGCGCATGCAGCTTAACTGCGTCGCACAAGGCGACATGATAGCGCGCGTGCCCAGCGGCGGTCGGCAACGAAATCAAGTCTCGACGACGCCCCCGCCGTCATTGCCGCGATCCGGACGCAAGCACGGATTTATTTCGATTTTTTTCGGATTTTTTGCGGACTTTCTGGCGGTCACACTATGTTCCGCGCTTTGTGAATGAGCGGAGCCGATTCATTCGTCCGATATCAATCGGCCGTTGCGCGCTCAAGCTGCGCATCAAGGCGCGCGTCAGCGCACTCGGATCAGGGGGAAGTAATTTGCGGCATCCGTCTCAGCCAGTCGCCCACCGCGTTCTCATCACGGGAGCGAACGGTTTTACTGGGGCCTACGTGCGCGAAGAACTCGCCGACGCGGGCTACGAGGTCATCGGCACGACGGCGGGCGAGCCAGCGGCGGGCGAACGGAAGCTCGACATCACGTCCCTGCCGGATTGCCGCCGCCTGATCGGCGAGTTGAAACCGGCGTTCATAGTGCATCTGGCGGCGATCAGCTTCGTCGCGCACGACGATCCGTTGGAAATGTACAACGTCAACGTGATTGGCACGACGAATCTGCTGCAGGCGTGCATCGACGTCGGACATGAACCGCGCAAGATCCTGATTGCCAGCAGCGCCAACATCTACGGCAACGCGGAAGGTGTTGTCGACGAGAACACCCCCGCCGCGCCCGTCAACCACTACGCGGCGAGCAAGCTGGCGATGGAGCATCTGGTTCGGACGTGGTTTGACCGGCTCCCCATCGTTGTCACCCGGCCTTTCAACTACACGGGGCGCGGGCAGTCCGAGCGTTTCCTGGTTCCCAAAATCGTCTCTCATTTCGTCCGTCGACGGCCCTTTATCGAGCTCGGAAACCTCAATGTCGCGCGCGATTTCTCGGATGTGCGCATGGTGTCGCAAGCGTATCGGGCGCTGCTCGAATCGCCCGTTGCGGGCGAGACGCTCAACGTGTGCAGCGGTAGCCCGCGTACGCTCACCGACATCATCGACATCGTACGCGAGGCGTCCGGCCACGATCTCGAAATTCGCGTAAATCCCGCCTTCGTCCGGCAAAACGAGGTAAAAGTGCTGGTTGGATCGGCCAAACGGCTCAATCGCGTCGTGCCCGACATGCCTGCGATCGACCTTGAAGACACCATCGGCTGGATGCTCTCGGTCGCCTGATTTTCAAACTGCATCAGTTTGTTAGTGCGCTGGCGTTTCTCTTCGACACCTTTATAATGGCCGGTTACGTACCCACGTGCGCCTGTGTGTGACGCCGGTCAGTATTGCGAGCGGCGCTGACAATTAGGTAATAATTGCCAAGCGGCTGCCGCCACGGTAGCCAGTCCACTCGGCCAAGAATATCTCAAGAAGGAATCCCATGATCCTGGTAACGGGCGGTGCCGGCTTTATCGGCGCCAATTTCGTGCTTGAATGGTTGAACACCTCGGACGAGTCGGTCCTGAATCTGGACAAGCTCACGTACGCCGGCAATCTGGGCACGTTGAAATCGCAACAGGACAATCCCCGTCACGTGTTCGTGCGCGCAGACATCTGCGATCGCGAAACACTCGACAAACTCTTCGCCGAACACAAGCCGCGCGCGGTGCTGCACTTCGCCGCCGAAAGTCACGTCGACCGCTCGATCCACGGGCCGGCGGACTTCGTCCAGACCAATGTGGTCGGCACCTTCACGCTGCTCGAAGCAGCCCGATCGTACTGGAACACGCTGAACGCTGCAGACAAAGCAGCGTTCCGCTTCCTGCACGTATCGACGGATGAAGTGTTCGGCTCGTTGTCGGCGACCGATCCGCAATTCTCCGAAACGACACCTTACGCGCCGAACAGCCCTTATTCGGCGACCAAGGCAGGCTCCGATCATCTCGTGCGTGCGTATCACCACACGTATGGCTTGCCTGTGTTGACGACCAACTGCTCGAACAACTACGGCCCGTATCAATTCCCCGAAAAGCTCATCCCGCTGATGATCGCGAACGCGCTCGCGGCTAAGCCGCTGCCTGTGTATGGCGACGGTCAGAACGTGCGCGACTGGCTGTACGTCGGCGACCATTGCAGCGCGATCCGCGAAGTGCTCTCGCGCGGCGTGCCGGGCGAGACGTACAACGTCGGCGGCTGGAATGAAAAGAAGAACCTCGAAGTCGTGCACACGCTGTGCGATCTGCTGGATCAGAAGCGTCCGAAGGCACAAGGCTCGTATCGCGAACAGATCACGTATGTGACCGATCGACCGGGCCACGACCGCCGTTATGCGATCGATGCGCGCAAGCTTGAGCGCGAACTGGGCTGGCTGCCGGCAGAGACGTTCGAAACAGGCCTCGCGAAGACGGTGCAGTGGTATCTCGACAACCAGGAGTGGGTCGACGAGGTCGCTTCGGGCGAGTACCGCAAGTGGGTCGAAACGAACTACGCGCAACGCGCGTAAGGGCGGAACGATGGCGCGCAAGGGCATTATTCTGGCGGGCGGCTCGGGCACCCGGCTATATCCTATAACGCATGTCGTGTCGAAGCAGTTGCTTCCCGTGTACGACAAGCCGATGATTTATTACCCGCTGTCGACGCTGATGGTCGCGGGCATCCGCGATGTCCTGATCATCTCGACGCCGCAAGACACGCCGCGCTTTGAAGCGATGCTCGGCGACGGCAGCCAGTGGGGGATGAACATCCAGTACGCGGTGCAGCCGTCGCCGGATGGGCTTGCGCAGGCATTCATCATTGGTCGCGAGTTTGTTGGCAATGATCCGTCGGCGCTGATTCTCGGTGACAACATTTTCTACGGCCACGATCTGGCGAAGCAGCTGGAACGAGCGAATGCGCGCACGGATGGCGCAACGGTTTTCGCGTATCACGTGCATGATCCCGAGCGCTATGGCGTGGTCGAGTTCGACAAGGACTTCCGCGCGCTGTCGATCGAAGAAAAGCCCGCGAAGCCGCGCTCGAACTACGCAGTGACGGGCCTGTACTTCTACGACAATCAAGTTTGCGATATTGCTGCCGATATCAAGCCTTCGGCTCGCGGTGAACTCGAAATCACGGACGTGAATTCGCGTTACCTGTCGCAGAAGACGCTTGATGTCGAGATCATGGGCCGCGGCTATGCGTGGCTCGATACGGGTACGCACGATTCACTGATCGAAGCGGCGACGTTCATCGCGACGCTGCAAAAGCGGCAGGGGCTTGTGGTTGCATGTCCGGAAGAAATTGCGTATCGGCGCAAGTGGATCAATGCCGAGCAATTGCTTGCGCTCGCCAGGCCGCTGTCGAAGAACGCTTACGGGCAGTATCTGCAAAACCTTCTTACGGACCAAGTCGCATGGCCATCAGTGTAACTGCAACGGCGCTTCCCGAAGTCAAGATCATCGAGCCGAAGGTGTTCGGTGATGCGCGGGGGTTTTTCTACGAGAGCTTCAACGCGCGTGAATTTGCAGAAAAGGTCGAAGCGGGCGTCGAGTTCGTGCAGGACAACCATTCGCGGTCGGCCAAGGGCGTGCTGCGCGGGCTGCATTATCAGATTGAGCATGCGCAAGGAAAACTCGTGCGCGTGGTCGAAGGTGAAGTGTTCGACGTAGCGGTCGACGTTCGCAAGAGTTCGCCGACTTTCGGCAAGTGGGAAGGCGTGCTGCTGTCGGGCGACAACCATCGGCAGCTTTGGATTCCACCCGGGTTCGCGCATGGTTTCGTGGTGTTGTCGGAGGCGGCGCAGTTCCTCTACAAGACAACCGACTACTGGTTTCCTGAACACGAGCGCAGCATCGTCTGGAACGATCCGGAGATCGGCATCGAATGGCCGATCGATTTCGAGCCGGTGCTGGCCGCCAAGGACGCGGCCGGAAAGCGCCTGAGCGAAGCCGAATGCTTTGCATGAGGGTGATATGAAGGCGTCTGCGCAACGGACCATCCTGCTGACGGGTGTGAACGGCCAGGTCGGATTCGAACTGGCTCGCAGCCTTCAGGGGCTCGGCACGATCGTCGCGCCGCGTCGCGATGAACTCGATCTCTCCGACCTCGAGCAGGTTCGCCGTGTCGTGCGCGAAGTGAAGCCCGTGCTCATCGTGAACCCGGCCGCTTACACGGCCGTCGACAAGGCCGAAACGGACGTCGACGCTGCGATGCGGATCAACGCAGAAGCGCCATCTGTGCTTGCCGAAGAAGCGAAGCGCCTTGGCGCGGCACTCGTCCACTATTCGACGGACTACGTATTCGACGGCACGAAAGACGGTGCTTATGTCGAAAGCGATGCCGTCAATCCCATCAATGTCTACGGGCGCAGCAAGCTGGAAGGCGAGCAGGCGATTGCCGCCGTCGGCGGCGCGCATATGATCTTCCGCACGAGTTGGGTGTACGGTACGCGCGGCAAGAACTTCCTTCTGACCATGTTGCGCCTTGGCGCGGAACGCGAAGAACTGAGCGTCGTGGCCGATCAGTTCGGCGCGCCGACATGGTCGAACACGATTGCGACGTCGACGGCGCACGTGCTAGCCCAAGCCACTGCCACCGATGGCGAGCAATGGTGGCGCGAGCATTCGGGCGTCTACCATCTGACAGCCGGCGGCGTCACGTCGTGGTATGGCTTCGCCGAGGCGATCTTCGAGTTCTCGAGCCTGCAAAAAAAGCCGGCCGTGAAGCCCATCCCCGCCTCCGCGTATCCCACACCGGCAAGCCGACCGACCAACTCGTCGATGTCGAACGACAAGCTGGCCGCTGCATTTGGTGTGCGTGCTCCCGACTGGCGTGAAGCATTGCAGCTATGCATGGCGGCACCTTGACGCAGACATCGGCTGCGCCCCGTGCCGGTGCGGTGGTCGTTTTTTTCAACCCGGACGCTGCGTGTATCGAACGAGCCAACCGGCTCGCGTCGAGGATGCCCTGCGTCGTGGTCGACAACACGCCTGCCATCCTCCCGGCCGCCAGTCTTGGCCTGTCGGAGGCGATCGTGTATCTGCCGAACGGCGAGAACGTCGGCATCGCGACCGCGCTGAATCAGGGCATCGAGGCGCTCAGGCGCAACGGCGTCGAGATGGCGCTGCTGTTCGACCAGGACAGCGACCCGCCGGCTGCGCTCCTGTCGGATCTTCCCGCCGAAGTCGCCCGGTCGAACGAAGCGGGCGAACGGGTTGCGCTGGTTGGCCCTGCCTATGACGATCCACGTCTCGGCGGCGTCGCCCCGTTCGTGCGGTTTCGTCACTGGAAACTCGAACGGCTGGTGCCCGAGGGCAATGAACCCGTCGACGTCGACTTTCTGATTACCTCCGGTTCTTGTATCAACCTGCGCTACTGGTCCGAGGTGGGACCGATGGACGACGCGCTGTTTATCGATTTCGTCGATCTGGAGTGGTGCGTGCGGGCGAAGCAGAAGGGCTATCGTATTCTGGGACTGCCCTGGATCCGGATGAGCCATGAACTCGGCGCCGAACCCGTGCGGATTTTCGGCCGTCCGTACCCGATGCACGGTCCGTTGCGCCATTATTATCAATTCCGCAACGTCATCGCTCTGCTCAAGCGCTCGTACATGCCGTGGAGCTGGAAAACCACGGAGCTGGTCAAGCTGCCCGTCCGGCTCGTGGTCTATTCGTTCTTCCCCGACCAGCGCTCACAGCACATCATGATGGCCTTGCGGGGCCTGCGGGACGGCTGGGCCGGCCGGCTGGGGCGCCACTGAGGCGACGTCGCCCGGCCATTCGATTGCGAGGTGGCTCGCGAGCGGCGGGGTGCGGATTTTATGACTACGCGAGTGTGGATGTAACAGGGCGGCGCAGGCAAATTGGCCGCGCTGCCCGCGATCACGATTGAAGGAGCTTACTTTGGAGTGTTACGCATGAACGTGCCGACGACCCGGGCGTTCGACCCGCACGCGGCGACGCCTTGCGGCCCTGTGTCCCTGGTTTTGGGGTTGTGGCGCAACCGCCAGCTGATCGCGCAGATGACGCGTCGCGAGGTGCTCGGCCGCTATAAGGGTTCAGCGATGGGACTCGCCTGGTCTTTTGTCCAGCCGCTGTTCATGCTGACCGTCTACACCTTCGTGTTTTCAGAGGTGTTCAAGGCGCGTTGGGGCGGTGCGGGCGCCGTGCAGAGCAAGACCGAGTTCGCCGTGCTGCTGTTCGTCGGGCTGATTGTGCTGAACCTGTTTTCGGAAGTGATCAACCGCTCGCCCACGCTGGTGATCGCGAACGTCAATTTCGTGAAGAAAGTGGTGTTTCCGATCGAAGTTCTGCCGGTCTCCACGATGGGCGCGGCGCTCTTCCACAGTCTGGTGAGTGTTGCCGTGCTGTTGTGCGCGATCCTGATTTTCAACGGCGGCCTGCCATGGACGGTCGTGTTCTTTCCTCTGGTGCTGCTGCCGCTCGTCATCGTCACGCTGGGGCTGGCGTGGATCCTCGCTTCGCTCGGCGTTTTCCTGCGTGACGTGGGGCAAACCATCTCGCTGCTGACCACGGTCCTGATGTTTCTTTCGCCTGTGTTCTATCCTGTGGACGCGGTGCCGCCGCGCTTTCAGCCGTTTATCATGGCCAACCCGCTCACATTCGTGATCGAGCAGGCGCGCGACGTGCTCGTTTGGGGGAAGCTGCCGAACTGGCTGGGGCTGGCCGTCTACCTGATCGCGGCGTGTGTCGTCGCCTGGGCTGGCTATGCGTGGTTCCAGAAGACAAGAAAGGGGTTCGCCGATGTCCTCTGACGATATCGCTATCGGCGTACACCATCTCGCCAAACGCTATCAGATCTACGAGACGCCGCGCGACCGGCTGAAGCAGTTCGTGCTGCCACGCGTTCAGCGGCTGGTTGGCGGGCAGCCGAAGCACTATTTCAGTGAGTTCTGGGCGCTCAATGACGTGTCCTTCGAGGTGAAGAAGGGCGAGACGGTCGGGATCATCGGTCGCAACGGGAGCGGCAAGTCCACCCTGCTGCAGATGATCTGCGGCACCTTGAGCCCGACGCAGGGGCATGTCGAGGTGAACGGCCGGGTGGCTGCGTTGCTCGAACTGGGCGCGGGCTTCAACCCGGAGTTCACCGGGCGCGAGAACATCTTCATGAACGGGACGCTGCTTGGCCTCAGCAAACAGGAGATCGAAGCGCGCTACGACGATATCGTCGCGTTCGCCGACGTCGGCATGTTCATCGATCAGCCCGTCAAGATGTATTCGTCCGGGATGTACGTTCGAGTCGCGTTTGCGATTGCGGCGAGCATGGACCCGAGCATTCTGATCGTCGACGAGGCGCTGGCCGTCGGCGATCTCGCGTTCCAGGCCAAGTGCATGGTCCGGCTTCGCGAGTTGATGGACCGCGGCACGACGGTGCTGTTTGTGAGCCATGATATGAGCAGTGTGCGCAATATCTGTAGCAAGGTGCTCTGGCTGAAGCAGGGGCGCGCGGTTGCGTATGGCGATCCGAAGGAGGTGGTCGGGGCTTACGTCAGTGAGATGAACCTCGACATCAACCGGATTACGACAAAGAAGGTGTCCGAAGCCGAGCCGCAGCCGTTGCCGGGTCCGGTTGAGCAAGTCGTGCCTCACGAGCCGGTGGCGTTCCTCGACGGCCATAGTCGCTACGGTGACGGTCGCGCAACCATTCTGGACGTCACACTGATGGATCAGGAAGGACATGGAACGGAATTGCTCGAGTTGCACGAGCCGTACAAGCTGAGAGTGATCCTCAGGGCGAACACTGACATCGAGAACCCGGCCATTGGCTATTCGCTGCGCGACTTCAAGGGGAATCAGATCGTGGGGGCGATGAACTCCAACTTTCCCCACGTCAACATGCCGTCGTTCGAAGCGGGTAAGACTTATTGCGTCGATATAACCGGGGTCAATATGCTGGCTCAAGGTGGATATACCGTGAATGTTGGCGTCGAGAACATCGTTCAGCAGAACAAGGTGCATCAGTATCTGGACGTACTCGAGAACGCGCGGGTATTCCAGAGCACGTTCGGCTCGCAGGCGGAAAACATTTTCCCGGCGATGGTCTGGCAGGACGTCGACTTCGAAATCAGGGAAATCAGTGCGGGCGTTGCGGCGTAAAGCGAATGTGTCGTTGGTGGAGGAATGAGCATGGCGTCACCCAACCGGTTTGAACATATCGGCTTCGACGACTTTCGGCGCTTCGCGCAGGACGAGTCGATGTCGAAATACGAGCGTATCGGGTTCCCCGACTCGTATCGTCAGGGCCACGAAGCTGCGATCTTCGCGGACATCTGCGCCAAGCTGACCAACCTGAACAAGGATGGCCGCAAGGTCGTCGATATCGGCCCGGGCTGCAGCGACTTGCCCAGGATGCTGATCGATCTGTGCGGGTCGAAAAGTCATCCGTTGACGCTGATCGACAGCCAGGAAATGCTTAATTTGCTCGACGATGCGCCTTTCATCGAAAAGGTCGACGCGATGTATCCGCAATGCCCGGACTGGATTGCGGGGCAGGCCGGCAAGATCGACGTGATCCTGTGCTACAGCGTGCTCCATTACGTGTTCGTCGACGTCAGCTTCTTCCGCTTTCTCGACGCATCGCTGTCGTTGCTCGCGCCCGGTGGGCAGATGCTGATCGGCGACATCCCCAACATCTCGAAGCGCAAGCGTTTCTTCGCAAGCGAAACAGGCGTGCGCTTCCACAAGGACTACATGAAGACGGACGACGCGCCCGTCGTCCAATTCAACAAGGTCGAGTTCGACCAGATCGACGATGCCGTCGTGATGTCGCTTGTCCAGCGCGCACGCGCGCAGGGATTCGATGCCTACGTGGTGCCACAGGATCCGGCGCTTCCGATGGCCAACCGGCGCGAGGACATCCTCATCGTCAGACCTTGAGAGCAGGACATGACAAAGACGAAAAAGCTGGTCATTCTCGGCGACAGCGCCTTCGCGGAAGTCGCGTACGAGTGCTTCACGCACGACTCGGATTATGAAGTCGTCGGTTTCTCCGTCGACTCCGCCTACCTTGGCCGCGATCAGTTGTTTGGCTTGCCCGTCGTGCCGTTCGAGGAGATAGAGCGTTTCTTCGATCCCGCCGAGGTCGAGTTCTACGCGGCGCTCGTGTATTCGCAGCTCAACCGGTTGCGCACGCGTTTTTTCGGTCTCGCGAAGGACAAGGGCTATCGGCCGGCCAGCTACGTGAGCAGCCGTGCGTTCGTATGGCCCAACGCCGTGATCGGCGAACACTGCTTCATCTTCGAAGACAACACAGTCCAGCCGTTCGTGAAGATCGGCAACAACGTCGTGCTGTGGAGCGGGAATCACATCGGCCATCATTCGACGATCGAGGACAACTGCTTCATTTCCTCTCACGCCGTAATCTCCGGATTTTGCACGATCGGAGCGAACACGTTCATCGGCGTCAATTCGGCGATCGCCAATAACGTCGTCATTGGCGCGGACAACTGGCTGGGCGTGGGCGTTAATATTCTCGGCAATACCGAGCCGGATTGCATTTTCAAGGGTGAGCAGCCTCAGGCCGCGAAGGTGTCGGCGCGCAGGTTTTTTAAGGTAAAGGCATAGAAGTGACCGTCGACGTCATTCCTTTTGAACCAGCATTGAGGGACGCGTGGGACACCTTCTGCACGAACGCGGTCAACAGTACGTTCCTGCATACGCGCCGTTTTCTCGGCTACCACGGCGACCGGTTTAACGACGTTTCAGCCTTGCTGACGCAGGGCGGTGTCATCGTCGGCGTGTTTGCGGCGGCGCAGGCGCCTGCCGATCGCGCGATGGTCGTGAGCCATCCGGGCATTACTTACGGCGGTGTAGTCCATGACGGTGCCCTGTCCGGGGGCAAAATGATCGAAGCGATGGATAAGTTGTGTGCGCATTATCGGGGGAGGGGATACGAACGTCTGAGGTACAAGGCGGTTCCCCATGTGTATCAGGCCAGGCCGTCGCAGGACGACCTGTATGCGTTGTTCCGCATCGGCGCGCGTCGTACCCGCTGCGACCTGTCATGCGCGATCGATCTGTACGATCGCGCGAAGCCTGCCGAGCGGCGTCGGCGCGGGCTCAAAAAGGCGCTCAAGTCGGTGACGGTGCAGGCAGGTAGTGCGCAACTGCGGCCTTTGTGGGGTGTGCTAATGGACAACCTGGCTCGCAAGCACGACGCGGCTCCCGTCCATAGCACGGAGGAGATGGAACAATTGGCCGGGCTGTTCCCCGAAGCGATTGAGTTTTTTTGCGCCACGATGGATGGGCGGGTCGAAGCAGGTGTCGTGGTGTTCAAGACGCGTACGGCATGGCACGCGCAGTACATCGCGGCAAGTGCGGCGGCCTATTCGGTTTCCGCGCTTGATGCCATCTTTGACCATGCAATTGCCGGGGCCAAAGCCGCTGGAGTGCGGTATTTCGACTTCGGTACGAGCAACGAGAGTGAGGGCACGGTGCTGAATGAAAGCCTCTACCAGTACAAGCATGAGTATGGAGGTGGAGGCGCCGTGCACGAGTTTTACGACGTCGATTTATTAGGTGCTCAGAATGCCGGTGTCTGATTGCAAGATTATTGAATTCCCCAAGATCGCAGACCCGAGGGGAAATCTGACCTTTCTCGAAGGTGGCCGCCATGTGCCCTTCGACATCAAGCGAATCTTCTACCTGTACGATATTCCGACGGGTGCGGCTCGCGGCGCGCATGCGCACAAGCAATTGCATCAGTTGTTGATCTGCCTGTCCGGCAGTTTCGATGTTGCACTCGACGACGGGTCGGAAAAGACGATGGTTCACCTGAATCGTCCGTGGCAAGGGCTGCATATCCCACCCATGATCTGGGCGGCCGAATTGAATTTCGATCCGGGTTCGGTTTGCCTGGTTTTGGCGTCGATGGAGTTCAACGAGTCTGATTATTATCGGGACTACGACGACTATCTGGCTGCGGTGCGTTCTCGTTGAATTATCTTGCGAGTGGAGTGAGCGATGTCTGTTGCCGTGACATTGCCGCCGGAGTAAGTTTATTCGAGAGTAAGGATCACAATTGTGAAAGTGCCATTCCTTGATGTCCGCAGCGCCTATATTGAACTGAAGTCCGAGATCGATGAGGCCGTTTCTCGAGCGCTCGACTCCGGCTGGTATATCTTCGGGGAAGAGGTCGCACGATTTGAAAAGTCGTTTGCCGACTACACCGGTACCCGTTTCGCGATCGGCGTAGGCAATGGTCTCGATGCCCTGCGTATCGCCCTGATGGCGATGGGGGTGTCCGAAGGGGACGAAGTCATCGTTCCTTCCAACACCTATATCGCGACGTGGCTCGCGGTAACGCAGTGCGGCGCACGTCCGGTGCCTGTCGAGCCCGACGCAGACACGCTCAACATCGATCCGCGGCGCATCGAGCAGGCCATGACCAGTAAAACCAAGGTTATTCTGCCCGTGCATCTGTATGGACTGCCAGCTGAAATGGGTCCGATCCTCGAACTGGCGCGTCGCAAAGGTGTGCGAGTCCTCGAAGACGGCGCGCAGGCACACGGTGCTCGCTACCGTGGTGAACTCATTGGCGGCCACGGCGATGCCGTCACGTGGAGTTTCTATCCTGGCAAAAATCTCGGCGCATTCGGTGATGCGGGCGGTGTGACGACCAACGATGCAGAGCTCGCTGAGCGGATCCGGACCATTGCGAACTACGGCTCGAAGGTGAAATACGTCAATGAGGTGTGTGGGGTGAATAGCAGGCTCGATCCGCTTCACGCCGCAGCACTGAACGTCAAACTGCCGCATCTGGAGGAGTGGAACAGGCGTCGCGTGAAAATCGCGGAGTACTACCAGCGTCACCTGCAGAACACGAGTGTGCGGGTTCCCGTTTCGCCTCCGGATTGCATGTCGTCATGGCATCTGTTCCCCGTCTTTTCGCAGCGGCGCGATGCGTTACAGTCGAGGCTGAAGGAGGCCGGAATCGAGACGCTGATTCACTACCCGATTCCACCGCATCTGCAACAGGCGTACCACTTCCTCGGGTACGAAAAGGGCGACTTTCCTGTTGCCGAAGCAATGGCCGAGACCGAGTTGAGTCTGCCCATCGGCCCCCATATGACGCCTGAACAAGCAGCGTATGTTTGTGAAATTATCGCGGGTTTCGAGTAATGCAAGACTTTGATCTCGATCGATTGCATGAATCGGTCGCGAAATGCATTTCCCTATCGCAATACGACGACGCGATGGTGCGCATCAAATCGTTCGTTGAGCAGATCATCAATGACCCGGAGTCTATTGCGGTTGTCTTCGCGAGCCGTGAACTCGATGATTTGTGCCGTATGCTGGCCGACGCCTATTACGGCGATAAGCATGTAAGCGCAGGGCGAGGCACCGTCATTCTTGCATCCGAACTAGTCAGGGCAGGCGGGCATGTCGAACTGATCAAGGACTATCTCGCCCTCGGACTGTTCGAAAGCCCGGTACGCGTGGCGCTGACGGACCTGTTCAATCGGATCGATCACGACACCATCCAGGAGTGGGAGAGCGTGCTCGGCTGCGAGGTGTTCGTTGCGACGGAAACCGGGCTGGAGGACAAGCTAGACGCACTCTCTGTAAAGCTTGGCGAATGGAACCCGTCAACCATTTTGACGCTGGGTCACAACCAGGACGTCGTGTCCATCGTTGCGGCGCACTTTCCTGGCTCAACGAACAGGTACTACATCCACCACGGCGATCATCACCTTTCCCTCGGTGTAACGTGCGAGGCTTTTCAGCATGTCGACTTGCACAACATGTCGTATGAGCTGTGCAGACACCAGATCGGCGTCCTGCAACAACGCTATTGGCCGCTCAGTGCTGTCAGACCATCGGAGCGCAAGAGCAGCTTCCTGGATAGAGGCGTCTTGACGAGTTGTACATGCGGGCGAGAATCCAAGTTTGAGTCGGGATCGTATGCGCTATGCTATGAGCGCGCTGTCGCCTGTATCCTGAAAGCTTCGCGCGGTTATCACGTGCACATCGGCGAGTTGTCCGACGCATTTTTGCAAAGGATTTACGCGGGACTCGACGCCGAGCAGATTAGCCGCGAACGCTTCATTCACATTGAGTGGGTGCCTTCATTGTCGAAGGCGTTGATTGAGAATTCGGTGGACGTGTATGTCGGTTCCTTCCCGCTTGGTGGTGGGAAAGCGCTGATCGAGGCGATGTCGGTCGGCATGCCTGTCGTCACGCATGAGTCATATCGCTCCCGCTATCATGGGGGATGTGAACTTACTTACCCTGACAGCAAGATCTGGCGCAGATACGACGAGCTTTCCCGGATTTTTGAGCAATGGAACCAGGCGCTGCTGGAGCAGCACGGCGAATTGGCGCTGCAGCACTTCGAGCGTTACTACTCGAAGGAAGCCTTTTTGAGTGCCTTTGCACGTGATCCGAATAGCACGCCAGATGTTCCGCCATTGCGCGCCTATCGTGGGAACCCGCTGCAAAACTACCTGGATACGAGGCGGCAGCGGGAGGAGTTGCGGTTGCAACACGAAACTGAGAGGAACCGAATATTCGGCGAATGGGAGAAACTTCGCGCTGCGTACGAAGAGCGCGCTGAAACGACTCTGAATCAACAGGCGCTCATCGAGCGACTGACAGAACAAAAGCATCAGTTGGAGATGTCGCTGGTCGAACAGGAAGTCATCTCGCAGCAACTGGAAGATGATCGCGTTCGGCGATCATGGAAATGGAAAACCAGAAAGTTGATCGACGTGATGCTGAACAAGCAAAGCTAAGTCCGATCACTTTATCCTAAACTTCGTCACCTATTGCTTTGTGTGAATCAGTGAAAACCTTTAAGAATCTATTTCAGAAGAGTAGTCAGAGGATTGAGCAACGAATAGAGGACTTTAAGGATTTCGACCCTGAAGCCTATTTGAAGCTGAATCCCGACGTCCGCGAAGCGGGGGTCGATCCGTTGCTGCACTACATCAATCACGGCCGGTCCGAGAAAAGAGCGTTTACTTTCCCTCCGTTCGAGTGTTTCGAGAACAAGGCTTTCGATCCCGCGCGCGACACCGTGCTGCTCGTCACTCACGAATGTTCGTTGACGGGTGCTCCCGTACTTGTCTACAACATAGCTGAGGTATTGTCCCGCAGCAGGAACGTAGTCGTTCTCTCGCTTGGTCCAGGCATGCTCGAGCCGTTGTTCAAGGAACTCGATATCGCTTATGTGCCTGCACACCATGCGCGTTTTAGCCGCGTGCATACGGAGTACATCGTCGAGAAGATCGCAAAGCGCTTCAAGCTTGATTTCGCGATTGTAAATAGCATCGAGTCGCAACTGGTCGTCACGCCATTGAAGCAGGCCGGTATTCCCTCGGTTGGCCTGATTCACGAGTTCGCGTCGTGCTATCCGGATCCTCCGGCGCGTTTCAAGGACATGATGACAGTGCCGCAGCAAGTCGTCTTTTCCTCGGAGATCACGTACAAGGACGCAGTTCGCTTTGTCGACGACTTCGAGCGGGAAAAGATACACATCTTGCCTCAGGGACGTTCCAGCATACCTGGCAAACGTGTCAACGACGAATCGGCGGAAAAGGAGCAACAAAGGTTGCGATCGATCTTGCGGCCAGAAACCGAGGGTGCGAGAAAGTATGTGGTCCTCGGCGCAGGGTCGGTCAATTTTCGCAAGGGTGTCGACCTTTTCTTGCAATGTGCACGTCAGATATTGTCGAAGGTGGGCGAGGATCAATGCCGGTTCGTCTGGATTGGCCAAGGGTATGAGCCGAGAAAGGATGCCGCGTATTCGGTGTATCTCGAAGACCAGATCATGCGCGCTGGTTTGACGGAAGCCGTCGAAATCATCGATGAAACGACGGAAATTGAGACTGCATACGAGCTATCGGATCTTTTCCTGTTGAGTTCGAGGCTTGACCCGTTGCCGAATGTCGCAATCGATGCGATGTCCTTCAGCAAGCCGCTGCTTTGCTTCGACAAGACGACAGGTATCGTGTCGTTCCTAGAGGGGGCCGGCTTGAAGGAACTCTGTATTGCGGCTTACCTCGATGTCGAGGATATGGCTGACAAGGCGAGCCGCTTGCTTCTTTCGGCAGACTTGCGGGCGCAGGTAGCGTCCCAGCTTTCCGCACACGTTGCCGATAGCTTTGACATGGAGCGATACGTCGACCATATCGTCGCGCTGGTCAAACCCGTTGCGCAGATGAATTGATGCGGCTTTGCGGTTCGGTAGCCGGCTAGCCCACAAGTTACAGCCGTTTGAAGGCGTGAAGAACGTCACCCCGTATATCGTTTCTGGCCCGCGTTTCCGGCCAGAAACGATATGTCATACTCGTAATTGATCACTTAAGAGGCTAGGCTATGAGCCACGATGTTGACGCGTATGCGGCCCTCCAACACTACGTGTCGCCAGACGATCATTCGCGTCTCGTCGTCCAGGCAGACGGCCTCGCTGGCGCCGGACGTACCTACCGCTACCTTGCGGGCTTCGACACGAACGTCCGGATCCCCGATTTCCGTGACATCGGCGCTCTTGAGGAAGGGGGGCAGACGTCCCTCGCGATGTACGACTTCGAAGGCGCTCGGCAAGTGTACAAGAACTTTCTCTCGTGGATGTTTCGCACGTTTCGTGTGGACGAGACTGAGTTCCGAAACGATTTGATTCGTCGTCTGCGCGTCTCGGATGGCGCACGTGTACTCATCACTGGCTGTGGAAATGGCGACGATGTATTGGCGGCGCTAGAGGCGGTCGGGCCTACCGGGCGGGTTTACGCGTCCGATCTCGCTCCGGAAATGGTCGTCGCGACCCTTGCGGCGCTTGCGGAGAAGGGTGCCGATGCACTAGCGCACACGAGTTTGTCGGTTTGCAATGCAGGTAGTTTGCCGTTCGAAACGGGTTTCTTCGACGCTGCTTTCCACTTCGGCGGGATCAATTTGTTCGATGATGTAAAAGGCGCCATTCACGAAATGACCCGGGTGACGAAAGAAGGCGGGCGCGTCGTGTTCGGCGACGAAGGGGTTGCGCCGTGGTTGGCGGACACCGAATACGGCCGCATGGTGGTTGCAAACAACTATCTTTGGGCGCATCGGGCGCCGATCGATTTGCTTCCTCACGCGGCAGTCGATCCGAGCCTGAGTTGGGTGCTCGGAAACTGCTTCTATCTGATCGACTTCGAGAAGCGCTCTTCAGGACCGTTCATCGATCCCGACGTACCTCATGTCGGTCGACGCGGTGGCACGATGCGTACGCGCTACTACGGGCAATTGGAGGGTGTGGCTCCTGAGCTCAAGGAGGCTGTGCTCAAGATCGCCTCTGAACAAAAAACGAGTGTCGTCGAGTGGCTTGAGCGCGCAGTTCGCGACGCGATCGATCGTAGCCCAAACTAGCGCGGGATGTCCGGGTTAATCAGGCCGCATCGCGCGGCCTCTCATCTCGCCAGGAGCGGACGGTTTGCGAGCGGAGTTATCGCGAGGGCATGCGGCGTTTCCGCCAGTCCTTGGCATTCGCCGCAGGTGACCAGCGGAAGCCCAGATACTTTCGCACGTTTGGATCGGTGGGTGCGGACATACCCGTGCTTGCGAATCCGGTTTCGAAATTCACTTGTTGCGCGAGGAACGGCAGGCCAATGAGGTGATTGACGGCCCGACGAACGTCGTTCGATACATTAATTCCGCCCCGGTGATACAGCATCGCGTCCAGCACGATGAACGATCCAGCTGGCGCCGCGATTTGTCTTTCATGTTGGCGCACAAACCGATCGGTGGGGAATGCCTCGATATGATGCGTTGCAGGCAGAACGAAGGACGCGCCGTTCTTGAGGGTGAACTCATCTACGCATAACAACGCATTGAACGCGATCGTTTTTGAACTCGTCCAGTGTTGATAGCTGAGGTCACGATGCCACTTCACCTGATAGTTTTGACGGTCAGGTCGGTTGATGATGCCATTCTGTTGCATCAACACGAATTCTGTTCCCAACAGCCTGGTTGCAAGCTTCATCAGATTTGGCGCCGTCGCCACGGTTAGAAAGTCGGCGTCATAAGTGAGAACACAACGAGCGATGTCTGTGTCGTTGATGCTCGCGAGTGCCTGCTCATCGCCAAGCTCGTGAATCTGGGTCTGATAGATCCGGTCGATTCCCGACTTGAGTTTTTCAATCAGCCCGGCGGGGAGGCCGCTGTCTATTACCGTGTATCCATTGATACGCAGTTCAGCAACCGCTTCGTCGAAAACATCTTCGGACGCTAGTCGTTGCGATACTCCGTGCATCAGCACTGCCGTTTCAGAGTCTTTCATGTCGGAGGATTGCGAGCGCAATCTAAGGGGCAATGAGTTCTGCAACTGCGAATCCGTCGCGACCGAACCCGTTACCGTTGTAGAAACAGTAAGTCTTGTCGCCAGCGTTGATCAACGCGGTATAGGACATCCCATCGGAGTCGAACGAGCCGGGTGAAACATCTAACCCGAGTTGATCATCCATCCGATTCCAGTCGAGACCATTGTCGGACTCAGCGTAACCGAGGCGATATGCGGCGAGCGAAATACGGCGGACGGAGTAGTAGAGCTGGTATTTGCCCTCTGGCGATTTCGTGATCCACGGACGACCAATGCCATGTTCATCCGGCCCAAAGCGCATGCACGGAACGCCTTCACTTGCCCAGTCGATTCCGTCGGTCGATTCGAGGTATTTCAGCGAGTAGCGCGGGACCTCTTTGCCGCCGACGACTTCCCAGCTTGACCCGGCCGTGTACCACATCTGATAGCCGCGTTCGGTCGCTATGACGAAGGGCGCGCACCGGAACATCGATTCCGCCTCGGTGGGCCCCAAGATGGGTGAATCTTGTACGCGTACGAAGCTCTCGCCATTATCGACGCTTTTCGCGAGACCCATGAATATCTTATAGCGGACGGAGTCAGACCGTTCAAAGCCGGAGTAATACATCATCAACGTGCCGTCCGTATTCCGGAGTATTTGCGCACAGACGATGCCCCGTTCGTCGAATGCCCCTGGAGCACCCGTTCGCATCAGGGGGCCGGTCGATTTCCCGATGATTTTCGTAGGGTCGGACGCGTCGACGTCGACGAAGTACGGTCTTCCCACATTGTCCCCATCGCAAACTGTGAGGAAAATGCGGATGGTGCGATCGTCAATGAGTAAAGGGGTCGGAACCATGGCGCGCACGGTGCCGGCTGGAGCATCCTGATCGGTGCGATAGACAAGCCCGCGTTTAAGCCATTGCATATGCCGGAATTGTCCGAACTAAACTGCCATTATAGCGACCGGGTGCCGGGTTTAGTACGGGGCTGTGGATTGGAAAACTGCTTACCCGACCTTACCGCCGAACCATGCCGGCAACGCTGCGCCTATACAAGGGAGTTCAGACGGGGTCTAATACGGGTTCGCCAGCCAGACGTTGGCTGCAAAGTTGCAGGCGTCCAGTGTCTGTCCGCTGTCATTCCCACTTCCGGCGCGTACCCAGCCGCGCGTCACGATGGTGAGCGCTTGCCATGTCATGGATCTTGTGGTTAGTCGCGGTTGACGTCGAGGCTATGTGGACCAATGCGAAGGACACCGACGCTAGCAATGAGTCCGGCGACTAATGCAATATCAGGAAAAGCGAAATGATTAAGGATTTGTTCGACCTCGGCGCCGAGGCATTTATTCTTCGTAGTCTTGATGACAGCGACGAGCAAGCGAAGCCAATCATTTTTCTCCATGTCGCCAAAACTGCGGGTTCGTCGTTCCGTGAAGAACTAGCGGAAAGATTTCAGCCGTCCGAGAATGTGTTTGTCGATTTTTCAACAGTCGAATTGCCAATTGATTTGAAGAAATATGCGGCAATAATGGATGAAAATCTGCTGGAATTGAATGATCGCCGTATGGCTCGGTGCCGGATGGTGTCCGGGCATTTTACTTATGGTCAGATTTCTGGAAAGAAGAACCTGGTTCAGAGCAGGTTGGTGACTTTCATCCGGCATCCCATTTCCAGACTTGTCTCTTTTTATAAATACCATTGCTCGAGTGCGCATCCGGATAACGCTTCTTTCAAGAAGGATTATACGACGTTTCGTCATTTTGTTCACGCGCCCGAAAACATCAATGGGATCTGTCGCCAGCTAACGCCAGATCTTGTCACCAATGGTGCAGACGCGGCGGAATGGATCAAGCGTAATTACTATTGGGTGGGAATCCAGGAAAATTATGTTGCCTCTGTCAAGTTGTTGTTCGCGATGACCGGTATGAGATTTTCCCCGCGCCATAATATCAGGGTCTCCGATTCGAGCTATGCCGATGTCGATCCTGAGGATATCCAGCTGGCGGAACAATTGAACGCGGTCGATATGCAAATGTATACGGTTCTGGCTGAGAATTTCTCACCGCGATGGGAAGAGATTTATCACCAGACTGACTATGATCGGGTTTTCAAGGTTTATCTCGAAGGGCAGTAATAGGATTGGTTACATTCTGCGAGATTGAATTTCACGCCAATTTTATCTGTAAAAATAAGTGGTAAAAGTCTCGATCTTCAGATAATTGCCAGGAATCAATTCGCGCCTAAACGCAGAGCGAAGGAATCAGGGCTTAGGTCTTCAATATTGGACGCGGTAATGAACAAAAGCAAAATTCTTAACGCCGGACGTAGTGATGCCGTTGTATACATCCTATTTGGAGTCCTGCTCGCATTTTTCACCTATCAGTCCGTACACTGGCTGGTCGAATATCGCTTTGGACAATCGTTGGATATTGATGAGTCAGGATATCTGACGCTCGCGCTGTCGTTCGCAAAAGCCAAACTAAATGCGGGCTGGATTGGTTGGTGGCGGGCTCTTTCTGCCCCCTTGGGTTTTGCTCCGTTGGCTCCTGCTGTCGCCTCGTTAGCGATGGTTGTATTCGGGGTCAACGAGAACTATGGCATTCTTTGCAATGTTGGCTTCGCGGTGGGAACGCTAGTGTTGCTGTTCACCGTGCTGCGGCGTTCGTCATTGCCGCATGCGTTGCTTGCTTGCATTCTATTGGCATCGATGCAGAACTTCGTGATGTTCAGCCGTAGCTTTCAGTTTGTCACGGCGACGACATTCTTCTTCTTTGCTGCCTTCGCCTGCTTCGTATTTTCCGATGGCTTTCGCCGCAGTTCCTATTCCGCACTTCTGGGGGCAACTCTCGGATGCATGGTATTGTCGCGGACGATGGCGCTCGCTTTCTTGCCGGCCTTTGTGCTTTCGTTTCTCATTTACCTTTACCTGGCGCGTGCTTTCTCGCGCGATACGATCAAGAACATCGTGCTGTCAATCGTTGTATTTCTCGTAGTTGCCGCGCCGTGGTATCTGAGAAATTTCGAAACCGTATTCGGATATCTGTTTTCATTCGGCTACGGGGCGCACGCCGCTGAGTACGGTCAGTCGCGAGGAATTTTCACATTGGCAAATTTGTACCTGCGCATTCGATGGGTGCTCGTCCAAATGCGCTTGCCTCATTTCGTCCTGATCGTGCCGATCTTCATCGCAGGGTTTATATTTTCGGTCTTTCGAAAAGCGCGGAGTCTCGGCGA
This sequence comes from Paraburkholderia phymatum STM815, assembly GCF_000020045.1. GTDB lineage: Bacteria > Pseudomonadota > Gammaproteobacteria > Burkholderiales > Burkholderiaceae > Paraburkholderia > Paraburkholderia phymatum. The sequence goes on along the minus strand of NC_010622.1, from coordinate 2,585,173 downwards.
CAATCTGATTATCTCGGGTGTTGTGCTTTGTCTCGGATGCTTTTTTGTGCTTTCGACGAGTCAAAATATGGGGACGGGCTTTGATTCCCCTATTTATACTGTGATGATTTTTTGTGTCGCAGCCTGGCTTGCCAAGCGCGGCCTACGGTGGTTGCAACCCGTGTACTTCGCATTAGTGATCGTGTTTTTTTCAATAGCGGCGTACGCACATAACGATGTGCAGCGCTGCGAGGCACTGCCAAAGCCTCTCGGTCAACGATTTGGTAAGGACGATCTAGCTGGCCCTTGGCTGAATTGCGGGACGGTGCTGCAAAGCTGGCTGGAGCAGAACGGCTATCCTCCTGAGGACACGCCGGATCGTGTTCTGACTCGTGACGGTGCGATCGAGTGGCGACATATAAGTAAGGCGGTTTCAGATTATCTGTCGACGGCAGACGTCAACAAAGGACCGGTTTTATTCCTTTCGCGCCATATGATACTGAACGTCAATACAGTTGGATTGGAATTGATCAAGAAATTCGGCTACAACCTGCCGATGATTCAAATCGATCCGGGGACGCTCAAGCCTGACGTGAAGTCTTATGGGGAATGGCTAGCCCAGCCTCCTCAAGACTCAGCATGCTTTGCATTGATGCTAAATCAATCGAATGGGGAGTTCTATCCACGCGCGGACCTCGCGACGATGGAATCTGCTCTAAAAGCCTCCGGATTCCAGCAGGTTAAGGATTTCCCAACTCCGCGCCCCGGTCAGCGTCTTGGTGTGTGGAAAAGAAACGCAGCGAGTTGCAACGCTGGATTTGCAATGAAGTGAGGGAACGACTTCGAAAATTGGCTTAGCTAGGTGTTTTGCCTGATGCCTACCAAGCACTTGAGTCTGTGTTCCGGCAATCAGGGTGGCGCAAATGCCAGGTGCGATTCGGTTACTCACCATTACCATATCTTGCAAGGTGGCGTACGGCATGCGTGTCTCAGGCGCATGGGAGCTGAGTATGTATGAAACTTGATAGTCTGACGGCACTTCGGTTTTTTGCGGCAGCTTCGATTGTTATTGAACATAGCAAGAACGCTTTTCGTTCGATGGACTGGATTCCGCATTTTCACTATGACTTCGGTGTCAGTTTCTTCTTCGTGCTTTCGGGGTTCATCCTTACTTATACCTATCGCAACTTCGATAGTGCCGAAAGTGTGCGCCGCTTTTATGTCGCTCGCGTAGCCCGCGTATGGCCGTTGCATATATTCATGCTCGGTACATTCCTCGTAGTGATTCCGCATCAAGGTTGGTTTTTTGGTGGAACGGATGCCCATCATGTAGTAATCTTCCTGGCGAATTTTTTTCTGGTTCATGCCTGGCTCCCGATTATTGCGTTCTTCTTCAGTTTTAATGCGGTTTCGTGGAGCATCTCTACTGAGGCATTTTTCTATCTGGTATTTCCAGTGTTACGTCATCGCTGGGAAAGTACATGGCATTGGAAGTCCGGAATAGTTGCCCTTATCGCGTTTGGTGTGTTGGCTGTTGTAAACCCATACCGTATTTCGTTGGCTAATCCGCAAACGCCTCTAACGATATCCGCCGAAGGAATCGGCTACATTTCTCCGTTTGTGCGGGTAATAGAGTTTTTGCTTGGAATGTTGACGGCAACGGCTTTTGACGCAATCAGAAAGTGGCCACTGCCCAAAGGAGTGGCCTTCTGGACAGTGCTGGAAGTGTCCGCTATCGGCTTAATCGTTTTTATCGAAAGGCTCGCAGGCTACACTGCCACTTCGCCGTGGACCGTATTTACGGTTGAATGTACCGACGCACCCGCTTTCCCGCTGATGATTCTGGTATTTGCGTTCGGTAATGGGCTAATCTCAAAGCTCGTCTCTGTTCGCCCCCTGGTCATTTTAGGAGAGGCGAGTTTTGCCCTATATTTATCTCATCTACTGTTGTTCAATGTGTTTGACAGCTATCGAGGTAGCTTAGCGTTCTCCGATTTGACTCTCTGCATCGGATATTGGATAGCTGCAATAGCGATTTCACTTTTGCTGTGGAGCTTCATCGAAAAGCCGGCGCGTACGCAAATCAGGAGGCTTGGTTCCAAAGAGAAGCCAGTCGCGGCCGGCACCATTTAGCAGAGGCTCGTAAGGCGGTAGCTGACCAATGCATGAAATGCGGGCGCAGCCGGCCGCCGGACATCTGCCGGGTGGAGGTACTGGCCCGTGCTGCCTACGTTGTAACCGACGAAGTCTTCGTACGAGCTATCGCGTTGGCTGCGAGCGCCGACTTTAACGTCAACGTGACCCGCTTCGAACCAGTGGTATGGCTGGATCTCTAGTGCGATGCCTTAAGAACACCCTTCGTCGGTAAGGACGACAGTCGGCATGTCAACGTTCTTCACATACGTGCGCCCCTTTCGGATGCGCGCTTGCTTGCGGCACTTTGCGACATATGTACCTCGATTTCGTCCGTCGCGCTAAACGGCAAATACTGCAGGTAAGCCAACAACCGCACCTCTCTACGCCCGCGGCTAACGGTATCCAGAATCATCCCCGTCATCAGGCTCAACGACGCCAGTATCACCAGGCTCATCGACAGGATGGCTGTCGGCAGACGCGGCACCAGGCCCGTCTCCACGTAGTGTGCGAACACCGGTTCGATCAGCACGAGTGCAATGAACGTCAGCAGCGCGCTAATGCACGTGAAAAAGAACATTGGCCGTTCGTGACGGATCAGCTTCATGATCAACATCAGGATCCGGTAGCCGTCACGATAGGTGTTCAACTTGCTTTCCGATCCCTGGGGCCGGCCGCGATACGGACCCTCGACGTGTGAGATCGGCATCGACAGTTCGAGCGCGTGGATTGTCAGTTCAGTTTCGATGTCGAAGCCCGCCGACAACGCGGGAAAGGACTTCACAAAGCGTCGCGAGAACACCTTGTAGCCCGACAGCATGTCCTTGACACGGTTGCCGAAGATCTTGCGTACGACGCCCGTCAGCATGCGGTTGCCGAAGCGGTGGCCGCCTCGATAGGCCGCGTCCTCGGTTTCCTTGCGGATGTAGTTGACGAGATCGTACGGACCCGACATGGCCGTAGCCAACATGTCGGGCGCGAGGCTGGCTTCGTACGTATCGTCGCCGTCGGCCATGATGTAGTAATCGGCGTCGATGTCGCGGAACATCCGGCGCACGACGTGGCCCTTACCCTGTTGCGTTTCTTTCCGCACGACGGCGCCCGCCTGCGCGGCAACGCTTGACGTGTTGTCGCGCGAGTTGTTGTCGTAGACATAGATCGTCGCGTCAGGCAGCGCTTCCCTGAAGTTGCGGACCACCTTGCCAATGGCAACTTCCTCGTTGTAGCAGGGAATCAGTACTGCGATCTTGCATGGCCTCATTATTGTTTCCTTTATTGCGACTTCTTTTTCATGGCGGGCATGAGCAACATGCCAAAAGCGACGAGCATGGCAAGCCATGCCCAGATCATATGCGGCGGCTCGTAGCCGAAGACGATGCTGCTTTTGCCTGCGGGCAAAGCAATGGCCTGGAACAGGTCTCTGTGTTCAGCAATCGATGTCGGCGAACCGTTGACCTTTGCGGTCCAGCCGGGGAAGAACAATTCACGCCGCAGCAGGGTGGACGGAGTCGAGCAGTCGGCCATCACGTGTTCGCGGTCGTGCGCCGTGATGCGGCACGCCTGACCCGCCTCTTCGAAGTACGGCTTCGGCTGGCCGAGCTCGAAAATGTTCATGACCTGATCGGCATACACCTGCCTGGCCAACGATGGCTTGCCGTCCTGGATCGGCAGTTTGATCTGCAAGCCGTGACCCGTCTGCACCCCCGCCGGCCCCGTGAGTTGCTGCTCGTCGGCGGGGTCGCGAACGGCGGCCATCCACAGCGCGAGAGGCTTGCTGCCGCCGCTGCGCGCAAACCGGTACCGAACGACAGCGTGTGCATCGACCGACAGCGCCCGTGACAACGGGATATAGAACATCGAATTGTCGTTCGACTCCTTCAGGTCCCGCTGTCCGCGGGAGCAAACGGCGTCGACGCAGACTTCCGCCATGAGCATGTCGTCCGACGTGTTGCCGTAGTTACCGATTGACACGCCGATCTGATCGATCGTGACGGGTTTGTCCGTGATACCGGCAGGCAATACTCCTGACACAGCTTCGCCGGGCATCACAGGCAGCGGAGATTGCTTCGTGGCGTCCGTCTTGCTCGAGAGCGTCGAGACGAACGGGTTGTCGCTGGCGCGCGCGATCACATATTTGACGCCGATCCATTCGTAGTTCTCGAGATTGCGGATCAATTCCTGGCTCGACGTCGGCACCGCGGAACCGGCCGTCCGATAGTTGCCGATGAAGGCGATGGGATCCGCGTAGGCATCCAGATTCGCACGAACCCAGTCAACCCAGCGCCGGTTGATGGGCAAGTAGTTGTGGTTGATGGCGGCGATGCCGAAGTAGGCGCCGTAATTCGCCTGGATCGGACCAAGCGAATAGATGCGTTGCAGTCCGACGTTTTTCTGCAGGAAGCCGAGTGCTTCCATGTCCACTTCGCCCGAGCGCGGGTTGCTCAGCGTCGGCATGGAAAACATTAGCACACTGTCGACGATGAGCAGCACTGCAATCGCCGTGGCGGCTCGAGCCGGACGGCAGCGCCACAGGATCGCGCCGAGCGCGCCCACGGAAATCACGCCCCACAGGACGGACGCGATAGCGGCATTTCGGACGGGCACGAAGCCGCGAAGATGAGGCCACAGGGACGCCACATAGACGACGCCCGCTATCAGCAACACCGTGGACAGGATCGCAATGTGGCGTCGATGGGTAGCTTGCTCACGCTGTTGTGCACGCAGATCGTCGATTGCCTGCGCCGCCAGAATGATGAACGCGAATTCCCACGTCGGCACCGCATAGCGGTAGAACGCGGCCTGCGAGACACCCGGGATCAGGTTCCACAGCGCGCTCACGACAGGGACGCCGAACGATTTACCCAGCACCATGAACAGCCAGCCCAGCAGCAGCCACGTGAGGGGCGTGCGTCGCAGCATCGCGCCGTACAGCCCGATGACAACGACGATCAAGCTGAGATAGCCGCCTATGCCACCCCAGATCGCGCCGAGACGGTCCCAAGCGAACCCCCCCGCAGCAATCGGACCGAACACATAAGGGAAAAGCAGGCTTGGCAATACGCCTGCCGGATCGAGCGCGGCATGGGCGAAGCCTCCGTCATGGCCTCCGAGCCAGGCATGCGGCAGGAACTCGAAGAAGGCAAGGACTTGCGGCGCGCAAAGCGCCAGCCCGACTACGCCGCCGATCGCGAGACGGACGATGAACCCCAGCCTGAAACCCGGCGCCTGCCATAAGCGCAAGAGCGACCATGCGAGCGCGAGCAGGCCATTGAGATACGCGGTTTCCGGAAAGCCGGCGACGACGCCCATCCACAACGCGACGGCAAACAGGCGCCAGCCGCGCGGCATCGCGAGCGCAGCCTTGGCGAACGCGCGCTCGACGCCCCACAGCATCCACGGCAAGAAAGGCACAGGCAGGGCCGGTGCGTGATCGAACCAGGCAAGCGCGCCGTTGAATGCGAAGAGGGCGCCGCCCGTCGCGGCGGCAAAGCAGCTTAGTCCCAACTGCCGCAGCAGGCCGTATGTTCCCCAGCCCGCGATGATTTGCAGCAGGATGTGCTGCAGCAGCATCCCGTTGGGCAACAGCAGCATCAAGGTCGGCGGGAAGAATGCGGCGGGCTGATATTCGGCCGCGAGCGGCAAGCCGACGCCCGAAAAATAATTCCACCAGGGAACGGTGCCGTGGAGCCAGTACAGCGCCGCGCGATAGCCGAGCGCCTGAGCGGTAAAGGCGTTGTTAGGATCGACGTACGGCATGCCTTGTGTCAGGCCGGGCTTGTAGTGCTGCGCCAGCATACCCAGATACAGCATCGGGTTCGCGTGATAAAGGCCTGCGAGTCCGGGCAGCGCCGCAATGACGGGCAGCAAAAAAAGCAAAAGCAACGGAACAGCGTCCGTCCGCCGAATACGCCAGATTGTCGTCGACAAAAGGTAATCCCCGAGTGAATCCGAACGCGCCCGGCCGCGTGGGGCGGGGCGTCAGCATGCTCCTGAATCCGGGTCGCGGCAAGGCATGCCGGTCCGGAGCGGCCGGATGCCTGTCTCACCGGGTCTGCACCGCGTGCGCAGTGCCCGTTACGCTGATGCGTGCGCGAGGCGGCCCGTCCCCGCGTAGGCTTCAGACCTTATTCATGGATCTGCGAGCGCAGCCATGTGGCCGTCAGTTTAATTCCAGCGTCCAAAGCGACCTTCGGTTCCCAGCCGAGTTCTCTTTTCGCGAGTGTGTTATCGAGCACGCTGGCGGGAACGTCGAAAGGACGCCCCGGACGATATGTCCGTTCCACAGGATGTCCGAGTATCGTTTCGATCTTGCCGATGATTTCGTTCAGGCTCGTGCCATAGCCCGAACTGATGTTGAACACGGACTCGTTGCCGTCGTATTGAACCGCGCGGGCGAACGCCTCGGCGACGTCGCCGATGTACAGGTAGTCGCGCGTAACAGTACCGTCGCCCCAGATCTCGAATGGCTGCTTTCTGAGCGCCTTGTCAAGAAAGACGGCGATCGCGCCTTGCGCTGTTTCGACGCGTTGCCGTTCTCCATAAGGATTCGCGACGCGCAGGATGTTTGCCTTGATCCCGTGCTGATACTGGTAGAGCAGCAGGTACTTCTCGATCGCCAGTTTCGTGATGCCGTACGACACCTTCGGATTGGTCGGGTGCTTTTCGTCGATGGGCAGATAGACGGGGTCGCCATACACGGTCCCGCCCGACGAAATGAACACGATCTTCTTCACGTTTTTTGCGACCATCGCGTTCAGCAACTGCAGCGTCGCGACGAGATTGCTCTGGACGTCGTAGATGGGATCGTCGTTTGAGCTTTTCGGCAGCGTCGTCGACACCAGATGCACGACGATGTCGGAGCCGTCGATGGCTTCCGTGACGTCGTGCACGCTGGTGAGATCGCCCGTCATCCAGTGCACCTTCTCGCCGTCATTGAACTGACGATAGGGGTCGACACGCGGACGCTCGAAAACGCAGATCTCGTGGTTGTCGCGCAGCAGTCGATCGACGATGGTCGATCCGATGAACCCGCCGCCACCGAAGACGGTAATTTTCATGCCATTTCCTTATTGTCGAGCGGCGCGGCATGGCGTGGCAGCGGTTCGATCCGGGGCGGCCACGCGAGCGAGAAGTCGGTACGGTCCAACGCCAGGTTCGGACTATAGGCGGGGTCGCTGTTCAACGTATCGCCCCAGCGCGTCTGCATATACTCGACTTCGCGACCAAAACGCGCCACTTTTTCCGGGTTGTCCTCCGCGCCGCGCGTTGCTGACTCGTGATGATACAACTCCGCGAACGGCGTCCAGACATTGCGATAACCGGCATCCCGGACGCGCAGGCAGAAGTCGACGTCGTTGAATGCAACGGTCAGATCGGCCTCGTTCAAGCCGCCTACCTGCTCGTAGATCGACTTGCGGATGATCAGGCAGGCGGCCGTCACTGCGGAGAACGAACTGATGACCGCATTGCGCGAGAAATAGCCGAAGGCGTCGCGCGGGAACAGTCGGTGCGCATGACCCGCCACGCCGCCGAGTCCCGTGACGACGCCCGCATGCTGGATCGTTCCATCCGGGTACAGCAGTTTCGCGCCGACGGCACCGACGCCCGGCTGGAGGGCCAGCGACACCATCTCCTCGAGCCACGTGTCGGTGATCACCTCGATATCGTTGTTGATCAGGCCGACGAGCTCACCGTTCGCGCTGCCAATCGCCATGTTGTTGAGCGCGGAGTAGTTGAATGGCCGGTCGTCGCGAATCACGCGGATGTTGTCGGCGGACTTTAGGCTTTCCAGATAGTCGAGCGTGGCCTGTTCGTCGGAGCCGTTGTCGATGACGATGATTTCGTACGGCGCGTAAGTCGTCTTGTCCTGGATGCTGTCGATGCACTGCTTGAGCAGGCCGACGCCATTGCGCGTCGGAATGATCAGGCTCACGAGCGGCCGATGCTCGGGCAAGCGATAGCGCACGCGATAGCCGAACGGCAGGCCTTCGACGCTGGCGTCGATGCCTTGACGCGCGAAGTGCTCGGTCAGCGCGCGCTCGCCAGCGATAAGGGCATATGGCTTGGCGTCGCCCGATGCGGCCGTGCTGGAAGGGTGCACTCGCCAGTGGTACAGCACGCGCGGAATATGGACGATCGATTTGGCGCCGATGCGCTCCAGGCAACGCAGCGCGACGTCGTGGTCCTGCGAGCCCTCAAGGCCGGTGCGGAAGCCGCCGATTTCATCGAGCAGACGTTTTTGATAGACGCCGAAGTGGGAAATCATATTCTGCGAATAGAACAGGTCGATGTTCATATCGCATTTGAAGTACGGATCGTGGCGACGGCCCATCGGGTCGATCTTGTCTTCGTCCGAGTAGAGCAGGCGCGCGTCGGGGCGACGGATAATTTCCTTGGCCACGAAGTAGAGCGCATGCGGCGCGAGCAGGTCGTCGTGATCGAGTAAGCCGACCCAGTCGGACGTCACCAGTTCGAGTGCGCTATTCGATGCTGCCGAAATGTGGCCATTCTTCTCGCGGAACGCGACGCGGATACGCGAATCTTCGCGGATGTATTGCTCGAGCAGCGGACGGACTTCCGGACTCGTCGACGCGTCGTCAGCAATGCAAAGTTCCCAGTGTGGATAAATCTGATTGCGAACGGAGTCGATGGCTTCGGCCAGCCATACAGGGTCTGCGTTGTAGGTCGGCATGACCACCGAGATGCGCGGCGGCTCGGCCATTGCCGCGATCTCCGATTTCATCGCCGCGATGACTTCCGCGTCGAGCGTGTCGAATTTCTCGATCCACTCGGCGTAATCGCGACCGGGAATCGGACGATTTCCGGCACGCCTTCTCAGCCCGGTCAACCCTTCGCGCCTGAAGACGCCCACGCTTTTCTTCAAGAGCGGATAGGCGCCGTCGCGTCGCACGAGGCCAATAAATCGCTGGGCGAAGTTGACATATCTCTTCATGTTGACCTGGGACAGATGCTATAGGGGGGCCGGACTCGAATCGATGGCTGCACGCTTACTTGTGCCACGTGAGTACGGACGACGCCGCATAGTTGAAGACAGCGCCGAGGATCGCCCCGGCCAGGCCCGCAAGGATCTGGTTCGGCTCGAACTGGACGAGCCAGCTGGCTGCCCCCACGTTTGCAAACGTCCCCAAGCTGCACACCAGATAGAACGTAGCCATGCCAATCACGAATTTTATGCCCTTCAGGCGCCGGTCGCGGTAGGTGAGCTGGTTGTTCAGCACGAAGTTCCACGCCATCGCGACCAGCGTGGCCGTCAATTGCGCGGACGGGAACGCCATGCCGAACGCATGCAATGCGGTCTGCAGCACGGCCAGATGGACCGCAATCCCAGTGGCGCCGACGATCAGGAACATCAGGAAGCGGATCGGCAGGAAGCCGCCCGATAACTTCGAGAACAGCAGCCCCAGATATTCGGCCGTCACCAGCGTATCGAGCTTGGACTCGCCCGCCACGCGCTGACGGAAGTGATAGGGGATTTCGACCGTTTTAAGACGAGTGGGCGTGGACGCGATGATATCGAGCAGGATTTTGAAGCCTTCGTCGGACAGCTTTCCGGCGACGGCGTCCACGCGTGCGCGCGGAATCATGAAGAAGCCGCTCATCGGGTCGCTCACGTCGATGCGCAGGAATTTGCGCGCCAGGTTGGTCGCCTGATTGGAGCCCCATTGGCGGATGGGCGAAAGGCCCTGGCTCGACGCGTCTTCGCCTGCATAGCGGGTACCGATCACGAGATCCGCGCCATCTTTGATCGCCCGGTACATCTTCGGGAGGATCGACTCGTCATGCTGCAGGTCGGCGTCCATCACGGCGACCGTCGGCGCTGCGCTTGACAGGATGCCTTCGATACAGGCGCCAGACAAACCCCGGCGTCCGATCCGGTGGATACAACGAACCCGCGGGTCGCTGTGAGCGATCTGTTTGACCGTTTCGAACGTCTTGTCGGGGCTGTTGTCATCGACAAAGATGACTTCCCAGCGAATATCGGCGAGGACGCGGTCGAGCTTGCGAACGAGCTCGCCGACATTGGCCCTTTCGTTATAGGTTGGGACAACGATGGACAATTCTGGCGCGATCGAATTGCTGGCCCGCGCGGGCGATTGTTGCGATTGCGTGGAATGCATGGAGGGCGATCCCTTGAACACTATCTTTAATTTGGTAAAAGGAGCGATTGAAGTGCTGGCGGTCGGCTGTTCCGCGGGGGTTCTCTCCTCGATTCAGCCCCGGCGCACTGCCGGATTCGCAGGATGCGGGTCGCGCATGCCTTCGGCAGATGGCTCCAGTTTTATAAATGGTGAGTCGTTCTTCTAATTAAATGCGCGAAGCCTTTCCAGGTGGCAACACGCACGACGACGAAGCTGTATTCGGCACGGCAGCGTAGTCGCGATCAGCGCAAGACGGGCGCGGCGGCCGAATGACGGCCGGCCGACCGCCGACCATCAACCGATTTCGGCATGGAGCGGGACATCGGCGGCCTGAATGGACCGGTCCCGGTGTTTGAACAGGATCATGCGCGAACTCATCAGGTTGACGAACATGCCGGCGATGCTGCCCGCAGCGACGCCGATAATCGGGTGCGACGCCGCAAGGGGGTACTTCGATATGGTGAAATAGTAGGCCGAATAATTGACGGCCCCGCCCATCAGCATGAGCAGGAAATAAACAGCGAACTCGGATTTCGCGTCAAGCGACGAGCGCTTGCTCTTGAACGTCCACGCCCGGTTGATGAGCCAGGTCGTGAACGCCGCGCAGACGAACGAGGTCGCGCGGCCGTAGAAAAGGCCAAAATGGCCTTTCGTCAGATAAAGGACACTGGTGTCGACGACAAAACCGATTGTACCGACGACACCAAATGCAAAAATTTCCCTAATAAAGGCGATCGAAAAGAAGCGGGTCATATGCTGGTTGCCTAAGTGGGATATCGACGGCCCACACCGTTTGCGCAAGGAATGCTGCCTTCCGGTCGCACTGCCAAGTGGCGTATGGTACATGAACGCGCAACCGGCGACGAGCGGGTTGCGGCGAGCGCGCCGGGGGCTTGACCTTTACTTCCTTTCGTGTCTGCCGTAGCGGTCGTCGAAGCGGACGATGTCGTCTTCGCCGAGATAAGCGCCGGATTGGACTTCGATCAATTCAAGTGGGATTTTTCCTGGATTTTCCAGCGCGTGGACATTCCCCACGGGGATATAGACCGACTCATTCTCGGTCAGCAGCGTCTCGTGCTCGCCGTTCTGGACGTGTGCGGTGCCCGAAACGACGACCCAGTGCTCTGCCCTATGATGGTGCATTTGCACGGAGAGCTTGGCGCCGGGGTTCACGGTGATGCGTTTTACCTGGTAGCGTGCGCCTTTATCGATCGAATCGTAGCTGCCCCACGGGCGATAGACCAGACGGTGTTGAACGGCTTCCGAGCGCTGCTCGGCCTTCAGCTTTTCGACAATTTTCTTGACGTGCTGGACGTCCTTTTTGTTGGCTATCAGCACTGCGTCGTCTGTGTCGACGACGATCAGGTTATCCAGGCCGACAGCCGCCACCAGGCGGCCGCCCGACGACTGAAGGAAGCAGTTCTGATTGCCGAAGCCGATTACGTCGCCCTTGGTCACGTTGCCGTCGCCGTCCTTGTCGGCCACGTCCCACAGCGCCGACCACGAGCCGACATCGCTCCAGCCCGCATCGAGCGAGACGATCATCGCCTTGTCGGTCTTCTCCATGACGGCGTAGTCGACGGAATCTTCCGGCGACTGGGAGAAAGTTTCCTTGTCGAGCCGCACGAAGTCCAGGTCGTCCTTGGCGGCGTCGAGAGATGCCCGGCAGGCGGCGACCATGTCCGGCGCGAATTTTTCGAGTTCTTTCAGATACACTGACGCGCGAAACAGGAACATGCCGCTATTCCAGAAATACTCGCCGGACGCCAAGTAGGCTCGTGCGGTGACGAGATCGGGCTTTTCGACGAACGTCGCGAGCCGCATCACCTGGCCCTGCTCGCCGGGCGCCGCGCGCAGATAACCGTAGCCCGTTTCAGGAGCGACGGGTTTGATGCCGAACGTCGCCATCGCGCCCGTTTCGGCCACCTCGGCGGCCGCTGCGACGGCTTGATGGAACACCTCCACATCGCGGATCACGTGGTCGGCTGCGAGAACCAGCAGAAGTGGGTCCGAGCCGTCGCGCAGCGCCTGGAGCGCCGAGACGGCGATGGCGGGCGCGGTGTTGCGGCTAACGGGCTCGAGAATGATCGTGGCATCGAGCGAATGGTGCTGACGCAGCTGCTCGGCGACAATGAACCGATGGTCGTCGTGACATACGACCAATGGGCTGCACAGGCCCTCTATACCTTCCAGCCGCTTCAGCGTTTCCTGCAGCATGGTGCGTTCGCCCGTCAACGGCAGGAACTGCTTCGGGAATAGCGCCCTGGAAAGGGGCCACAACCGCGTTCCGGAGCCGCCAGCGAGGATGACGGGCACGATGGGTAGGTTCGCCATGAGGAAGCCTTCAAGCAATAATATTCTGGATCACGCTGAATAAAGCGTGGGAAACGCCGGCCCGGCGTCGCTCTCGCGCGTGGGCGAGGGCACAAATTGCACGCGACTTTACTTCGTCGCCGTTTATTGAGCAAGCGGAAGCGTTTGGCGGAAAGAATGCCGAAATCAACGCTCTGCCAGTTTCTCTCTTGGTTATTTATTGTTTCTTTACGGTAACAAAGCGAAAATCGGGTTGCCGAATCCTCGCATTTTCCGCAAACTTGCGAGTCCGATTTGCCCTACCAAAAATACAGTGTCGCCCACCAGACACGCTGCTTTATCCACATGAACACTACGCGTGAGTCGGGCAACGAGAACGAGGGTCTCTCCGTGTCCCTGGTCGTGTACCGGACGGACCCGCAGCAGCTCGCACAGACACTGAAAAGTCTCGCCGCCGCCTTCGATGCGCTGAAAGAGGCGCACCCGGCATTCAAACTGCATGTCAGCCTCGTCGATAACGGCGGGTCGCCCGATACGACGGCGTCCGTCGAGGATCTGCGCGCGCGCGGCGCAACCTGCTCGATCATTGCGGGACACGGCAACGTGGGCTATGGCCGCGGCCACAACCTTGCCATCGAGGGCGCCACCTATCGCTACTATCTTGTGCTGAATCCGGACATCGATCTTGACCGGAACGCGCTGGTGCGCGCGGTCGATTTCTTCGAAAGCCATCCGGACGTTGGTTTGCTGACGCCGCGCATCGGCGATGAAGACGGCAGCATCCAGTACCTCTGCCGCCGCTATCCGACGCTGCTCGACCTGTTCGTGCGCGGCTTCCTGCCTGCACGCGTGCGCCGCTTCTTCACGCGGCGCCTTGCGCGCTATGAAATGCGCGACGTCATCAATGACCGCGACATCGTTTGGGATCCGCCCATCGTCAGCGGCTGCTTCATGCTATATCGAACGAACGTGCTGAAGCAGCTCGCGGGCTTCGACCCGCGCTATTTCCTTTATTTCGAAGACTACGATCTGAGCCTGCGCACGCACGAAGTCGCCCGGATCGCCTATCTGCCCGCGATGCGCGTGTTGCATCACGGCGGCGGCGCGGCGCGCAAAGGCTCGGCGCATATCCGGATGTTCGTGGCGTCGGCGTTCCGGTTCTTCAACCGTTTCGGCTGGAAGTGGCTATGAGTCATGTGGTCGTGAGCGGGGCGAATGGGTTCGTCGGACGCGCGCTGTGCTGCGCGCTGCTCGACGCCGGTCATCGCGTGACGGGACTCGTGCGGCGTTCGGGCGCATGCGTAAACGGCGTGGCGGAGTGGGTCGACGAGAGCACGGACTACAGCGGCATTGGGCAGTCTTGGCCTGCCGGCCTGACTGCCGACTGCATCGTGCATTTGGCTGCACGCGTGCATGTGATGCACGACACCGCAGCCGACCCTGACGCCGCGTTCCGTGCCACCAATGTCGACGGCACGCTGCGGCTCGCCGCGGCCGCACGGGAGCACGGCGTGCCGCGTTTCGTGTTCGTCAGCAGCATCAAGGCGGTCGCAGAAAGCGACAACGGCAAGCCCTTGCGCGAAAACGATCCGCCGCGTATTGAAGATCCGTATGGCCGCTCGAAGCGCGCCGCCGAAGAAGGCCTCCTGCGACTCGGCGAAGCAACGGGCCTCGAGATAGTCATCGTCCGTCCGCCGCTCGTCTACGGGCCGCAAGTGCGCGCTAACTTCCTGCGTCTGATGGATGCAGTCTGGCGTGGCGTGCCGCTGCCGCTCAGCGGCGCTGACGCGCGGCGCAGCATGGTGTACGTGGGCAACCTGGCGGACGCGCTGATGTGTTGCGCGACCGATCCGCGCGCGGCGCACCAGTGCTTTCACGTCGCGGACAGTACCGCGCCGACCGTCGCGGAACTGGTGCGCGCGCTCGGGCGGCATCTAGGCAAGCCTGCGCGTCTGCTGCCGGTACCGGCTGGCTGGCTGCGCGCGGCGGGGCGATTGACGGGCCGTTCCGCGCAAGTTGACCGTCTGATCGGCGGTCTGCAGCTCGATACGTCGCACATACGCGACGTCCTCGGCTGGCAACCGCCGTTCTCAACCGACGAAGGTCTGGCAGCAACCGCCGACTGGTATCGTTCGACTCACTGAACCGTTCATGCAGATGCAAGATTCACTGATGTCTCCGTGGACTCTATCCCTCGTCGCGGGCGTGGCCGTCTGTGCCTGCGCGGCGATCCTGTACCTGCTGCTGAAGACAGGTCTCGCCTGGCGCCTCGCGACCGATATCCCGAACGACCGCTCGCTCCACGTGCGGCCGACGCCGCGCGTCGGCGGCTGGGGCATCGTGCCCGTCGCGGTCGTCGCGATGCTGCTGATCGCGCCGTCGCTGTGGTTCGTCGGGCTGGCGACGGCGTTTCTCGCCGCCGTATCGCAGGTTGACGACCGGCGCGGCTTGCCCGCGCGCGTGCGTTTCGCCGCGCATCTGATCGCCGTCGTCGCGTTCGTCGCACTGTTTCCGGCTGCGGCGCCGTGGTGGGTGCTGGTCGTGCTGGCATTTTTGATGATCTGGCTGGTCAATCTCTACAATTTCATGGACGGCGCCGACGGCCTCGCGGGCGGCATGGCGCTGTTCGGCTTCGCGGGCTACGCGGCGGCGGCGCTGCTCTCCGATCATCCGATGCCGGAACTGGCACTTGCGTCGCTGGCGATTGCGGGCGCCGCGCTCGGTTTCCTGTTCTTCAATTTTCATCCGGCGCGGATTTTTCTCGGCGACGCAGGCTCGATCTCGCTCGGTTATCTGGCGGGCGCGCTCGGCTACTGGGGCTGGCGCGGCGGCGCATGGCCCGTGTGGTTCCCGGCGCTCGTGTTCTCGCCGTTTATCGCCGACGCGTCGGTGACCCTCGCGCGGCGCCTTGCGCGCGGTGAAAAGTTTTGGCAAGCGCACCGCGAGCACTACTATCAACGCATGGTGCGTTCCGGCGTCGGTCATGCCGGAACCGCATGGGTGTGGTATGCAGTGATGGTCGCCGGCATCGCCCTTGCTTTATTCGCGCTCGGCCGTTCTACGGCCACTCAGTGGGGCATCGTCGCGGGATGGGCCGGCGTGCTGGTCGTCGTCGGAAGCATCGTCGATCTGCGCTGGCGCCGTTTCCAGTCCACACTGTGCAAACAATCCGAGGTATGACGCTGATGCTCAGATCCAAAGCCAGCTGGCTATCCTTCAGCGCTTTTCTGTTCGACCTGGCTGCCGTCGCCGGCACGTGGCTCATCGCCTACGTGATCCGTTTCAACGGCGCCGTGCCTGTGGATTTCCGCGACGGCGCGCTGCACGCGCTCATCTGGGTGCTGCCCGTCTACGGCGTGATGTTCCGCATCTTCGGCCTGTACCGCGGCATGTGGGTGTTCGCGAGCCTGCCCGACCTGATGCGCATTTCGAAGGCGGTCGCAACGGGCGCGTTGCTGGCGATGATTCTCGCCGTGATGATCCAGCCGGTCCCGATCATTCCGCGTTCGGTGCTGCTGGTCTCGCCGCTGCTGCTGTTCCTCGCGATGGGCGGCTCGCGGGCGCTGTATCGGGCGGCGAAGGAGTTCTATCTGTACGGCGGCCTCGTCGCGCAGGGCAAGCCTGTCGTCGTGATTGGCGCGGGCACGGCGGGCGCGATGCTCGCGCGCGAACTGTCCCGTTCGAGCGAATGGCGCCTGATCGGTTTGCTGGATGACGACGTGTCAAAGCAGGGCCGCGAGATTTACGGCTACAAGGTGCTCGGCCCGATCAGCAAGCTGCCGGAAATCGCCGAGGCGATGAAGACGGAGTACGCGATCATCGCGATTCCTTCGGCGCCCGTCGAACAACAGCGCCGCGCGGCCACGCTGTGCGTGCGCGCTGGCGTGCGCGCGATGGTGCTGCCCGCACTGACGGATATGACGGAAGGGCAGGCGTCGATGTCGCGCGTGCGTCATATCGATCTGGAAGATCTGCTCGGACGCGAGCCCGTGCATATCGACACGCCGCACGTCGAAGCGCTGCTGCATGCGCGCGTCGTGATGGTGACGGGCGCGGGCGGATCGATCGGCTCGGAGCTGTGCCGCCAGATCCTGCGCTTCAAGCCCGCCCAACTGATCGCCTTCGATATCTCCGAGTACGCGATGTACCGCTTGGTCGAAGAGTTGCTCGAACGCTTTCCGGGGCTTTCCATCGTGCCGGTGATCGGTGACGCGAAGGATTCACTGCTGCTCGATCAGGTGATGGCGCGCTTCACGCCGCACATCGTCTATCACGCGGCCGCCTACAAACACGTCCCGCTGATGGAAGAGCAGAACGCATGGCAGGCCGTGCGCAACAACGTGCTCGGCACCTACCGCGTCGCGCGCGCAGCGATTCGCCATGACGTGAAGCGCTTCGTGCTGATTTCGACCGACAAGGCCGTCAATCCGACCAACGTGATGGGCGCGAGCAAGCGTCTCGCGGAAATGGCGTGTCAGGCGCTGCAGCAGACCAGCGAGCGCACGCAGTTCGAAACAGTGCGCTTCGGCAACGTGCTCGGCAGCGCGGGCAGCGTGATCCCCAAGTTCCAGCAGCAGATCGCGAAGGGTGGCCCCGTCACGGTCACGCACCCGGAAATCACGCGCTTTTTCATGACGATTCCGGAGGCGTCGCAGCTCGTGCTGCAGGCATCGAGCATGGGTCACGGCGGCGAAATCTTCATTCTCGACATGGGCGAGCCGATGAAGATCGTCGATCTCGCGCGCGACCTGATCCGTCTGTACGGATTCACCGAAGAACAGATCCGTATCGAGTTCACGGGTTTGCGCCCCGGTGAAAAGCTCTATGAAGAATTACTCGCCGACGAGGAAACCACAACGCGCACGCCGCATCCGAAGCTGCGTATCGCCCAGGCGCGCGGCGTGCCCGACAATCTGCTCGACGAACTGTTGCCGTGGCTGATGCAGCATCGCGTGCTGACGGACGACGAAGTGCGCCGCGATCTGCGGCGCTGGGTTACCGAATATCAGCCGACGCTGGCCGCGCCGCCGCTGCGCAGCGTGCCGCCGCCAGCGGGCAAGCGGGCATTGATGTAACGAAAAAGGCGCCGAGGCGCCTTTTTTCATGTCTGTCGCCGGGGGGCCGTTCGGATCGCCAGGCAAGCTGCAGCTTACCTGGTGCTTACCTGGTGTCAGAAGCCTCCAGGAACCGGACGGGCAAGGGTCGTAGAGAGTCGTCGCGCACCGCCATTGGGGATTGATCAGGAATGCCGTCTTTTACGGACCACCAGCCAGCGCGGCACTTTGAATCGCACGATGCTCACGTAGAGCCAAACATACGTCGCTGCAAACACGATCACGAAGCAGAACAGATGCAGCGTGTGCCGCCAGAACAGCGTGGCAGGCACCACCGCGATCAGGCACAACAGCCACAGATACGGCGACGTCAGAGAATTGCGCCGCGTCAGCTCGCGCGCCGTGCGCGCGCCGACGGCCCAGCGCATCAGCCGCTTGTAGACGAGCATGTGCAGATGAACGCCGTCGGGAATCCCGGGCGAGATGCCGCGGATGAACTTTTTCCGGTAGATCGAGAAGCATGTCTCGAAGATCGGGTACATGAACAGCAACACGGGATACCACGCCGACACGTCTCGGTTGCGCATCACGAGCATGATCGACAGTTCGCCGAGCATGAAGCCGATGAAGTACGCACCGCCGTCGCCGAGAAAGATCAGGCCTGCCGGGAAATTCCAGATGAAGAAGCCCATCACCGCGCCCATCATGATCAGCGACGCCGACAGCACGATCGGGTCGTGCACCTGGAACGCGACATAGGCGAGCGACGCAAACATCATGAAGGCGACCATCGACGCGAGCCCGTTGAAGCCGTCGATGATATTGATCGCGTTGGCGAGTGCCGCGACGGCCAGCACGGTCACCGCGCAGGAAATCGCCGCATAGGACAGCAGAAAATCGAGCGGGGGCACACTGATGCGCGTAACGGCGATACCGAGCACGAAGTAGGCGAGCGCGGCGGCGATCATCGTGCAGATGAGCCGCGCGAGTGGCGACACCTTCTTGGTCAGGTCTTCGATCAGGCCCGAACCGAACGCGGGAAGACCGCACGCGACGACGCCGAGAATGCCCGCCGACACGCCCGGATAAGCGCGATACAGCTGGATCGCCGATACCACCAGTCCGATCAGAATGCCCGTCCCGCCGATGCGCGGCACGGGCCGCGCATGGAATTTCTGCACGCCCGCCAGATCGGTGTCCGCAAACGTTTCATGCAAATGCGCATACCGCACGATCACCAGCGTGACCAGTAGTGAAACGATGAAACCGAGCGCGAAACTGAGCATGAAAGTGGGGGCCGGAAAGCAAACGGTGGATTATACAAATGAAACGCAGCGCGCCCAGGCGGGTTGACGGGAAGGCATGTTTCCTCGAAAACGCCGCGCCGTCCCACATGCTATGTCATGGATTCCCCCTATTCGGACGCCGCGACGCGTTGCCGATAGCCATCGATGGGGCTGCCATCCCGGCCAGCCGACTGCATGTCACGGACACTCATGCTCAACAACATCACTATCCGGCAAGGACTGACGCTCGTCATCGGCATCTTCGCGGCATTTCTTCTGATCGTGATCGGCGTCGGCTGGGGCGCGCTGAAAGTCACCAACGACGGCCTGCAGGACGTGCAGCAGTCGTCGGCGGCGATGAGCGCGCTCACATCGAGTTCGGAGAAGCTCTTGCAAGTGCGACTGTCGCTCGGCAGCTACGAGACGCTCTTTAGCGTCGGCAAAGACACGGACGGACTGCTCGCCGCCGCGCACAAGGTGCTCGACTCGTCGAACGAGGATTTCCGCATGTACATGGCCGCACCATTCGGCAGCGACGAAGAGCGTAAGCTCGCGCAGACTGTCGCCGAGGCGCGCACGGCGCTCGTCAATCAGGCAATCGAGCCCGAGCACAAGGCGCTCGTCGACAACGACTTCAACACCTTCCGTACGATCCAGGGGGAAACGGCCGACCGCTTCTACGCCGTCTACGCGAAGGCGATCGCCGCGCTCCAGCGCGCGCAGGCTGCCAACCGCCAGCACGAGGCCGAAAAGCTGAAACAGCGCTTCGTGATTTCGACGGGTCTGTTCATCGCGATCGGCGTGGCCGCCCTGGTGGTCGGCGCGATCGCGCGTGCGGGGTTGTCGTCAGCCGTGGTGAAGCCGGTGAACCAGACGATCCGCCATTTCCGCAGCATGGCCGACGGCGATCTGACGACGGCCGTCAACGTGCGTTCGCGCAACGAGATGGGCCAGCTGCTGCAGGCGCTGTCGCAGATGCGCGACGGGCTCGTCGACACCGTGTCGAAAGTGCGCGGCAGCACGCAGTCGATCACGCTCGGCGCGAACGAGATCGCCGCCGGCAACGCGGACCTGTCGAGCCGCACCGAGCAGCAGGCCGCCGCGCTGCAGGAAACGGCGGCGAGCATGGACGAGCTGTCGGCGACCGTCAAGCAGAACACAGACAATGCGAAGCTCGCGAGCCAGCTCGCGCAAGGCGCGCTCGACACGGTCGTGCGCGGCAGCGACGTGGTCACGCGCGTGACGGAAACGATGGACGGCATCACAACGTCGTCGCGCAAAGTGGGCGAGATCATCGGCATCATCGAAGGCATTGCGTTTCAGACCAACATCCTTGCGCTGAACGCGGCCGTCGAGGCGGCGCGCGCGGGCGAGCAGGGGCGGGGGTTTGCCGTCGTGGCTTCCGAAGTGCGCGCGCTCGCGCAGCGCTCCGGTGCGGCGGCCAAGGAGATTCGCGAGCTGATCGGCGATTCGACGGCGCAGGTCGCGCAGGGTGCGACGCTCGTTGCCGATGCGCGCAAGACGATGGAAGAGGCGATGCACTCCGTGCAACGCGTGACAGGCATCATGAACGAGATTGAAGGCGCGGCACATGAGCAGAGTGATGGCATCGAACAAATCAACAAGGCGATCGGCCAGATCGATGAAGTGACGCAGCAGAACGCGGCGCTTGTCGAGCAGGCTGCAGCGGCTGCGAAGGCGCTCGAAGCGCAGGCAGTCGTGCTGCGCGAGGCAGTGGCGGTCTTCCGACTGTAGCGCCGCACTGCATACGCCTGCTATCCGTGGCGATGCCACAGAGCCTGCCCATTAGGCGTTGTGGGTGACAGGCGAGACAAACACAGAGGTGAAGCACGCTGGTAGTTAACTCGGCGATGTCCGCGCGAACGTTCTTGTGCGCCGGGACGGAGACAGCACCAGGCCAGTAAAGTCGAACGCGTCGAGCGTCACTCCTTCAAGGCCTTCGCTGCGAGTAGCTAGCATCAGGCATGGACTGACATCGCGATGGCCAGCGGCTCACATCAGAGGCGCCCAGATACGATTTGAAGTCGAGCAGGCCTTTTAACGCAGGCATTTAATGGTAATGGCTTTAACGGCTTGACGACTTCCAGTCGACAGTGACTGACGAACTTGTGTGGCGGCGATAAACAGGCTTCGTTGAGTTACAGCAATGATCCAGCGGTGCTAACGTAGGACACGTCGCGCCAGCGAGGAAACTACAGGTGCTCGAACACTCGTCCAACGAGCTCGTCGTAGTTCGCACTTTCCGTGTTGACGATAGCGTCTATCATCTGAGCGAATGCCGTTGTCGGATTCAGTCAGATCCCGTGTGCCGTTGAGAATGGCGGCATCGAATCTCGCTAGTGCATCGATGGGGCGGTCGAGCACTGCAATGCTTTGAACAACGACCAGAGAATTGATTCCTGCGCGAAAAGTGGCAGGCGTGCCGCGGGGAAACTGTTTAACGCGCGAGCGCAATGCAGCGCTGCGGCGAAGCAGGTCCTTTGTCTGCGTAGCCTTTTCCCGGTTATGTGCAAGGAGTCCGTCGCACCGTCTCTTCGTCTTACGCTGTGAATCAGAGCGCTTATGAGATCGGCTGTGCATCGCGACCTGCAAGCAACTTTCAAATGGTGTCAGCACGGATCCGATTGTTTGTGACCGAAAACGATTGCTGCACGCAGCGGCAGCGTGGATCTGAGCAGTCGACTCAGAGTCCGGGGCATATCGACGCGTCGAAAGAAGTGCTTCCAGTGCCAACGGTCAAAGTAATACGTGTCATCGCGCAGGCCCTGTGTAAACCCCCGGGTCCAGGCAGGCATCGATGAAGACGTGGGCGCGTGTCTCGCCATACGAGAAGGCCTCGTCGGGCGACATGAAGTCGATGTCCGCAGGAAGGCTCGCAATCGATGCCGAGTGGGCGGCGCAGGAACAGACAGACCACGAAACGGAATACCGGGACTGTTTCCCGTCGATGGAGACGACGTTGGTGGAAGTGACCGTCAGGTCAATGCTGAAGCCACGATAGGGCGCGCAGGATTGCATTTCCATCTTCGCCCCCTGTCTCCGCTACCGATAGCGTATGAACCACTATACGCGCATTACTGATGTCTGTAGGGTGCAGTGCTCTGCGGATCGACGGCGTGTATCCATGCTCACTGCCGGCATGACGGTTTCAGCCGTTGCTGAGCAACATCCACCGACCGACGCGTGCGCGACGGCAGACATTTGCCGCGCATTTGCGGCGCGACTCCGACAACGGCAGATCATGGGCTGAGCCGCACTGGAGCCGGACTGGACAGACGACAAGGCACTGTGCCACGGGCCCCGCGGCTCCTAAGTCCATCGGGGCGCGATGCGCGCCCAGTGTTAGGTCGGGGGCACGGCGGATGGCCGATCATCGCGGTCACGGTCGAGCATGGCGTCGATGAAGGCACGGGCGCTGCGATCCGCAGATGAGATCGCGATGCTTTCCGTGGGGTACGCAGCAGGGTCGGCGAACATGCCCATCACACCTTTAACCGGCCTTAATCCGCGCACGTGCCATGTGACATGGCACGTGGCGGTCAAGGCGTCAGATGATCGCGAAATCCGTTGCTGTGTGCGTGCTTCAATAATGAAGCCGCGGTATCTCCCAATGATGTGAGACTTCATAATTTGTGCAGGTGACAGGCGTTGACGTCAGCATCTGGGCCGTCGGCCTGAAGCAGGAAAAAACATCCTTCGGAAGCCGATTGTGGACCATGCGTGGTGGTGCCGCTCGTGACGTGAGACCGGAAAAGCGCAAAGGACAGAATCCTAACATCGTATGGACGGATATCGCACGCGGGCTTACCCGGCGATGATGGCCATTAGCCCCTAAGTTTGGGACATATGACGTGCCGATCGGTCAGATGTCTGTACTCTCGTGGACGTAGTCGTCGTCGTTGCGCGATGCACTCCAATCCTCATCGGCGCACCGATGTGACGAGGGCCCCTCGCCAGGCGCAAGAATATCTGTCGTTATTGGGGTCGGTCCCGCCTGCGAAGCGTTAAGAAATGCAATTTCGCGCTACTGAACGCCGCCCGGCAAAGGCGGCCATTGAACGCGGCGAGGTCGGCCTGCGAGCCGGGCGTACGCAGGCGTTGACACATCACGCCGCGCGTCGCCTGCGCGAGGCGGGATTCACTATGTAACGCACGGCGAAATCAGAGACGGACGGAAAGGGCAGCAGGCAAAGACTTGAAAGGACCAGGGTGCCCATTTTCTTGCGCAGACCCCAGAAGGGATTTGCAATGACCGTGTGCAAATAATTCCCGGACTCTTTCAAAAGCCAGTGCCAGCGGCTCGCGAGCGGGGCATGGTAGACGCACGAACAGAACCTCGCTTTTTCGATGGCGAAATCGTGACATGTAGACGGCAGCACCACGCCAATCCGCTTTGCCGCAATCTGTCGGAGCATGGACCAGCGCTCATCGAACGCTTGCGAGACCTCCCCGTAGTCCTCTGAATTGGCGAAGCTCGCATCGCTCGCGCTGTTCTGGTGGATACGGTAGCCACCCAGCGAACAGGGGATGCTTGCGACCCGGCCCTGTAGCGCTACGCCGTAGATCGCGTAGAAGTCTGCGCCGTACCGGTTGAACTTCGTGTCAGGCACCGGGAATATGCGCTTCAGTGCGCTGACCTGGTACACGTGGCCGGATGCCGGCGGAGAGGGGTAGAGCCAGCCTTGGGCAAGCAGATCGCCACATGTTTCAGGGGGATCGGAGTGCGGCACGTGCGTGCCTGTGTGCCGTCCCGCGCCGTCCATTACATCAAGGCGAAACTGTGCCTTCGCGTAGCCTCGATCCATGACTTCCACGGCTCGCGATACCGCTGTTGGGTACAGAACATCGTCGGCATCGAGCATCACAGCGTAGCCGGACTCCAGCAGGGAGATGGCGCAGTTGTACGCAGACCCCTGGCCTCCGTTACTCTTGAAGACGGCCGCGATGCGCGAGCCGTAGCTCTCGATGACGCGGCGTGAGCCATCGGTGGATCCGTCGTCGATGACCAGCACGCGAACGTGTGGGTAGTCCTGCGCCAGCGCTGAATCTATCGCCGCACCGAGGAAGCGTGCGTAGTTATAGTTGCATATGACGACGGTTACCTGATTCATCGCTCTCGTGCCTTAAAGGAAGGAAACGTCCACATAAAGCCGCACCACACGTGAAATGCGGTAACGAGTCTCCTGCAGCCGGGGGCGTGCGCCACACGGCTGTTTTTCGGCACGCGCTGCAATGTCAGCGCGAACGATGCTTGTAATAATGTGCTTTCCTTCCGACGACCAGCAGATCTGAACAATCACAACTGTTGTCGCCGCTCGTTACCTACGCTACACGATGCGGCCCGGACCGGTCGTACTTCTGGCTCAATCTCGTGCGGTTATGTCCCGAACTGTTTACCCGGTTACAGGAAGATAACTACTCGCAAAGACGAACGGCACGGGCTCACGCGGAGCAGAGTCGTCTCCTTCCGCGATTACGCCGCCGGACGCTTTTTTGCATCCGGATAGTCAGTGTTCTTTCGGGAATGTGTGGTCTGGCAATAACGGATTGCGCGCCTCGATTTTCCGTCGACCCAGGCGGCGATCTGGACTATGTGCGTTCGCAGCACCACATGGCTGTCTGCCATCGCCGCATCACGCTAGGCGGGCACGGGCGTTGAGGTCGTGTGGCCGTATCGATGCTGAGGGGGCGTCGCTCGGGAACGGAGGAAGACACGCGCGCGCGGGAATCAATGATCATTCTGCCGATAACCACCGGTGACAATTGCTCGATGCCTGGTGATCGATTCACGGGGATAGCGCGGCGAGAAGGTACGTGTCGCAGCAGACGCCCCGAAGTCCGATTTCCTGGCCACGGACGACCGCAGTAATTGGAAGGTGTGGGGTCACGTGGCAGCTGGTAAAACGCTGACCATTCGCATACGTACAGGATGACGCGATGCGGGGTTGCGGTCGTGGCGGTCCGGCGTGTTTGTTGGACCAGCACACAGGTGCCTGAAGAGAAGCAATGAGTCGGGATTCCTCACAACACGTTTTGCGACTTGCTTGATGCCGGCCTGAGCGTAACGCTTTCGCCTGACGGCGTGGTGTCTGTCGATCTAATCCGCGCTCTGGCCAGTGCGGCGCTCGAAGCACCATATAGGCGACTTCGATCGCCGCATCCGGCCGGACTGGCACCGCCTGGCGCTAGCTTCCCGTGCGCCCGTACCGGTCGTCGAAGCGCACGATATCATCCTCGCCGAGATAACCACCCGATTGGACCTCGATGATCTCGAGCGGCGTCTTACCCGGATTCTCCAGCCGGTGCAGCGTGCCCAGCGGAATATACGTCGACTGGTTCTCGGTGATCAGGAACGTTTCGTCGCCGCGCGTGACGCGCGCGGTGCCGCGCACGACGATCCAGTGTTCCGCGCGATGATGATGCATCTGAAGCGATAGCTGGCCGCCCGGTTTCACGACGATCCGCTTCACCTGAAAGCGCTCGCCGCGATCGATGGAGTCATAGCAGCCCCACGGCCGCTCCACCTTCCGATGTACCTTCGCTTCCGTGTCTTTCGCGGCGTTCAGCCGGTTCACGATCGCCTTGACGTCCTGTACGCGGTCCTTCGCGGCGACGAGCACGGCATCGGCTGTCTCGACCACCACCACACCCGTCACGCCGACGCACGCGACGAGCCGTCCTTCCGAATGTGCATAGGTGTCCTTCGACCCCTCGAGCAGCACGCGCCCGCGCGCGACATTGCCTGCATCGTCCTTTGCGCTCACGTCCCACACGGCGTCCCATGCGCCCACGTCGGACCAGCCGGCCGTGAGCGGCACGATGACGCCCGTGAGCGTCGGGTTGTCGCCGATACGCTCCATCACCGCGTAGTCGATTGAATCGCTGGGGCAGTCGGCAAACGCGGCATGGTCGATGTGCAGCGTGCCGTCGCCGTCGAGCTTTGCCTGTTCGTACGACGCCTGGCACGCGGCAGCGATATCGTGCCGGCATGCTTCGATGGCCGCGAGCCAGACGGATGCGCGCATCACGAAAATGCCGCTGTTCCACCAGTACTCACCCGATGCGACATACTGTTCGGCCGTTTGCTGTGCGGGTTTTTCGACGAAGCGCTCGATGGTCCGCGCCCCGCGGCCGTCGGCGGGTGCGCCCGTCTTGATGTAGCCGTAGCCTGTTTCGGGACGCTCGGGTGGCACGCCCAGCGTGACGATCGCATCGTGCAGCGCATGCTGGATGGCGTGCTGCAGGGTGGCCACGAAGGCCTGCGAATCGGCGATCAGATGATCGGCGGGCATCACGACGAGTACGGGATCTTCGCCCTCCGGCGCAGCCGCCCGTGCGGCCAGCGCAGCCACCGTCAGGGCGGGGGCGGTATTGCGCGGCGCCGGCTCCAGCACGACGCGGGAATCGCTCGTGCAGCGGTCGAGCCGTTCTTTCGTGGGCAGGCGCAACTCCTCGCTGCAGACGACGAGCGTCGGCTGCGTTCTGATGGCATGCGGCGCGGGCCGCTCCCGTGTCGGCGCGCTCAGTCCCAAGGTTCTGCGCAGCGTCGCTTCGAGCAGCGATTCCTCGCTTGTCAGCCCGATCAGTTGTTTCGGGCACTGCTCGCGCGACAGTGGCCACAGGCGCGTGCCCGAGCCGCCAGCCAGGACGACAGGTTGAACGACGCAGGCAAGCTGCGTGTCGTGCGTGAGCGCATCCGGCGAGACTGCTTCTGCAATGACGTTCATTTTTCCTCCGAAGACGCCGGTCGGGGGCATGACCTGGCGCCGTTACGTCTGGCAATTGGACCAATCGTTACGCAGAATTTCTGTGCGTCCGGGCACAAAGAGCCGGGAAGGCAGGCGCGAATGGTCGCGCTGGTGCGGTTCTACATTGCCTGGTCGGGCGGCCGATGCGACGCCTCTTTTGCCTCTCCTCTTTTGCCTCCGCACATCGCGTGCCGCGCCGACACACACCGCTTCCAGATGTCTGGGTCTGCAAAACCGGGCCGCCTTAGGCATGTCGGATCTTTTTCGCACAGTGCTAATCGCCCGGATGGTGCCCTTATTGGACCAAGGTCCAATACTGGTCGCTGTCTGTCAGGCCTATTCTGAGCGGGTTGATTTCTCCGGAGCGTTTCCGTGACAACGTCAACGGCCCGCTATGGATACTGTCCGTCCGTCACAGGCGGATACCTGCCGACGACGCGTCAATGACGCAAGCCTGCGCGGCCAACGGACGCCCCGGGTGCTGATCCTGCGAATGTGCTCCCGCCCGTCTCCACAATCTGTTGCCAGCAATGCGGCAGTGGAGAAATCACATGCTCAAAAGACGTCAGTTTCTCGGTTGCCTGACGGCGCTCAGCGGCACCTATGTTCTCGGCGGATGCGGGGGCGGCGGTTCAGACGCTGGCGCGGGTAACAACGATGCGCACGTCGTCACGGCCGCAAGTTCGGGCACGTTTTACGGTATCAACGGACACTACGACTATCGATACACGCCTGCCCAGATCGTCACGATCATCAAACGCATCGGCTGCTCGACGTATCGGCTGGGCTGCACGGACGACCCGACGCAGCTGAACGCCGTCATAAAACTCGCGCAGGCATTCCAGGCGGCAGGGCTGACGCTCTTCGTGCTCATTGATCTGAGCATCTATGACAGCAACCGCGTAATGTTCGCGAACGAAACGGTGGCGTACAACCGCGGACGTTCATGTGCGGCAACCGTCGCTGCCGCGCTCGCCCCGTATGGTGTGACGATGTACGAGTGCGGCAATGAACTGACACGCGCAGGCGACATCATTCTCGACCCTGCCAACGCAGGCACGAAGGCCGCGGACTTCAACAACACGAACTGGCCTGTGATGCGCGGCATCATTCGCGGAATGATCGATGGTGTGAAGTCCGCGCAACCCGCGGCGAAGTGCGGCGTCAATTTCACGGTTGCCGATATCGGCGCATCGGACGCACTGTGGAACGGCATGCAGCCCGATGGTTCGAGCGGTCATCCGACCGTACGTTGGGACATGACGACATGGCACAACTTCGAAGTCTATGGCGACATCCTCAACATCGGCTCCGACGGGGCTGGCCCAAGGTTCGATCTGCCTGCCTACTGCCAGGCGCACTATGGTGTGCCGTTCCTGCTCACCGAGTGGAACACGGGCCCCGAAAAGACGCAGGACTATCGGGCGACTTATATCAGTACGCGGCTTGCCAGTTATTTCGCGGCCAGAAAGTCGAAGAACATCCAGTCGGTGATGTACTACGAGCTCGATAGCGGAGACGAGACCTTCGGCCTGATGATTGACGGCAGCCTGTTGAAGCAACCATACGATGCCTTCACGAGTTTCATCGCGGGGCACCCTGACACTGCCTGACTAACCGTTTCGCGGCATTCGGCAATGCTGTTGATCTGACCGGCGGCGTGGAGCCGGGCAGCCATCGACTCGCACCGTATCTGTTCCGCTTACCTCACACGATAAGGCGCTTCATTACCCGCAGGCACATTGACGACACGCTTGACGTTGATCACACGGCGCAGCGCGCGCTGCAACGGCTTGTCAATGTAGCGATAAACGGCGCACCCCAACACGGAGGCCATCACGATCGCAAGGGTCACGCCCGCTGGCGAGCGAAGGTCGAAACCATGTGCGACTTTGGGAAGGAGCTTGCGCATTCCCTCGACGACGAACGGGTGGCTGAGATAGATCGCATAGCTCGCATCGCCGAGATACAGCAAGCCGCGCGTGAGCGCATTGTCCGTCACAAGGCTTTCGAGACTCAACGTGCTTAGCAGCAGCAGGCAGGTCGGCAGGCCATTTCCCACCAGTTGCGAGACGTCCGGCCATGCCCGTTCGATCCAGGTCATCAGCAGGTACATGCCGACGGCGCCCGGCGCCGCGAGCGCGACGGGAACGCGCACGCCTTTCTTCCACGCATACCATACGGCGAACCCTAACGGAAATTCGAGCATCCGGTCGTAAGCAAGGACCTCGACGGCCGCGTGGTCTGAATGCGCGAGATTCGCGGCCACGAAGAGCCCGGCCAGTAGTAGCGTGATCGCCGCGAGTACGAACGAGAGATGCCGACGGAACCACCACAGCGCAAGCGCCGATGCCGCGTAGAACAGCATCTCGTAGTTCAGCGTCCAGCCGACGAACAGCATCGGGAACACGTGGCCGCTTTCTTTCCTGTATGGAATGAAAAGGAGCGACTTTAGTAGTCCAGGGACGTTGGCGGTCGTCGAATTGAAAAGATCGGGCCGAAGCAGGGCGCTGAAGAACACCAGCAGCGTCGCGAGCCAATAGAGCGGCACGATCCGCACGACGCGGCTGACGACGAAGTCGCGTACGCTGACCGTGCTCGCTTCGAGCGCGAGTGCAATCACGAAGCCACTCAGTACGAAGAATACGTCGACGCGAAACTGTCCGAACACCTGACCGTCCTGTATCAGGACGTGGTGCACGACGACAGTCGTCGCTGTCACCGCGCGTAGGATCCGTATTGAATTTAGCCGGCGCATCGCTCACCCATTGATCAGTCAGTCACACCTGGCGCTCTGCCCGAGGCGTGTATCGTGTCTCTAGCGGTCTGCTTACGAAGTCGTGCATCGCTGCTTCCGCTTGGCTCGGTCACCGGGGACGGATCTGTCGTGCGATCGAGGTACTCAAAGATACGAACGTGGAGCGTATCGAAGTCGAATCAGCGCCTGGTTCCGGGCGGTGAAGCGGCAAACAGCACACGAATGGCAGCGCGCGACGGCCCATTGGCGGATGGTAGTATTTGCGCGGAGACACTACCGTTCGGTGCCGTACGGACGCCCGAGTGGCAAATTCGCCCGACACGGACAGATAGCTGCTTACGCAACCAGTGAGATTGGACGAACCTCGACAGCGGATTGAAAGCGTCTGGCAATACCGCGGCGCAGGGAAATGGCAGATAGCGCGAACGGCCGGCGACAACAACCGGGCGAGCCGGCGATGGGAACACGAAGATTCGCTGGGAAGCGCGCAGCGCTGGCTCGACGGGATCGGTGCGCCATGCACGTCGATAGCGGCGCGTGCGTATCACCGGTGGATGACTTAACCGATCGCGTCTGCGTCTGACAGATCGGCGCCACCCGCATCCGGTTCGGCGGGCAACATGCCGTTGCTACGCAGCGCCGAAATCACCTCTTCAAGGGTTGCGTCTTCAAGCAAACGGCGGCCTGCGGCCATGCGTTGCACGTTGGTGGCATCGATGCCGCGTTGGAGAGCGGTGGTCTGTGCTGCAATGTAGACGGCCATCCCATACCCGAAGCTCCGGGCGAGATCGTCGTTAAAGAAGTTACGCGTGTTCATTTTCGGCGCTGTCAGGCAAGTTTTACCGTGTCGAATGCCCGGGGGCGATCGAATCCGCACATTTTACGATACCCGCGAAAAATGCATGGGATGTAAATGTCGGTCATAGCCGGCTTCTCGGCCGCCACAGGAAAAACTTGAGGAAAGACGGAGGCGAGGCGGCAGGCAGCGGCATCGCGGAGGTACGCTACCCGTTCGAGGTGATGGTCAGGTTGGCTTTGCCAGTCACCAAGGCGGTGCGGCGGCGGATACCGTTTTTGTCATACCGGTTATCGCCGCATGGCAGTGTGCTATGTCGTGCGCTTTTCCGCTGATTGCCTGACGGGCCCGGTATTGAGTGGCACGCGTCCGGGAAGGCGGAGTCAAGACGGCCGTGGACGTGATCGCGAAACATTCCGCCAACCGGTCGCAGTGAGCCCTGCCTGGGGCTGGGATGCCGTCGCAATGACGAGCATCCCGCACATTCATCCTGGCGCGTTATTCGAAGCCGCGCGGATTCTGCGCCTGCCAGCGCCAGTGGGTCCGCACTTTACGGCCACGCGTTAATTACACCGACGAACGGTTCGCGGAACAGCATCGTCACGGGGAGGCTGGCAAGCATTTCATCGACGGCGGGCCGTGACGCCTCCGGCGATGCCGATCCGCGTCTGCGCTAGCTACGGTCGACATTGAGCAAAAGCGTATTGACGTATTGCCATTTGCCGAAGAGGTCGGGGCCGAAATAACGCGCCAGCACGCCGCTGGTCACAATCGCTACGTCGATCTGCGTCAGGCGCTCGAGCCCAAGCCAGACAAGGTTTGCGACAGCGCGTGTGACGTCGGGATTCGCGAAACGCTTAAGCACCGGCATCCGCATGATGTCCGGACGCACGCGGCGGGCACGGGAGGTGCATGTAGTCCTGAAATTGGCGTGCCCGACCGATGCGGCGACTGTATGAGCGCGGGGCGTCTAGGCGTTGGAGTGGCGCCAGTAAGGCGTTGCTGAAAAGCGCAATTATAAGTTGTATCCGGACCGCTTCCGGGACAGCACGACGCTTTGACGGCACCGTGTCGATCAGATTCCCATGGCGCGCGAGAAGGGAGAAAAGGTCGGGTGAGGTGCCGCCCGAAAGCGCCAAAGCGAATTCGCCTCGAGTACGGTGCCGCGGTGGTCAACGACAGGCGCAGCCAGATACATTGGCGCTCGATCGGGCGACCGAAGTCTTCATTTCGACTGCGGTAATACGCCCTGTGAGGTCGTTGCACACGGCAGTACGAGCGTATGCGGTTGCGCTTTACAGTCGAGCCAACATGTCTGGTTATCGAATCAAACGTCACGCTGGATTTCTCTGCGTCGGGGCGCAAGGACCAGTGAGGCCGCCCGCTGGGTCTGTGGAAGCGTGGTGCCGACCAACGGCAATTTGCTCGCGACCCTGGACGGCTCGGTGGCCGAAGAAAAAATCTGCGTGAAGCGGCTCGCGCCATGCAGCGCGATGAGCGTCAGCGCGGGAAACGCCAGGGAGAACGCACGTACTTCATCGCGATAGCCGAAAGGGATAAAAAGCACCACCAACGGCCACAGTGCGGCGTGAAGATAGTGCCGGTATCGCCTGTCCGCAAAGCGCCAGGCAGCGCGAAGAAAGATGACCAGCGGAACGATGACCAACGGATTCTGGATGCTTGGGGTGGGTACGCTCCTGCTGATAAGATTCCAGAAGCTGAGGTACGTTTTGGGATCAATCCAGAAACGCACGTTCTCGACCAGATGAAATTCAACGGTGCCGCCAATGTTGGTGTCATAACCGCTTGTGATCAAATGGCGAGTTACGAGGCAGCACGCAAGCTGTGCAGCGAGCCAACTAGCGCGTGCGCGAAGCGATACGTCGCGTTCGTGCAGAAAAAAAAGCGCGAGCGGGGCCAGAAAGAAGGTTTCCTTATTGAACGAAAACACGGCAATACAGATTGTGCACGCGAGCATGTGTCGCCGCATCAGGAAGAAGCATGCAGCGAAAACGCCCGACAATTCGAGGAAATCGTAGTAGAAAGCGCTTTCTTGAAACGTCAACGGATAAAAGAGACTGAATGCCACCACAAACGTGAGCGCCTGTCCAAAAGTCAGCACGTGCATGCGTGCCAGGAGGTATATCAACCAAAGCGCAGAGATAGTGGCCGCCAGTACCGTGAAGTAGGTGATGTAATAGGTAATCGAGACAACGGGTGTCCAGTACCGGGCGGGCAGGCGGCTGAAGTACTGGCTGCGGATGGAGTCATGCTGCGTGACCTGCGTATAGAGCTTCGCCTGGAGGTCGGGTGGGAGCCGGCTTACAGCCCATTTCACACTCATCGGGAAAGACGCTCTGTAGACGAAAGGTTTCCTCGCGGTACCGTCCATCATCTCGGGCAACGTGATGTGGTAGTTCGCACTGTTTCTATCTTCGTGGAAGCCCCACTTCAGCAGCACGCTATTCGTGATGTTCCCCGTGCAAATGAGCAGCGTCACGAGCACGATAGAGAATCGGCAAAACGCCAGGACCCAATGCCTGCCTATGCTTTTCATGGAGCGGTCCGTCCTTTCACTGGCTAAACGCTGCTTTCCTGCTAAAGAACGTTATTGCGCCGGTCGACGCATCCGCCGAAGGCAAGGCGGGCTGAATACATCTTCCGGTCAGGTGCGCGGGGTTCGTGTCGCGCTCACATTCAACTCCATCCGCGTCGCGTCAAGAACGGTAGGTTCGTGGCGCGCCATTTCTGGCCAGACCCGGTTTCGAATAGCAGATAAAGAACGGTCAAAGAGAGGATCCCCGTCATGGGCTGGTATAGCCGCACCTCATCGAGAACGCCAAATATGAAAATGCTCAGCGTGTACAGCGTCATGGTGATACCGATAGCGAGAAGGTTTCTTGCCTTTTCGCGATATCCCACGTATGCGCATGCGAGAAAAACCAGCATGAGCATCGCGTATATGAGCGAGATGTCATATCCCTTACTTCCCACGAGGAACACTTTTCCGTTGTGAAGGTAATGGAAGTGATTTTCAAATTTCTCATGCAACGTATCCGCGCCCACGCCTGGCAGCATCGAAGCCTTGAAGAGTGTTTTTCTCAGTACTTCGGTGATCGCAACCCCCACGACAATCAGAATGCCGCCCCACGTCAGTGAGCGAACCTCCATCCGCCGACCGAATGCGATTGGCGAGACGCCCCTCAAGATCAGGAATAGTCCAATGAACGTGCAGGATTCCCGGCTCAGTACAAAAAGGATAAACAGAATGACGAATGGAAAAATGCCTTCGCTTCTGATCGCAAGCAGAAAAAGCAAGGTGAGCATCATCGATTCGGTGAAGTCCCACGGATAGCTAAAATAGTGCATGCAATACACCCACAGCGCCGACGATGCGACCAGCGCTACTATAGTGAGGCTGACTCTTCGGGTCAGTGCGTAGGCGCAAATGCACAAAACGAAATTTTCCAGCGTCAGGAATACTTTCGCAAATTCGTTGTACGGATTCTGCGAGACGTTCCTGAAGAGATCCATCAGATAGGGAGTCAGAAGGCGGTTCTGGAAGGCGCGCCAGTGAGGCATTCCGCTCAATACTCCGTCCGAGGCTCCGAGCAGTTCATCCATGTTCGAGGCATGCTCCCTCGCCCAGAACACATACTCGACCCACGTGCAAAGCGCGACAAACAAAATCAGTGCCACGATGCCAAGCGGAGTTATTGCGATTCTTGCTCGAGCCGTCGTATCCATCTTTCCACGCCTGAGTAAAATTGATCAAAGCTGATTGGCAAGAAGAATTTCTCTTGACGCGCTTCCTGCGCTAGCTCTCATGAAGAAGGGGTGCCTCGACACCCTTTCGCATTCATCAGATCGCCAGTAACATGAAGACGCCGCACAATCCGATGACGCTGCAACTCACGCGGTCCTTGAACGTGAAGACGATTGGGTCATCGTTCATCTGTCCGCGAAACGCGAGCATCCAGATGCGGCTTACCCAATAGAGCGTAAGTCCGAACACAGCCCACAGCATCTTCGGATGATGGTAGAGCAGCTTGAACTCGGGCGAATTCAGGTAAAGCGCGAGCACGAGTACGGCGAGATAGCCGGCCGCCGTGCCATAGGAGCGCAGGATCGACATGTCCTGCGTAAGATAGCCACGCCCTGCTGCCTCCGTCTTGCCCTGCTGAAGCATGGCCTCGAGTTCGACATAGCGCTTGAGCATGGCGAGGCTCAGGAAGATGGGCACGCTGAAAAGAATCAGCCAGTAAGACAGCGGGATGTTGTTGCATTCACCGCCAGCGATCACGCGCACCGTGTAGAGGCCGGCCAGGGTGAATACATCGATTAGCGCGATCCGCTTGAGCACGAACGAATAGGCGACTGTGGCGGCCATGTACGCAATGAGCACGGCGCCGAACTGCCAGGGCAGCAGGGCAGCGAGCCCAAGTCCAGCACCGAGCAGCACAATCGTAAGCACGATACCCAGCGAGAGCGGCAGCTTGCCCGATGCGAACGGTCGGCTGTGCTTGCGCGGATGGCGACGATCGACATCCAGGTCGAGCATGTCGTTGAGCAGATAGACGGATGACGCGCACAGGCTGAACGATGCAAACGCGATACAGGCCGCGAGCACCGCCTGCAAGTCATCGAAGCGGTGCCCGAGAAGAAGCGGCACAAAGATCAAACAGTTCTTGACCCACTGATGCACGCGCATTTCCTTGAGCATGAGTGGAATCAGATGGCGTTTCTCTTCGAAGAACACAATTTCGCTATTCACCTTGCGCGCAATATTAGCGATGTGCTGGTTGCCAACGACGATTGCCCGGCGTGCGCGCTGCCACACGGGTACGTCTGCGCGCGCATCACCGCAGTAGTCAAAGCCGTGTTCGCCGAACTGCTCGACGAGGGCTGCAGCCTTATGCTCGCCGTGCAGATTGAGGCTCGCATTGCTTGCGAGTACGCCGCTGAACATGCCGAAGTGAGCCGCCACCTGGCTTGCGAATCGCTGGTTAGCCGCCGTGCACAGGTAGAGCGGCCGCCCGGCCGAGCGCGCTTCGCGCAGATAATCGACCAGTTGGCCGTTATAGGGCAGCACGCCGACATCGAGCGTCACACGCAGTGCGATCTGCTCCTTCAGATAGGCTTTGCCGCGCAGCAGCCAGAACAGGCAGAGGAATATCGATAGTGGCTGCTGCTTGAGCAGCACGAAGAAACTTTCGAAGAGGAAATCAGCGCGTGTGAGCGTGCCGTCCAGGTCCACACACAGCGGAATTGCGGGATCTGACATATCGATACCTTATTGCGCCTGTTCGGAGGGATCGCAGCACATGCGCTATGCCGGATTGAGGGGAAAAGCGTAGGGCATGGTTGTGCGTCGATATGTACGCCAGCGTACGAGCCGGTTTGAAAAGCAAATGGATCGTCTGCACTGGAATCAGCGCATCGAGTTCAGACGGTTTATGACGTCTCGCGCCCGACAGTACGAACGGAGTTTCGATGCGGGTTCGTACGCCGCCCGATCAGGCAAATACGAAACGCTTGTCGAGCTGGTACTTTGCGATGTAACCGAGCGTGAGGCCGAGCGCCCCCCCGGCAAGGCGTGCTGTCTCCGACTGGAATAGCACTTGAGCGGCAAATTCCGTGGCCCAGAAGAGCGCGGTGGTAGCAAGCCCCATTGCGACGTAGCGCAAGAAGGTGTGGACACCGTGGGTAACGCTGCGGTGTTCGTAGCGGAAAATCCAGCTCTTGTCGAGCACGTACTTGACAACGAGCCCCACGCCCGTGCCGATGCACACCGCGAGGGGAATCGAAAATGACCCGCTGTAAATTTGCCACGCGATCTTCTGACTACCGAGATTCGCCGCCATTGAGACGAGTGCGAAGAGCGCGTACCACGTCACGAGAGCGGTGCGGCTTGCGACGATGGTGTTCACAGCGAAACCCGCTTGAACACGAAGCGCGGCAGGGCGCGGATAACGAGCATGATCGCGCTCCAGAACCACGGGGTATAGACCAGGTCCTTGCCCTGCGCGATGGCGCGCACGATGTCTTTACTGACCTGTTCTGGCGTTGCGACAAGCGGCTTGGGCAGGGCAAGGCCTGCAGTCATTGGCGTATCGACGAAGCCGGGCTTGATCGTGAGCACGTGCACGCCCGATTTGAAGAGCCGTGCGCGCAGGCCCTCGCAGAAGGTCGTGACGGCAGCCTTCGCCGCCCCGTAGACATAGTTCGAGGCGCGCCCGCGGTCGCCTGCGACGGACGATATCACCGCGATGGTGCCGCTACGCTGCGCCTCGAGCAGGCTGGCGAGCCGCGTAAGTAGCGCAATCGTGGAGAGTGCGTTGGTCGAGAATTCATGTAGAGCCGCGTCCACATTGCGTTCGCACAGCGCCTGGTCAGCCAGGGTGCCGTGTGCGATGAGTACGATATCGACGGAACCAAGGGACGTGCGGCAGGCATCGAGCATGGCGGCATGCTGCGTGTAGTCATTCAGGTCGAGTACGTGCGTAAGCACGTCCTGACTGCCGCGCACGCGCAAATCCTGAGCAATGGTTTCCAGCCGCGCGGCATGACGGCCAGCGAGGAACAGGCGGTCGCCGTCTGCGGCCCAGTGCCGTGCGCAAGCGGCGGCGATGGCTGACGAGCCGCCAATGACAAGGATGTTCTTCATGATTGAGTCGTCCGTTTCCAGAAACGCGACATCAGCGCGGGATCGCGATGCCGCTCGAGTTCCTGCCACGCGGGGTAAGCCGCGCGGAAGTGCTCCCCGCTCATGTGTGCATCTTTCGCGGGATACTGACGACCGCCGGATTCGGCCACGATGGAATCGAGCCGGGCGAAGAGGTCGGTGTTGCGCCGTTCGTTCTGCGGGAAGTCGAGCGCGAGCGAGACGCCTTCCATCGGAAACGAGAGCAGGCCAGGTGAGGGCAGGGAGCCACAACGCTTGAGCACCGCGAGAAATGAGCCGCTGCCGTGCGTGGCGATGGTATCCAGGATTGCCCGCAGCGCGTCGCGCGCGCTCGCCGTCGGCACGACGCATTGATGCTGCTGGAACCCGCGTCGCCCATAGAGGCGATTCCAGTTGAGGATGTTGTCGAGTGGATAGAAGAAACTGGCCGGGGTCATGCGCGCGAGTTCGATGCCGGGCTTCTGACGCCAGTAATAGAGCGCGTTGAATGCGCGCACCGTGGTTCGGCTGACGGGCGAGAACGGCGGGACGAACGGTACACTGCAGGCGCGCTTCGTCGAGATAGAGAAGTCACCGTCGTCGGCGTGATCGCCGCTAGTGTAGATGCCGCGCCCGAGCGCCCCGCCGCGCGCGAGGCAGTCCACCCACGCGACCCCGTACTCATGGATGGCCTCGTGGTCTTGCGCGAGCGCGAAGAATTCGTCGAGGTTGGCGTAGCGTATGCGTGAGACGGCAATATGGGCCGAGCGTACCGGCATGAGCTGGAGTTCTACCCATTCGATCACACCCGTCAGGCCGAGCCCGCCGATCGTCGCACGAAAGAGCGCGGCTTCCTCATCCGGTGAACATTCGGTGGCTGGACGGTCGGAGCGCAGCAGCGAAAAGCAGCGCACGTGGCGTCCGAAGGTGCCGCGCACATGATGGTTCTTGCCGTGCACGTCGTTGGCCACGGCCCCGCCAAGCGTAGCGAACTGCGTCCCGGGTGTGACGGGCAGCATCCAGCCACGCGGCAAGGCGACGTCGAGCAGTTCACCGAGCGTCATGCCCGCTTCGGCGCGCACGACGCCGCTCGTCCAGTCCGCGCTCATGAAGCGCGCGAGGCCGCGCATGGGCAGCACCTGTCCGGTATCCGCGAGGCAACTGTCACCGTAGCTGCGGCCGTTGCCGAACGCGAGCGTCGTACCACGACGCGCGTGGGCGTCGGCGAGGCGCGTCTGGATGGCATCACGCCAGGCAAGCGGTTCACCCGACTGGTGAGCGTAGGGGTATCGTCCCCACGACTGCAGCTTCGAGGCGTTCATGTATGACGAGACCATTTCGAATGTCTCGCAATTTGGCAGAAGATCGGGCCGCCGACAGTGGGCCACACCACAGTTCGAAGCGACGGGCGGATGCCGTTGCCGCAACGTGCTGCATGAGCAGCAGCGGCGCGCCGATGGCTACCGCGCGTACGCCAGCCAGAAAGCATGGATTCGCGCGAAGGCGTCGAATGCCTGCCCTGTCAAGAATCGGTGCACGCGCGGCGCTGGGCGTCGGATGACCGGACGGAGCAATCGGAAAAGCTGGTATCCCGGCCGCGGCGATCGCGCCTGGGAACGTAGAGGAAGGAACTGCCTGCTTCTGCCGTGCCATGTTGGCACGCGTGAAACAAAACATGCGCACGGCACTCGCGCTGCAATCGCCGGATCGGCGCGGGCTGCACGGAACGGAGGCAGGCGGAGGAAACGGGCGCGATGGCGAGTATCCCCCGGAACGACGTTTTATTCGAAGCCGCGCGGATTCTGCGCCTGCCAGCGCCAGTGGTCCGCACACATGCGTTCGATGCCGTACTGCGCTTGCCAGCCGATCACTTCGAGCGCCTTCGCGGGGTTTGCGAAGCATTGCGCGACATCGCCGGGGCGGCGCGCGACGATCTCGTACGGCACAGGCTTGCCCGACGCTTTCTCGAACGCCTTCACGACGTCGAGCACGCTGTAGCCCTGGCCCGTACCGAGATTGACGACGAAGCTCGCGTCGCGCTCGACGAGGGCATCGAGCGCCGCGATATGTCCGCGCGCCAGATCGACGACGTGGATGTAATCGCGCACGCCCGTGCCATCCGGTGTGTCGTAATCGCCGCCGAACACGCGCAGCCGTTCGAGCTTGCCGACAGCAACCTGCGCGACATACGGCATCAGGTTGTTCGGCACGCCGCCCGGATCTTCGCCGATCAGGCCGCTTTCGTGCGCACCCACCGGGTTGAAGTAGCGCAGCGTCGCGATGCGCCACGACGGATCGGAGATTTCGAGATCGCGCAGGATCTGCTCGGCGATCAACTTGCTCTGGCCGTACGGGTTGGTGGCCGAGAGCGGGAAGGTTTCGTCGATGGGCGAGCTCTTCGGCACGCCATACACGGTCGCGGAGGAGCTGAACACGAACTGCTTCACATTGCGTGCGCGCATCACGTCGAGCAGCGCGAGCAGGCCATCCATGTTGTTGCGGTAATACTCGAGCGGCTTCGCGACCGATTCGCCCACGGCCTTCAGCGCGGCGAAGTGAATCGCACCCGTGATGGGATGTCTGTCGAAAATCGTGTTCAGCACGGTCTCGTCGCGCACGTTGGCTTCGTAGAACGCCACCTGCTTGCCCGTGATCTGCTCGACGCGCGCCATCGATTCGCGCTTGCTGTTCACGAGGTTGTCGATCACGACCACGTCGTAATCGCTGTTGAGCAGTTCCACGCACGTGTGCGAACCGATGAAGCCTGCACCGCCCGTTACCAGAATCGTGCCCTTCGTGGTCATCCTGAGCTCCCTTAGAGTGATATGCCCGTCAACTGCTGAATCAGGCTCTTGTACCGTTCGACGACACCGCGTTCGTCGAATTCACGCGTGACCTTGGCCCGGCCGCGCTCGGCCATTGCACGACGCTCGTCGTCGCGCATGTCGAGCATCCGCGCGAGCGCCGTCGCGAGGCTGTCTACATTACGCGCCTCGCATAACAGGCCGTTGACACCGTCCGCGACGACTTCGCGGCAGCCCGGCACGTCGGTCGCGACGATCGGACGTCCCATTGCCGATGCTTCCATCAGCGTGCGCGGCACGCCT
Source organism: Paraburkholderia phymatum STM815 (assembly GCF_000020045.1). Taxonomy (GTDB): domain Bacteria; phylum Pseudomonadota; class Gammaproteobacteria; order Burkholderiales; family Burkholderiaceae; genus Paraburkholderia; species Paraburkholderia phymatum. The sequence continues at coordinate 2,545,155 of NC_010622.1, read as the reverse complement.
TCGCGATACGAAGGCAGCACCACGCAATCGGCGACGGCAATCAGCGGGCGCACGTCATGCGCTTCGCCCAGGTAATCGATCACGCCTTCGCGCACCCATGCATCGACTTCGGCCTGCGAAATCGCGCTCGGATTGTCGACGCCGACGGGGCCGAGCAACTGAAAGCGTGCATCAGGATACTTTGCGCGCAGCCGTCTTGCTGCTTCGACATATTCGCCCACGCCTTTATCCCACAACAGGCGGCCGATTAATACAAAAGAAAATGCCCGCTGATTTATTTCACCGGCATGTCGACGCTCCGGCAAAGGCGTGAACGCGAACTGCTCCAGGTCTACGCCTTCGCCATGCAGGAGCCGCGCGCGCTCCGGATGCACAAGCAGCTTCTGCTCGCGAAAAGCGGCTTCATCGTCCTGATTCAGAAACCATATTTCGCGCGGAAAACGGAACGCAAAGCGGTACAGCAGCTTGGCAATCTGCGCGGCGCGGCTCTTCTGGATAAAAACATAACCGAGGCCTGTCGTCACGGCAACGGAATCGACGCCCGCCAGTTTCGCCGCCAGTGAGCCGTAGATGTTCGGCTTGATCGTGTAGTGAAACACGACATGCGGACGGAGCGTGCGATACAGCCGGTACAGCGACCACAACGTGCGCAGATCGTCGCGCGGATTCGTGCCCTTCGACGCGACGTGCAGCGCGATGCAGCGGCAGCCCATCTGTTCGAGCAGCGGCGTGGTGCGATCGCGCGGCGCGATCACCGTCACCTCGACGCCGCGTGCGACGAGTGTGCGGATCAGCCCTTGCCGGTACTGGTAGATCGCGAACGAGGTGTTGCACACGAGCGCGATGCGCAGTGTGCCGGCGGATTCGATGGATGGCTTCATGCTGGCGATGCGAGGGGATGTGAGCGCATATCAGAGGCTTGTGTGAGGCGCGTAGAGCCGCTTCTTCATGCGCTGAAGCGTCCTGTAAGGCGTGACGAAGTGCAGCAGGTTCTTGGCGAGGCCGAGCCAGTCGCACACGTTCAGCACATTGAAATAACGCACCTGCAAACGCAGCGTCGAGGCGATCTGACGGCGCCGTTTCGTCGCGCTGATACCGCCTTCGTTCAGTTCGTAGTACAGCCCGAGTTCGGGCAGGTTCGCGCAGTCGTAGCGCTGCATCAGGCGCAGAAACAGATCGAGGTCTTCGGCCGCCTTGTAGGCTTCGCGATAGTTGCCGACGGCCAGCACGGCTTCGACGCGCAGCATCATCGACGGATGCACGAAACATGCGCGCAGGAAGCGCACGCGGCGGATCGCGCGCGGCTCGGCGGGCGGCGTCAGCATGAAGAGCGGCGCGCCGTCGCGCGACACCACTTGCGTCCACATGCCCAGACCTGCTACCTGCGGATGCGCTTCGAGATACGCACGCTGCTTCGCGAGCCGCCCGGGCACAGTCAGGTCGCCGGCGTCGATGCGCGCGGCGTAGCGAAAGCCGCGCGCCGCGAGCGCTTCGATGCCCGCCTGCAATGCACGTTCGATTCCGCCGTTCTGCGCCATGCGCAGCACTTCGATCGACATGTTCGGCAGCGCCGGCGCGACGATGGGCGGCGTGCTGCCGTCGTCGACGATCAGCACGTGAATGCGCGCGTCTTCGCTGAACGAGGCGAGCGTGCGGTCGACGTCGGTCTGGCCGTTGTATGCGGGCATGAGGACGGCGACGTCGTCGAGTGCGCCGGCCAAAGGCTGCGTGAGTGGGGAAAACGTCATGGACGCAGCTTGTAACGGATGTAGTAAATGTTGACGGAGGCCGCGGCCAGATAGCCGCACGCGAGTCCGATCAACGCGCCATACGCGCCGAAACGGGGAATCGCCAGCAGATTGACGACGCACGCGACGGCGAGCGCGAGCAGCCATTTCGACAGCAACACGAACTTCGCCTGATATTTGAGGACGACCAGATTGCCGATCGCCTCGATGCCCGCGGGCACGGATAGCCAAACGGCCCAGCGGAAGATGTCGACGGCCTCTTCGAAGTTCGGCCCGAACACGCGGCGGATGATGAACCCCGCAAGCAGATCCAGCACGAATGCGCCCGCGATCATCAGCACCGCCGTCATCGCCGTGAGCCGCCACATATTGTGGCGCAGTTGCGCGGCGTCCTGAACGCGGTAGACGAATGCTGGCGCAAGCGTTTGCGCCAGCATCAGCGCCAGCGTGATCCAGTTTTCGTTCAGCTGTTGTGCGGCGGAATAGCGGCCGAGGTCGGCGAATGAAATCGCGCGTTCCAGCATCAGCCGGTCGAGCTTGAGGAACAGATACATGCAGATCAGGCCGAGCCAGAACACCGCGCCCGCCGTCGCGAAATGGCGAAAGAGCGTGCGGTCGATGCGCCAGCCGAGCTTGCCGCCGTGGCGCCGCATGTAATAGACGACCAGCACTGCGCCAATCACGGCGGATTCGAGCGCCCACAGCCAGCCGAAGCGCGCGGGCGCGGCGGCGGCGCGCACCAGCAGCCAGACGAGCAGCGCCTTGGCGATGGCCGTCGTCATGCTCGTGAGCAATTGCGGCTTGCTGTACGTCATGCTTTGCAGCCACGCGTTAATGACACCGACGAACGGCTCGCGGAACAGCATCGTCACGGCGAGGCCGGCGAGCATCGCACCGACGACGGGATCGGTGAGGCCCGCGGCGATACCGGCCCACGTCAGCGCCAGCGCCACGGCCGACACCGACAGGCGCAGCGCGAATGCGCTGCCGAGCACGGTGCCGAGCTGTGCGGCCGGACGATGGACGATGGTCGGCACGAGAATCTCGGCGCCGCAGACCCATGTAATCGGCGACAGGACGAGCAAAAGCGTATTGGCGTATTGCCATTTGCCGAACACGTCGGGGCCGAAATAACGGGCCAGCACGCCGCTGGTCGCGATCGCTACGCCGATCTGCGTCAGGCGCTCGAGCCCAAGCCAGACAAGGTTTGCGACAGCGCGTGTGACGTCGGGATTCGCGAAACGCTTAAGCACCGGCATCCGCATGATGTCGGGACGCACGCGGCGGGCACGGGAGGTGCGTGTAGTCTTGAAATTGGCGTGCCCAGCCGATCTTACGATGCGGCGACTTTGTGAGCGCGGGGCGTCTAGGCATTAGAATGGCGCCAGTAAGGCGTCGCTGAAAAGCGCAATTATAAGTTGTATCCGGATCGCTTCCGGCAAGCCACAGTGCCATGACCACGCTGTGTCAAACCCATTTCCCATTGCACGTAAGTGAGCCAATCCATGATCTCGCAATCCATATTCAAGGCATATGACATCCGCGGAGTGATCGGCAAGACGCTCGACGCCGAGACCGCGCGTTCGATCGGCCGCGCATTCGGCAGCGAAGTGCGCGCACAGGGCGGCGATGCCGTCGTCGTTGCGCGTGACGGACGTCTGTCCGGTCCCGAACTGATCCAGGCGCTGTCTGACGGCCTGCGCTCGGCGGGTGTCGACGTGGTCAACGTCGGCATGGTGCCGACGCCCGTCGGCTATTTCGCAGCCAGCGTGCCGCTCAAGCTGGACGGTGGCGAGCGCCGCATCGACTCGTGCATCGTGGTGACGGGCAGCCACAATCCGCCCGACTACAACGGCTTCAAGATGGTGCTGCGCGGCGCGGCCATCTACGGCGAGCAGATTCAAGGCCTGTACAAACGCATCACCGAGAACCGCTTCGAGAGCGGCAACGGCACGTATCAGGAGTACGACATCGCCGACGCGTACCTCGAGCGCATCACGAGCGACATCAAGCTCGCGCGGCCGCTGAAGCTGGTGGTCGACACGGGCAACGGCGTCGCGGGCGGCCTCGCGCCGCGCCTGTTCAAGGCGCTCGGCTGCGAACTGGTCGAACTGTTCACGGAGATCGACGGCAACTTCCCGAATCACCATCCGGACCCGGCGCATCCCGAGAACCTGCAGGACGTGATTCGCGCGCTGAAGGAAACGGACGCCGAGATCGGCTTTGCGTTCGACGGCGACGGCGATCGTCTGGGCGTGGTCACGAAGGACGGCCAGATCATTTATCCCGACCGTCAGCTGATGCTGTTCGCCGAAGAAGTGCTGTCGCGCAACAAGGGCGCGCAGATCATTTACGACGTGAAGTGCACGCGTAATCTCGCGAAGTGGGTCAAGGAGAAGGGCGGCGAGCCGTTGATGTGGAAGACGGGGCACTCGCTGGTGAAGGCGAAGCTGCGCGAAACGGGCGCGCCGCTGGCGGGCGAAATGAGCGGCCACGTGTTCTTCAAGGACCGCTGGTATGGGTTCGACGATGGCTTGTACACGGGTGCGCGTCTGCTCGAAATCCTCGCACGCGTGCAGGACCCGAGCGCGCTGCTCAACAGCCTGCCGAATTCGCATTCGACGCCGGAATTGCAGCTAAAGCTCCAGGAAGGCGAAAACTTTGAATTGATCGCGCGTTTGCAGAAGAGCGCAACGTTTCCCGACGCCGATCAGGTTGTGACGATTGACGGCTTGCGCGTCGAGTATCCTGATGGATTCGGGCTGGCGCGCTCGTCGAATACGACGCCTGTCGTTGTCATGAGGTTTGAGGCCGACAATGATGCGGCCTTGAAGAGGATTCAGGAAGACTTCCGCCGTGTCATTCTGGCCGAGAAGGCTGACGCGAAGTTGCCGTTCTGATTTCCTGGTTATTGTTTTCAAGCTGTGTGCGACGCCTTTCACCTCAAGGCGTCGTTTTTTTGCTCGCGGCCGCGTGACGGTTTCTGCTGGCAGCGTTGCGGGGCGGAGGGTAATGCATGACGGGAGCCAGTCCGAATGCCGCCCGCATTGAGCGATTGCTCTCGACCTTGAGCTCCCATGCGGTTTTCAGGGATGGCTTTCGATCGATCCTCGCGGCGTACATGCCGGAGGCCGTCGCACGTGCGGCCTGACGTCTGTTCCTGACGGGGCGCGTGGTAACTTTTTGGGTCGTCGCCCCAAAGCTTTTACCGTCTTGTGTCAGTCCCCGGTTCCTGGAGATCGAGCCTCAATCGATTGGCGAGTTCTTATGACGTGCCGCAGTAATCCGGCTATCCGTTTGCACCATGCGCTCAAGACAGGACGCGAATGGCACCGAAGAGGGCAAGGCAGGCCGCGGTGCAGCCAGAAAAATCGCGAAACGCCGGAATCCGCGCGCGTGCGAAGGACCGCGCTAAAATTGCGTTCCTTCAAAAGCATCTTCACGCCGGAAGTCCGGCGTTCCCATTCTTGAGCGCGCAAAAGATCCTGATCGTGAGAGTGTCGTCGCTGGGCGACGTCGTCCACAACATGCCCGTCGTCGCCGACATTCGCCGCCGTCATCCCGATGCGCAGATCGACTGGCTCGTCGAAGAGAGTTTCGTCAAGCTGGTCGAGCTGGTTCACGGCGTGCGGCGCGCGATCCCGGTGTCGTTGCGGCGCTGGCGCAAGCGCATCCTTTCCGTCGATAACTGGCGCGAGATCGGCGCTTTCCGCCGCGCGCTCGCGGCAGAAAACTACGATCTCGTGATCGACTGCCAGGGGCTCATCAAGACCGCGTGGGTCGCAAAGATGGCGCGCGGGCCGCTAGTCGGACTCGGCAACCGCACGGACGGCGCGGGTTACGAATGGCCCGTGCGCTTCTTCTACGACCGCCGCGTGCCAATCGAGCCGCGCACGCACGTCGTCGAACGTACCCGGCAACTGGTGGCGTCAGCGCTCGGCGAGCCCGCCCCAAAGCCCGCCGACGACATCGACTTCGGCCTCGACACCGCCCGCGCGGCACTCGCGCTGTCCGAAGCGCAGCTGAATCTTCCCGTGCCTTACGTGGTGTTCGTTCACGCGACCTCGCGTGATGACAAGCAGTGGCCCGACGCCGCCTGGATCGAACTGGGCCAGGCGCTCGTGCGGCGCGGCGCGTCGATCGTTCTGCCGTGGGGCAGTGACGCCGAGCGCGCGACGAGCGAACGCCTCGCGAAGGAGTTCGGCGCAGCCGCCATCGTGCCGCCGAAACTGTCGCTGCCCGCCGTTGTCGGCCTGATCGACGGCGCGGCGGCCACGGTCGGGGTTGATACAGGTCTGGTTCATATCGCCGCCGCGCTGAAGCGGCCGACGGTCGAGTTGTACAATTTCGCCACTTCATGGCGCACGGGCGGCTACTGGTCGCCGAACGTCGTGAATCTCGGCACGGCGGGCCAGCCGCCGACGCTGCAGCAGGTGAAGTCCGCGCTGACCGGCTTCGGCCTGCTGTGACGCGGCTTTATCCGCTTTGAAAGGGCGATCATGAACGAATCCCAGATCATCGAAGTTGCAAGCGCCGACTGGCACGGCCAGGGTTTGTCGGTGCCGCGCGAGACGCTGCTGGCCGGCGTCGAACGCGGCAAGGTGCTGTATTTCCCGAACCTCGCGTTTGCGATCGAAGGCGGCGAGCGCGCGCTGCTCGACCCCGCACTGGCCGATCCGAAGCGCAAGAACATCAGCCTCGCGCCGAACGGCGGCGCGCTGCATGGCGTGCTGGGCGATGCCATCACGCAGTCGGCCGTGCGCGCGCTGATTGCGCGTTATCAGACGAGTGCGCGGTCGCTCGTCGACGGGCTCTTTCCCGAGTACAAGGGGAAGCTGCGCGTTGCGCCGACCAGCTTGCGCCTGCATCAGGTGGAAACGCGCCAGACGTCGTGGCGCAAGGACGATAGCCGCCTGCACGTCGACGCATTCCCGTCGCGTCCCAACTACGGCGAGCGCATCCTGCGCGTGTTCACGAACATCAATCCCGCTGGCGCGCCGCGCGTGTGGCGCGTCGGCGAGCCGTTCGAGGACATGGCGAAGCGCTTTTTGCCGCGCATCAAGCCGCAGATGCCCGGTTCGGCGTGGCTGCTCAATCTGCTGCACGTGACCAAATCGACGCGCAGCGAGTACGACCATCTGATGCTGAATCTGCACGACGGCATGAAGGCCGATCTCGACTACCAGAAGACGTCTCCGCAAGTGACGATGCCGTTCCCGCCGGGCAGCGTGTGGGTGTGTTTCTCCGATCAGACCTCGCATGCCGTGATGTCCGGGCAGTTCATGATGGAGCAGACGTTCTTCCTGCCCGTCAAGTCGATGGTGCAGCCCGAGTGCGCGCCGCTCGGCATTCTCGAACGTCTGAAGGGCAGGGCGCTGGTTTGAGGGGCGCACTGCCTGTTCCGTCCAATGCATCGCGAGACGCCGCGGCAGCTGCGGCGTCGTCGCGTGTCATCGTGCGCTTCGTGTCGTCATGCATGGAGGCCCGATGCTAAGGGGCGTCTATAACGCGTTGTGGTGGCTCGTCGCGCCGCTCGCGGTGCTGCGTCTTCTGATCCGTTCGCGCAAGGAGCGCGGCTATCGCGAACATATCGGCGAGCGCTTCGGTTTCGGGCGCGGCCGCGTGCCCGACGACGATACCCCGCTGATCTGGGTGCATGCCGTATCGGTGGGCGAGACGCGCGCGGCGCAGCCGCTGGTCGAAGCGCTGATCAAGGCGCGGCCCGACGCGCGCATCCTGCTCACGCACATGACGCCGAGCGGCCGCGCAACGGGCGTGCAGATCTTTGGCGAGCGCGTGTTGCGCTGCTATCTGCCGTACGACATGCCCCGCGCCGTGCGGCGTTTTCTGAAGGCATGGCGTCCGTCCGTTGGTCTCGTGATGGAAACCGAAGTGTGGCCGACGTTGATCGACGAGTGTCGGCGCGCCGACGTGCCGCTCGTGCTGACGAATGCGCGGATGTCGGAGCGTTCGTACCGGCGCGCGGCGAAGTTCGGTACGGCGACGCGCGGCGTGTTCGGCGGCTTCGCTCGGGTGCTGGCGCAGAGTCCATCGGATGCAACGCGGCTTTCTTCGCTGGGCGCGCGCAACGTGGCGGTGCTCGGCAATCTCAAGTTCGACATGAATACACCGCCTGAACTCGCGGCGCGCGGACATGCGTGGCGCGCGGCGATCGGGCCGCGACCCGTGTGGGTCGCGGCGAGCACGCGTGAGGGCGAAGAGGAACTGGTACTGCAGGCGTTGGCGGCGCTCGGCATCGACGATGCGCTGCTGGTTCTCGTGCCGCGTCATCCGCAGCGTTTCAATGAAGTCGCGGCGCTGGTCGAAAAGAAGGGATTGCGCGGCGTGCGGCGTTCAGCCTGGGCGCCGACGGGCGCGGTCGCGGCGCAAGATAGCGCCGTGCCCGAACTGCCGCGCGACGTGAAGGTGCTGCTCGGCGATTCGATGGGCGAGCTGGGCGCTTACTATGCTGCGTCGGATGTGGCGTTTATCGGCGGCAGTCTGCTGCCGTTGGGCGGGCAGAATCTGATCGAGGCATGCGGTGTGGGCGTGCCCGTGCTGATCGGCCCGCATGTGTTCAATTTCACGCAGGCCACGGCCGATGCGGTTGCTGCGGGCGCGTGCGTGCAGGTGAAAGATCCCGCCGATCTGGCGCGCGTGCTGCGGGAGTTGTTCGAGGACAAGCCTCGACGCGTTGCAATGGGCGGGGCGGCTTCTGCGTTCGCCGCGCGGCACAGAGGCGCTACCGCGCGAACCGTGGATGTGCTGACTACGCTGTTGCCGTTGCCAGGCTGAGCGCTGGCAGTGCTGTTTTTGCCTGCTGCAGGCAAAAAACGACGACCGCGTCGCAGACAAAAAACCTCACCCCACCAGCAACCCCTTGCGTTCAATAAACGAAATCACCTCATCAAGCCCCTCGAGCGCCTTGAGATTACACATCGCAAAAGGCCGCGCGCCGCGCATCCTGGCAGCATCGGACGCCATCACATCGAGATTCGCGCCGACCATAGGCGCCAGATCCGTCTTGTTGATGACGAGCAAATCGGACTTGGTAATACCCGGCCCGCCCTTGCGCGGAATCTTCTCGCCACCCGCGACATCAATCACATAAATCGTCAGATCGGACAGTTCAGGGCTGAAAGTCGCGGCAAGATTATCGCCACCCGATTCGATAAACACGATGTCCGCATCGGGAAACCGCGTCAGCATCCGGTCGACGGCTTCGAGGTTGATCGACGCATCCTCGCGAATCGCCGTATGCGGACAGCCGCCCGTCTCGACACCCATGATGCGCTCGGCAGGCAGCGCACCCGCCACCGTCAAAAGACGCTGGTCTTCCTTCGTGTAGATGTCGTTGGTGATCGCGACGAGGTCGTACTTGTCCCGCATCGCCTTGCAGAGCATTTCGAGCAGCGTCGTCTTGCCGGAGCCGACCGGTCCGCCGACGCCCACCCGCAGCGGCGGCAGTTTCTTCGTGCGATGCATCGTATGAGGTGCGTTCATGATTCGATCAAAAGAAAAACAAAGGCTAGGAGCGGAAAAGCCGCGAATACTGCGACTCGTGCCGCGCCGACAATATGCCCAGCTGCGGCGCGAAGGTATTGATATCGTCGGGTGACGTGCTGAGCGCCTGCCTGACGGCCGCGTCGATCGGCTCGCGCAGCGCGACAATGATGCGCTGTCCCGCGAGCTGTCCGAGCGGCACGGCCTTCAAAGCGGCCGCCGCCTGGTTTTCGACCCAGCTGAATGCATAAGCGGCGAGCGCGGCATCGGTGGCGGCGTCGTGCGCGATTGCGGCGAACGCGAAAGCCGTCGGCTGCGCAATGGGCGCCATCGATGCAAGCGTCGCGCGCCGTGCAGCGTCGCCCCATTCGAGCGATGCGCACAACTGCCGTAACGACCATCCCATCTGTTCCGTCTCGCGCCGCAGTTCCGCCGATTCGCGGCTTGCAAGAAATTCGCGGTTGCCTTCGATCAATGCAGCGGCATCATGCGTGCGCCAGCGTTCGATCTGATGCGCGAGAAACGGCAGCTCGCCATGCGCAAGCACGTTCGAGAGGCCGCTTCGAATCCACGCGCACGCGGTATCGGCGTCGGTGATGAACTGCGCTTCGATGGCGGCTTCGAGCCCTTGCGAATAGCTGAACGCGCCGATCGGCAGCGCCGGCGACGCAAGATGCAGCAGGGCGGTCAGTTCAGCGATGCGCATGTCGATGGCCGTGGCCATGATCATGACCACACGACGAACCGCAACCGTCGTGGTCGTGGTCATGGTCATGGTCATGGTCATGGTCATGGTCATGGTCATGAGCGTGATCGTGCGAATGCTCATGCTCATGCTCATGTGAATGCGGATGAGCATGCGCATGATGCTCGCCATACACCTGCTGTGCGAGCGCATAGTCTTCGGCAAATGTCTCGTCGTGACCATGCCGGTGACCGCCGCCATACGCGCCCGTTTCCGGCTGGAACGGCATGTCGACATGATCGACGCAAGCGCCGAGGCGCTTGAGCATATCGGCGAGCACAGGATCGTATTCGAGCTTCAGATAATCTGCGCCGACTTCGACGGGCGTGTGCCGGTTGCCGAGGTGATACGCGGCCCGTGTCAGCGTGAGCGCATCGGGCGCACGCACATACAGCACCGATTCAGGCGCCGCGACCACGCGGACCAGCGCGCCATCGCCGGCAACGAGCACATCGCCGTCGCGCAACACCGTGCCGCGCGGCAGCACGAGCGCGACCTCTTCGCCGTTGTCGAGTGTGACGGCAAGACGGCTCTTGCAGCGTGCATCAAACGCGAGTGTGAGCGTCGGTGCACGTTGGATCAAAACGGGCGCAAGTTTGATATGTGCGCCCAACAGCTTGTCGATCGTTCGCATGTCAGAACAGGAAATAGCGTTGCGCCATCGGCAGGACTTTGGCCGGCTCGCAGGTCAGCAACTGTCCATCGGCGATCACCTGATACGTCTCGGGATCGACGCTGATCGACGGCTGCCACGCGTTGTGGATCATGTGCGCCTTCGAGACGCTGCGGCAGTCCTTCACTGCAACGATACGCTTGCTCAGCCCATAGCGCCCGGCAATATCCGCATCGAGCGCCATCTGCGACACGAAGGTCAGCGACGTGCGCCCCAGGGCGCCGCCGCGCGTGCCGAACATCTCGCGATAGTGCACGGGCTGCGGCGTGGGAATCGACGCGTTGGGGTCGCCCATCTGGGCCATCGCGATCATGCCGCCCTTCAGGATCAGCGCGGGCTTGATGCCGAAGAACGCGGGCTCCCAGAACACGATATCGGCCCATTTGCCCGGCTCGATCGAACCGACTTCGTGCGCGATGCCATGCGTGAGCGCCGGATTGATCGTGTACTTCGCGACGTAGCGCTTCGCGCGAAAGTTATCGTTGCGCGTGCTGTCCTCGGGCAGCGCGCCGCGCTGCACCTTCATCTTGTGCGCAGTCTGCCACGTGCGGATGATCACTTCGCCGACGCGGCCCATCGCCTGCGAATCGGACGAGATCATCGACAGCGCGCCGAGATCGTGCAGGATGTCTTCAGCCGCGATCGTCTCGCGGCGAATGCGCGATTCGGCGAACGCGATGTCTTCCGCAATCGACGGATCGAGGTGATGGCACACCATCAGCATGTCCAGATGTTCGTCGAGCGTGTTGACGGTGTAAGGGCGCGTCGGATTGGTCGACGACGGCAGCACATTCGCTTCGCCGCAAACCTTGATGATGTCGGGCGCGTGGCCGCCGCCCGCGCCTTCCGTATGATACGTGTGGATCGTGCGGCCCTTGAACGCTGCGACCGTCGCTTCGACAAAGCCGGCTTCGTTCAAGGTATCGGTGTGGATCGCGACCTGCGTGTCGGTATCGTCGGCGACGCTGAGGCAGTTGTCGATCGCCGCGGGCGTCGTGCCCCAGTCCTCGTGCAGTTTCAGGCCGATCGCGCCCGCCGCGATCTGCTCGAGTGCGGGTTGCGGCTGGCTCACGTTACCCTTGCCGAGAAAGCCGAGATTCATCGGATAGCCATCGGCCGCCTGCAGCATGCGCTCCATGTGCCACGGTCCAGGCGTGCACGTCGTCGCGTTGGTGCCCGTCGCGGGGCCCGTGCCGCCGCCGAGCATCGTCGTCACGCCGCTCGCGAGCGCTTCGTCGATCTGCTGCGGGCTGATGAAGTGAATATGCGTGTCGATGCCGCCCGCCGTCACGATCATCCCTTCGCCCGCGATCACTTCCGTCGCCGCGCCGATCGCGATCGTCACGCCCGGTTGAATGTCGGGATTGCCCGCTTTGCCGATGGCAGCGATGCGGCCGTTCTTGATGCCGATGTCGGCTTTGACGATGCCCCAGTGATCGAGAATCAGCGCATTCGTCACGACGGTATCGACCACGTCGGCCGCGACGCGCTGAGACTGGCCCATGCCGTCGCGAATCACCTTGCCGCCGCCGAACTTCACTTCCTCGCCGTAGATCGTGTAGTCGCGCTCGACTTCGATCAGCAGGTCCGTATCCGCGAGACGCACGCGGTCACCCGTCGTCGGGCCGAACATTTCCGCGTACGCGCGGCGGCCAATGCGTAATGTCATGTTTGAGAGGTTCCTGAATATGCCCGCGAATTTGCCCGCGAACTTGCCCGTGAATTTGCACGCGAGCAGGCCCGCGAATGCGCAGCGATCACAGCTTGCCCATCACCTTGCCATTGAAGCCATAGACGACGCGATCGCCCGCCAGCGCGACGAGTTCGACCGTGCGTTCCTGGCCCGGCTCGAAGCGCACGGCGGTGCCTGCCGCAATGTTCAGGCGGAAGCCGCGCGCAGCTTCGCGGTCGAACGACAGTGCCGCGTTGACTTCGTAGAAGTGGTAGTGCGAGCCGACCTGCACGGGACGATCGCCCGTGTTCGATACCGTGACCGTGACGGTCGCACGCCCCGCGTTGAGTTCGAGTTCGCCGTCGTCGGTAATCAGTTCGCCTGGGATCATGCGCGCCTCGTCACGGAATGGGGTGATGGACGGTCACGAGCTTCGTGCCGTCGGGGAAGGTGGCTTCGACCTGGATATCGGGAATCATCTCGGGCACGCCTTCCATCACGTCGTCGCGCGTGAGCAGCGTGGTGCCGTAGTGCATCACTTCGGCGACCGTCTTGCCGTCGCGCGCGGCTTCCATCAGCGCCGCGGTGATGAGCGCGACGGCTTCCGGATAGTTGAGCTTGAGTCCGCGTGCGCGGCGCCGTTCCGCGAGCAGCGCGGCTGTGAAGATCAGGAGTTTGTCTCTTTCGCGTGGAGTGAGCTTCATCGCATTCGTTGTGTGGCGCCCGCGCGAGGGCAGGCGCGTGAGTCGTTTTATTGATGCACGGGCGGCGCATGTCGTTCGTCGCGCCGCCTCACGATACCAGCTTCAACCGACGCACCGCTTACAGATCGGCAGGCAGTCCCGTGCCGAACCACTTCTTCGACATCGTGTTGAGCGTGCCGTCACGCTTCGCCTGCGCGATGGCGGCATCGACTTTCTGCTGCAGACGCGGCTCGTTCTTGTTGAGCCCCACGAAGCACGGCGAGTTCTTGATCACGAACTTCGGTTCCGGACGGCGCGGCGGGTTCTTGGCGAGAATCGCAGCGGCGACGATGTTGCCTGCCGCGATCAGCTGCACCTGGCCCGACAGGAACGCGGCGATGGTCGCGTTGTTGTCTTCGAAGCGCTTGATCGTCGCGTTGGGCGCCATCTGCGTGAGCGCGATTTCTTCGAGCGCGCCGCGCGTTGCGCCGACCGTCTTGCCTGTCAGGTCGGCGGGGCTGCTGACCTTCAGGTCTGCAGGGCCGAACACGCCTTGGTAGTAGGGCGCATAGGCGGACGAAAAGTCGATCACCTTCTCGCGCTCTGCTGTCTTGCCGAGCGACGAGATCACGAGATCGACCTTGTTGGTTTGCAGATACGGAATCCGGTTCGCGCTGTTGACGGGCACCAGTTCGAGCTTCACGTTCATCGACTTCGCGAGCAGCGCGGCCGTGTCGATGTCGTAGCCCTGCGGCTTCAGGTCCGGGCCGACGGAGCCGAACGGCGGATAGTCTTCGGGCACGGCGACCTTGAGGACGCCCGACTTCGTGATGTTGTCGAGCGCGTCGGCGTGCGCGAGCGGCGCAGCGAGCAGGAGTGGTGCGAGCAGCAGCGTGGCGAGCCACGCGCGGCGCGGGCGATGGGCGGTTGTGCAGGTCATGTCGGCGATGGGCTTCGGCGTGTGGTTTTTAGCGGATCTCGCGACGCGCATGCCGTGGCGTGCGTGTGCGAGGCGCCATATGCAGCAAGGGCTATGCCATGCGTATGTGAAAGGGTTTGCCAATGGCTGCCGCCGTTGCTGCACCACCTTGGCGCGCAGCCGTGCTCGAAGATGGTGCGCTGCAGATGAGGGGCTCAGGTCGTCCACAGCCGCAGCGGCGCGGCCTCGACACGATGCACGATCGGCCTCAGACGCAGCCAGCAGTGGGTCAGCGCATGCTGGAGCGTTTCCATCGATCGCGCGACGCCTCGCACGATCAATACGCCGGGACACACGCACGACGCAGCGGCGCGGATCGTATCGTCGAAGGGCAACTGGGCCGTGAGCGACTCGGCGAGCGCATCGTCGCATCGCGGGCTGACGGCCCACAGCGTGCCGAATGCGGGGAAGTCTGCGAGGCCTTGCGGCGCGTTGCGCAGCGGGTCGCTGGCGGAGAGCTTCGCGCGCTCGAACCACAACGGCTCGCCATCGGCGCCGACAATGCGCGACACCGCGCGCAACTGGCCTGCCGACCAGGTTTCGCCCGCAGCCTGCCGGCCGAGCTGGGTCGCGTCCCAGCCGAGCGCCGTGGCGCCCTTGTCGAGCGTCAGCGAGAAGTCGAGCGCGGCATTCGCGTGATCGAAGACGATGTTGTTCTGCGGCAGCCAGTCGAGTTTCGCCCGTGCGCCGACACGAATCGCGATGCGCTGTTGCGCGGTGCGTCCATTGGACTTGTACCACTTGGTCGCGCCGGGCGTCGTGAGCACGGCATGCGTGTCGGCATCGAGGCGAATGTCGATATCGAGCCGATCGCCGCCGGCGACGCCGCCGGGCGGGTGCACGATGACGGCGTGACAGATCGACGTTCCTTCGGGATAGAGCGGCCGCTGAAGCCGCAGGGGCCCTTCGTGGAGCCGGTGCGCAAGGGTCGTGCGTTCGCCGTGCCGGGCGAACCCGAGTTCGAGCCGCGCGCGCCACTGGGCGTGCGATGGGTCATCGATGGTAGCGAGGGTGGCGTGGTGTTCGTGTAGCGACATGCGGCGAGGATAGCAGTTGATGGCGTTCTTCGGGCCTCACACCGCGATCAGATGGCGCACGCCGTCGTTGTCCATGTTGGCGCCTTCGCCGCCTGCGACGATCTCGCCGCGGCTCATCACCCAGTAACGGTCGGCGATGGCTTTCGCGAAGTCGTAGTACTGCTCGACGAGCAACACGGTGAGGCCCATTTCCTCGACGAGTTGCCTGAGCGTTCTGCCGATGTCCTGGATGATGGACGGTTGAATCCCTTCCGTGGGTTCATCGAGGATCAGCAGTTGCGGTTCGCTCATCAGTGCGCGGCCGATGGCCAGTTGTTGCTGCTGGCCGCCCGACAGGTCGCCGCCGCGGCGCGCTTTCATGTCCTTCAGTACGGGGAAGAGTTCGTAGATCCGGTCCGGGATGTTCTTCGGTGCTTTCCTGGTGGCTGCGCCGACCAGCAGGTTCTCTTCGACTGTGAGTCTCGGGAAGATGTCCCGGCCTTGCGGGACGTAGGCGAGTCCTTGCGCAACGCGGGCGTGCGGAGCGAGTCGGGTTATCGGCGCGTCGCGCCATGTTATTTCGCCCGTCTTGATGGGAACGACGCCCATCAGCGTTCTCAATAGCGTCGTTTTGCCGACGCCGTTGCGGCCTAGCAGCACGGTTAGCTTGCCGTCCGGCACTGTGAGCTTCACATTTCGGAGGATGTGGCTGCCGCCGTAGTACTGGTTCAGGTTGGCTACTTCAAGCATGTCGGTTCCTTTTGCCTTTTTGCGGCAGGCGGCCATTTTGCTGGCCTTACTTGCCAACCACCCAACAGCTACCTCCCCAGGTAGCTCTCAACCACAGCGTCGTCCCGCTTGACCTCATCGAGGGACCCTTCGGCAAGCACCCGGCCCTCGGCCATCACCGTCACCTTGCCGGTTTCACCCGCCAGAGCGGCCACAAACTCCATATCATGCTCGACGACCATCATCGAGCAAGACCCGCGAAGCCGGTTAAGCAATGAAGCCAACTCCATCGTCTCATCATCCGTCATGCCGGCTGCAGGCTCATCGAGCAACACAAGTGCAGGTTGCTGCATCAGCAACATCCCGATCTCGAGTCGCTGCTTCTGTCCATGCGACAACTCGCCGGCAGGCCGCAACGCCTCGCCTTCGAGGCGAATCAAGGACAGGGTCTCTTCGATCCGCGCCTGCGCCGAACGGTCCAGCCGGGCTCGCAGCGAAGCCATCCAGCCCTTGTCCGTCTTCATCGCGAGCTCGAGGTTCTCCCACACGGGATGCTGCTCGAACACGGTCGGCTTCTGAAACTTGCGGCCTATGCCTGCACGGGCAATCGACGGCTCGTTCATGCGCGTCAGGTCGATCGTCTGGCCCAGAAACACCTTGCCCGAATCAGGCGCGGTCTTCCCCGTGATTACGTCCATCATCGTCGTCTTGCCCGCGCCGTTCGGCCCGATGATGCAGCGCAGTTCGCCCACATCGATCGACAGCGACAATGCATTCAACGCGCGAAAGCCATCGAATGAAACGGTCACGTCTTCCAGATACAGAATCGCCCCGTGCGATACGTCGATCTCGCCAGGCGTGACGACGCGGCCCATCGTTGCGACGCCGGACAGCGCGCGGCCATCGTGCTCTTCGGGTAAAGCAAGATCGGGAACCATCGGGTTTTCGTTCATTTGCGGTTCCTCTTGCGTGCGACGAGTTCGAGCAATCCCATGATCCCGTTCGGCAACAGCAACGGCACCAGCACGAAGATCAGCCCCAGGAAGAACAGCCAGTACTCCGCGAAGTACGCGGTGAAAAAACTCTTCGCGCCATTTACCGCAAACGCGCCGATGATCGGTCCGATCAGCGTGCCGCGTCCGCCGACAGCCACCCAGATCGCCATTTCGATCGAGTTGCCCGGCGACATCTCGCCCGGATTGATGATGCCGACCTGCGGCACATACAGCGCGCCCGCAATGCCGCACAACACCGCGGACACCGTCCATACGAACAGCTTGTAGGCGAGCGGGTTGTAGCCGAGGAACATCAGACGCGTCTCGCCATCGCGCACGGCTGTCACGACGCGCCCGAGCTTCGACGTCACGATCGCCCGTGCGCCGATGAAGGCGAGCACCAGCACCCCGAACGTCATCAGAAAGAGCGTGGTGCGCGTGCCCGGGTGCGTGATCGGGAAGCCGGCGATGCGCTTGAAATCGGTGAAGCCGTTGTTGCCGCCGAACCCCGTCTCGTTGCGATAGAACAGCAGCATCGCGGCAAAGGTCATCGCTTGCGTGATGATCGACAGATACACGCCCTTCACCCGCGAGCGAAATGTGAAGAAGCCGAATACCCACGCGATCGCGGCCGGCACCAGCACGACGAGCAACAGCGCATACGCGAGATGCTGCGTGCCTTCCCAGTACCACGGCAACCGATGCCAGTCGAGAAACACCATGAAGTCGGGCAGGTCGCTGCCGTATTTGCCGTCGTGGCCGATCGCGCGCATCAGGTACATGCCGATCGCGTAGCCGCCGAGCGCGAAGAACAGACCATGCCCGAGGCTCAGGATGCCGCAGTAGCCCCACACGAGATCGAGCGCGAGCGCGGCGATTGCGTAGCACATCAGCTTGCCCGCGAGCGTCATTGCATACGCCGACAGATGGAACGCGCTCGTCTGCGGCAAAACCAGCGCCGTGAACGGCACGCCGAGTCCCACTGCGACGATCAGTGCGATCAAACATTGCCACGCGCGCCGCGACAGCAGCGCGGGGCGCGGCGGCAGGCCGAGCGCGAAACCTTCGAGGCGTTCGCGTTCGCCCGCGGGCGCGATACCGCGTGTGCTTCCCGAAGCGGAGGGCGAAGCATGAGATGTCGCCGATGTCATGTCACGCCTCCGCGCTGCGGCCCTTGAGGGCGAACATGCCCTGCGGACGCTTCTGGATGAACAGGACGATCAGCACGAGCACCGCGATCTTCGCGAGCACGGCGCCCCAGAACGGCTCGATGGCCTTGCTCACGAGACCGAGCCCGAAGCCGCCGATCACCGTGCCCGCCAGCTGGCCCACGCCGCCCAGCACGACGGCCATGAACGAATCGATGATATAGCTCTGCCCGAGGTCCGGCCCGACATTGCCGATCTGCGACAGCGCGCAGCCGCCGAGCCCCGCGATGCCCGCGCCGAATGCGAACGCACAGGAGTCGACGTAGGCGGTCTTCACGCCGACGCACGCCGCCATGCGGCGGTTCTGCGTGACGGCTCGCACGAACAGCCCGAGGCGCGTCTTCGTCAGCACGGCCCACGCGGTCGCGACGACGATCAGCGAAAACGCGAGAATCGCGAGCCGGTTGTACGGCAGGATCAGATTCTGCATCACGGTGACGCCGCCGCTCATCCACGAAGGATTCACGACCTGTACGTTCTGCGCGCCGAACAGCATGCGCGTCGCCTGAATCAGGATCAGGCTGATGCCGAAGGTGGTGAGCAGCGTTTCGAGCGGACGTCCGTACAGATGCTTCAGCACCAGCCGTTCGAGCACGATGCCGACGAGCGCCGCGACCGCGAATGCAGCGGGCACGGCGAAGAGCGGATACCAGTCGAACGCGCCCGGAAGATATCGTTGCACGAGGTTCTGCACCACGTACGTCGCATACGCGCCGATCATCAGAAACTCGCCGTGCGCCATGTTGATCACGCCGATCAGGCCGTAGGTGATGGCGAGGCCGAGCGCCGCGAGCAGCAGCACGCTGCCGAGCGACAGTCCCGCGAACAGCGTCCCCGCAATCTCGCTGCGGCGTTGAATGGAGTCGAGCGCATCGATGCCTTGCTGCGCACTCTCGCGCACCTGAGCGTCGCTTTCGACGAATGTGCCGTCCGGCTTCTTTGCGACGAGCGGGCGCAGCAGTTCGTACATGTCGAGATCGTGCCGGGCGGCGACGAGCTTGACGGCTTCGAGGCGTTTCGCCGCATCGCTGTCGTGCAGCGCCGTCATCGCCCAGAGCGTGTCGAGGCGCTTCTTCAGCGCCGGGTCGGTCTCTTTTGCACGCGCGGCGTCGATCTGCGGCTTCATCGAAGGATCGGGGCTTTGCAGCAGCGCGGCGATGGCGGCGGCGCGTTTCGCCGAATCGGGCGAGTCGAGTTGCAGGCCCGACAGCGCGCCCGCAACTTTCGAGCGCAACAGGTTGTTCAGTGTTATCGGTTGTGCGCCGCCTGCGGCAACGGTCTTGCCCGTGACGGCGTCGCGTGCGGTGTCGCCGGAGGAATCACCGAGCTGGATCAGCACTTCGCCGCTATCCGTGGCGAGCGCGCTGTCTTCGGAGAGCGCTTTGAGCAGCGCAAGCGATGGCGCATCGTGGTTCGCGATCAGCTTGTCGATGGCGGCCGACTTCGCATCGAAATCGTCGCCGGCAAGCGGCGCGACTTCGCCCGTCGTCAGTGCGTAGGCACTCGCGGGCAGGACGGTGGCCAGCGCCGCAATGAGCGCGACGCGAGCCGCGAGCGTGGAAAATGAATACGCCATGATGTGCTCGAGAAATGGATCGGCAAGACCAGCAGGCCGGCGCGGTGCGCCGCCCGCACATGGCGCACCGCTCGTTGCATGACCTCGGCCGCGTTGAGTCGGATCAGGCCGGGTCAGACCACCCGCGAGCGGCGGCGCAGGAACTCGGGAATCGACGAGACGACATCCGGCTTGCCCTGGTTGCCCGCGATATACGGACTCCACGGCTGCGCGCGAATCGCCGTCTTCGTCTTCCACACGACGTTGAACTGACCGTCCGCGCGCACTTCGCCGATCATCACCGGCTTGTGCAGATGGTGGTTGCCGTCCATCTCGAGCGTGAAACCCGACGGCGCCGCGAACTTCTGGCCGACCATCGCGACCCGCACCTTGTCGACGTCGGTGCTCTTCGCTTTTTCAACGGCCTGCTTCCACATGTGGATGCCCACGTACGTCGCTTCCATCGGGTCGTTGGTCACGCGCTTGGTGCCGCCGGGCAGATTCTGCGACTTCACCCATCCGGCCCACTGTTCCTTGAACTTCGTGTTCGATGGACCCTTGACCGACATGAAGTAGTTCCATGCCGCGAGGTTGCCGACGAGCGGCTTCGTGTCGATGCCGCGCAGTTCCTCCTCGCCGACTGAAAACGCGACGACGGGCACGTCCGTCGCCTTCAGCCCCTGGTTGCCGAGTTCCTTGTAGAACGGCACGTTCGAGTCGCCGTTCACCGTCGAGATCACACAGGTCTTGCCGCCCTGCGCAAAGGTCTTGATGCTCGCGACGATCGTCTGATAGTCGCTGTGGCCGAACGGCGTGTAGACCTCCTGGATGTCGCTCTCCTGCACGCCTTTCGACTTGAGGAACGCGCGCAGAATCTTGTTGGTCGTGCGTGGATACACATAGTCGGTGCCGAGCAGGAAGAAGCGCTTGGCACCGCCGCCTTCCGCGCTCATCAGGTATTCGGTGGCGGGAATCGCCTGCTGGTTGGGCGCGGCACCCGTATAGAACACGTTGCGCGACATCTCTTCGCCCTCGTACTGCACGGGATAGAAGAGCAGGCCGTTCAGTTCCTCGAACACGGGCAGCACCGACTTGCGCGACACCGACGTCCAGCAGCCGAACACGCAGGCGACCTTGTCTTGCGTCAGCAGCTGGCGGGCTTTCTCGGCGAACAGTGGCCAGTTCGATGCGGGATCGACGACGACGGGCTCGAGCTTGCGGCCCATCACGCCGCCGCTCGCATTGATTTCGGCGATCGTCATCAGCGCCGTGTCTTTCAGCGAGGTCTCCGAGATCGCCATCGTGCCCGACAGGGAGTGCAGGATGCCGACCTTGATCGGGCCGCTGCCCGTATCGGCATGCGCGAAAGGAACCTTGCCCGCGAGCGCGAGCGCGCCCGACATGGAGCCGAGCTTCAGCAGACTGCGACGTTTCATGTGCTTCCCCTTGCCATAGGATGGTGTTGAGCGGCGGACGGACAGCGTGTGTCCATTCCCTGTCTGGTTATGTGTGTGCAGCGCTTGCCGCGCCGGATACTGCAAGGCATATGCCAACTACGCATCGAATGCTTCAATGGACGCCGCGCCTGCTACGGCGGGGCTCGCTGGCGGTGCGCTTGCAGGTGCCGTTATGCGTGTTGGGCGCGAAAGCGGTGCAGTGCGGAGGGTCACGCCTCGTTCAGGTGCGCGCCGCGCTGCAACGGAGCGTGCAAACCGACGCGTCGGCGTCGCGGGCGCGGCGCCGGTGCATCGCCGCTGCGCTGTTGTGCACGGGCGCGGGGTATGCAATGAAAAACGGCGGATGGCTTGCACGCCGATCCGCCGTTGGTTGCTGGCGCATCGAATGATGCGCTGTCGATCAGAACGCCACGTAGGGGCCTGTCTGCGGTCCCGCCTGCACGCCGCTCAGCGCCGTATATACGCTGCGCCCATAGAAGAACGGCAAGCCCCACATGAACATGCTGTTCAGCGGTGCGCCGAGATTGTCGTGCGCCGCATAGCCGAGCTCGAAGAGGCTCGACGAATCGGCGATCGCAAACGAGGCCGTCGATTGCGCATTGCCCGTATTCGATAGCATCGACGCGCTCAGCGTTTGCGCGGCGGGCGGCGCGTACCAGCCTCCGAAGACGGGCAGCGTCGAATCAGCGAAGAACAGTCCGTTCGAGCCGCTATCGATGACGCTCGATAGCGTGCGCCCCTTGTAGTTCGTTGTGAACAACCCTCGGTCTGTCACGGTGAGGCGCGTAGCGCTCGACGGCAACGTGTTGTTGTCGCGTGTGCCGATGCCGAACAGCAGTTTGCCCGTGACGCTTGCCTCGCCCGTTGCAGGTAGTGCGGGCAGGCGGATGACCGTGCCGTTGTTGTCGGTCGCGAAGGCGGCGACGGGATTGGCCGTCTGCCTGTCGAGCGGCACGCTCGCGGCGGTGCACGACCAGGGCGTCGGGCAGTAGTAGTACGTGGCCGCGAGCGCTGTTTGTGCCGCCTGCGGGAAGTCGTGCGCCAGATGGCCGATGCCGACGATCCCTTTCGCGCCCAACGTCTTGACGTCATTCATGCTGGACGCGCCATGTGCGGTGCAGTCATTCGGCGTCCACGTGAATCCGCTGTCGCCGATGACCTGAATCGGGATGTTGCTCGCCGTCTCGCCGCCGATCTTCACATCCGCGCGCCTTATCGGCCCCCACGTGTAGCCCGACGCGAAAATCGCGCATTGGGCGAGGGCTGCGTTGCCCGTCGGATCGTTGCCGGCGCCTGTTTGTGCGGGCAATCGTGCGGCGAGCGCGGCGCCGAGGGCGCTCGATATCACCCGTACGCCTGACGAGCCTGTGTCGAGCAACATGTGATCGAGGGTCGCGCATTGCGTCGGGCCTTGTGCGCCCGGCACGCAGATCGTCACGCTGACATAGGGCGCATTGACGATCGTGGCGTCGAGCTTGTTGTCGACCGTGATCGGTACGGTGTTGATGGCGACGGGCGGAGACGCGGGCAGATCGTTCGTTTCAGTGTTGTCGGGCTTGCTGCCGCCAGTGCTTGCCACCTGCTCGCTGCCTGACGACGTGCCCGTCCCGCTCGCAGGCGTGGCTGCCGAAGGCGCAGTGACTGCCGCTGGCGCGCTGACTGCCGGCGACGGAGTCACTGCAGCGGGCGTACTCGCTGCCGGCGCTGCACTCGCCGGCACAGGCGCGATCGCCGAACCCGCCGGCTTATTAGGTGCAACATTGCTGACAGACGGGTCCAGGCCGCTGTCGTTGCCGCCTCCACCGCCACATGCAGTCAGCGCGACGCTTGTCGCGAACAATGCGACGACGAGCGGCCGCGCCGAGGCGCGACACGGAAACCATGTTTTCATTGCAACGCATCCACGTTGACGTTGGCGGGCACGAGCCGCGGTACGCAGGCGCGGCCTGCGAAGGCACCCTGATGTCCGACGGACTCGATCTGCAGGTCGCTGGTTCGCGCGATCAGCGGGCCTGTGCCGCGCGCGACGCGCTGTCCGGCGGCGACCAGATCGGGAAAGTAGCTGCCGAGCAGCGCCTGCATGTCGGGGCGCGTGGGCCCTTGCCAGGTCACCGCGAAGACGACATGTGCCGCCGATTCATATTCGCGGACCGTGACGCCGTCGGCGGTTCGCGTTTCGTGAATGGTGTAAGGCGCGGAGGAAGCCGCCGCCGTCAGCGCGGCCCGCGAGCTGGCGGACGCGGCCGGAACGCCCGCCGATGAAGACGGCGCTGCGCCAAGCGTCGCGTGGCAGACGACGGGCAACAGCAATGCCATCGCCGCCACGATCCTGATCGATTTCATACAGTTGCGCTCCTGAAAGGAAGCGTCGTATGTTGACCGAAGGATTTTCAGGATGACGTAGTAATCGTCCGGTTCTACGTCGGAAATTTCCGAATTTCAGATGGCATTTTCGAATAGCCGACCGGGCTCTGGGTCGGCACGCCACCAGACGTAAAAATTGAAAAGCGCCGGCCTGAAGCCGGCGCCCGACATGAAGCGAGGAAACGCCGTTGCGCTCAATAAGTCGGCACGGACGGATCCACCTGACGCGACCATGCGTCGATGCCGCCGTACAGATTGAATACGTCCTTGTGGCCGCGCGATTCGAGGAACATCGCGACCTGGGCGCTGCGTGCGCCGTGATGGCAGATGCAGACGATCTGCACGTCGTCATCGAGTTCTTCGCTGCGCGCCGGAATTTCGCGCATCGGAATCGACACGCTGCCGGCGATCTTCGCCGTTTCGATTTCCCACGGCTCGCGCACGTCAAGCAGCACGGGCGTCGGGCGCGACTTGTCGGCGAGCCATTCGGCAAGAGCAGGAGCGGTCAGGTTTTGCATCGTCAGCCTCGCGGATTAACCAGGGTAGGGCTCAGAACTTGAAGCGCGGCGCGTGCACGGCGTTCTGCAGCGGTTCGACATAGGTTTCGAACACGTCGGCGATGCGGAACTGCTTCTCGTCGACGCGCGTGATGATTTGCGCCTTCATCACGGGCGCGGTGCCGACGAACGCGGCGAGGCGGCCACCGACCTTCAGTTGCTCGAGGATTTCCTGAGGCAGGACGGGCAGGCCGCCCGACACGCAGATGATGTCGTACGGCGCGGCAGCCGCCCAGCCGCGTGCGCCGTCGCCCGTGGCGACTTCGGCATTCAGCACGCCGTTCGCGGCGAGATTCGCCTTGGCGAGTCCGGCCAGTTCTGGCTCGATATCCACCGTCAGCACGTGCAGTGCGCGGTGCGCGAGGAGCGCGGCCATGTAGCCCGAACCCGCGCCGATTTCCAGCACCGACTCGTGCTTCTTGACCGCCAGTTCCTGCAGCACGCGTGCCTCGACGCGTGGGGCGAGCATGTGCTGTCCGGCGGGCAGCGGAACTTCGAAATCGACGAACGCCAGCTCGCGATAGGCGGCGGGCACGAAATTCTCACGCTTGACGATCGACAGCAGATTCAGCACGTCCTGGTCGAGCACTTCCCACGGACGGATTTGCTGTTCAATCATGTTGAAACGCGCTTGTTCGATGTTCATGATCAATTCGGCGGTGTGGTTGGGACGCGGGAAGTGGGCAAGCGGGTGTATCGAGAGGCCACTTTTCCCGTTGTTCCCGTTGTACGTTAACTGCGAAATTGTACCAAACCACCGGCGCCCGCCGCCCGCTCGCGGGCACATCCTCTGCAGATGGCCATGTCGACGTTGCACGCGCGCCTCGGTGAAAGTCCCTACGCAATAGCGCTTGCGGTTCGCCGCTGTGTCGCCCAAGAATGTAATCGATTACATTTCGGGGGCAGAGCCCGGTGGACACATCGTCCCAGCGCACATCTCGGCATGACTCGCACGCAACGTCGTCCGATGCGGCTGAGCCCGACTTGCCGGGGAGTGCACGCGGCGGGGAAGGGCTGTCCATTGCGGGCGTGGCGCAACGGGCGGGTGTGTCCGTCGCCACGGTGTCGCGCGTGCTGAACGGCCATTCGAACGTGCGCCCGGAAACGCGCGACAAGGTGCTGACCGCTGTCGCGACGAGCGGCTACCGGGTGAACGAACTCGCGCGCAACCTGCGCACGGCCGAAAGCCGCCTGTTGCTGACGATGGTGCCCGACGTCGGCAACCCGTTCTACGCGGAAGTGATACGGGGAATCGATTTCGTCGCGCGCCAGCACGGCTATTTCATGCTGCTCTGCGACACGGGTGCCGATCCGGGCCGCGAGCGCAGCTATTTCGACCTGCTGCGCCGCCGCCGCGCGGACGGGGCGATCTGCCTGGATCCCGCCACCGTGCAGCAGGCGCTCGCTGAGGAATCGAACGCGCTGCCGTGGGTCGCGTGCTGCGAATTCGATTCGTCGGTCGGCGTGCCGTACGTCGGCATCGACAACTACCGCGCAGCGGGCGACGCCGTGCGCCATCTGCTCGCGCGCGGCCACCGGCGCGTTGCGCTGATCAATTCCGACGATCACTACCTTTACGCGCAGCAGCGTCAGCAAGGCTATATGGACGCGCTGCGGGACGCCGGCATTGCGCCCGACGAGCGCTGGCGCATCAACGTGAACAGCCTCGACTATGAAGCGGGCGCGTCGGCCGCCGCGCTGCTGATGACGTATGCCGACGCGCCGACGGCCGTGTTCGCCGTATCCGACACGCTTGCCATCGGCGTGATGAGCGGCTTGCGCCGCGTCGGCAAGCGTGTGCCGCACGACGTGGCCGTCGTCGGCTTCGACGATATCTCGCTGGCCGCGCAGATCGATCCGCCGCTCACGACGATCGCGCAGCCGATGCGCGAGCTTGGCGAAACGGCTGCGCGTCTGCTGTTGCAGCGGCTCGCGAATCGGAACGAAAACGTGCCGGGCGTGCTTCTGCCGCATCGGCTTGTCGTCAGACAGAGCGCTTGAGGGGAAGCCGCGATGAGCCTCGCCGTGCGTTTCGACGATGTCCGCAAAGATTTCGGCCCGGTGCGCGTGCTACACGGCGTGAGCTTCGATCTCGCGCCGGGGCGCATCTATGGGTTGCTCGGCGAGAACGGCGCGGGCAAGTCGACGCTGATGAAGATTCTCGCGGGCTACGAAACGGCGACGGAAGGCACGGTGCTGGTCGACGGCCACGCGCAGCGGTTCGACGGTTCGCGCGAGGCGGAAGCGGCGGGCATCGTGCTGATTCACCAGGAGTTCAACCTCGCCGAACATCTGACGATCGGGCAGAACATGTACCTCGGCCACGAGAAACGCAAGGGCCTGTTCGTCGACGACACGGCGATGCGCATTGAGGCGACGCGTTATCTGGAACAGGTCGGACTGCACAAGCATCCGGATACGAAGGTGCGCGATCTGATCGTCGCGGAAAAGCAGATGGTCGAGATTGCGAAGGCGCTGTCGCGGCGTGCGCGGCTGCTGATCATGGACGAGCCGACGGCAACGCTTACGCCGTCGGAAACCGAGCGCCTCTTCGCGCTGATGCGCAAGCTCAAGTCCGACGGCGTGACGATCGTCTACATCTCGCACAAGCTCGATGAAGTCGAGCACATCACCGACGAAGTGATCGTGATGCGCGACGGCCGCTTCGTCGCGCGCAGCGAGACGGCCTTGCTTGCGCGGCAGCAGATGGCGAATCTGATGGTCGGGCGCGAACTGTCCGACATGTTCCCCGACAAGACGCTGCCTGCGGACGAGGCGCCCATCGCGCTGCGCGTGCGCAATCTGGCCGTGCCCGAGTGGGTCGACGACCTGAGCTTCGAGGTGCGCGCGGGCGAGGTCTTCGGCTTCGCGGGACTGGTCGGCGCGGGACGCACGGAGGCGTTCGAGGCGATCATCGGATTGCGCAAGCGCACGGCGGGCACGATCGAGATCGCCGGACGCAAGGCCGATCTGCACAGCCCGCGCGATGCGATGCGGCGCGGTCTCACGTATCTGAGCGAAGACCGCAAGGGCAAGGGCTTGCACGTGAACCTGAGCCTGCAGGACAACCTCACGCTGATGACGCTCGAACGCTATGCGCATCCGTTGCTCGACATGAAGGCGGGACGCGAGGCATTGACGCGAGCCGTGCGCGAATTTGGCATTCGCACCGGCGATCTGGGCAGCCGCGCGCGCATGCTGTCGGGCGGCAACCAGCAGAAGCTCGCGCTTGCCAAGTTCCTGCAGCCGAACCCGAATGTGATCGTGCTCGATGAGCCGACGCGCGGCGTCGATATCGGCGCGAAACGCGACATCTATTTTCTGATTCACCGGCTCGCTGCCGAAGGGCGCGCCGTCGTCGTCATCTCGTCCGAACTGATCGAGCTGATCGGGCTATGCCATCGCGTCGCGGTGATGCGCGCGGGCCGCCTGCAGGCGACGCTCGGTCTCGGCCATCTGACCGAAGAGGAGTTGATCGCTCATGCAACGGGCACACACTGACGCCGCGCCGGCAGGGCGCGCGATGCGGCTTGCGCATCGTCTGCACGGGCTGGGTCCGCTTGCGGGCCTGGTCGTGCTGTGCATCGCGGGCACGCTGCTCAATCGCGATTTCGCCACCGTCGACAACATGATGAACGTGCTCACGCGCACGTCGTTCATCGGGATCATTGCTGTCGGCATGACGTTCGTGATTATTTCGGGCGGCATCGATTTGTCGGTCGGGTCGATGGCGGCGCTGATTGCGGGCAGCATGATCTGGTTGATGAATGCGCTTGCTGCCTCGCCGGGCGGGCATGCGTTCGCGCCTTTGACGATTGTTCTGATCGGCATAGCCAGTGCCTTCGTGCTCGGTGGCGCGTTTGGGTGTGCGCATGGCTTGCTCATCACCAAAGGGCGCATCGAGCCGTTCATCGTCACGTTGGGCACGTTGGGGATCTTTCGCGCGGTGCTGACGTGGCTGGCCGATGGCGGCGCGTTGACGCTGGATAACAATCTTGCCGACCTGTACGGGCCTGTCTATTACGCGAGTCTGTTCGGCGTGCCTGTGCCGATCTGGGTTTTTCTCTGTGTTGCTGCAGGCGGTGCGCTCATTCTCAATCGCACGGCGTTTGGTCGTCATGTACAGGCGATCGGCTCGAACGAACAGGTCGCAAGATATGCCGCGATTCGCGTCGATACCGTCAAGATCGTGACGTATGTCCTGCTTGGGGTTTGTGTCGGTGTGGCCACCGTGCTGTATGTGCCGAGGCTTGGATCTGCGACGCCTACTACGGGTCTGCTCTGGGAGCTCGAAGCGATTGCCGCTGTCGTTGTGGGGGGCACCGCGCTCAAGGGCGGTGAGGGGCGGGTTGTCGGTACCGTTATCGGTGCTGTGCTGCTCTCTGTGATCGCTAATATTCTTAATCTCACTAGCATCATTAGTGTTTATCTGAATGCTGCCGTGCAGGGTGTGGTGATCATCGTTGTCGCGTTTTTGCAGCGTGGGCGGCGCTAGACGCTTTTTGGTCTGCGACGCAGCCGCTGTTTGGGTTTTCGTGTTTTCGGTTCTGGCTGGCATCCGCGAGTGGGTAGTTCATGCGCGGCTCCCGTGCGGGGCGACGCCTGAAGTACGAAGGAACGCGCGGATGCCGGTAATAGCGTGGCAAAAACAGCAGTTCGGCAAATCATTGACGAAAAACAGGAGACAAGAACCATGAACAGGATCATTCGCGCCGTCGGCGCCGGCATGCTGGCGCTAGGCATCTCGACTCTCGCTGCGACAGCGGCCCGCGCCGACGAAAAAGTAACCGTCGGCGTCGCCATCCCCACCGCCGATCACGGTTTCACAGGCGGCATCGTCTGGTGGGCGAACAAGGCTAAAGCCGATCTGGAAAAAGCCCACCCCGACCTGAAAGTCATCGTGAAGACAGCCGCCAATGCGCCGGAACAGGCGAACCAGCTGCAAGACCTCGTGACCGTCAACAAGATCAACGCGCTCGTGATCTTCCCGTATGAATCGGCGTCGCTCACGCAACCCGTTGCGCAGGTGAAAAAGAAGGGCGTCTACGTGACGGTCGTCGATCGTGGCCTCACCGACACGAGCGCTCAGGACGCGTACGTCGCCGGCGACAACACCGCGTTCGGCAAGATCCCCGCCGAATATCTGGCAAAAGCGCTCGACGGCAAAGGCGACATCGTCGCGCTGCGCGGCATTCCCACCACGCTCGACAACGAGCGCTGGAATGCCTTCACCGGCGTGCTCAAGGCCTATCCGAACATCAGGATCCTCGACGCGAAATACGCGAACTGGAACCGTGACGACGCCTTCAAGGTCATGCAGGACTACCTGACCCGCTTCAAGCACATCGACGCCGTCTGGGCCGCCGACGACGACATGGCCGTCGGCGTGATGAAGGCGATCGACCAGGCCAAACGCAGCGACATCAAGATCGTGTTCGGCGGCGCCGGCTCGAAGGGCATGGTCAAGAACGTGATGGACGGCGCGCCGCTCATCAAGGCCGATGTGTCGTACTCGCCGAAGTTCATCTACGACGCGATCAAGCTGACGGCCGAGGCGCGCCTCAAAGGCGACAAACTGCCGCCGACGACGATCATCCCGTCCGTGCTGATCACGAAGGAAAACGCGAAGGACTTCTACTTCCCGGACTCGCCGTTCTGATCGCGCTCGTTGCGCTTCGCGTCGACACGCGCGAAGCGCGGCGCTTTCCCGACGTAGCCCATTCATCACATGGAGCAGCACGATGAAAACGATCAAAGGGCCCGCGATTTTTCTCGCGCAGTTCATGGGAGCCGATGCACCGTTCGACAACCTCGCCCATCTCGCACGGTGGGCGGCGGGGCTCGGATTCAAGGGCATTCAGGTGCCCGCCGATCCGCGCCTCGTCGATCTCGAACAGGCGGCATCGAGTCAGGCGTACTGCGACGATCTGCTCGGCGTGGTCGCCGATGCAGGTGTCGCCATCACCGAGTTGTCGACGCATCTGCAAGGTCAGCTCGTCGCCGTGCATCCGGCGTATGACGTGCTGTTCGACGGGTTTGCCGCGCCGCATGTGCGCGGCAATCCCGCCGCGCGCACCGAATGGGCCGTGCAGCAGCTGAAGTGGGCCGCGCAGGCATCCGCACGTCTCGGTCTCACGACGCATGCGACGTTTTCGGGCGCGCTCGCGTGGCCGTATATCTATCCGTGGCCGCAACGTCCCGCGGGTCTGGTCGAAGCCGCATTCGACGAGCTCGCGCGCCGCTGGACGCCCATTCTCGATGTGTTCGACACAGCGGGCATCGACGTGTGCTACGAACTGCATCCAGGCGAGGATCTGCACGACGGCGTGACTTTCGAACGCTTTCTCGCCGCCGTGAAAAACCACACACGCGCGAACATCCTGTTCGATCCGAGTCACTTCGTGTTGCAGCAGCTCGACTACCTCGCGTTCATCGATATCTACCACGAGCGCATCAAGGCCTTCCACGTGAAGGACGCCGAGTTTCGTCCCGATGGGCGGCAAGGCGTGTATGGCGGCTATAGCGGCTGGGTCGAGCGCGCGGGACGGTTCCGCTCGCCAGGCGACGGGCAGATCGATTTCGGCGCGATCTTCTCGAAGATGGCGCAGTACGATTTTCCGGGCTGGGCGGTTCTCGAATGGGAGTGCGCGCTGAAGCATCCCGAAGACGGCGCGCGTGAAGGCGCGGAGTTCATCCGTCGACACATCATCCGCGTGGCCGCGCATGCTTTCGACGACTTCGCGGGCAGCGGCGCGGATCAGGCCCAATTGAAACGCGTGCTCGGGCTCTGAGGCGCGCAGCCGAACACGTCCAGCGCGTCCAGCACGTTCAACAGGTTCAGCACGTCGAACAGGAGCAGATCGCAATGAAACGAAGACTCAGGCTGGGCATGGTCGGCGGCGGTCAGGGGGCGTTCATCGGTGCGGTGCACCGAATCGCGGCGCGCATCGACGATCGCTTCGAGCTGGTGGCGGCCGCGTTGTCGTCCGACCCTCAGCGTGCGCACGCCAGCGCCGACGAGATCGGCGTCGCGCGCAGCTACGCGAGCTGGGACGAGATGGCCCGCGCCGAAGCCGCACGCGACGACGGCATCGACGCGGTGTCGATCGTCACGCCCAACCATTTGCATGCGCCCGTGGCGACGGCATTCCTCAATGCCGGCATCCACGTGATCTGCGACAAGCCGCTGGCAATGACGCTCGAAGAGGGCGAAGCGCTCGCGCAACTCGCGCGCGACAAGAAGCGGCTCTTTGCTCTGACGCATACCTACTCCGGCTATCCGATGGCGCGCCATGCGCGCGAACTCGTCGAGGCGGGCGAGATCGGCGAGGTGCGCGTCGTGCAGGTCGAATATGCGCAGGACTGGCTCGCGAAGCCGATTGAACTCGCGGGCGACAACCGCCAGGCGGCATGGCGCACCGATCCGAAGCAGGCAGGGCGCGCGGGGTGTCTCGGCGACATCGGCACGCATGCCTACCACCTCGCCGCGTTTGCGACGGGCATGCTGCCCATTGAGATTGCCGCCGAATTGCATACGTTCGTCGCGGGCCGTCAGGTCGACGACCATATTCAGGCGATGCTGCGCTATGAGAACGGCGCGCGCGGCATGTTGTGGGCGAGCCAGGTCGCGAGCGGCGCGGAAAACGCGCTGCGTTTGCGTGTCCATGGGACGAAAGCGGGCATCGCGTTCGATCAGGAGAACCCGAACGAACTGCTGTTCACGCCGTTGGGCGGCGCGACGCAACGGCTCACGCGCGGGCGCGTCGACAGCGCGGTCGCGCGAGATGCGACGCGCGTGCCGCCAGGGCATCCCGAAGGGTATCTCGAAGCGTTCGCGCAGCTTTACAAGGACGCGGCGCGGCAGATCGAAGCGATCGACGCGGGCGTACCCGTGCCGCCCGAAAGCCGTTTGCTGACGACCGTCGATGACGGCGTCGCAGGTCTGCGTTTCATCGATGCCGTCTTCGAAAGCCACGCAACGCTTGTGTATTCACGCGTGAAGAACGGCTGACGCCCGCGCACGGATTCAGCGCTTGCTGCGTCTGATCTGTTCTTCGAATGCCAGGTCGAGCTTGCTGGCCTTGCGCGGCTTTTTCGGGCCGTAGTCGTCGACGAATTTGACGAACGCGTCGAGCGGCAGCGGATCGGACACCTTCTGGTCCGCGCCGCTCGATCTGTCGACGAGATAGAACAGTCCGCCCGACAGACTGATCGCCGCAAAGCGAGGATTGCCGCTGCGGGTCTTCAGCCGTTCGACGGCGTGGATGGCTCGGGTCGTGCGCATGATGGGTGCTGCCGTGCAGCGCTTGAGGTTTTTGAGATCGCTGCACGATTCTACGACGTATACTCGCCCGCCGGTCGTCGGCCGCTCATTGGCCGCTCATTGGCCGTTCACTGGCCGTTCAGCCCTCCCATCATGTCGCGCTGCGCCAGCAGCGTTGTGTAGAACTTCGAAGCGATACTCGCCATGCCTTCACTCCAGGACGCGCTCGATGCGCTTGCCCATGCGCCCGACGACATCGAACGGTTGCGCGCCGTCTGCGTTGCACTGCTCGAAGACATGCGCGACGACGAAGTGCTGCCGTACACCGAGCGTGCGCTCGCGATCGAGCCGCGCGATCTCCACTTCGTGGACTGGCACGCGCATGCGCTGACGCTGCTCGGCCGGCATTTCGATGCCGTCGCGACATGGCGCAAGCATGCCGCGCTGCCGTGGCGGCCTGCCTATTACAGGATGAGCCTCGGCCAGAGCCTCGTGATGTCCGGCGATACCGAGCGCGGCATTCCCATGCTGCACGGCGCGTGGCAGCAGGCCGCCGCCGATGGCGAATGGTTCGCGCAGAAGGCCGGGCATCTGTACGGCGAGGCCTTGCTGCGCACGTCGCGCCCGGCGGGCTTCGAGCAGTGGCTCGCCCGCAATTGCGGCGACACGGGCAGTTACCGGCCTGCCGGCATTCCCGTGTGGTCGGGCGAGCGCGATCTGCGCGGCAAGCGCGTGCTGATCGCACATCAGTTGGGTTTCGGCGATCAGTGTCTGCTGTTCGCAGGCGTATCGCAGTGGCGCGCGGCGGGCGCCGAGTTGATGCTCACCTGCGATGTTCATCTGCATCCGCTATTGCAGGCGTCGCTGCCCGGCTGCCGAGTCGTGAGCGCACCGCGTCCGTTGCGACGTGACGAGCCGTTGCCGGACGCCCTGGCGAACGAGGTACGCGCGTTCGCGCCCGATCTGTACGCAACGCTGCTGCATCTGCCGTTGCTGGCCGCGCAGCAGGCGTCGCTGCCGTCGCCGTTCTTCCCGGCGTATCTGCGCGCGCCCGAGGGCGAGCGCGAGACGGCTGCCGCATGGGCGCGGGATCTGCGCGCGGCGCAGCCGGGCAAATCGCTGATCGGCATTTTCTGGGACTGCAATCAGCGGCATGCGCATGAAGTTGGCGCGGTGATGCGCTGTTCGGCGATCCGGCGCAGTTTGCCGCTGACGGAAGTGAATCATCTCGTGACTCACCCGTCCGTGGCAGCGAAGCGGCATTTCGTGAGCCTGCATCATCCTGCTGCGCAGCGCTTCGCGGGGATGCCGTCGGGCAACATCAGCGTGTACGAGCCGGGTATCAGGACGTTCGCAGAAACGGCCGCGTGCATCGAGCAGATGGACGCCGTCGTCGCCGTCGACTCGAGCGTCGCGAACCTGAGCGCGATGCTCGGCAAGCTGACCGTCGTGCCGCTGAATCTGACGAGCGAATGGCGCTGGGGCGTGGAAGGCGACCGCTCGCCGTGGATGGAGCATGTCAAGCTGCTGCGCCAGACGTTGATGGGCGACTGGCGCAACGTGATCGACGAGGCGGTGGCGTTTCTGTCGTGAGAACTGGGGCGGCAGACCGCGCCCCTTGCCAGACCGGACGGGCAGCGCTCACTGGCTGAGGTAAGTGAACTTCCCGCCCTTGATGACGCCCATTACGCTCGCCCGCTGGTCGAGGCCGACGTGGTCCTTCGCGCTCGTATTCACGACGCCGTTCGGCACCACGAGTTCATGGGCATGCTCGAGCTCTGTGCGCAGCGCCGCGCGAAACTCCGGCGTGCCCGGCTGCGCCGTCTTCAACGCGCGCGCAACGGCATCCTGCAGACGCGGATAGACGCCTGCGGCATCGCCCGCGAACTGCGTGACCGTGTTGGGTCCATATTGCTTTTCATACGCGTCGACGAAAGCCAGCGCGGCCTTCTTCGCGGGATGATCGGCGGGCAGCGTGCGTGCGACGACGACGGGCTGCGTCGGAAACAGCGTGCCTTCGACATCCTTGCCGCCGAGCTTGATGAACTCCGGCGTTGCGATGCCGTGCGTCTGATAGATCGCGCCTTTATAGCCGCGCTCGACGAGCGTGCGCTGCGGCAGCACGGTTGGCGTGCCCGCACCCGCGATCAGCACCGCATCGGGCTTCGCCGCCATCAGCTTGAGTATCTGGCCCGTGACGCTCGCGTCCGTGCGATTGAAGCGCTCGGTCGCGATCACCTGAATGTGGCGCAGCGCCGCGAACTTCGTGAACTCGTTGAGCCAGCTGTCGCCATAGCTGTCCGCGAAGCCGATGAAGCCGACCGTCTTCACGTTGTGGTTCGACATGTAGCGCGTCATCACGTCGGCCATCGCGCTGTCCGTCTGCGCCATCTTGAACGCCCAGATCTTCTTGCCTTCCTGCGGCTCGACCACGCTTGCGGAGCCGATCAGCGTGATCATCGGCGTCTGGCTTTCGGCGACGGGATCGAGCGCGGCGAGCGCTGCGGGCGTGATGTTCGGGCCGACGACCACGTCGACATGATCTTCGTTGATCAGCTTGCGGATGTTGCGCACGGCCGCGCCCGGATCGGAGCCGTCGTCGAGCACGATGTATTGCGCCGGCCGTCCGGCAATCGTCTTCGGCCACATCAGCATCGCGTTCTTGCTCGTGATGCCGATTGCGGCGGCGGGCCCCGTGCTCGACAGGTCGATGCCGACCTTGATGTCCGCGTGCGCGGCGGCGGCGCCGAACAGCGCGCCGATCGCGGCGGCGCGCGTGAAGCGGCGCAAGGTGCTGCTCAGTTTGTTCTTCTTGGGGTGCGACGACATGCGATCGATCTCCTGGCGGTAACGGTTTGGCCAAAGCGGTTCGGCTAGAGCAGTTCGGCCGACGCAGCGGTGGTGGCTGTTGTTATAGCGAATCAAAAAACTCAAAGCTCATACGTTTCGTGCTCGCCCTTGAGCGCCTGCTCGATCAATCGACGGTTCAGGTTCGGCGACAGCAGTTCGACGAGCGTATACACATAGCTGCGCAGATACGCGCCATGCTTGAGCGCGACGCGTGTCACGTTGCTGCCGAACAGGTGCCCGACGGGCATCGCGCGCAGATGGCGGTCGCGCTCGGCGTTGAACGCGATGTCGGCCATGATGCCGACGCCCAGCCCCAGTTCCACGTAGGTCTTGATCACGTCCGCGTCAATCGCTTCGAGCACGATGTCGGGATGCAGCCCGCGCAGGCGGAACGCGTCATTGATCTTGGTGCGGCCGGCGAACGCGTTATCGTAAGTAATCAGCGGGTATTGGGTCAGATCGTCGAGCGACAGCTGTTTGCGCTCCAGCAAGGGGTGATCGGCGGGCATCACGGCCAGATGGTGCCAGGTGAAGCACGGCAACGACACCAGTTCCTTATAGGTCGAGATCGCTTCCGTCGCGATCGCCACGTCCGCCTGATCGTGCAACACCAGTTCGGCGACCTGGGTCGGGCTGCCTTGCAGAATCGACAGATGCACCTTGGGAAAGCGCTTCTTGAACTCGGCGATCGCGGCGGGCAGCGAATAGCGCGCCTGCGTGTGGGTTGCAGCGATCACCAGATTGCCCTGGTCCTGCGCCGCGTAATCTTTACCGACCCGCTTGAGGCTCTCCACTTCCTGCAGGATCCGTTCGACGGACGCCAGAATGATCCGCCCCGGCTCCGTCAGGGAGCGCACGCGCTTGCCGTGCCGTGTGAAGATTTCGACGCCCAGCTCGTCTTCCAGCTCGATGATCGCCTTGGAGACGCCAGGCTGGCTTGTATACAGCGCTTTCGCGGCCTCGGTCAGGTTGAAATTCTGTCGCACGGCCTCGCGCACGAAGCGGAACTGATGCAGGTTCATATATAACCTCGCCGCATATCAAAAGAATTTTTTAGTCGTTTGAAATATAAGGCGAGTTTATTACGATTTGTCCAGTTTTTCCAATATGGATATCTGTTTTTGTCATTAGCAAATAAGAGATGCGTCTAAACGGCATGCTGCCAGCGCACTCAAAGCTGACTGGCTAGAAGAATCCGAGGCGTGGCGTAACCGGAACGCCACGTCGTGTGAGACGAACACAAACCCTGGGGTCACCGAATGTACCAATACGATCAGTACGACCAGACCATCGTCGATGAACGCGTCGCGCAGTACGCCGACCAGGTTCGTCGCCGCCTGTCGGGCGAATTGAGCGAAGAAGAGTTCCGTCCGCTGCGTCTGCAGAATGGCCTGTACATGCAGCGCCACGCGTACATGCACCGCATCGCGATTCCGTACGGCAACCTGCGCAGCGATCAACTGCGCATGCTTGCGACCATTGCGCGCGAGCACGACCGTGGCTACGGCCATTTCTCGACGCGCTCCAATATCCAGTACAACTGGATCCAGCTCGAGGACACGCCTGAAATCCTGCGCAAGCTCGCGTCCGTCCAGATGCACGGCATCCAGACGTCGGGTAACTGCATCCGCAACATCACGGCCGATCAGTTCGCGGGCGTCGCGCCCGACGAAATCGTCGATCCGCGTCCGTGGGCGGAAATCTTGCGCCAATGGTCGACGTTCCACCCCGAGTTCGCATGGCTGCCGCGCAAGTTCAAGATTGCCGTGTCCGGCACGAAGGAAGACCGCGCGGCCGTGCAGATCCACGACCTCGGCGTCTATCTGAAGAAGAACGCAGCGGGCGAAGTCGTCGCGAGCATTCTGGCGGGCGGCGGTCTCGGCCGTACGCCGATCATCGGCGCGATCATCAAGCAAGACCTGCCGTGGCAGCATCTGCTGACCTATTGCGAAGCCGTGCTGCGCGTGTACAACCGCTATGGCCGCCGCGACAACCTGTACAAGGCGCGCATCAAGATTCTCGTGAAGGCGCTGTCGCCCGAGAAGTTCGCGCAGCAGGTCGAAGAGGAATGGCAGCATCTGAAGGACGGCCCGTCGACGCTGACGGAAGCCGAAGTTGCGCGCGTGGAGCAATACTTTGCGCCGCCCGTGTATGAAAAGCTGCCGGACACGGATGCTTCGTTCGAAAAGCATCTGCTCGAAAGCAGGCCGTTCGCGCGCTGGGTCGAGCGCAATGTGCGCCCGCATCGCGTGTCGGGCTATGCGTCGGTGACGATCTCGCTGAAGCCGCGCGACATCGCGCCGGGCGATGCAACGGACACGCAGATGGAAGCCGTCGCCGACTGGGCGGACCAGTATTCGCTCGGCGAGATCCGCGTGTCGCACGAACAGAATCTGATTCTCGCGAACGTCAAGAAGCGCGACCTGTACGCGCTGTGGGAGCAGGCGAAGGCGCAGGGTTTCGCAACGCCCAACATCGGCCTGTTGACCGACATCATCGCGTGCCCGGGCGGCGATTTCTGCTCGCTCGCGAATGCGAAGTCGATCCCCATTGCGCAAGCCATCCAGGAGCGCTTCGACAACGCGGACTTCGTGCACGACCTTGGCGACCTGTCGCTGAACATCTCGGGCTGCATGAACTCGTGCGGCCACCACCACGTCGGCAACATCGGCGTGCTGGGCGTCGACAAGGACGGCTCCGAGTGGTATCAGGTGTCGCTCGGCGGCGAGCAGGGCACGGGCGTGGACGGCGCGAAGCTCGGCCGTGTGATCGGCCCGTCGTTCTCGGCGGAAGAAATGCCGGACGTGGTGTCGAAGGTGATCGACACGTTCGTCGAGCACCGCATCGACGGCGAACGCTTCATCGACACGTACAACCGCATCGGCATCGCACCGTTCAAGGAACGCGTGTACGCATCGCGTCAACCGGCTCACGCGTAACGGCAAGGGATCAAACAGATGGCATCGATTATCAAGGACCGCGCAATCGTCAACGACGACTTCACGGTTGTGCGCGCAGCCGCAGACGGCGCGCTGCCCGAAGTGAGCGCCTTGCCTGCCGGCAAGATCATTGTTCCCCTCGCATTGTGGCAAGCCTCGCGGGACGAACTGACGGCCTCGCGCGGCGTGCAGGAAATCGGCGTGTGGCTCGCGCCGGACAGCGAACCCGTCGACATCGTCGCCGACTTCGACAAGCTCGCGCTGATCGCAGTCGACTTCCCCGTATTCCGCGACGGCCGCGGCTACAGCACGGCGCGCCTGTTGCGCGAACGCTATGGCTACAAGGGCGAGATTCGCGCGATCGGCGACGTGCTGCGCGACCAGATCCGCTTCTACGAGCGTTGTGGTTTCAACGCGTACGCGCTGCGTGCGGACAAGGATCTCAACGACGCGCTGAAGGCATTCACCGAATTCACCGTGCAATACCAGGGTGCGTTCGACGATCCGTCGCCGCTGTTCCGTCGGCGCGAAGCGGCCGCTGCTGCGCAAAAGGCCACGGCATGACGGACGCTGCCGCTCTCACGCCCGAGCTTCAGGCGAAGATCGAGCGTCTCGACGCGCTGCTCGATACGATCGGCCAGCGTCACGAGGCGGTCAAGTTCGCCAGCAGCCTCGCAGCCGAAGACATGCTGCTGACGCACGCAATTCTGTCCCGCGGCGTCAAGATTGGCATCTTCTCCCTTAATACGGGTCGCCTTCATGCGGAAACGCTCGGTATGATCGAGCGCGTGCGCGAACGCTATGGATACGACATCGAACAGTTTCATCCGCAAGCGGCCGCGGTCGACGAATACGTCGCGCAGCATGGCTTGAATGCGTTCTACGAAAGCATCGACCTGCGCAAGCGGTGCTGCGAAATCCGCAAGGTCGAGCCGCTGAACCGCGCGCTTGCCGACGTCGGCGCATGGGTCACCGGTCAGCGTCGCGAGCAGTCGGTGACGCGTGCGGAACTGCACGAGGAAGAGCACGACGGCGCGCGCAACATCGCGAAGTACAACCCGCTCGCCGACTGGACGGAAGCCGACGTATGGGCTTACCTGAAGGCGTTCGACGTGCCCGTGAATCCGCTGCATGCACGCGGCTATCCGAGCATCGGCTGCGAGCCGTGCACGCGGGCCGTGCGCCCTGGCGAAGACAGCCGGGCAGGGCGCTGGTGGTGGGAATCGCGCGACACGAAGGAATGCGGTTTGCACATTACGACGATCCCGGTGACGGTGATCGGCGAGAACGCCTCGGCCTGATGTGCATCCCCACGCCGACGACGCAGATTTCGATTGAATCTTTACGTGTCGCATGCATCGGGTGAGAGCCCGACCATGCGACACGAACCAACGAAGGACCCAAACATGAGCACGACGCTCGATTCGAATCTCAACGCACCGCTGTCCGTGACGGCGAACCGGATGGATCACCTCGACTGGCTTGAGGCCGAGTCGATTCACATCCTGCGCGAACTCGTCGCCGAATGCAGCAAGCCCGCGCTGCTGTTTTCGGGCGGCAAGGACTCCGTCGTCGTGCTGGCGCTCGCGTTGAAGGCATTCGGCCTCGGCGCGAACCGCAAGACGCAGCTGCCGTTCCCGCTCGTGCACATCGACACGGGTCACAACTACGATGAAGTGATCGACTTCCGCGATCGCCGCGCGCAAGAGATCGGTGCGCAACTGGTGGTCGGTCACGTCGAAGATTCGATCAAGCGCGGCACCGTGCGTCTGCGTCGCGAAACGGACTCGCGCAACGCGGCGCAAGCCGTCACGCTGCTCGAAACTATCGAGCAATACGGCTACACGGCGATGATCGGCGGTGCGCGCCGCGACGAAGAAAAGGCGCGCGCGAAAGAGCGCATCTTTTCGTTCCGCGACGAGTTCGGCCAGTGGGATCCAAAGGCGCAGCGCCCGGAACTGTGGAGCCTCTATAACGCGCGTCTGCATCAGGGCGAGCATCTGCGCGTGTTCCCGATCTCGAACTGGACGGAACTCGATGTGTGGCAATACATCGCCCGCGAGAACCTCGAACTGCCGTCCATCTACTACGCGCACAAGCGCGAGATCGTACGCCGCAACGGCCTGCTCGTGCCCGTGACGCCGCTCACGCCGATCCGCGAAGGCGAGTCGAGCGAACAGGCGCTGGTGCGCTTCCGCACGGTGGGCGATATCAGTTGCACGTGCCCGGTTGAAAGCGATGCGGACGATGTCGAAAAGATCATCGCCGAAACGGCCGTGACGGAAATCACGGAACGTGGCGCGACGCGCATGGACGACCAGACGTCGGAAGCAGCGATGGAACAGCGCAAGAAGCAAGGTTATTTCTAAAGAGCACGCAGAGGAAAGAGTCAACATGAGCCGCATTGAGCAACCCGCGCATCAACCTGAAGACCTCGGCGTGCTTCGTTTCATCACGGCAGGCAGCGTCGACGACGGCAAGAGCACGCTGATCGGCAGGCTGCTGTACGACAGCAAGGCCGTGCTGTCGGATCAGCTGTCGGCGCTGTCGCGCGCGAAGAACAAGCGCACGGTCGGCGACGAAATCGACCTGTCGCTGCTCACGGACGGCCTCGAAGCCGAGCGCGAGCAGGGCATCACGATCGATGTCGCGTATCGCTACTTCGCGACGGCCAGGCGCAAGTTCATCATCGCCGACACGCCGGGCCACGAGCAGTACACGCGCAATATGGTAACGGGCGCGTCGACGGCGCACGCGGCCATCATTCTTGTCGACGCGACGCGCGTCACGTTCGAGAACGACGAAGCGCAACTGCTGCCGCAAACCAAGCGCCACAGCGCGATCGTGAAGCTGCTCGGCTTGCAGCACGTGATCGTCGCGATCAACAAGATGGATCTCGTCGAGTACAGCGAAGCACGCTTCAACGAGATTCGCGATGCGTATGTCGCGCTGGCACGCCAACTCGGTTTGAGCGATGTGCGCTTCGTGCCCGTGTCGGCCCTGAAGGGCGACAACATCGTGACGGCGAGCGAACGCATGCCGTGGTATGCGGGCGAGCCGCTGCTCGACGTGCTGGAGGCACTGCCCGTCGATACAGCGACGCATGAAGCGCTGCGTTTCCCGGTGCAATGGGTCGCGCGCCAGGACGGCAGCCAGGCCGACGATTTCCGCGGCTACATGGGCCGCATCGAATCGGGCGAAGTGAAGCTCGGCGATTCGATCGTCGTGCTGCCGGCAAACCGCACGGCGACCGTCGCTGAGATCATCGCGCCCGTGCCGGGCGGCACGGCGCAAGTGGACCGCGCGTTCGCGGGCCAGACGGTCACGCTCCGTCTCGCGGAAGACGTCGATGTGTCGCGCGGCGATACGTTCGTGCTCGCTTCCGACCCTGTGCAGCCGGCCAAAAAGCTCGAAGCGGACCTGTGCTGGTTCGACGAGACGCCGCTGTCGACGGCTCGCAAGTATCTGCTGAAGCAGACCACGAACACGGTGTTTGCGCGTGTCGGCGGTATCCAGCAGGTACTGGACGTGCACACGTTGTCGCACGCGACGGACCGCCACGAACTGGCGATGAACGATATCGGCCGCGTGTCGCTGACGCTGCAAAAGCCGATCGTCGCGGACGAGTACGACGCGCATCCGGGCACGGGCGCCTTTGTGCTGATCGACGAAGCGACCCATCACACGGTTGCGGCGGGCATGATCCGTTCGGTTTTCGCCTGAAGCATTTGAAGTTCGCAGTGGAACGGAGCCAGCAAATGGGTAAGGTGTATCTGATCGGCGCGGGGCCGGGTGCGGCGGACCTGATCACGGTTCGCGGTGCGCGGCTGCTGGAACGCGCCGATGTCGTGCTGCACGATGCGCTCGTCGAGCCGGCCATGCTCGACTATGCGCTGCATGCGCGCAAGATCGCGGTAGGCAAGCGCTGCGGCAAGCGCTCGACGGCGCAGCACTTTATCAACAAGCAGATCGTCGATGCCGCGCGCGAGCATGATGTCGTCGTGCGGTTGAAGGGTGGCGATCCGATGCTGTTCGGCCGCGCCGACGAGGAAATGCGCGCGCTCGAGGCGGCGGGTATCGACTACGAAGTCGTGCCGGGCATCACGGCGGCGCTGGCGAGCGCGGCTTCGTTGCGCCGCTCGCTGACGCTGCGCGGCGTGTCGCGCAGCGTCGCGTTCGCCACTCACAGCCGCGCGCCGGATTCCGCTCAGATTCGCGAGCAGGTGAACGCCGATTCGCTCGTGTTCTACATGGGCCGCGACAGCGCGCCCGAGATCGCACAGCAGTTGATCGACGCGGGCCGCGCCGGTTCGACGCCTGTGGCGATCGTCGAAGCGTGTTCGACGCCGCGTGAGCGCATGCTGACGCTGACGCTCGATGGTCTTGCAGCGGGCGATGCGCAACTGTGGCTCGATGCGTCGCAACCTTCGCTGCTGATGATCGGCGAGGCGTTCGCAGAGCGTGTGGCGGCTGTGCAGTCGCGCGGCGACGCCGAACAGGACGCGGCTGCGTTACGAGTCGCCTGAGCGTCGCATTGTCTCTTTGACCGGCCGCATTCGCGCGAGTGAATGCGGCCGATTGTCTTTACTCGATCGTCGCGGGCGGGCATGTGCATTGCGATAATGCTTTCCCTTCGCTTTGCATTCAGTCTTCGCTCATGTCTTTTTCTTCTCTGCGTCGTTCACTGCTGATTGCGCTTGCGGCTGGTCCCATGATCGGCGTACGTGCGCAGCCGGCTTCCTCCGTATCGATCAATCTTGCTGCGCGTGAGCGCTTCGAACAACTGGAGGCATCGAGTGGCGGCCGGCTCGGCGTCGCGGCGCTCAGAACGGCTGACGGTTCCTATGTCGGCTACCGGGAGTCGGAACGCTTTCCGATGTGCAGTACTTTCAAGCTGCTCGCCGTCGCATTGATCCTGAAGCGCAGCATGGCCGAACGCGGCTTGCTCGAAGAGCGCATCCGCTACGGCGACGCTCAGGTCGTCGCTCATTCGCCCGTCACGAAGCGGCACGCAGGCGGCGAGGGAATGACGGTAGGGGAGTTGAGTGCAGCGGCGCTCCAGCATAGCGACAACACCGCGGCCAATCTGTTGCTGACGTCGCTTGGCGGGCCGGAGGTGCTGAACCAGTTTGCGTTATCGATCGGCGACACCTGGTTCGACCTCGTTCGCAACGAACCCGAAGTGAACGCATCGGTGCCCGGGGACATGCGTGACACC
Source organism: Paraburkholderia phymatum STM815 (assembly GCF_000020045.1). Lineage (GTDB taxonomy): Bacteria > Pseudomonadota > Gammaproteobacteria > Burkholderiales > Burkholderiaceae > Paraburkholderia > Paraburkholderia phymatum. The sequence continues at coordinate 2,502,001 of NC_010622.1, read as the reverse complement.
ACGTCGCCGCGCGCGATGCTGCTCGATGTGCAGAAACTGCTGCTCGCAGACGACGTGCTGGGTGCGCGCGAGCGCGAGCAGTTGAAGGCGTGGATGCTGGGCAATACGACGGGTGCCACGCGCATCCGCGCGGCCGTGCCTGCGGCCGGATGGTTGGTCGCGGACAACACGGGCAGTGGAGACTACGGCACGGCTAACGACGTCGCCGTGGTATATCCGCCCTCGTCGGCGCCGTTGGTCGTCGCGATCTACTTCACGGGCGTGACGCCGAAGGAAACGCCGCCACAGGACGCAATCGTCGACGAGGCGGCGCGAATCGTATTCGACGCGCTGCGATGAACGATGCAGATGCAGGAGCTAACGGTGTGAGCGGCATTCTTTTGCGAAGGCATAGCGTGGATGCCAGCGACGAAAACGCAAACCGACGGCAGCGAAATCAGAATGCCTGCCGCAGGCAATAACCCGCGATCGCCTCGATCACATCGGCATCTTCGCCGACAGCAGTCGAACACCGGATCTCGACGGAGGGATGTGCCGCCCGGCACTGATCGAGAATGACAGGCAAATCACGCCGGATATGCCCGCCTTGTCCGAAGAAAACCGGCACGACGGTAATAACAGACGCGCCATCGGCGACTTGCGCCGCTACAGCGGCGGGCAAATCCGGCGTCATGAGTTCGAGAAACGCAAGGGAGACGGTGCCGGCCGATGCCCCGCGCAGCTCACGCAAACGCGCGGCGAGGCGTTCGAAGGGCTCAGCCCAGCGAACGTCGCGGGCTCCATGCGCGAACAGCACGATTCCATGAGGTCCCATCATTCGATCGCCCCGCAAAAAAGAACAGGCTAGTGCCGGTCGACCCACTTCAGCCCGACCAACCCGAGCACGAGATAGATCAACGCCGGCGTCGCAGCCGTCAACGGTGCAGGCCACGTATTCAGATTACCGATATGCGAGAACAGCGTGTTGAACAGCTGAAAGCTCATGCCCAGCATGATCCCGCCGAACACCTTCACACCGACCACGCCGGCGCGCGTATGCAGATACGCGAACGGCAGCGACAGCACCAGCATCACGAACACCGCGAATGGATACAGCAGCTTGCGCCACAGCGCGATCTCATAGCGCTGCGTGTCCTGGTGGTTCTCGGTCAGATGCTGGATATAGCGGAACAGATTGAACATCGACATCCGTTCCGGCGCGACCAGCAGCACCGACAGGATCTGCGGCGTCAGTTCCGAGCGAAGCGAGTATTCAGGCAACGCCGCCTGCTTCGCGCGATACACGGGATTCAGCGCATCGGCGGGTTTGCTGGCGTCCTGCGCGACGTCGATCAGTTGCGTGTCCGTGACGTCCGTCAGCAGCCAGTGGCCGGGCGGCTGATACTTGCCCGACTTCGCGATGCGCACGTTCGACAGACGGAACTTCGAATCGAATTCGTAGATGCGCACGTTCGAGATCGTCGCGTCGGGCTGCAGCTGTCCGACGTTCACGAAGCGCGTCACCTGCTCGCCGTCGGCGCGCGCCGTCAGCGTGTCTTTCACCCAGACGCCCGACTCGAAGTTGCTCGACACCGATGAGCCCAGCGCCTCGAGACGCACCCGCTCCGACAACTGGTCCGTGTACGGTCCCACGACTTCGCCGATCAGATACGTGAGGAACACGAGCGGAATGCCGATCTTCAGCAGCGAACGCAGCGCCTGATTCGTCGCGAGACCGGACACGCGGAAAATCGTGTACTCGGAATTCGCCGCCATTTGCGCGAACACGTAGATCGCGCTGATCAGCGCGGCGACGGGAATGATTTCGTAGAAGCGCGACGGCGTTTGCAACGCGACGCGCAGCACCGCGTACTGGAACTTGTAGTTGCCGTGGCCGACCGAGTTCAGTTCGTTGATCAGATCGAAGAAGAAGAACAGACCTGAGAACGCGAACAGGATGAAGACGAACGTGAGGTAGACCTGACGCGCGAAATACTTTTCATAGATGCGCATCGGTCACGCCCCCTGCGTCGAGCGGTCAGCCGGGCGGCTGAACATGGCTCGCGTGAAGAGCGGCCGGTTGCGCACCCGCAGCCAGAAAATGAACACGACGATCAGCGCAACGAGAATATGCAGTCCCACGAGGCCGACGCCGAAAGACATCTTGCCTTGCTCGATCCACGACTGCACGACGTTCAGCAGGTTCGAATAGGTCAGATAGATCAGCACGGCCATCACGAGATTGATGGTGCGGCTGCGGCGCGGATTCTGGTGCGCGAGGGGAATCGCGAGCAGCATCAGATTGATCGCGATCAGGGGCAGGCCCGCGCGCCACGCGAATTCGGCGAGATTCTGGCGGGTCGGGTCGCGGAACAGGTCGAGCGTCGGTGTGCCCGTCGTGGTCGGCGTGCTGACCACCGGCTGGCTCTGGATCTTCACGCCGTAGCGCTCGAACTCCATGATGCGGAAGTCGGGATGGCCCGGCTCGCCGTCATAGCGGCGGCCGTTTTCGAGCACCACGAAGCGGTCGCCGTTCTTGTGCGTTTCCGTATGGCCGTTCTTCGACACGACCACGTTGACCTTGCCGTTCTCCGTGCTCGTGACGAACACGTTCTCGACGTGGCCCTGATCGGGCGACATCTTCTCGATGAAGAACACGCGATGGCTCGCGGCCGATTCGCGGAACTGGCCCGGCGCGAGCAGCGAGACCTCGTCGCGTTGCTGGAAGCGCGCGCGGATCAGCTTGCTCTGCTGGTTCGACCACGGCCAGCCGACGAACACGAAGAAGGCGATCAGAATGATGATGGGCGTCGCGAACACGCCGATCGGCCTGATGAAGCGCGCGAGGCTCACGCCCGAGGCGAGCCACACGACCATTTCGGAATCTTTGTACCAGCGGGTGAGCACGAACAGGATCGACACGAACAGCGTCGCGACCAGCATGATCGCGAGATAGCCGATGACCGTGAGGCCGATCAGGACGAGCACGTCGCGCGGGTCGATTTCACCGGACGCCGCGAAGCCGACGATGCGGATCATCATCGTCGTCAGAACCAGCGTGAGCAAAACCATGAACACGGCACCAGCCGTGTACGCCAGTTCGCGCTGGAGAGAGCGTTCAAAAATCATGGTTGATGAGCAGAGGGCGCGCTTCCGTAGACGGCGGGGTTGGGGCCCCTCACGCCTTTCGTGCAGCCGCCGCGGGAAAAATAGCGGATAATTGCGGCTTTCATCCTAAGCCCAGATTTCATCCGAGGACAAGCGCGATGGACTTTAGCATAAAAGCCTGTGATTGGAGCAAAGGCTCGACCAACGGGTTCCTTACCGGCAAATCGGATTGCATCGTGATCGGCGTCTTCGAGTCGCAGACGCTGTCGGGCGCGGCGCTGGAAATCGACGCTGCCACCAAGGGACTGCTCACGCGCATCATCAAGGCGGGCGACATGGACGGGAAGACGGGGAGCACGGTGTTCCTGCATGAAGTGCAAGGCATCGGCGCATCGCGCGTGCTGCTCGTCGGTCTTGGCAAGCAGGATGCGTTCACACAGAAGGTCTACGGCGACGCCGTGCGCGCCGCGTGGCGCGCCATTCTCGGGACCAAGGTCGCACAGGTCACCTTCACGCTGGTGCAAGCGCCCGTCAAGGAGCGTTCGTCGGACTGGGCCGTGCGCGCTGCGATCCTCGCGCTGCGCGAGCTGACCTACAAGTTTACACAGATGAAGAGCAAGCCCGACACCAGCACGCGTGCGCTCAAGCGCATCGTGTTCAGTGTCGACGCCGCGGACGAAAAACTCGCGAAGGTCGCCGTCAAGCAGGGCGTCGCGCTCGCGAACGGAATGGATCTCACGAAAGATCTGGGCAATCTGCCGGGCAACGTCTGCACGCCCACCTATCTGGGCAACACCGCGAAGAAGCTCGCGAAGGACTGGAAGCTGAAGGTCGAGGTGCTTGGCCAGAAGCAGATCGAAGCGCTGAAGATGGGCTCGTTCCTGGCGGTCACGCAGGGTTCCGTCGAGCCGCCGCAGTTCATCGTCCTCCAGTATCAGGGCGGTGCCGCGAAGGCTGCGCCCGTCGTGCTGGTCGGCAAAGGCATCACGTTCGACACGGGCGGCATTTCGCTGAAACCCGGCGACAGCATGGACGAGATGAAGTACGACATGTGCGGCGCGGGCTCGGTGCTCGGCACGCTGCGCGCGGTCGCCGAAATGGGCCTGAAGCTTAACGTGGTCGGCATTATTCCGACCTGCGAAAACATGCCGGCCGGCAACGCGACCAAACCGGGCGACATCGTCACCAGCATGAAAGGCCTGACGATCGAAGTGTTGAACACGGACGCGGAAGGGCGCCTGATCCTATGCGATGCGCTCACCTACGCGGAGCGCTTCAAGCCGGCCGCCGTGATCGACATCGCCACGCTGACGGGCGCCTGTATCATCGCGCTCGGCCACCACAACAGTGGCCTGTTCTCGAAGGACGACGCGCTCGCGGGCGAACTGCTCGACGCTTCGAAGGAAGCGTCCGACCCTGCATGGCGTCTGCCCCTCGACGACGAATATCAGGATCAGCTCAAGTCGAATTTCGCGGACATCGCGAACATCGGCGGCCGTCCGGCGGGTAGCGTGACGGCGGCGTGCTTCCTGTCGCGCTTCACAGAAGCGTATCCGTGGGCCCACCTCGACATCGCGGGTACCGCGTGGAAGAGCGGCGCGGCAAAGGGCGCGACGGGCCGTCCCGTGCCGCTGCTCGCGCAGTTCCTGATCGACCGCGCCGCACAATGACGCGTCGCAGTTCGATCGTACGCCAGGCAGTAAACCGGGATCGCCGATGACCCGAATCGACTTTCATTCGAACGTCGGCGATTCGTTGCTGTATGCATGCCGTCTCGTGCGCAAGGCGTATCAGGCCGGCCAGCCGCTCGTCGTGCTAGCCGAGCCGCCGCGTCTGCGCGCGTTTGACGAGCAGTTGTGGACCTTCTCCGCACTGGATTTCATCCCGCACTGCCTCGCGACGAGTCCGCTCGCGGCGCAAACGCCCATCGTGCTCGCGTCGTCGCTCGACGAGGCGCCGCATCATCAGATACTGTTGAATCTGGGCGCGACCGTGCCGCCGCAGTTCGCGCGCTTCGAGCGCCTGCTGGAAATCGTCGGCAACGCGCCCGACGAACTGGCTGCGGGACGCGACCGCTATCGCTTCTATCGCGATCGCGGCTATGCTTTGAACAATTACAAGCAGGGCGCCTGACCGGTTCCTGTCCGCTCGGTGCGCGGTCTTGTCCCGCATTCTTGTCCGATAGGCGCAGATCCGGCGCGTCCGATCTTTAAAGGGAGAGTTTTCGTGTCCCAATCCTCCGATCCTTCCGACCAAGACATCCCTCTTCTGACCGACGTGATGGAGACGGGTCACGACCCGCACGCAAAGACAAAGCGCCCCAAGCGCAGCGGCTCGCATGAGCATGCGGGTTCGCATGCGCGCAAGCATCGGGCGACGCATGACGGTGCCAGTGCCCATGAAGCGGCAGATGAAGCGGCAGATGAAGCGGCACAGGAAGCGGCTCGCGACGAGTACGACGCGCCGCACGAATCCGCTCCGCATCCATCGCCTTCGCCGCGAGTGGAAGCGGCAGCGCCGCCCGCCGACGATGACGACGTGCCCCTGCTGGATTCCGTCTACGAGTCTCCCGAAGTGCTGAGCGGCCGTGCGCTGCAGCCCGAGCGCGAAGCGCCGCAGGCGCTGGCGCGCGAGCCCGCGCAGTTCGTGCCGGGCGAAGCGGAATTCACGTCGGGCTCAACGGCTGAGCGCTATGTCCCGCCGCCCGTTGCGGACCTGGCGCAGGCTCAGGCGCACCACGCGAGTACCCCGGCCGCCACGACTGACTACGACGCCGACCTGTTGGCCGAGCGTCTGCGCGGCCGTTTCGCGACGTATCTGAATGGGGATGGAAGGAATCTGATTGAAGCACGGTGCCGTGACGCGTTCCAAGATCACACGACCTGGCTCGTCAACCAGATCACGCGCGAAGTCGCGCTCGCGCTGGAAACGGAGATGCTGCGCTGGGTTCGCGAGGCGATCCGCGAAGAACTCGGCAACTCGGCGACGGGTAAGTAAACCGCAACCGGTTACTTGAGCGTCAGGATCCAGCTTGCGAGCGAGGTGGCCTCGTCCGCCGTGAGCTGGGTGTTCGCGGGCATCGGCACGGGTCCCCAGACGCCCGCGCTGCCTTCGAGAATCTTGTGTGTGAGGTAATGAACGGCATCGCTGCGCGACGCATATTTCGCGGCGACATCGTGGAGCGACGGTCCCATGAATTGCCGCGTCACCGAATGACAACTCATGCAGTTCTGCTTCTGAGCAAGTGCGAGCCCTTGAGCCGGTTCCGCGCGTGCCGCGCCCGTGAACGCGAAAGTGCCTGCCAGCACGCATGCCGCATACGACTTCGATTTCATTGTGGTCTCCGCCGGTGACCAGGGCCGGCTCGTGGTGGACGCATTATAAGAGCAAAGGGGCACACGGCGATCCGTGTGCCCCTTTATCCATCGACGCATGCTCTTGCCGGATGGCGATGCTGCGCGGGTCAGCGACGCGGCGCTCCCGTCGATGCGTCAGCCGGTGACGGCGCCCTTGTTGGCCGGCTTCGCGAGCGCCGCGAACTTGGCCAGCACGCCGCGCGTATAGCGCGGCGCGGGCTGCTTCCATGCGGCGCGGCGGCGCTGCAGTTCGCCGTCGTCGACGTTCAGTTGCAACAGCAGCTTGTGGGCGTCGATGGTGATCGAATCGCCTTCCTGCACGAGTGCGATCGTGCCGCCGACGAACGCTTCCGGCGCGACGTGACCCACCACCATGCCCCAGGTGCCGCCCGAGAAGCGCCCATCCGTGATAAGACCGACCGATTCGCCGAGACCCTTGCCGATGATCGCCGAGGTCGGCGCCAGCATTTCCGGCATGCCGGGGCCGCCTTGCGGGCCGAGATAGCGCAGCACGACGACATCGCCTGCCTTGATCTGGTCGGCGAGGATGGCTTCCATCGCACTTTGCTCGTCGTCGAACACGCGTGCGGGCCCTGTGATGACGGGGTTCTTCAGCCCGGTGATCTTCGCGACCGCGCCGTCTTCCGCGAGGTTGCCCTTGAGAATCGCGAGATGGCCTTCGCTGTAAAGCGCCTTGTCGATCGGATAGATCACCTTCTGGTCCGCGCGCGGTTTGGCTGGCACGTCCTTCAGCTCTTCGGCGATCGTCTTGCCCGTGATCGTGATGCAGTCGCCGTGCAGCAGGCCTGCATCGAGCAGCAGCTTCAGCACCTGCGGGATGCCGCCGGCCTTGTGCAGATCGGTGGCGACATACTTGCCCGACGGCTTGAGATCGCAGATGACGGGCACTTTCTTGCGCATGCGCTCGAAATCTTCGATGGACCAGTCCACTTCCGCCGCGTGCGCAATGGCCAGATAGTGCAGCACGGCGTTCGTCGAGCCGCCCGTCGCCATGATCAGCGCAACGGCGTTTTCGATCGACTTCTTCGTAATGATGTCGCGCGGCTTGAGATCCTGCTTGACGGCTTCGACCAGCACGCGCGCCGACTCGGCCGCCGAATCCACTTTCTCCTGATCCGGGTTCGCCATTGTCGACGAGTACAGCAGCGACATACCGAGCGCTTCGAACGACGAGCTCATCGTGTTGGCCGTGTACATGCCGCCGCACGAGCCCGTGCTCGGGCAGGCGTTCTGTTCGACCCCTTCGAAGTCTTCTTGCGACATGCGGCCCGCCGTGAATTCGCCCACTGCCTCGAACGACGACACGATAGTCAGGTCGGTGCCTTTCCAGTTGCCCGGCTTGATGGTCCCGCCGTACACGTAGATGCCTGGCACGTTCATTCGCGCGAGGCCGATCATGCCGCCCGGCATGTTCTTGTCGCAGCCGCCGATCACGACGACGCCGTCCATCCATTGCCCCTGCACGCAGGTCTCGATGCAGTCGGCGATCACTTCGCGCGACACGAGCGAGTACTTCATGCCCTCCGTGCCCATCGACATGCCGTCCGAAATGGTCGGCGTACCGAAGGTCTGCGGATTCGCATCGCTGCGCTTGACGGCTTCGACGGCGGCGTCGGCGAGTCGTTGCAGGCCCGCGTTGCACGGCGTGATGGTCGAGTGGCCGTTGGCGATGCCGATCATCGGCTTGTCGAAGTCTGCCTTCTGGTAGCCGAGCGCGTAATACATCGAGCGGTTCGGCGAACGCGCGACGCCTTGCGTGATGTTCTTCGAACGACGGTTGTACGGCATGGGAACTCCATCCAGTTGTTTTGTCATGCGCCGCCGTGCTCGTGGTCCATACGCGGCGTACCGGCCTCGCGCAGGTTGGGGCGCAGTTTTCCAGTCTAGTCCGGGCGGCGCGTGGGGCAAGAATGGAGTGCAGAGAGAGGAATGTCCAATATATTATTCATGCTCTATTAGGTCGTAAAATGTATCAATGAATCTGCCCCCGATGCCCGATCTGCGCCAACTGCGTTACTTCGTGACCGTCGCCGAAGAGAAGCATTTCGGACGCGCCGCGGCGCGGCTGTCGATGACGCAGCCGCCCCTGTCGCAGGCCATCCGGGCGCTCGAGGACACGCTTGGTGTGGAACTGTTAGCGCGCACGAAGCGCTCGGTCGAGCTGACGCCTGTCGGCGCGGATCTGCTGCCGGAGGTGAGGCGGTTGCTCGCGGGCGCGGAAGGGCTGCGGCCGTTCGCGCAGAGCCTGGCGCGCGGCGAGGCAGGCGTGCTGTCGCTGGCGTTCGTGTCGACGGCAGACTACGGGCTGCTGCCGCCGCTATTGCGCGAATTCGGCACGCGTCATCCGCGGGTGCGGCTCGAATTGCTCGAAGCGACCAGCGACGTGCAGATCGACGAACTGGTGGCGGGGCGTATTGACGCGGGTCTCGTGATCGGGCCGCTACCGCCGCGCTACGCGTCGCACCTGTCGTGGCTGCCGCTCGCGCGCGAGCCCCTCGTGATCGCGATGTCGACGGAGATGGCGGCGCGCATCGAGGGCGCCGGCGAGGGTGCTGCCGAATGGCGTGACGAACCCTTGAGCCTCGCGCAAGCGAGCGATGCGCCGCTCGTCGTTTTCCCAAGGCGTTTGGCCCCAGGCTTTTATGACATCATTATGGATTGCTACGGCGCAGCCGGTCTCACGCCGCGCGTCGGCCAGGAAGCGATCCAGATGCAGACGATCGTGAGCCTCGTGTCGGCGGGCATGGGCGTCGCACTGGTGCCGCAATCGTTGCGTAACCTGCGGCGCACGGGCGTGGTGTATCGTCCGTTGCGCGAGGCGGTGCCTGCCGTAGTCACGGGCCTCGTGTGGCGCACGGAGGAAGTGAGTCCCGTGCTGGCCGGCTTCATCGACATCGTGCGTGCGCATGCCGATGCACTCGCCAGCTAGAGAACGCTTTGCCGTGGCAAGCGTCCAATGCGCTTGAGTCCCGGATTTCCCGAACCCCTATAACGATACGATGCACATCCATCCGAATTTCGATCCCGTCGCCATCCATCTGGGGCCGCTCGCTGTCCGCTGGTACGGCCTGATGTATCTGGTCGCCTTCATCATGGCAATTGTCGTGGGCCGGCTGCGGCTACGTCTGCCGCATGTCGCCGCACAAGGCTGGACGCCGAAGGACATCGACGACATGTTGTTTTACGGCGTGCTCGGCACGATCCTCGGCGGGCGTTTTGGCTACGTGCTGTTCTACAAGGCGAGTTGGTACTTTGCGCATCCTCTCGACGTCTTCAAGGTCTGGGAAGGCGGCATGTCGTTTCACGGCGGCTTTCTCGGCGTGACGTTCGCGATGATCCTGTTTGCATGGCAGCGAAAGCGCACGTGGTTGCAGGTGACGGACTTCGTCGCGCCGATGGTGCCGGCGGGTCTTGCGGCGGGGCGCCTCGGCAACTTCATCAATGGCGAGTTGTGGGGGCGTGTGACTTCGCCCGATGCGCCGTGGGCGATGCTGTTCCCGGGCGCCGCGAACGAAGACGCGGGCTGGCTCGTTACGCATCCGGCGCAGGCTGCGCAATGGCATCTCGCCGATGTGTTCGCGCAATATCACATGCTGCCGCGCCATCCGTCGCAACTGTACGAGATTGCCCTCGAGGGCGTCGTGCTGTTCCTTGTGCTTTGGTTGTTTTCGCGCAAGCCGCGGCCTGTTGGTGCTGCTTCGGCGGTGTTTCTGATCGGGTATGGGCTTGCGCGGTTTACCGTTGAGTTCGCTCGGGAGCCGGACGATTTTCTTGGGCTGCTGGCGCTAGGCTTGTCGATGGGGCAGTGGCTTTCGCTGCCGATGATCATTGCTGGTGTCGTGATGTTGTTGTGGGCGTATCGGAGGAATGGGCGCTCGGCGGCCCAGGCGGCCGGGGTTAGCTGAGGTTTTTGTCTGCGAGCCAGTCGCCATTCTGGTTTTTGCTTTCGCTGGCATCCAGCGAAAGCAAAAACCCAGAAAAAGCCACAAGACAGCAGCCTCACTTCATTTGCACGGACCCCGACACATTGACAGTGACCGTCGCCGTCCCGCCCTCGACGGGCACGGGGGCAGCGGCCTTTGCGCTCACATCCGACCGCATGCTCATCATCATCACCGGCCGCGGCGGCACGCCGCCACTATGTCCGACGCTCACTTCGCGGATCGTGTAGCCGTTGTAGCCGAACGCCTGGGCCGACGCTGTAGCCTGCTGCTTGAACGATGCGATTGCCTGACCTGTCAGCTTCTGCTCGGCAGCGCGCTGTGCCTCCGGCGATAAAGAGAACTGCACATTGCCGACTTGCATGATCGAAGCGATCTGTCCCGCGAGCTTCGAGGCCGCTGCGAAGTCGTGCGACTCCAGCACGATCTCTGTGCGGCCACGCCACGCGGAAATCCGCCCATCGCGATCCGTCGACGGATAGATCGAGAACGATCCCGTGCGCGCCGTCACGCCGCTCACACCCTTGGCCTTTTGCAACGCCTGGTCGGCATGCTGGTTCAGCGCGCCCGTCAACGAGGATGGATCGCTCGCTTCCTGTTCATAGAACAGCGTGATATCGACGACGTCCTGCGGCACTTCGGCGCTTGCCTGCGCGTTCAGCGACAGCACGCCGGCCGGCTGAAACTGTTGCACGACGGTTTGCGCATTGGCCGCGGTAGCCGTGAATGCAAATGCGAGCGGCGCTACGAGCGCCCACGCGAGCGCAGATTTTGTCGTCATTGTTCGACTCCTTCGTTGAGCAGGTTGTGCGTACATGCATTGGCGCGAGGCCGTCGCCCTGGCTCGCGCGGCGCGCGTGGCATGACGCTTGCGAGGCGGTTAGGCGCCTGAAAGGGCCGTCTGGTTCCCCGAGTGGCTGTTCGAATGTGATTTCAACGGATTGCCATGCGTCAGCGCAAACGCGCATTGCGCATCATGCTGCTCGTTTCGCGAGCTGCTTCGTGATGAATGCCCATTCGGCTTCCGTGACGGGCGTGATCGACAGGCGGTTGCCCTTCGCGAGCACGCGCATGTCGGCGAGTTCGGGATGCTCGCGCAACTCGGCCAGCGGTATCAGCGCGATCTTCTTCTTGAACACCACATCGACTAGCGTCCAGCGCGGCGTTTCCCGGTTCGATCTTTCGTCGTAGTACGGGCTCTTCGGATCGAATTGGGTCGGGTCGGGGTAGGGCGTCGAGGACACCTCGGCGATGCCCGCGATGCCCGGCTCCGGGCAGCTCGAGTGATAGAAGAGCACGCCGTCGCCGATCTTCATGATGTCGCGCATGAAGTTGCGCGCCTGATAGTTGCGCACACCCGTCCACGGCAGCGTGCGCTGCGGCGCATTCGCAAGGTCGTCGATGCTTGCTTCGTCCGGTTCGGACTTCATCAGCCAGTAGCGCATGAGTCGGATTGAACGTGAGAAAGAAAAAAGTGTTTGCGAACAGTTTTGCTCTAGCGATCCGCTGCTTGTCACACCACACACGTCGTCTGCATGCCATGCAAGTGAACGAAAAAAAACGGCACCGGACTTGGTCCGATGCCGTTCGTATGGGTCCCCGCCTTAGCCGCTAGGCCGGCATCCTGAACCTGAGGTTCAGAATTGGTCGCAGTTAGCAGCACTTCGGGTACATCAGACTGAGTGACGCGCACGCCCGTGCTACAAATTTCCGCAACCGTGCATATAGCATTGGTTCAAGGAATATATGACCTTGGCGAACCAGGCAGGGAAGCTGAAAAACGTTTGCTCTACAACATGGGCCCGACACCAACCATCAAGCCCGTCAGAATTCCATTTACTGCACGCTGTACTGTTGAATCACAGTGCCAAGCTGCTCGTTCATCTGGTGCATTGTACGCCGGATTTCTTCCGCGGGAAACGATTCTCCGTGACGTACGCTGGCCTGCAGCCTAAGCAGTTCCGATGCCAGCGACAACGCCGCCATCACTGCGATACGGTCCTGGCCCCGCACGGTGCTGTTGGCGCGGATCCGGTTCATCTCGGCGTCGACACGCGCCACCGCTTCGAGCAGCGCCGCTTCCGTTTCCGGCGAGCAGGCAAGACGATAAGGCTGGCCGAGGATCGACACTTCGATTTGCTTCGTCGTCATGCGTTTTCTCCGTGGCGGGTCGCGTCGTTGTTCGCGTCGTGATTGGCCTGCGCCTGCTGTTCAGGCGCAAGGAGATCGAGTTGATTGTCAGCTTCGTGAGCGCGAGCGCGCGGCAGTTTCTCGAGGATGGCGTTGAGGCGCACCTGGGCGTCGTCGATTTTCGCGGACAGGGCATCGCGCTCCGCCTGCAATGCATTGCGTTCTTCGCGGGTCTGGTCGAGTTCTACGCGGGTGGCTTCGCATTCGGCTCGCGCCTGGGCGAGCTGTTCTTCGAGCGCGATGCGCGCTTCGTTATAACGCTGGCTGATCTCGATCAGCCGGCCGATGTTCTGTGACAGTGTTTCGAGTTCGGTGAGCATGTGCTGCGTCCTCTAAAGACATGGCATTCTAGCGCGGAATGTCGCACGCTCGGGCATTTGTCTCGTTTCGAGACGTAACAGTAGCGCTTTAATAAGGCATTATCCAGTGCGCCGCCACGATGCGCGACCTCGATCCACGCATTTTTACCCTTTAAAAAGGGGCTTTTCTAACAAGGGGCAGGCGCGATGCGGATGAGGATCCGCGTTTCTTGACGCGCCTACTCGCCACTTCTACACTTGCGGCACTTTGGTGCCCGCGCGCGGTATCGTCCCGCGCGCAGTTAAACGGGAAGCAGGAAGCGAGTCCGCCCGGATGAGCCAACCTGCGCTGTCCTCGCAACGGTACAACGATGCATGTCGATCCATCGCAATCGTCGAGCCGATCATCGGCCGATGCCGTGCGACGAACGCCACTGCGCATGACGCGTGGGAAGGCGGGTCGGCCAGTCGCCAGCCCGGATACCGGCCAGAGTCGGAGCGCATGACGCTTCCCGAACAGGCATCGGCCCACGAGGAGCGGGCCGCGCACAGGCCTACAGGACTCTTTCGATGCTGACCCCGCTGTTCGTCCAGCCGGCGCTTCCGCGCCCGCATGCGCCCCCCGCGTTCATCGCGCCGCTCGCCGTCATGGCCTTCGCGTGGGTGCCGCTCGCTGTGCACGCGCAGTCGGACGACACCGCGAATCCATCCGCCAAATCCACGGATCCGTCGGACAACGCGTCGAATCGTCTGCAGGCAGCCGCGTCCTGGTCGAACGATACGGCGACGCTCTCACCCATCGTCGTGACGGCGGGCCGCGGCGCGCAGCGCCTCGCCGAAGCGATTGCGCAGACTACGCTGTTCGACGCGCAGGACATCGCGGACACCACTGCACGCGACTTGCCCGGCTTCTTGCAGTTCGCGCCCGGTGCGCAGATCGTGCGCAACGGCGGCCCTGGATCGACGTCGAGCCTGTTTCTGCGCGGTGCATCGGCGACGCAGTCGCTGGTGTTGATCGACGGCGTGCGGGTCGATTCGGTGAGTCAGGGCAATGCGCAGCTCGAACAGATTCCGCTTGATCAGATCGATCACGTCGAAGTCGTGAACGGTAATGTCTCGGCGTTATACGGGTCGGGTGCGATTGGCGGCGTGGTGCAGGTGTTCACGAAAGACGGCGCCAACCATCCGCCGCGTTTTCATTTCGAGGTCGAATACGGCAGCTATCACACGCAGCGCGAGGCGGCGGGCATCGACGGCGCACTCGACAAGGACGGCACAACGACCTTCAGCGTCATGTTCGCGCGCGCGAAGACGGATGGGTTTTCGTCGATCGATCCGGCGCTCGTGCCCGTCAATCCGAACGCCAACGGCTACTTCGACGAGAGCGTGAGCGCGTCGCTGCGTCACAAGCTCAACGACAGATGGGACATCGGCTTGCGCTACTTCCTGTCGAACGGCGACGACAGCTTTGACAATCCGTTCGGCCTGCCCGCCGATCTCAATAACGTGCGCAGCAAAGTTCAGACCGCATCGGCCTTTGCGAACGGCAAGCTGAGCAACGGGTGGGCCATGCGCTTCATCGTCGCGACGGGCATCGATCGCAGCAACACGTCGCTCAATGGCGCCTATCGGTATCGCTACGATTCGGACAACCGGCAATACACGTGGCAGAACGATTTCACGTTTGCGCGCAATCAGAAGCTGCAAGTCGGCTACGAGCATCTCGATCAGACGCTCGACTCGAACCAGTACAGCGCGCCCGACCGTCACGTGAACTCCGTGTTCGCGGGCTACACGGCGCGCTTAGGCGACAGCCAGATCCAGGCGAACCTGCGGCGAGACGAGTACTCGGATCTCGGCGGAGCCAACAGTTACTATCTCGGCTATGGCTACGACTTCGACGAGCGCTGGAAGGCGACTGCAAGCTGGTCGGATGCGTTCCGCGCGCCGAGCTTCAACGATCTGTACTACCCGTATAGCGGCAATCCGCTCATCCAGCCGGAGCGCAGTCATTCCGTCGAAGCGGCGCTGCAATATACGTCGGACGCGCTCGGGCTGATGAAGCTCACTGCGTTCGAGACGCGCTATACGAACCTGATCGATTATGTGCAGACGACACCCGGCATCTATGTTGCGGAGAACGTGGGGCAGGCGAAGGTGCAGGGCATCGAGGGCTCATGGGCGGGCCGTGTCGGCAAGACGGACGTGCGCGCGGCCGTGACGCTCCAGAATCCCGTCGACGAAGACACGCACACCGATCTCAACCGGCGCGCGCGTCATTTCGCGTCGTTCGCGGCGAACCGCAACATCGGCGGCTGGCGCGTGGGCGGCGAATGGATCGTGAGCGGCGAGCGCGACGACAGCGGCACGCCGCTCGGCGGATATGGCGTCGTGAACCTTCCGCGCGCTACAACATCACGAAGGCCTGGTACGTAGCCGCGCAAATCCAGAATCTCTTCGACAAGGACTATGAACTCGCCTACACGTACAACACGCCGCGACGTGGCGCTTACCTCGCGCTCGGCTGGCAGCAACAGTAACCGACGATGAGCGGCGTCGTACCACGTCAACGACTGCGGTCCGCGCGCGGCATGAGCGCTAAGCGTGCGCTCATCATCTGGTCTGCCCTTGCGTTTGCCGCGCTCGCCGTGTTCGTCGCGTCGCTTGCGTTGGGCAGCGTGAGCGTCACCCCGCGGCAGGTGTTCGATGCATTGCTGCCGACGCAAGATGGATCGTCCGATCTCGTCGTGCAGATCGTACGCACGCTGCGCCTGCCGCGCTCGCTCGCGGGCTTCGGCTGCGGGGCGCTGCTCGCGCTCGCGGGCGCGTTGCTTCAGGTATTGCTGCGCAATCCGCTTGCCGAGCCGTATGTGCTCGGCGTATCGGGCGGCGCAGCAAGCTTCGCGCTCGTTGCGATGATTGCGGGCTGCGCGTGGTGGCTCGTCGATGCTTGCGCGTTCGCGGGTGCGTTCGCGTCGATTTTGCTGGTGCTCGGTCTTGCACGCGGTGCGCTGTGGCGCGGCGAGCCGCAGGATGCCTCGCCGCGGCTCTTGCTGACGGGTGCCGTCATCGCGGCCGGGTGGGGCGCCATCATTACCTTGCTGCTGACGGTCGCACCCGAGAGCCGCTTGCGCGGCATGCTGTTCTGGCTGACGGGCGATCTGAATGGCGGCGGCATGCCGTGGCTTGCGCTCGCGGCGCTGTGCGTGGCGTTGATCGCGATCGCGCCCGTCGCGCCGCAACTGAACGTGCTGCTGCGCGGCGATGCCGCGGCGCAGGCGCTCGGCGTGCAAGTGTCGCGCACGCGGCTGCGCGTCTATCTGGTTGCGTCGCTCGCGGCGGCCGTTGCCGTGACGACGGGCGGCACGATCGGTTTCGTCGGTCTCGTCGTGCCGCACGTGTTGCGCCTCGCGTTCGGCAACGATCAGCGAATGCTGCTGCCTGCGGCTGCGCTCGGCGGGGGCGTCGCGGTGATGGCCGCCGACCTGATTGCGCGCACCGTGATCGCGCCCGCGCAATTGCCCGTCGGCGTGATCACCGCGCTGATCGGCGTGCCCTTGTTCCTGTGGATGTTGCTGCGACGGAGGCACGCATGAACACCCGCGGTCCCGCCGACATCACATTGCGCGCCGATCAACTCACGCTGCGCGCCGGCGCGCGCACGCTGCTCGCCAACTTCACGCACACGTTCTATCCGGGCGAAGTCTGGTGCATCGCGGGACCGAACGGCGCGGGCAAAACCACGCTCATCTCGACACTGGCGGGACTGTTGCGCCCAGCCAAAGGCCACATCGAACTCGACGGACGGCGCGTGAACGAATGGCCGCTCGCGCGTCTCGCGCGACGCCGCGCATTGATGCCGCAAGCGTCGCACGATGCCTTCGGCGCGAGCGTGCTCGACATCGTGCTGCTGAACCGCTTTCCGCATCTGACAGGCTGGGGCTGGGAGCGCGCCGAAGATCGCATCGCTGCGCAGACGGCGCTCGACACGCTCGGTCTTGCAGACTTCGCATCGCGCGACGTGCTGTCGCTGTCGGGCGGCGAGCGGCAGCGGGTCGCGCTTGCGGCGACGCTGTGCCAGGACGCACCGCTGCTGTTGCTCGACGAGCCGCTCGCGCATCTGGATCTGCACCATCAGATCGATTGCCTCGAGGTATTGGATAGATGGACGCGCGGCGCCGGGCGTACAGTGATGTTCTCGTGCCACGATCTGAATCTCGCGCGGCGTTTCGCGACGCATGCGCTGCTGCTGGAAGGCAACGGCGTCGCGCATGCGGGACCCGCGCGCGACGTGCTGACGCCCGAACTGGCCAGTCGCGCATTCGGCTATCCGCTCGTGCTGATACGCGACGGCGACGACGAAGCGCTGATTCCCGCATTGCGCACACCGGCGCGCCCCTGAACACACATGAACCGAACCATTCAAGCAGATACCCACATGACCACTTCGCATTCCCTGCCTCACGTCGCGCCGCTCGAACCGTCGCTGCGCGCCGATTTGCAACGCATCATCGACCTGAAGACCAAGCCGCCCGGCAGCCTCGGCCAGCTCGAAACGCTCGCGCGTCAGATGGGCATGATCCAGCGGACGACGCAGCCGACCATCGTGCGTCCCGCGATGATCGTGTTCGCCGCCGATCACGGCATTGCGAACGCGGGCGTCAGTCCGTATCCGCAGGCGGTGACGGCGCAGATGGTGCTCAACTTTCTCGCGGGCGGCGCGGCGATCAATGCGTTCAGCCGCGTCGCGGGCCTCGAACTCGAAGTGGTGAATGCAGGCGTCGCGCACACGTTCGAACCGCACGAAAGACTCGTCGACATTCCGCTGGGCAAGGGCACGCGCAACTTCGCGCAAGAGCCTGCGATGACGCGTGACGAAGCGCTCGCCGCGATGCATGCGGGCGCCGAACGTGTGCGTTGTCACGCGGCGCTCGGTACCAACGTGATCGGCTTCGGCGAGATGGGCATTGCGAATACGTCGTCGGCTGCATGCCTGATGAGCCGCCTGTGCGGTGCGCCCATCGACGATTGCGTCGGGCGGGGCACGGGGCTGGACAACGCGGGCCTCGTGAAGAAGCGCAATGTGCTGGCGGCGGCGCTTGCCCATCATCCCGTGTCGGACGATCCACTCGATGTGCTCGCAACCTTCGGCGGCTTCGAGATCGCGATGATGGCGGGCGCGTATCTCGCGGCGGCGGAAGCACGCATGACGATCGTCGTCGACGGTTTCATCGCCACTTCCGCGCTGCTGGTCGCCGATGCGTTCGCACCCGCCGTGCGCGATTACTGCGTGTTCGCGCACGCATCGCACGAGGCGGGGCATCGGCGCATGCTCGATTATTTCGGCGCGGTGCCGCTGCTCGCGCTCGATCTGCGCCTTGGCGAAGGCACGGGCGCCGCGCTTGCCATGCCGCTGCTGCGCGCGGCCGTCGCGTTCATCAACGAGATGGCGAGCTTCGAGTCGGCAGGCGTCGCGCAACGCGATGCATGATGCTTGCCGGGCGCATCGAAACAGGCGGTGAAACGACTGCGATGAGTCAATCACGATGAATGAGCTGCGTTACTTTTTCACGGCGCTCGGCTACTTCACGCGCGTGCCCGTGCCGCGCTGGGTCGGCTACGAACCGCATTATCTGAACGCGGCAGCGCGTTACTTTCCACTGGTGGGCGCGCTGGTCGGCGCGGCGGGCGCGAGTGTATACATGGCGGCCTTGCGCATCTTTCCAGCAGGCGTCGCGGTGCTTCTGTCGATGGCCACGACGCTGCTCATCACGGGCGCATTCCACGAAGACGGGCTGGCCGATTGCGTCGATGCATTCGGCGGAGCGTATGCGCGCGACAACACGTTGCGCATCATGCACGACTCGCGCATCGGCGCCTTCGGGGCGATTGCGCTCTTCGTCGCGCTCGCGCTGAAGTGGCAAACGCTCGCTACGTTGCCGCCACTGCGCGCGGCGTGGCTGATGATCGCGGCGCATGCCGCGAGCCGCGCATGCGCGATCAGCTATCTCGTCACGCTCGATTACGTGCGCGCCGAAGGCAAGGCCAGGCCCGTTGCACAACGCATGTCCCGCAACGCGTTTGGCTGCGCTATCTTTCTGGGTATGCCGTGGCTTTTCTGGCCGCAGTGGCGCGCCGGTTGCATCGCGCTGATCGTGCTGATTGCATTGCGCTTCATGCTGGGCCGCTATTTCGTCAAACGCATCGGCGGCTATACGGGTGACTGCCTGGGCTTTGCGCAGCAGGTCTTCGAACTGGCCATCTATCTGATGGGACTCGCATGGATATCGTTCTGATCCGTCACCCGGCTGTTTCCGTGGAAGAAGGCGTGTGCTACGGGCAAAGCGACGTGGCGCTTGCCGATGCGCCCGAAGCGTCGGCGGCCGCGCTCGCCGTGCGTCTTGCGACCTTGCAGGTGCCCGCGCCGCGCGTGCTGCTGTCGAGTCCGCTCACGCGCTGTGCCACGGTTGCTGTCGCGCTCGCGGCGAACTTCGGTTGCGCGTGTAGCATCGACGACAGTCTGAAAGAAATGGACTTCGGCACGTGGGAACTGCAACGCTGGGACGACGTCGATCGCGCGTTGCTCGACGCATGGGCCGAAGATTTCGCAGGCGCTCGCTCGCATGGCGGGGAAAGCGTCGAGCAGTTCGTGACGCGCGTGCGCGCCTGGTTCGACGTGTTCCAGCAAACGCGTGAGCTGACGCCCGCATACGTCGTCACCCATGCAGGCGTGATGCGCGTGATCGCCGCGACGGTGCTCGGCTTGCCTGTCGAGCGTTGTCTGAAATGGTCGATCGATATGGCGGGTTGCGTCTGGTTGCGGCGCGACGACGCGAGCCAGGAATGGTCGATCGTGCGCTGGAACGCGTGATGTTCTAGCGACCTGCGCGGCGTGCGCGCGCAGTATCGAGGTCTTCGCACAGTTGCGACGCGCCTTGCGCGATACGCGGCGCAGGGCGACTGATCAGGTCGCCGTCGATCGCGAACAGGTTGTTGCGCGCCACGGCCGTCATCGCGGGCCACGCCTTCCATTTATCGAGCGACGGCAACGGGCGGTCCGGTTGCGTGGCGCCGGGCGCGGCCGTGACGATGGCCTCTGGATTCGCAGCCAGCACGGCTTCCGTCGATACCGTCGGCACCAGCGGTTCGAGCTTCGCGAATACGTTGCGGCCGCCGCACAGCGCGATCACATCGCTGATCATGTGCTCGCCGTTGAGCGTCATCAGCGGCTGGTCCCACACCTGATAGAACACGCTGACCACCGGTTGCTTCGCGTAACGCTCACGCAGCCAGGCTATCTGCTGGCGGAAGTTGCGCGCCGCTGCATCGGCCGTCGAAGTCGTGCCGAGCAGCGTGCCGAGCTTCGTCAGCGACACGGCGATGTCGTCGAGGCGATGCGGTTCGCTGAAGTAGAGGGGAATGTGCAGTTCGCGCAAGCGGTCGGTTTGCCGCTGCGCATTGCCATGCAGCCACACGACGATCAGGTCGGGCTTCAACGCGACGATGCGTTCGAGGTCGAGCGCCTTGTTGTCGCCGACGCGCGGCAGCTGTTTCGCTTCAGGCGGATAGTCGCTGTACGTGACGGCGCCGACAAGCTTCGAACCGCCGCCTGCCGCGTAGATCATTTCCGTCACGTGTGGCGCGACACTGATCACGCGTTGCGCGGGCTGCGCGAGTATGACCTGCGCGCCCGTGTCGTCGACCACGGTGACGGCCGCATGAGCGTGCATCGCGATGATGAGGGCGCATGCCGTGGCGAGCGCGCGAAGTGATCGGCAGAGTCGCATCGTTTCTAGAGCGTTGTCATCGTGCGATGCAGCGCGGCTTCGAGGCGGTCCCACTCGCTGTCGGTTGCGGGCAGGCCGAACCGCACGCTCGCGGGACGGGCGAAAAAGCGCGTCCAGATGCCTTGCGCGGCGAGCGCGCGATGCACTCGCACGGCGCGCGCGTCGGCGATCCATGCGAATAGCGGTGTCGCATGCACCGGGAAGCGATGGGCGCTCAGAAGCGCGGCGAGCCGCGCGCTTTCGCTCGCGAGCTGCGCGCGCATGGCCGCTTGCCATGCCGTGTCGGCAAACGCTGCGCTGACGGCATGACGCGCGGGTCCGCTGACAGTCCAGGCGCCCAACGTGTCATCGAGCGATTCGAGCAATCGCGGACGCGCCAGCACGAAGCCCGCGCGCACGCCGGCGAGGCCGAAGAACTTGCCCGGCGAGCGCAGCACGACGAGTCCTTCGCGATAGGTCTGCGCGGCAATCGATTGAGACGGCAGCGCGTCGGCGAATGCTTCGTCGACGATCAACGTGCCGCCGCGTGCGTTCAGCGTCGCATGCCACTGCAAGAGCGTCTGAGCGCTCAGATGCTCGGCTGTCGGGTTGTTCGGATTGACGACCACGACATGTGTGAGCTCGTCGGGCAAGACGGCACACGCGACATCGAGCGTCGTCACGCGATGCCCCGCGCGCGCGAACGCCGGCGCATATTCTCCATACGTCAGCGGCGCGATGCCGACCGTGCCGCGCGAAAGCAGCGGCGGCAGCGCGCGGATCGCCGCCTGGCTTCCGGCGACGGGCAACACATGCGATGCATCCGGCGCGCCGTAGTAGCGCGCTGCACGTTCCGCGAAACCATCCCCGTTGTCGGGCAGACGGCGCCATGCATCGGCGGGAACGGGCGGCACAGGGTAGCCATGCGGATTGATGCCCGTCGACAGATCGAGCCACGCGTCATACGGAATGTCGTAGCGGTGTGCCGCTTCGTGCAGGTTGCCGCCATGCTGAATGATCTGGGTCATCGGTCAGCTCTGGAACGGCACGCTCAGCAGCGCAAGCACGATGAACGCGGCGAGCCACAGGATCACGCTGCGCTCGACCAGCATCAATGCCGCCTCGACATGCCGTGCACCCGCCGTGTGGCCTGCGCCGAGCATCGGACGCTGTTCTATCACGCCGTGATAGACGGCCGCGCCGCCGAGCAGCACGTTGAGGCTGCCCGCGCCGGATGCCATCACGGGCCCCGCATTCGGGCTGTCCCAGCGCGGCGCCTGGTCGCGCCAGCATTGCAGCGCAGTGCGTGTGTCGCCGAGCAGCGCGTAGCTGAGCGCCGTCAGGCGGGCGGGCACGTAGTTGAGCGCATCGTCGAAGCGCGCGGCCGCCCAGCCGAAGCGCAGATAGCGCGGCGTACGATAACCCCACATCGCATCGAGCGTGTTCGCAAGACGAAAGGCTAGCGCGCCCGGGCCGCCGAAAATCGCGAACCAGAACAGCGCGCCGAAGATCGCATCGTTGCCGTTCTCGAGAGCCGACTCGACGGCGGCGCGCGACAGCGCGCTTTCGTCGGCGTGCGACGTCTCACGCGACACGATGCGCGCCGTCAAGATGCGCGCCTGGGCAAGATCGCGCTTCGCGAGCGCACGGCCGATCGGCTCGAGGTGATCGTGCAGACTGCGTGCGCCGAGCGCGAAGTAGAGCAGCGCGACATGCACGGCACACGCCCACATGAACGGCAGCACGAGCACGAGCCAGGTCGCGGCCAGAACGGGCGGCGCGACGGCGAGCAGCCACGCGACGATGCCCAGCAGCCGGCCGCGCCGCCCGGTGTTCAGCGCGACTTCGATCTTCGCGGCCAGCTTGCCGAAAGCGACGAGGGGATGCCCGCGCTCGGGCTCGCCGAGCCATCTGTCCACGGCGACGGCTGCCGTGGCGAGTGTCGCGACGAAGGGCAGGGACAGGAGCATCATGCGCGGCTCGCCGGTTTGAGTTGCAGCGGCAGGCCCGCGACCATCATCGTGGTCTGCGTGCTGATGGCCGCGATGCGCTGGTTCAGGCGTCCCAGTTCATCGACGTAGAGTCGCGTCGCTGCACCGAGCGGCACCACGCCGAGACCGATCTCGTTGCTGACGACGATGATCTTCGAGCGCGCTTGCGCGAGCGTCGTTTCGAGCGCGGCGAGGCGGTCGGGGTAGTCGGCAAGCGGCGGCGAGCCGTCGGCAGGGCAGAGCAGGTTCGCGAGCCACAGCGTCAGGCAGTCGATCAGAATGCAGTGCTCCGAACGGTCGATCGATGCGGTGGCTTGCGGCAGATCGAGCGGCGCTTCGAGCAGCGCCCAATTCGCGGGCCGCCGCTCGCGATGACGCGCGACGCGTGCGGCGAATTCGTCGTCGCCGATGCGTGCGGTCGCAACATAGGTCACGGGCCATGCGCTCGTGCTTGCGAGTTGTTCGGCATGCAGGCTCTTGCCCGAGCGCGCGCCGCCGAGGACGAAGGTGAGGTCGCGGGAAATCATCGCGTGATTGTACCGACTGTGCTGCCGTGGCAGCGCGGGACGCAGGCGCGATGGGATAATGCGGGCTTCCCTTTTTTCCGCTTGCGCTCGTGGCCACCGTGTCCGCTTCACTCAACTCTTCGCCTGATTCCCCAGACGTGCCACGCGGCACGCTGATGATTCAAGGCACGACTTCCGACGCGGGCAAGAGCACGCTCGTCGCCGGTCTATGCCGTCTCGCGCGGCGCGCGGGCGTGCGGGTTGCGCCGTTCAAGCCGCAGAACATGGCCCTGAACAGCGCGGTGACGATAGACGGCGGCGAGATCGGCCGTGCGCAGGCGTTGCAGGCGGTGGCGGCGGGCATCGACGCGCATACCGATCTGAACCCGGTGCTGCTCAAGCCGACCAGCGACCGCGGCGCGCAAGTGATCATCCACGGCAAGGCGCGCATGAATCTCGACGCGCGTGCGTATCACGACTACAAGCCTGTCGCGTTCGAGGCCGTGCTGGCGTCGTATGCGCGGCTGAAGGCGTCGTACGACACGATCTTCGTCGAAGGCGCGGGCAGTCCCGCCGAAATCAATCTGCGCGAACGCGATATCGCGAACATGGGCTTTGCGGAGGCGGTGGATTGCCCCGTCGTGCTCGTCTCCGATATCGATCGCGGCGGCGTGTTCGCGCATCTGACGGGCACGCTGGCGTGTCTGTCCGACAGTGAACAGGCGCGCGTGCGCGGTTTCGTGATCAACCGCTTTCGCGGCGACGTGAGCTTGTTGCAGCCGGGGCTCGACTGGCTCGAGGCGAAGACGGGCAAGCCCGTGCTCGGCGTCGTGCCGTATCTGCATGGCCTCACGCTCGATGCCGAAGACATGCTGCCGCGGGAATTGCGCGCCGCGCAGGCGAGTGCGGACGCGCTGCGCGTCGTCGTGCCCGCGCTGCCGCACATCAGCAATCACACGGATTTCGACGCACTGCGTGCGCATCCGCAAGTCGACTTCCACTATGTCCGCGCGGGCAGCGCGCCGCCGCCCGCCGATCTGATCATCTTGCCGGGGTCGAAGAACGTGCAGGGCGACCTGGCGTTCCTGCGCGCGCAAGGTTGGGACGCCGTGCTCCAGCGCCATCTGCGTTACGGCGGACGTGTGATCGGCATTTGCGGCGGCATGCAGATGCTCGGCCGCGAAGTGGCCGATCCGTATGGCGTGGAAGGCCCGCCCGGGACGGTCGAGGGGCTCGGCTGGCTCGACTTCTCGACGACGCTCACCCGCGACAAGACGCTGAAGAACGTAACGGGACGGCTGGCGACGGACGCGGGCCGCATCGCGGGCTATGAGATCCACATGGGCGAAACGCAAGGGCCCGCGCTCGACGCGCCTGCGCTGCTGCTCGCCGACGAAATGGGCGGCGTGCGTCCCGACGGCGCCCGTTCCGCCGACGGCCAGATCCTCGCCACCTACGTGCACGGCCTGTTCGACACGCCGGCCGCCTGCGCGTCGCTACTGGCGTGGGCCGGGCTGAAAAACGCCGATGCGATCGACTATCCGGCGCTGCGCGAAGCGTCGCTGGAGCGCCTCGCCGACACGCTCGCCGTACATCTCGATCTGAAGCGTTTCTGGGAGGCTATCGGCTGATTCGTTCTTGAGGAGAATTAATGTAAGTCATTCAGGCGATTTTTCGACCGCTACGGTTCGAATACAGTCCGTTCCATCGACGACGCAGCCCGCGCCGTCAAACCCGATCATCGAGGAACCGACATGAACCCGACCGCCAGCAACAAAGCCGATCTTGCCGCCACCATCTTGCGCGTCGCGCTAGGCGTGCTGTACCTCGCGCACAGCCTGCAGAAAATCTTCGTCTTCACGCTGCCGGGCACGGCGCAGTTCTTCCAGTCGATCGGCTTTCCGGGCTGGCTCGGCTATCTGACGGCGTTCGTCGAACTGGCGGGCGGGATCGCGCTGCTGCTCGGCGTGCAGGTCCGCTGGGTCGCGCTTGTGCTGGTGCCGTTCATGCTCGGCGCGCTGTCCGTGCATCTGCCGAACGGCTGGGGCTTCGCGGCGCCGCACGGCGGCTGGGAATATCCGGCGTTTTGGGCCGTCACGCTCGTCGTGCAGTCGCTGCTCGGCAATGGCCTGTTTGCGGTGAGCGGCGCCAAGGCGGCGTCCGTCGCCCAGGTTCGCAACGCTGCCTGATCTGCATGGCAGGCGGGTGAACGGGGCCTGGGCCCCTGGGTCGCCCGCCTGGTCGCTTCAGCCTGAGGACTTCCGCGCGATCACTTTTGCCACTGCCGTAACGCATGCGCGATGCGTTCGGCCACTTCCTCCCAGTTGCGCGTGGCCGACTGCCTGAACAGGCGCATGACGCCCGGATACCACGGCGAATCGTCGCGTTCGAGCAGCCAGCGCCAGTCGGTCCAGTCGTGCGGCAGCATCAGCCAGCACGGTTTGCCGAGTGCGCCCGCGACGTGCGCCGCAGCCGTGTCGACGGCGATCAGCAGATCCAGTTGCACGATGATGGCCGCCGTATCCGCAAAATCGTCGATCGCCGAGCCGAGATTCACGATGGGCTGCCCGGCGGGCGGCGCGGCCGCTTCGTCCTCCCCCTGGCCCTTTTGCAGGCTGAAGAACGTCACGCCGGGCACGCTCCACAACGGCGCGAGCGGCGCGAGGCCGGGAAGCGAGCGCGTCGCGTCGTGCTGGTTTCCGGCGAAGCCTTTCCACACGAGTCCGACTTTCAGCCCGGGCACCGCCGGCAGAGCGGCGCGCCAGCGCTCGATGCGTTCCGGCGATGCATGCAGATACGGCAGCGCGGCGGGAATCGTGTCGAGCGTCGTGCCGAACCGCAACGGCAGGCTCAACGGATACACCCAGAAATCGTGCTGCCCGATCTGGCCGCTATGCGTCTTGACCTCGTCGACGCTATCCAGCGTTTTCATCAGCGGTTCGAGGGGCGCGGGGCACATCAGCGTCAGATGACGCACGCCGAGCGCCTTCAAAAGCGGCGCATAGCGCGCAAACTGCACGCAGTCACCATAGCCTTGCTCGTGCCACAACACGAGCGCTTTTCCGTCGATCGATTCGCCTTGCCACTGCGGCGTGCCGGCCGGCGGCGCGACGTCCTTCGGAAAGCGCTGCGGCGCATAGCGCGCTTCGGCGAGCGGCCAGCCTTCCGCAAGGCGGCCTTGGGTAAGCAGGAGAACCGCGAGATTCCATTGGACGTCGGCGAAATCGGGCGCAAGCGCGAGGGTCTGACGATAGACGGCCTCCGCTTCGTCGTAGTGGCCATTGAGCTTGAGCGCCGTGCCCAGATTGTGCAACGCGTCGCGGTGATCCGGCTGTACGGCGAGCGCCTGCCGGAACGCCGTGGCTGCCTCGGCGGGTCGCACGCTGCGCAGCAACGCCATGCCGAGGTTGTATAGCGCGTGGATATGCGTCCCGTCGATTTCGAGCGTCTCGCGGAACATGGCGACGGATTCGTCGAGACGGCTCTCGTCCATCAGCAGCGTGCCGAGATTGTTACGGGCGGCAAGGAGCCTCGGCTCCAGTTCTATTGCCCGGCGATACGCCGCTTCGGCTTCGCGTGCACGCGCTGTTTTCATCAGCGCTTCAGCCAGGTAGAAATGCGCTAGTCCGCAGCGCGGGTCGAGTTCGAGAGCTCGAAGGCAGGCTTGTTCGGCCTCCTGCGTTCGCTGGCGACGCAGCAGGATCTCGCCGAGATTGGCGAGAAAATGCGCGTCGTCACGCAATGAGATTGCGCGGCGCAGCAGCGCTTCCGCTTCGATCCACATGCCCCGCGCGGACAGCACCACGCCGAGCAGATGCAGTGCGTCGGCGTGGTGTGGATCGTGGTCGAGCGTGGCGCGATAGCCGCGTTCCGCTGCGTCGAGACGGCCGGCGAGGTGGGCTTCGAAGGCGGCCTGCAAGTTCGGAGATTCAGAGGGCATGGTGCAGCCGCACCGAAAGCGCGGCAGAAATCGCAGTGAAACCTCGCATCTTAATCGCCTGATGTTCGGCAGTGCTCGCCGGATTTGTCGTAAATCGTCACATCGGCGAGTCCCGCGCCGGCCGTCCGCGACTTCAGTACAGCACGATCTGGGTACAGCGAAACAGCGCCATCGTCTTGCCGTTGGGATCGATGACGGTCGCATCCCACACCTGCGTGCTGCGTCCAAGATGCACGGCTTTGGCGACTGTGCGGATCGTCCCGTCGCGCGACGTGCCGAGGAAGTTGCTCTTCAACTCGATCGTCGTGAAATTGATGGCGTTGTCGGGCAGATGCGCGAGGCACGCATAGCCGCACGCCGTATCGGCCAGACCGATCACGGTGGCCGCATGCAGAAAGCCGTTCGGCGCCAGCAGTTCGCTGCGCACGGTCAGTTCGGCCGTGAGCGTGCCCTTGTCAAGCGCGGTCACACGCACGCCGAGCAGGCCCGGCAGCGAGCCTTTCTGGCGTTCGTGAAGGCGGTCGATCGTGTATTCGCTGCGCAGTTTGCTCATGGTCCTGGTTCACGGAAAAAAGGGGCTGGAAGCGTCCATCAGGCGCGTAGGGGCTTCGGCCTGACAGGTTTTGCCGATATTATCAACGCCTGGAACGAATGGGCCAGGCCGCGCGTGCGGTATCGGCAGCAGCGGCCGCCGCAGCGAGCGGCCGTGCGCAGGCGGGCCGGAAGTCGAGCGGCAAACCGGCTGGCAGGCGCCAGCCATCTTCCCGGGAGAATTCATGACGGTGATCGTGGTGGCGAATCCAAAAGGCGGCGTGGGCAAGAGCACGCTGTCGACCAATCTGGCTGGCTACTTTGCGGCTGAGGGCCAATGGGTGGCGCTCGCCGATCTCGACCGGCAGCAGTCGGCGCACGCATGGCTCGATCTGCGTCCGGAAACTTTGCCGGCCATCGAAACCTGGCAGGTCGACCCGGACGCGCCGGTGAAGCCACCCAAGGGCCTCGAGCAGGCCGTGATCGATACGCCCGCCGGGCTGCACGGCAGCCGGCTGAACGTCGCGCTGTCGCTGGCCGACAAGGTGATTGTGCCGCTGCAGCCGTCCATCTTCGATATTCTCGCGACCAAGGAATTTCTCGAGCGGCTCGCAAAGGAAAAGGCGGTGCGCAAGGGCGCGATAGAAATCGGCGTCGTCGGCATGCGCGTGGATGCGCGCACGAAGTCGGCGGACCAGCTGCATCGCTTCGTCGAGGGGCTCGATCTGCCCGTGCTGGGCTATCTGCGCGATACGCAAAACTACGTGCAGCTGGCGGCGCATGGCCTGACCTTGTGGGACGTCGCCAAAAGCCGGGTCGAGAAGGATCTGGAGCAGTGGGAGTCGATTACCGCGTGGGTCGACGGGAAGGGCCACGGCGTGAAAGCAGAGAGCGGGAAAGCCGAAACCGGCAAGGCCGCGAACGGCAAGGGCGCAAATAAAAAGGGCTGAACGCGCGGCTCGCGCATCGTCAGCCCGTGTGCAACTGCGGCGGCCCGTCGGCCGCGGCGCTCAGGTCCAGCTTTGCGTCGGCACGTGATCGCGGCTGCCCTTGATCGCGTTCTTGTCGTCGACGAACACCAGATCCGGCTTCCATCCCGCCTTGAGTTCTTCCTCGTCGACGTTGGCGAACGCCGCGATGATCACCAGGTCGCCCAGTTGCGCGCGGCGCGCCGCCGAGCCGTTCAGCGAGATCATGCCGCTGCCGCGCTCGCCCTTGATCGCATACGTCGAAAAGCGCTCGCCGTTGTTGATGTTCCAGATGTCAATGCGCTCGTTTTCGACGATATTCGCCGCTTCGAGCAGGTTCTCGTCGATCGCACACGACCCTTCGTAGTGCAATTCGCAGTGCGTGACCACCGCGCGGTGAATCTTCGACTTCAGCATGTTGCGTTGCATGGCTTGTCCTTCCGGCCGTCAGATTTCGAGGTTGTCGATGAGGCGCGTCGCGCCGAGCTTGGCCGCCGCCAGCACGACGAGCGGCGCATCCAGGTCCTGCGCGGCGGGCGCGATCAGGTTCGAGCGCTTGCGAATCGCGATGTAATCCGGCTTCCAGCCGCGTGCTGCCAGCGACGCCATCGCGTCCCGTTCGAGTTTCGCGAAGTCGCGGTTGCCCGACAGCACGGCCTGACGTACGCCTTGCAGCGTTGCCGCGAGCATTGGCGCTTCGGCGCGCTCGGTTTGAGTCAGATAGCGGTTGCGCGAGCTGAGCGCGAGACCGTCGGTGTCGCGCACGGTCTCGGCGGCGACGATGTCGGTGGGCAGCGCAAACTGCTCGGTCATCGCGCGCACGATCATCAACTGCTGGTAGTCCTTCTTGCCGAACACGGCGACGCGCGGCTGCACGCACGACATCAGCTTCATCACGACCGTGCATACGCCCGTGAAGAACCCGGGGCGGAATTCGCCTTCCAGAATGTCACCGAGATCGTGTGGCGGGTGTACGCGGTATTCCTGCGGTTGCGGGTACATGTCTCGCTCCGTCGGCGCGAACAGCACGTAGACGTTTTCCTTCTGCAGCTTCTCGATGTCCGCTTCGAGTGTGCGCGGGTATTTGTCGAAGTCTTCGTTCGGGCCGAACTGCAGCCGGTTCACGAAGATGCTCGCCACGACCGGGTCGCCGTGCTGGCGCGCGAGGCGCATCAGCGACAGATGGCCCTCGTGCAGGTTACCCATCGTCGGCACGAAGGCGGTGCGGTTCTGGCCGCGCAACTGATCGCGCAATTCCTGGATCGAACTGATGACTTTCATGGTCGGGCGATGTTGGGAGTCACGCGTGCGCGTGGCTCGTGGTTGTCTCGGTCGCGCGACGCAGCGCGCGGTTTCGTGATATCCGCGAAACGGGGGCGGCCATCGATGCCGTCCTTCCGGTGGCCAGCTTCAAAGCGCGGGATTGTAGTGGATTTATTGTTGTGCTGCACCGATCCAGGATGGGGGGTATACGCCAGGAATCCCGAATACTGGAACGAGGCGCCGGCCGGAGCGGGCCGGCAGCCTGTCAGGCGGGCAGGTATGCCAGCCGCACGTAAATCGGCGCGAAAGGCTCGGCCTGCGTGATCTCGATCAGCGATTCACGCGACAGTTCCAGCATCGCGATGAAGTTTACGACCACGACGGGTACGCCGCGCGTCGTGTCGAACAGCTCGGAGAACTCCATGAAACGGGCGTTCTGCAGCCTGCGCAGGATCACGCTCATGTGTTCGCGCACGGACAGTTCCTCACGCGAAATCTTGTGATGCTGAACCAGCTTCGCTCGCTTGATCACGTCGGCCCACGCGGAACGCAGGTCGTCCGTGTTCACATCGGGAAAGCGCGGCGTGATGCTCTGCTCGATGTACACCTCGGCGCGCAGGAAATCGCGCCCGAGCTGCGGCAACTGGTCGAGTCGCTGCGCCGCAAGCTTCATCTGCTCGTATTCGAGCAGGCGGCGCACCAGTTCGGCGCGCGGGTCTTCCGCTTCTTCGCCTGTATCCGCCTTCTTCACGGGCAGCAGCATGCGCGACTTGATCTCGATCAGCATCGCGGCCATCAGCAGATATTCGGCGGCAAGTTCGAGATTGGTCTTGCGCAGCTGTTCGACATAGCCGAGGTACTGGGCCGTCACGTCGGCCATCGGAATGTCGAGCACGTTGAAGTTCTGCTTGCGGATCAGGTACAGCAACAGGTCCAGCGGGCCTTCGAAAGTCTCCAGGAAGACTTCGAGCGCGTCGGGCGGAATGTATAGATCCTGCGGCAGCTTGAAGAGGGGCTCGCCGTACAGGCGAGCGAAAGCAATGCCGTCGACCGTGTTGGGCGTCGAATCGGTGGCGGGCGCGGCGAGCGCTGCGTCGGACTGTTCCGATGCGGCGCGGGCCTCGTCGGCGGTGGTCACTTAGAAGTTCTGGTAGTAGACGTAGGGAGTCTGCTTCACGCGTGCCGCCTGATTGGATGCGCGTTCGTCGAGGTCGATCGGCTGCTTGTCCCACAGCAGGGCGCGGCCGCGGCGCTGCTCGTCTTCCAGAGTGGGCTTTTGCTGCTTCAGTTGATTCAGGAACTGCGTGATATCCGATTGATACATGGCTCGACGTCCGTGAATGAAAATGACGGCGCCCGAAAGTGGGTCTGGGCCGGGGCCGCTGGTGCAGAACAGGATTTTACCGCAAGCCTGGGCGAGCCAAGTGAAAAGTCAGCGGAACCGCGAGCGGCGGGCGGCGTCCAAGGCGGGCAACCCGTCGGCCGGGCCGGCGTGGCGCACCGCTTTCCCCGCGGCTATCCCGCGGCGATCCCGCGGCGATCCCGCGGCGATCCCGCGGCGATCCCGTTAATGGCGCGCCGCCGCCGATGTGTTCAAATAGCGCCGTTCCCCAATGCCGCGACGGCGCTGGGTGTCGGCAGTCTTCAACAAATCGTCAAAAGAGCCGGAGGTTGTGTTTGGCGGGGTGGGCCATCGAGCGATCGCGAGAGCGCCGCAGCGAAAACACAGTGACGGAGGGTCGCGCCGTGCGGCGCGCATCATTCGCGGCGACGCTGCTGCGCGCCTGTCTGTCGTGCGGCTTCTGCGCGCTGCTGCTGACCACGCACGCCTACGCCGCGCGCGCGAAGCCGACCTACAAGGTCGACGTCGAGGCGGAGCCGCGCTCGCTGCGCAAGCTGCTCGAAGAGCATCTGGACATCTCCCGCTTCGCGAAACGCGACGACATCAGCCCCGAGCAGTTCGACTTCCTCGTCACGGCGACGCCGCAGCAGGTGCGGGATCTCGCGTCGACGGAAGGCTATTTCACGCCCATCGTGCGGACCGACGTGCGCACCATCGATGACAAAACAGTGGTGCGCGTGTCCGTCGATCCCGGCCCGCGCACCATCATTTCGTCGGTTTCATTGTCGTTTCGCGGCCCGGTGCTGACGGAAGACCCCGAGCAGGAGAACAAGACCCGCTTCGCGTTCTCGCTGCACGAGGGCGACCCGTTCACGCAGGACGCCTGGGACGATGCGAAGGAAGCGTCGCTCAAGGCGCTGCAGTCGCGCCGCTATCTGGGCGCGAAGATCGCGCGTTCGCAAGCGCGGGTCGATCCGCGCACGCACGACGCGCAGCTGTCCGTCACCTTCGACAGCGGCCCCACGTTCACGATGGGCAAGCTCGACGTGTCGGGCCCGCGGCGCTACCCGGAGCGCATTGTAGAAAACGTGAATCCGATCTCGCCGGGCGAAGTCTACGACGTGCAGCGCGTGACCGAACTGCAGCGCCAGTTGCAGAACACGCCGTATTACGCGAGCGTCGCGATCGACGTCGGCAACGACACGGAAAAGCCGCTCGAAACCCCGGTGCACGTGAAGATCAGCGAGTATCCGTACAACAGCGTGCGCGGCGGCGTCGGCTATTCGACGGACACGGGCGCGCATATCCAGGGCTCGTATTCGTATCTCGACACCTTCGGCGCGGCCTGGCCGTTCACCGTCGCCGGCCGGCTCGACCAGATCCAGCAGTACGGCCAGGTGACGCTCGCGATGCCGCCCGGCCTGCGCGGCTGGACCAACAGCGCGCTCGTGTCGTACACCAGCACGAACGTGTCCGACACGCGCATCTACAGCTTGCGGGCAGGCGTGCAGCGCACGCGGACGTCGCAGTACATCGACTACGCGTATTCGCTCCTCTACTACCAGGACAGGCTGGACCAGAACACCCAGGCGCCGACCACGAGCAGGGCGCTCGTGCCCGGCTGGTCGTGGACGCGCCGCGATACCGACGACCCGCTGTTCCCGCGCAAGGGCAACCTGATTCACGTCGAGGCAGGCTTCGCCGTGAAAGGCGCGCTGACCGACCAGACTTTCATCCGCGGCTATGCGCGCGGACAGCAGTACGTGCCCGTCGGCACGCGCGACCTGATTCTGTT
Source organism: Paraburkholderia phymatum STM815 (assembly GCF_000020045.1). Classification (GTDB taxonomy): domain Bacteria; phylum Pseudomonadota; class Gammaproteobacteria; order Burkholderiales; family Burkholderiaceae; genus Paraburkholderia; species Paraburkholderia phymatum. Next base: position 2,469,005 of record NC_010622.1, on the reverse strand, counting down.
TCGCGCGGAACTGGGCGGCGTGTTCACCAGCGGCCCGTCGAGCGGCGTGCCGGCGTCGCTGCTGTTCCGCGCGGGCGGCTCGAATTCGGTGCGCGGCTACGGATATCAGAGTATCGGTAACAACGTCGGCGGCTCGATCCTGCCGACCAAGTACCTCGTAACGGGCACTTCGGAATATCAGCACTGGTTCAACCGGGACTGGGGCGCAGCCGTGTTCTTCGACATCGGCACAGCCACCGACGCCTGGGGCGAAAAGGTTTTCTATCCGGGCGTCGGCCTGGGCGCGCGCTGGCGCAGCCCTGTCGGCCCGGTGAACGTCGATCTCGCGTACGGCACGCGCAACCGCAGCGTGCGGCCGTATCTGACGCTCGGCATCGCGTTCTGACATCACATTTTTGAGCATGACGACGGATCCATCCGCGAATTCATCCGGGAACACGTCTGGCGGCACACCGCCGGATGGCGCGCCGCCGCGCGGGCCGGACGGTCCGAACACGCCGCCGCCCGCCCGCAAGCGGCGGCGCCCGTTGTGGAAGGTGATCGCGTGGGCGATTTTCGCGCCGCTGATGATCGTCGCACTCGTCGGCGGTCTGCTGTATGGCGTCATGGTGACCGAGCGCGGCACTGCGTATGCGTGGCAGGCGGCTGTGAAAATGCTGCACGGCCAGCTCGAGGGGAAGCTCGACGGCGGCTCGATCGCAACGGGACTGCACCTGCGCGACGTGCGTTGGCGCAGCCTGGACGGCAGCGGCACGGACATCCGCGTCGACCGTGTCGATGCACGATGGGCGCTCGACGACAAGCCGTGGCGCTTCGTCGTCGACTATCTGCACGTGGGTACGATCGACGCACGCATCGCGCCTTCCACGTCGAAGTCCGAGCCGATGACCTTGCCGAAAGATCTGCGCCTGCCGCTGCAACTGGCCGTGCGCGATCTGAGCGTCGAGAAGCTGGTGCTGCATGAGGGCGCGTCGACGTCCGTGTACTCCCGCTTGCGGTTCCACGGGCGCAGCGACGGCCGTCATCACGAGGCGTCCGTCGATCGCCTCGATACGCCGTTCGGCGCGGTGACGGCCGTGGCGAAGCTCGACGGCATGCGCCCGTTTTCGCTGACGGGCGACGCAGGCTACGCCGGCAAGCTCAACGACGAGGCGGTGCAGGTGCGCGCGCATCTGTCTGGCTCGCTCGAAACGCTGATTGCCGAACTCGACGCGACGGGAATGAAGCTGACAGGCCACGCGCGCGTCGAGGCCACGCCGTTCGCGGACGTCCCGCTGCAGCGCGCGACGCTGACGTTCGATCACGTCAATCCACAAGCCTTTGCGCCGGGCGCGCCGCTGGCGGATCTCGCCGTGCGCGCGGAACTGCGGCCGGTGCAGCGGGAGGCGGCGGGGCACGAAACGACGGGCGCGTCTGCTGCAGCGGGCATCGCGAGTGCTGCCGTTGCCGCGAGCGCGGCGTCGGGAGCGGGCACCGGGCATGCGCCGAAGTCGGCGCGTTCGGCCAGTTCTACGAAACCGGGCCGTGTGACGAGCGGCGCGATCCCCGCGAGCGCGGCCAGTGCGGCCAGCGGTCCCCTCATTACGCCGCCGGCAGAAGCGGGCGCCGGCCACCGCTCGCCAGGCTTCGCGGTGCAAGGCCAGGTTTCCATCGTGAACGCGAAGCCCGGCTCGATCGACGAACATCTGCTGCCGTTGATCGACGCGCATGCCGACGTGCAACTCGATGCCAAGGCGCAGCGCATTTCGAATCTCAATGTGCGTCTCATCAAGGAGGCGACGATCACGGGCGGCGGCGCGCTGATGGGCACGCGCGGCCAGTTCGATCTGCAGATCGCGAAGCTGGATCTGAACGCGCTGCAATCGAGCGTGCGGCCGACGCAGTTCGCTGGTCCCGTTTCGATTCGCCTGCACGACGACGTGCAAAGCGTCATGCTCGATCTGAACGATCCGAAGGCGGCGCTGCGCGTGCAGGGCAAGATCGTGCTCGACCGCGCACGCACGAGCTTCAACGACATGCGCGTGAGCGCCGGCAAGGGACGCATCGACCTCAACGGCGCGATCAAGCGCGACGCCAGCTCGACCTACAACCTCAAGGCGACGCTGACGGACTTCGATCCCTTGCTGCTGACGGCCCCAACGCCTTCGCGCACGGCGGCACCCGCCCACGCGGGCGCCGCGAGCGAAAAAGGCAAGCGGGCTACCAACGCGAGCGAGCCGAGGCCAGCGCCGAAGACGGCCGCAAAAACGCCGGCGAAAGCCCCAGCGTCGCGCAAGATCGAAGCGCGCGTGAACGGCACGCTAACGGCGGCGGGCGTGCTTGCCCCGACCTTGACGACCAAGGCCGAATTCCGTCTCGGCGAGAGCGTCTACGACGGCTTGCCCATGACGGGCAGCGGCACCATCCAGCTGGCTGGCTCGCACATCCTGCCGAGTCGCGCGAACCTGTCGGTGGCGGGCAATCAGGTCGATCTGCAGGGGAGCTTCGGCGCGCGCGGCGATCGTCTGCGTTTTCACGTCGACGCACCGGAACTCGATCGGCTCGGCTTCGGCCTTGCCGGTCTGCTGGCGGCGCAGGGCGACGTGACGGGCACCTTCGAGCATCCGAACGTCGTGCTCGACTACAAGGCGGACAGCGTCGTGTTCGGCGCAAACAAGGTCGGTCACGCCGAAGGCCACGCCGAACTGCGCGACGGCGCCAACGGCGCGATGATCTTCACGACGGACGCGCACAACGTCAGCACAGCGGGCGTCGAGCTGAGCACCCTCACCGCGCGACTGAACGGCACGCGCGCGAAGCACTCGCTCGACGCCGCCGCGGTGGGCACGCTGCAGGGCCGGCCGCTCGATCTGGCCGTCGCCGCGAACGGCAAGCTCACCGACGCACGCGACGGCACGCACTGGGATGGCACGGTGACACGCGTGTCGAACAAGGGGACGCCCGCACTGAACATGGAGGCGCCGCTCGCCGTCAGCGCTGGCGGGGGCCGGGTTACGCTCGGCCCGACGAAGCTCACGCTGGAAGGCGCGGTGCTCGATCTGAAGTCGTTTGCACTCGATCGCGGGCGCATCCGCTCGGCGGGCACGCTGACGGGGGTATCGGTCGCGCGGATGCTCGAATTGCGTCAGGAATTCACGGGCGTGCCGTCGACGCTCAAGACCGACCTCGTCTTCGACGGCAACTGGGACGTCGCGCTCGGCGAAACGGCGACGGGCCATATCGAGTTGAAGCGGCGCGGCGGCGATATCACGATCGAAGTGGGGCGTGGCTTTGCGCCGCTCGGCATCACCGACATCGTCGCGCGCTCGGATTTCAGCGGCGGCAATCAGTTGAACGTGACCGCGCATGCGCAGGCGAGCCGGATCGGCGTGACCGACGCGTCGGCGCACACGACGCTCGTGCCGCGCGACGGCGTGCTGACCGTCGACGAAGAAGGCCCGCTGTCGGGCACGATCAACGCGAACGTGCCGTCGCTCAAGACAACGGGCGGGCTGTTCGGGCCGAGCTATCTGCTCGACGGCCATCTGGCGCTCAAACTCGCGCTCGGCGGCACCGTGGCGAAGCCGAACCTGTCGGGATCGCTGATCGGCGACGACATTTCCGCCACGCTCGTCGATCTTGGCGTGCAACTGAAGGACGGCATCGTGCGGATTGCACTGTCCGAGAATCTCGTCGATTTCCAGCAGGTCGAGTTCCACGGCGCGACGGGCACGCTGCGCGCGACGGGCCGCGTGCGCCTTGACAACACCGAACCCGATTTGACGGCGAGCATCGTTGCCGACCAGCTCGAACTGTTCGCGTCGCCTGACCGGCAACTGACGATGTCGGGCAGCGCAAGCGTCGCGAACGCGGGCACGCAGGGCGGTCTCGCGATCAACGGCAAGTTCGTCATCGATCACGCGCTCTTCGACATGCCCGACAAGTCCGAGCCGCGTCTGGGCGACGATGTCGTGGTCGTGCGTCCCGATGGATCGGTGGCGAGCGGCAAGCCGCAGGAAGTCGGCAACTCGAACAAGCCGGTCGGTCCGTTCGCGCCGCGCGCCAACATCGATATCGATCTTGGACAGAAGTTCCGCTTCCGCGGGCAGGGGGCGGATGTCGGCCTGCGCGGCACGATTACCGCACTGAGCGCGCCCAACATGCCGCTGCGCGCGGTGGGCAACGTGCGCGTGACGGAGGGCTCGACCTATACGGCCTTCGGCCGCAAGCTCGGCATCGAAAATGGCTTTTTCACGTTCAATGGGCCCGTCGCGAACCCCGGCATCAATATTCTCGCGATGCGGCGCAACCAGCAGGTCGAAGCCGGCGTGCAGGTGACGGGCACGATCCAGTCGCCCGTTGCGAAGCTGGTGTCGGAGCCGAGTGTGCCTGACAACGAAAAGCTGTCGTGGTTGCTGTTCGGACACGGTACCGATCAGGGCAACAACGTCGGTCAGCAAAGCACGATGACGACGGCGCTGGCTCTACTCGGAAGCGCCAGCGGCAAGCGCATCGCACAGGAGTTCGGACTCGACGAATTCTCGATCGGGCGCAGCGAAGTCGGTCTGACCGACCCGCAGGTCGTGATGGTGTCGAAGGCGATTAGCGAATGGCTTGTGATCGGCTACGAACAGGGACTGCAGTCCGCGAGCAATGCGATCAAGGCGACGGTGAACCTGACGCGCTACTGGTCGGTGGCCGTGTATGGCGGGACTTTCCAGGGGATGGATCTGCAGTACACCCGGCGCTTCGACCGGCTGCGGTGGTGACCTGCAGGACGACGAAAAAAACCGGCGTGCGTCGCGCGCCTCGCCGGTTGATCTGCGGACCACAGATACGCGTGACTTCGATCTTGCCCGCGATCAGCCTTTTATTCGTGCGCCGCGGTGCGGCGCTGCGTGGTTTTGTGCCTGTGCGTTTAGCAGCGCGAGCACATTGCGGCCGAACGCTTCCGGCCGCCCTTCGAAAATCCGCTCGACGGCCTTTTTCTCGATCATCTGACGGCGCAAGGCTTCGCGCTCGTCATGCTGCGTGGCGAGGCGCACGGCTGCGCGCACGTACTCGTCGATCGAATGCGCCGTCAGCCATGCGGGCATGCCGGCGCGTTCGAACAGACCGCTGTCGATGTGCTCGAACACCTCGGGGCCGCACAGGTTCACGCCCGGCAAGCCAAGCGTGAATGCGTCGACGATGCCGTTCGTATTGCCGAACGGAAACGGACTCACGAACATGTCCATCGCGTTGATGACCTTGAGATACGTGCTGTAGCTCAACCCGCCGTACACGAGCACATTGCTGCGCGGGATCGCGGACTCCACCAGCTTGCGCACATACGCGATGTCGAGGCCTTCGGACCACGATGTCATGAAGTGGAAGCACACGCGAATCCCGGCCGTCTCGATGATCTGCCGGCACGCGTCGAGAAAGCGTGGATTGAGCTTCATTGCGCTCGCGGTCACGGCAATGTTGAGATACGCACCGCGTGCCGGAACGCTCGGTGTGATGTCGGTCAGCAGCTTCGATGGCACGTACGGCTGGCCGTCCTTCGGCAGACGCATCAGCTTTTCGCTGAAGCACGCCGGGTCGCCGACGAAATCTTCCTCGACGCTCACATAGTCGATGCACTGGGCGTGCATCGTCGCGGGATGGCCGAGCGCGGCGATCTGAAGCGGCGCGACGCGCACGTTCGTCATGAAGATGGTATGCGGGAACATGCCGACGCTCGGCATGTAGAGCACGGCAGGCGGGTTCTCGCGCGCAAAGGTCTGGATCTGACGAACGATCTCGCCGACATACTCGGGATGCTCAAAGGGAATGAAGCGGTCGAACACCTCGCGCCCCGCGGCATCGACATGTTGCGCCTCGCCGAACGCGACGACTTCGAAGCGCTCGCGTGCCGCGAGCATGGTGCGCGAGTGCGTACGGTAGATCGAATGGCCGCCATTGAACCATTCGAGCACGACGATCATCAGCGGCTTTCGGGTAGTGCCGCTTTCACACTCCCTGGTGTTGTCCAGCAGGGGAACGCAGCCGACGTCCGCTTCGTGCGCGAGCAGGCCCAGTTCGCCCAGCTTCCTGCGCACGAGCTGGCTGATGCCGCGCTTCATCGCGTGCCGGTTCGGCAGGTCCGAGTAGCTGCAATGCATGTAGGCGCCGCAGACGGCCGGGCCCGGCAAGTCGTCGAGATCGGCAATGGATTCGAGCGCGCGCGGCAGCCACTCGATCAGACGTTCCCGCTTCTCATGCGCCGCCGGTGAGATCACCACAGCCGAACTGACGACCGACATGCCGAGGCTCGTCGCCAGTACCGGGTCGCTTTTCGCGAGGTCGGCGAGGTCGATGTCGAATTCGGATTCGATGGTGTACAGCACGATCTGTTTTCGGGTCAACGCCTTCGCGGCTTCGGGATCGTCTGGGCGAGGCGGGTGCGCGAGCAGCGCGCGCAGGATGTGATCCACGCTGCCATACGACGAGGCGACGAACAGCATATTGAGCCAGTGGCGGCTCGAGAAGAGCTGATTGAATTGCAGGTCGTTCAATCTGAATTGGGGGGCGGCGAGGAGCGCGGTGATGGCGTCGGCGATGCGCTGCAGCGTCGAGGTGCCTTCTTTGCTTGCCGGCCGGGTGGGATCGGCGAAGGCCAGATCGACGCCCGGCAACCGGCTGCGGTTCGAGATGAACGTATTGATTAGTCCGACCAGCGCTTCATGCGCTGTTTCGTAATCGCGCGACGCAACGAGGGATTCGAACTGCTCGAGAGAAAATTCAGGGCTCATGTCGGTAATCGAGTGAAGGCGGCCCGAATCTTCGAGCGCGTCGTGTCAACAAGGGAGCGGGCGAGTCGCCGCGCGAGACACGGCGGCGTATGGGGCGCCGCCGATGCATTCGCCGTGATGTCCGTGTCGTCAGCGAAGCGAACCGCTGACGCGCGTGTCACAAACAGGTCTCAATTTTCAAAGAATTTGTGCCGAATGAATCTAGGAGCAGTCTTATTTTGAGAAAGGAGCCGGTCGCCAGAACTCGGTTCCGGACGAAAAAAAAGCACGTCCGAAGACGTGCTTTCCTGGTTGACGGCTGTGCGCCGGTAGATCGATGAGTGCGTTATTTGACGCGCATGCCCGGCTTCGCGCCGCTGTCCGGCTCGAGCACGTAGATGCCCGGTTCGGCCTTCTCGTCTGCTGCCGATGCCGCGAGCACCATGCCTTCCGACAAGCCGAACTTCATCTTGCGCGGCGCGAGGTTCGCGACCATCACAGTCAACTTGCCGACCAGTTGCTCCGGCTGATACGCCGACTTGATTCCGGAAAACACGTTGCGCGTCTTTTCTTCGCCGACGTCGAGCGTCAGTTGCAGCAGCTTGTCCGAGCCTTCGACCGCCTTGCAATCGACGATCTTCGCAATGCGCAGATCGATCTTCGCGAAGTCGTCGATCGAGATGATGCCGCTGTCGTCGGGCTTTGCCGAGGCGTCGCCGTGGGCGGCCGCCGTCGCTTTCGCGTGCGCCTTGGCTTTGGCCTTGGCAGCCGCGGACTGCGCTTCAGCCGATGCAGCCGGTTGCAGCGAGCCGCGGTTCGCCGCGAGCAGCGCCTCGATCTGCTTCGGATCGACGCGCGTCATCAGATGTTTGTACGCGTTGATCGCGTGCGTCGAACGCAGCGGCACGTCGGCGTCCGTCCACTTGAGCGGCTCGATGCCGAGGAACGCCTCGGCCGCTTCCGCGACCTTCGGCAACACGGGCTTGAGCGCGAGCGACAGCAGGCGGAACGCCTCCAGCGACACGCTGCACGTTTCGTGCAGCGCGACCGCGTTGGCGGGATCCTTCGCCTGATCCCACGGCTTGGCCGTGTCGACATACGCATTGACGGAGTCCGCGAGTTCCATCGTCAGGCGCAGCGCGCGGCCGTAGTCGCGTGCCTCGTAGTGCGCGGCGATTTGCGCAATGGCACCGCGCAGCGACGCGAGCAGCGGGTGCTGCATCGCGCTGTCCTGCACACGGCCGTCGAAGCGCTTGAGCAGAAAGCCCGCCGCCCGGCTGGCGATGTTCACATACTTGCCGACGAGATCGCTGTTCACGCGCGCCTGGAAGTCCTCGAGATTCAGATCGATGTCTTCCATCGTGCTGTTCAGTTTGGCCGCGAAGTAGTAGCGCAGCCACTCGGGATTCATGCCCGTTTCGATCACGCTATTGGCCGTGATGAACGTGCCGCGCGACTTCGACATCTTCGCGCCATCGACGGTCAGGAAGCCGTGCGCGAACACGTTGGTTGGCGTGCGGTGACCCGAGAACTCGAGCATCGCCGGCCAGAACAGCGTGTGGAAGTACAGGATGTCCTTGCCGATGAAATGATATTGCTCGGTCGTCGCGCCTTTTTTCGTCCACGCGTCGAAATCGAGGCCGCGCTTTTCGGCCAGGTTGCGTAAGCTCGCGTAATAGCCGACGGGCGCGTCCAGCCACACGTAAAAGTATTTGCCGGGCGCGCCCGGAATCTCGAAGCCGAAATAGGGCGCGTCGCGCGAGATGTCCCAGTCCGCGAGCTTTGCTTCGCCCGCGTCGCCGAGCCACTCGCGCATCTTGTTGGTCGCTTCCTGCTGCGCGAGACCGCCTACCCAGCCGCGCAGAAAATTCTCGCAGCGCGGGTCGGACAGCCTGAAGAAGTAGTGCGTCGACGTCTTCTTGACAGGCGTCGCGCCCGACACGACGGAGTACGGGTTGATCAACTCCGTGGGCTGGTAGGTCGAGCCGCATACTTCGCAGTTGTCGCCGTATTGATCCTTCGCGTGGCACTTGGGACACTCGCCCTTGATGAAGCGGTCCGGCAGGAACATTTCCTTGACGGGGTCATACGCCTGCTCGATGTCGCGCGCCTCGATCAGACCGGCCGCTTGCAGCGCCGTGTAGATCGACTCGGACAGCACGCGGTTCTCTTCGGAATCGGTCGAGTAGTAGTTGTCGAACGAAATGCCAAAGTTGTCGAAATCGCGTTTGTGCTCCTGCCACACGCGGTCGATCAGCTGCTTGGGCGTGATGCCTTCCTGCTCTGCCTTCAGCATGATGGGCGTGCCGTGCGTGTCGTCCGCGCCGACGTAGTAGACCTCGTGCCCATGCATTCGCAGCGCGCGGACCCAGATGTCCGTCTGGATATATTCGACCAGGTGGCCGATATGAATTTGCCCGTTCGCGTACGGCAGGGCAGACGTGACGAGGATCTGGCGGCGAGCCTTCGGCGCGCCGGTGGCGGTGAGGTCCGCGGATTGAACCGCGGTGGCGTCGGTTGCTGACATGTGGGTTCTATGGACTGGCGCAAGGTACGGGCGGCCGTCACGACGTTCGACGTCGGCGGACGGCGCTGTGCCCAGGACCGCACGGGCGGGAATGTCCGCTCGTGCAGCTCGGGTTGTCGAACGCGGCGGCGCGGACTTTCGTCGCGGGAAACCGGCCCGAACCGTCGATTTTACCAGCGTGATCCAGCGAAGGCAGCGTGTATGCGGGGCGGAAGCGGCGGCGCAGTGTGATGCCAGATTCGCACCGGGTGTTCGGCGAAAGAAGTCGAGGCGTGCGTCGCTCGAGAAATGCATGCTGAAGCGGTAGAAATGCGGCAGAACAGCAGGCAAAAACAGCAGGCAAAAAAAACCGGGGCTATGGGCCCCGGAGCAACAACGACAAGAGGAGAATGGTGACGCGGCGGCATCGCCGCACACGTACCGTAAAGACAGACAACGTATTTCCACAAGAGTTCGAAAATTTTTTCGATTGCTTGTGAGGCTTGCTGCACTGTGGTTCGAGCTGTTGTGCGAACCTTCTGGCGGACAGGCCAAGCCGCGATCATGTTTGTCGAACGGTCTTCGCTGACTGGCAGCGAAGACGCGTCGTCTCCAACCATTACTGGGCGTGCTGCGCCGTTGCGCGCAGATAGATCTCCACGCGACGGTTCTGCGCGCGGCCCGTTTCCGTGTTGTTGTCGGCGATCGGCTGGTTCGCGCCCATGCCTGTAGCCGACAGGCGCTGCGGCGCGACACCGTCCGTCGCGAGTTGCTGCGCGACGCTCTGCGCGCGGTTGACGGACAGCGTCTGGTTGTATGCGGGCTGACCCGTGCTATCGGTGTGGCCCACCACTTGCGCAACCACTTCCGGATTCTGGTTCAGCGTTTGTGCGACCTGCGACAGAACCGGCGCAAACGACGGCTTGATCGCGTAGCTATTGGTGTCGAACGTGACCGAACTCGGGATGTTCAGCTTGAGCGAGCCGTCCGGCTGCTCGGTGATCTGGGTGCCCGTGCCCTTCGTCGCGCCGCCCAGCTTGTTCTTGATGTTCTGCCAGTTGTAGCCGGTCACGCCGCCGACTGCCGCGCCGACGCCTGCGCCGATCGCCGCGCCCTTGCCGCCGCCGAAAATCGCGCCCAGCGCAGCGCCCGTGCCGGCGCCGACGCCCGTTCCCACGGCCGTGTTCGTGCCTTGTTCCGTCGCGCAGCCGGCGAGCAGCGCGCCGACGACGGCCAGTGCCGACACGCGGGTCATGATTTTTGCATTCATCATATTGGGTCCTCTCTTGAATAAACGGTCGATGCAAGGCTCGCAAAGCGCGCCGACAGCTGAAAAGGGTCTTCCGGCAGGCCCCGGCGTCAGCCACTACAATGACGACTAGGCAGGCGGCGATTCGGCCCTATTGCAAAACTTGCGCGGCAAGCGTGCCAATGAGACAGGCTTTAGGCAATGCCGGCTAACAATTTCTTTCAATATTTCAGGCGCGCGGCGCAGACTTCGATCGCGCACCGCGCCCAGCGTTCCCACGGAGACTCAATGAGCATCGATCGGGCTTTGGTCGACGCGGCCCTCGCGGCCATCACCGACCCCAACACCCAGCGGCCCTTCGCAGCAGCGAAGAACTTCCGGAACGTGAACGTCGATGGTGCCACGGTCAGTGTCGACGTGGTACTCGGCTATCCGGCCAAACGCCAGTTCGACGCGATTCGCGCGCTGGTCGAGAGTGCGCTGCGTGCGGTGCCCGGCGTCGCCGATACGCGCGTGCAGGTCTCGCAGGACATCGCGGCGCATACCGTGCAACGCGGGGTGAAACTGTTGCCGAACGTGAAGAACATCGTCGCCGTTGCGTCGGGCAAGGGCGGCGTCGGCAAGAGCACGACGGCTGTGAACCTGGCGCTTGCGCTCGCGAGCGAGGGCGCGTCGGTGGGCATTCTTGATGCGGACATCTACGGTCCGTCGCTGCCGATGATGCTGGGCATCGAAGGCCGCCCCGAGTCGCCCGACGGCCAGTCGATGAACCCGATGACCGGCCACGGCGTGCAGGCGAACTCGATCGGCTTTCTGATCGAACAGGATAATCCGATGGTATGGCGCGGCCCGATGGCGACGTCGGCGCTCGAGCAGTTGCTGCGCCAGACGGCCTGGAAAGATCTCGATTATCTGATCGTCGACATGCCGCCGGGCACGGGCGACATCCAGCTCACGCTATCGCAGCGCGTGCCCGTGACGGGCGCTGTCATCGTCACGACGCCACAGGACATTGCGCTGCTCGACGCGAAGAAGGGCTTGAAGATGTTCGAGAAGGTGGGCATTCCGATTCTCGGCATTGTCGAGAACATGGGCCTGCATATCTGCTCGAACTGCGGCCACGAGGAGCACATCTTCGGCACGGGCGGCGCGGAGCGCATGTCGAAGGAATATGGTGTCGACGTGCTGGGAAGTCTGCCTCTCGACATCTCGATCCGCGAGCAGGCCGACTCGGGCCAGCCGACGGTCGTCGCGGATCCGGATGGTCGCGTCGCGGAGATCTATCGGTCGATTGCGCGCAAGGTCGCGATTCATATCGCCGAGCGCTCGCGCGACATGAGTTCGAAGTTCCCGACCATCGTCGTGCAGAACACATGACACGCATGCTGCTGCATCGCTGCGCGGAGCGGGAAGCGTCCGCGTAGCGCGCTGCACGCGATAACCGAACAACGCCTCGGGGGTGGGTAGAAAGGGGTCTGAATGCGGCCCTGCTCGCGGTATCATGTCGGCTTCATCAGGTCCGGCAACGCGGTCGCGGGGACGGCCGGCGCTCGACAAGAGGATCGCATGAAAAAACGAATCGGCGGCGAGGCGATCAAGACCATCGTCGTCCTGGCTGTGACCAGCGCCCTGCTGTCAGGGTGCATGGGTTTCCTGAAGCCACAGGAGAAACGCGCAGACGCGCAAATGCTGCCGACGCTGGGCAACCAGGCGCGCGGCATGGTCACGTTCATCGAGCGTGCCGACGGCGTTCAGGTCACCTACAATCTCACAGGCCTGCCGCCGAACAGCGATCACGCGCTGCAGGTTCATGAACGCGGTGACTGCAATTCCGCCGACGGATCGGGCGCGGGCGCCGTGTTCGCACCGGCGGCCGAACGTCTGAAGTCGGGCGCGCGCGTCGAAGGCGATCTCGGCAATATTCATGCTGATGCAGCTGGCGTGGCGGCGGGTTTCATCGTCGCGCCGGACGTGTCGCTCGACGGCGTGCGCTCGGTGTTGCAGCGCGCCGTGCTGCTGCATCGCGAACCCTCCGACCCTTACGCCTATCCGCAGCACGGCGCCGGTTCTGCGCTCGCGTGCGGGCTGATCCGCCAGTAACCCCGGTCTCGGGCTCACGGGCTTTCCGGTCGCCAGTCCCGCACGCCAATCGTTTGCGCGCCGCGCAAACGCCTGCCCGACTCCCTGTTTGGGCCTCGGTTCGCGCATTCATTCGGTTTGCATCGTCGAGCGATGCCGCAGCGTGTTCGTCGCTCGTGCGGCGCACACGCGAGCGCGATTCAACCTGCATCGAGCGCGCCCGCCGTGTTCGCGTAAAATAAGCGCCTTTCGTCCGGCGGCACGCGTTGCGAAAGCGGCACGCAAGCGCCAGCCGGCCCGATTTCACCTCCCGTCAGCAGCGTTCACCTATGAGCATCAAATCCGACAAGTGGATCCGGCGCATGGCCGAAGAGCACAACATGATCGAGCCGTTCGCGCCGAATCAGGTGCGCGCGACGGAAGACGGTCGCAAGATCGTCAGCTACGGCACCTCGAGCTACGGCTACGACATTCGCTGTGCCGACGAATTCAAGATCTTCACGAACATCAACTCGACCATCGTCGATCCGAAGAACTTTGACGAGAAATCGTTTGTCGATTTCAAGGGCGACGTCTGCATCATTCCGCCGAACTCGTTCGCGCTCGCGCGCACGGTCGAATATTTCCGCATTCCGCGCAGCGTGCTGACGGTGTGCCTCGGCAAGTCGACGTATGCGCGCTGCGGCATCATCGTCAATGTGACGCCGTTCGAACCGGAGTGGGAAGGGCACGTCACGCTCGAATTCTCGAATACGACACCTTTGCCTGCGAAAATCTACGCGAACGAAGGCGTCGCGCAGGTGCTGTTCTTCGAAAGCGACGAGATTTGCGACGTGTCGTACGCGGATCGCGGCGGCAAGTATCAAGGTCAGCACGGCGTAACGTTGCCTAAGACGTAACGAAAACGCGCATTGAATCACCAGCTATCCGGGTGACCGCTGCGCTTAACCAGCCCAGCGGTCGTTCTTTTTGGAGAATCGCCCATGAAGTTCCGTTTTCCCGTCGTCATCATCGACGAAGATTTCCGCTCCGAGAACATCTCGGGCTCAGGCATCCGCGCGCTTGCCGAGGCCATCGAAAAAGAAGGCGCGGAAGTGCTGGGTCTCACGAGCTATGGCGATCTGACGTCGTTTGCGCAGCAGTCGAGCCGCGCGTCGTGCTTCATCCTGTCGATCGACGATGACGAACTGCTGCCCTACGTCGAGAACAACGACGGCGAGGCGCCCGACGTCGCGCCCGCGATCGTCGATCTGCGCGCGTTCGTCGAGGCGGTGCGCAAGCGCAACGCGGACATCCCGATCTTCCTGTACGGCGAAACGCGCACCTCGCGTCACCTGCCGAACGACATCCTGCGCGAACTGCACGGCTTCATTCACATGTTCGAGGACACGCCGGAGTTCGTCGCGCGGCACATCATCCGCGAAGCGAAGGTATATCTGGATTCGCTCGCGCCGCCGTTCTTCAAGGAGCTGGTGCAGTATGCGGACGAAGGCTCGTACTCGTGGCACTGTCCGGGCCACTCGGGCGGCGTCGCGTTCCTGAAAAATCCGCTTGGCCAGATGTTCCATCAGTTCTTCGGTGAGAACATGCTGCGCGCGGACGTCTGCAATGCCGTCGACGAACTCGGCCAGCTGCTCGATCATACGGGCCCGGTGGCGGCATCCGAGCGCAACGCCGCACGCATCTTCAGCGCCGATCACCTGTTCTTCGTCACCAACGGCACGTCCACGTCCAACAAAATCGTCTGGCACGCGACGGTCGCGCCGGGCGACATCGTGCTGGTGGACCGCAACTGCCACAAGTCGATCCTGCACGCGATCACGATGACGCATGCGATCCCCGTGTTCCTCACGCCGACGCGCAATCACTTCGGCATCATCGGGCCGATCCCGCGCGACGAGTTCAAGCCGGAAAACATCCGCAAGAAGATCGAGGCGAATCCGTTCGCACGCGAAGCGCTCGCGAAGAACCCGAATCTCAAGCCGCGCATTCTGACGATCACGCAAAGCACCTATGACGGCGTGATCTACAACGTCGAGATGATCAAGGACCTGCTCGGCGATCTGCTCGACACGCTGCATTTCGACGAAGCGTGGCTGCCGCACGCCGAGTTCCACGAGTTCTATCAGGACATGCACGCGATCGGCGCGGGCCGTCCGCGCACGGGCGCGCTGGTGTTCGCGACGCACTCGACGCACAAGCTGCTGGCAGGCATTTCGCAGGCTTCGCAGATCGTCGTGCAGGATTCGGAGAACAGCACGTTCGACCGCCATCGGTTCAATGAGGCTTATCTGATGCACACGTCGACGAGCCCGCAGTACGCGATTATCGCGTCGTGCGACGTGGCCGCCGCGATGATGGAGCCGCCGGGCGGCACGGCGCTGGTGGAAGAATCGATCGCCGAGGCGCTCGATTTCCGCCGCGCGATGCGCAAGGTCGACGCCGAATACGGCGACGACTGGTTCTTCAAGGTCTGGGGTCCCGAAGAGCTGGCGGAAGAGGGCATCGGCTCGCGCGACGACTGGATGCTGCGTCCGAACGACCGCTGGCACGGCTTCGGCCCGCTCGCGGACGGCTTCAACATGCTGGACCCGATCAAGGCGACGATCATTACGCCGGGCCTCGACGTCGACGGCGAATTCGGCGAGACGGGCATTCCCGCTGCGATCGTCACGAAGTATCTGGCCGAGCACGGCATCATCGTCGAGAAGACGGGTCTGTATTCGTTCTTCATCATGTTCACGATCGGCATTACGAAGGGCCGCTGGAACTCGATGGTCACGGAACTCCAGCAGTTCAAGGACGACTACGACAATAACCAGCCGCTGTGGCGCGTGCTGCCCGAGTTCGTCGCGCAACATCCCGCATACGAGCGCATCGGCCTGCGCGATCTGTGCGAGCAGATCCACAGCGTCTATCGTGCGAACGACATCGCGCGTCTCACGACGGAGATGTACCTGTCGAGCATGGAGCCGGCCATGAAGCCGTCCGACGCGTTCGCGAAGCTCGCGCACCGCGAGATCGACCGCGTGCCCATCGACGAACTGGAAGGCCGAGTCACGTCGATCCTGCTGACGCCGTATCCGCCGGGCATTCCGCTGCTGATTCCGGGCGAGCGCTTCAACAGGACCATCGTCAATTACCTGCGCTTCGCACGCGAGTTCAACGAGCGCTTCCCTGGCTTCCATACGGATATTCACGGGCTGGTCGGCGAAACGATCAACGGGCGCATCGAGTATTTCGTCGATTGCGTGCGCGATTCGTGATCATGAAGACGGCACTGCGCATGAAGGCGTGGCGTCGTGCGCTCGCAGGCGCGGCGCTGCTCGCTGCGTGGCTCGCCGCGCCCGGCGCGGCACAGGCGGAAGTCGCCGCCGCCGATCCCATCGACGCATCCATGCGCAGCTGTCTCGCGCGCGCGGACATGTCGTCGACGGTCGGCCAGGTGCAGTGCATGGAGACGGCGCGGCTTGCGTGGCAGACGTCGATGGATCAGTCGTTGCAGCTGTTGCTGTCGAAAGCGCCCGACGCGCAGCGCAGGAAATGGGACGAGAGCCAGAAGCGCTGGAAGGCGTGGCGCGATGCTGACGGCAAGCTGCTAGTCGCCGTGCTCGCGACGACGCATGGCACCGCGTACCAGCTCGCAGGCGCCGACCTGCAGTTGCAGCCGGTGCGCGACCGCGCGCTCGCGCTGCGCGTGGCAGCAGCGAATGCGGGAAAGCAGGACCCGAAGCAGCGTCCGCGCGCGTGCTCGTTCGATGCGCAGTGCGAGCATGCGACATTCGATCTGAACCGCTACTACCGGCGCTTGCATGCGAAGCTGCCTTCGCACGCGCGCCCGGTGCTGTCGCGCGCGCAACGCGCGTGGACGGCGTATCGCGATGCGACTGTGCCGCTGATGGATGCGCGCTCGCAGATCGACATCGTCGGCGCGCGCGTCGCGCAGCTCAAACGTCTGGGCGACACAGCCGGCAACGACTGATCTGCGCGTGGGTAGTCGGCTCTTTGCTGTCAGGCAGGTCAGCGCGAGACGCCAGGTGACGGGCAGAGCGTACTTGCCAATATGTGTGATGGCGATCGACGTGTTGCGAAAGACTTAACCGTCAGGTGAGCAGATAGCCGTCTTTCAGTTCCACCTTCTTCAATTGCGGCTGCGCGAGCAGATCGCGCGCCGCGTCTTCGATGAACCCCGACAGCGCATCGAGCGCGAGGTCGTTGTCGTCGGTGCCGAACGGCTCTTCGATCTGCGATGCGATCGCGTCGAGTGCCATGAACGTGTAGGCGACGAACACCGAGAACAGCGGCGCAAACGCGCCGACGCTTTCCACCAGCCCGAACGGCAACGCCGCGCAGAAAAAGTACACGGTGCGGTGGATCATCACCGAGTACGCGAACGGCAGCGGCGTCGACAGTATTCGCTCACAGCCGCCGAGCACATCCGACATCCCGTTCAGATTGCGATCGATGGCCTGCATGGACCATGCGTCGAGCTTGCCGTCTCGCGCGTGCCGCTGCACCCATTCGGCGAGCCAGAGCATGATGGTCGCGGGCCGGTAGCGCGAAGCCATCACGCGCTCGAAGACGGCCGGGTCGAGCCGTGTCGACAGATCATGCGAGGGATCCGTACCGCGCAATTGATGCCGCAGCGCATGCGCGAACGCGCCCAGCGCGTGCACGAAGGCTTGGGTGTCGTCGGCGGCGATCTGACCGGTCGGCATCGTCAGCACCTGACGCGTCAGCGAACGCGTTTCGTTGAGCAGGCGTCCCCACAATTTGCGCGCTTCCCAGTAGCGGTCATAACTCGCGCTGTTGCGAAAGCCGAGAAAGATCGCGAGCGCAATGCCGATCAGCGAAAACGGCGTGGTGCTGACGTTGACCGTGATCTTGAGGATGTGATCGTGCACGCCGAGTGCGACCAGCGAGATCAGCAGGATGAGACAGAGACGCGGCAGCAGCTCGGGCAGCACGGAACCGCGCCAGGCGAGCAGCATGCGGAACCAGTGAAGTTGTGGGCGGATGATCATGAGCGTGAATGGTTGAAACGGATGGTTGCGTCGATAGTAGCCGATGCGCCGCCACCAACGGCACGGGGCAGGGCGGCCATTCGTCGCTGCTTGTTTGCGCCACCAACAAAAAAGGCGAACCCTCGCAAGAGAGTTCGCCTTTGAGCATCGGCAGGAAAATGCGTTAGCCGAGGGCAGCCCGTGCAGCCGCGATGGCAGCGCGCACCTGATCCGGCGCCGTGCCGCCCGCATGATTCCGGCTTGCAACCGATCCTTCGAGCGTGAGATAGCCGAACACGTCGTCGCCCAGCAGCGCAGCGACGTTCGGCAATTCCGCCTTCATTTCGTCGAGCGTCAGATCCGACAGATCGCAGCCGCGATCGTCGCACACCTTCACTGCGTGCGCGACGGCTTCGTGCGCGTCGCGGAACGGCAGGCCGCGCTTGACGAGGTAATCGGCGAGATCGGTTGCCGTCGAGAAGCCTTGCAGCGCTGCGCCGCGCATGTTCTCCGACTTCACCGTGATGCCCGCGACCATCTCCGCGAAGATGCGCAGCGTATCGGCGACGGTGTCGACGGTATCGAACAGCGGTTCCTTGTCTTCCTGATTGTCCTTGTTGTATGCGAGCGGCTGGCCCTTCATCAGCGTGAGCAGCGCCATCAGGTGGCCGTTGACGCGGCCCGTCTTGCCGCGTGCGAGTTCGGGCACGTCGGGGTTCTTCTTCTGCGGCATGATCGACGAGCCGGTGCAGAAGCGGTCGGCAATATCGATGAAGCCGACGCGCGGGCTCATCCACAGCACGAGTTCTTCCGAGAAGCGCGACACATGCGTCATCACGAGCGCCGAAGCGGCCGTGAATTCGATCGCGAAGTCGCGATCGGACACGGCGTCGAGCGAGTTCGCGCAAATGCCGTCGAAGCCGAGCGTCTTCGCGACGGCGTGACGGTCGATCGGGTAGCTGGTGCCGGCGAGCGCCGCTGCGCCGAGAGGCAGGCGGTTCACGCGCTTGCGGGTGTCGAGCATGCGCTCGGCGTCACGTGAGAACATTTCGACGTAGGCGAGCAGGTGATGGCCGAACGTCACTGGCTGTGCGACCTGCAGGTGCGTGAAGCCCGGCATGATCGTGTCCGCGTTCTGTTCTGCAAGATCGAGCAGCGCGCTGCGCAGGCCCTTCAGCAGATCGCCGATACGGTCGATTTCTCCGCGCAGCCACAGGCGGATGTCGGTCGCGACCTGGTCGTTGCGCGAGCGGCCCGTGTGCAGGCGCTTGCCTGCGTCGCCGATCAGGGCGGTGAGCCGCGCTTCGATGTTCAGGTGCACGTCTTCGAGATCGAGCTGCCATTCGAACTCGCCGCGCTCGATTTCACCCTGGATCTGCGCCATGCCGCGCTGGATCGCGGCGAGGTCGTCGGCGCTGATGATCTTTTGCGCGGCCAGCATCGACGCGTGCGCGAGCGAGCCTTCGATGTCGACGAGCGCGAGACGCTTGTCGAAGAATACCGACGACGTGTAGCGCTTGACGAGTTCCGACATCGGCTCGGAGAAGCGAGCCGACCAGGCTTCGCCTTTTTTATGCAGTTGGGACGTCATGGTGATGGGCAGTATGCGAGGTGAAGACGCGGACGGCGCGGCACGGGTGCCTGGTGCTGCGCCGCCTTGAAGGAGACAACGATTTTAACACCCGCGGCGCGGGCGGCTTTTCGTCGGCGCACGCGATCATTCGCGCACGAGCACGACGAGCTTCAGGTCCTCGCGGTGTGCGGGCTTGAAGGTGATCTGGTGATAGACGACGTGGCCGTCACGCGGATGATCGAACTGGCGCTGGCCGCCTTCGCGCTCGTTGACGTCCTGCGACGCCCAGAAGCGCGCGAACTCGTCGCTGGCAGCGGACAGCGAATCGATCAGCGAGCGCGTGGGCGCGTCGTTCTGGTGACGGATCGAATCCGCGCGATATTCGGCGGCGAGGCGGCGCGCGCGGATCTCCCAATCGACGATCAGGCGGCGGGCTTGCGGCGACAGGAACGTGTAGCGCAGCAGGTTGCGGTCGTGCTCGCCATCGAGCCAGCCGACGAACAGGTCCGATGCCGGCGCATTCCATGCGAGCGCGGTGAACTGGCGATCCAGCACATACGCGGGTGCGTTCACGAGCTGGACGGTCTTGAGCAGCATCGCGGGGGCATCGGAGGCGGCGGGGTCGGGCTCGGCGGGATCGCGTTGCGCGGCCAGCTCGAACAGATACGCACGTTCAGCGCGCGAGAGCTGCAACGCGACGGCGATGCGCGCGAGGGCCTCGGCGGACGCGGACACGGGCCGCCCCTGTTCGATCCATGTATACCAGGTCGGGCTCACGCCGCACAGCTGCGCGACTTCTTCGCGACGCAGGCCGGGCGTCCGGCGGCGCGGGCCGGGCGGCAGCCCGACGGCCTGCGGCGACAGACGCTCGCGATGTGCGCGAATGAAATCGCCGAGCGCGCGGGCGGGCGACGCATCGAGCGGCGGGGCGGAATCTTCGTGAGACGACGTGGTCATGATGCGGGACGACGGTTGGCGGGTAATCGTGATACCAGAATAATTGCTTGACTTGTACCGGTACAGAGCGGGCTCTATTGTAGCGACATGAACGGCGCGTGCGAACAGGCGGGCCGCTTCGGGAATTCGACATCACTTCATGCACAACCCAGAAAGGGCGGGAGCACACGATGAAGCATCACGATCAGGTGGCCGATGCATTCGGCTCGACGGCAGCCGCGTATTTGACGAGCCAGGTGCACGCGACGGGGGCGGACTTGCAGACGCTGGCGGCGTCGGTGGCCGCGACGCCGGGGGCGGCCGTGCTCGACCTCGGTTGCGGCGCGGGGCATGCCAGTTTTGCGGTCGCGCCGCATGCGGCGTCCGTCGTTGCTTACGACATTGCGCCGCAGATGCTGGCGACGGTTGCCGGTGCCGCTGTCGAGCGCGGGTTGTCGAATATCCGTACGCAGCACGGTGCGGCAGAGAAATTGCCGTTCGCGGATGCATCGTTCGACTGGGGGATCAGCCGGATGAGCGCGCATCACTGGCACGACGTGCCGCGGGCGCTCGTCGAAGTGCGCCGCGTATTGAAGCCGGGCGGGCGCGTGCTGTTCATCGATATCGCCGGGAGCGATCATCCGTTGCTCGATACGCATCTGCAGGCAGTCGAACTGTTGCGCGATGGCTCGCATATTCGCGATTATCGCGGGGATGAGTGGGTTTCTTTTTTTGTTGCCGCGGGCTTTGAGGCTGTTGTGCGCGAGCGCTGGCGGCTGGGAATCGAGTTTGGCTCGTGGGTGGAGAGGATGAAGACACCGGAGACACGTGTCGCCGCTATTCGGTCTTTGTGGGCTTGCGCGCCGGACGAGGTTCGGGAGTATTTTGACGTGTTGCCAGACAGCTCTTTTAAGCTCGACGCCTTGATGGTAGAGGCATGGTGACCGCGTTTTGCATGCGGCGCGGCGTTGCCGGGTTTTTCGCGGGCATCCGCGTTTGCCTCTGGTTTGCCGCCCCGGACAGGGGCGACGCATGAAGTACGAAGGCAATGCGCGGATGCCAGCGAAAAACTGCGCCGCGGCAAGAACCGCAGCGCAAACCAACTCAGCCGGTATTCCTCAACCCGGCCGCAATGCCGTTGATCGTCAAATGAATCCCGCGCCGCACGCGCACGTTCGTATCCCCTGCGCGATGGCGCTTTAGCAGTTCGACCTGCAGGTGATTCAACGGATCGAGATACGGAAAGCGATTCTTGATCGACCGCGCCAACAACGGGTTATCGGAAAGACGCTCCTTCTGGCCGGTAATCTCGGACAGCACATTCGACGTGCGTTCCCATTCGGCCACGATCCGCTCGAATACATGCTTGCGCAGCTTCTTGTCAGTCACGAGCGCGGCATAGCGCGATGCCACTGCGAGGTCCGTCTTCGCCAGCACCATGTCCATGTTCGACAGCAGATTCGAAAAGAACGGCCACACCTTGTGCATCTTGCGCAGCTGGTTCAGACGGCGCTCACGCTCCATATTGGCACCCGCCGCATCGAGCCAGCCGGCGACCGCGCTGCCAAAGCCATACCAGCCCGTCAGCAGCAGCCGGCATTGACCCCATGAGAAGCCCCACGGAATCGCGCGCAAATCTTCGATCTTGCGTTGCTTCGGATCCTGCAGCTTGCGCGAGGCGGGACGGCTGCCGATGTTCAGCTCGGCGATCTCCGCAATCGGCGTCGACGAGAAGAAGTAATCGGTGAATCCGGGCGTCTCGTAGACGAGTGCACGGTACGACGCCATCGCCGCGTCGGACAACACCTGCATCGTCTCTTCGAACTCCGGCAGTTGCGACTTGGGCGCGCTGCCGTGCGGCAGCAGCGACGCTTCGAGCGTCGCGGCGACGACCGTCTCCAGATTGCGTCGGCCGATGTCGGGGTTGCCGAACTTGCTGGCGATCACTTCGCCCTGTTCCGTCAGGCGGATCTGACCGTCGACGGTGCCGGGCGGCTGCGACAGGATCGCCTGATAGGTCGGGCCGCCGCCGCGTCCGACCGTGCCGCCGCGCCCGTGGAACAGGCGCATCGTGATGCCGCGCTCGTTGAAGAGCGAGACGAGCGCCAGTTCCGCACGGTAGAGTTCCCAGTTCGACGTCAGGAAGCCGCCGTCCTTGTTGCTGTCCGAATAGCCGAGCATCACTTCTTGCTCGTTGCCCTGGTTCTCGATGATGGCATCGATGCCCGGCAGTGCAAGCAGATCGCGCATGATGTGCGGCGCGTTGCGCAAATCGGGAATCGTCTCGAAGAGAGGGATCACCATCAGGCCGGCGCGCGCCGGATGGGTCGCGCTGCCGAGTGTGCCTTGCAGCAGCCCCGCTTCTTTCTGCAGCAGCATCACTTCGACGAGATCGCTGACCGTCTCCGTGTGCGAAATGATGTAGTTGCGCACCGCGCGCGCACCGAACTTTTCGCGCGTCACGCGCGCCTGTTCGAGCACGCCCAGCTCGCTCTTCACGAGGTTCGAATAGTCGACATACGGCGAGCGCAACAGGCGCGGCTGCGCGAGTTCTGCCAGCAGCACGCGCAGCTTCTCCGCTTCGGAGAGCGCCGCGTAATCGCTTTCGACACCCGCGCGTTTGAACAGCTCCGCGATCACGGCTTCATGAATGTCCGAGCTTTGGCGCAGATCGATACTCGCGAGATGGAAGCCGAATACTTCGGCCGCGCGCGTGAGCGGCGACAGGCGCGGCGTCGCGAGCGACGCGCCGTGATGCTCGGCGAGCGAATCGATCAGCACGTGCAGGTCGCGCACGAACTCGGACGAATCGCCGTATGGCACGGCGCGGATGGGCGGAATGCCCGGGCCGGCGCTGCGCACGGGCACCACGCCTTCGCCCAGACGCACCCGCGCGCTCGCGGCAAGGCGCGTGTACATGCCGATCAGCGCGCGCCGATACGGCTCGTCGGTGCGATGCGGCGAGTGATCCGGCGACGCTTGGGCGAGCGCCTTCAGTTCGTCGCTTGCGCCCGCCAGCAGGTTCGACACCGACAGCTCGGCGCCGAGCTTGTGGACCTGCTCCAGATAATGTTCGAAGATCACCGCGGCCTGGCGCGTGATCGCGTTCTCCAGCGTCTCGCCCGTGACGTTCGGGTTGCCGTCGCGGTCGCCGCCGATCCAGCTGCCCATCTGGAAGAAGGGGGGCAGGCGCGCGTCGAGGCCGTGCTCGACGAGCGCTTCTTCAATATCGGCGTACAGCTGCGGAATTTCTTCGAGGAACGTCGCGCGGTAGTACGACAGCGCGTTCTCGATTTCGTCGGCGACGGTCAGGCGCGAATCGCGCAGCATCCGCGTCTGCCACAGCGACGTCACGCGTGCGCGCAGCAGCGAGTCGTTCTGCAGATGCTCGCGCGCCGTCAGCGGCTGGTCGCGTTCGGCGAGCAGCCGCGCGATGTCGTGCTGCGCGTCGAGAATGCTCTTGCGCTGCACTTCCGTCGGGTGCGCCGTCAGCACGGGGACGATCAGCGCGTCGTTGAAGAACTGCTGCAGCACGGGCGTGGCGGCCGCGTTCGCTTCGACGAGCCGGTCGAGCGCATGCGCGATCGTGCCCGGCTGCGAGGTCGAGCCGGCCAGGTCGTGAATCCGGTGCCGGCGGTTGCGATGACGGTCTTCCGCGATGTTCGCCAGATGCGAGAAGTAGCTGAACGCGCGCACCACGCTCACCGTCTGTTCGGGCGAGAGCGCGCGCAGCTTCTTGTCGAGCGCCTGCGCCGCGACGCTGTCGTCCTCGCGGCGAAAGCGCACAGCCGTCTGACGGATCGTCTCGACGACGTCGAACACTTCGTCGCCTTCCTGCTCGCGCACCACGTCGCCGAGCAGCCGCCCCAGATAGCGGATGTCTTCGAAGAGCGGCTGGTCCTTGTCCTCGCGCGTGCGGCCGTCGTCCTTCACGGCGGACGCGGGTGCGTCATGCCTGATGGCTTTCGACGGCTTGACGTCCGCCTTGATCCGCCGGGAGGCGCCATTGACGGGCGCCTTGGCTTTTATAGCCTTGGTCTTCGTGGATTTGCCGGTTTTGCGGGAGTCGAGGGCTTGCGTTGCTTTCCGCGCCTTCTCGGCCTTCGTGGCCTTGGCGGTGGAAGCTGCCGATGCGGGCGCGGCATCGGGCGAGGCAGTAGTGCGGCGGGCAGGGCGCGCCGATCCGGAAGACGTCACGATGTTTCCTCAGGAAAGCCAGGTTCTAAAGAATGGTGAACTGCAACTACGGTTACTGCGGAGCACTGCGCTAAAAGCCTGTGCACGATGCAGCGCGCGCGGCGGAGGAGGGCCGGTTTCGCGTGTTGTGCCGCATCAAATGATGGCGCATGCGGCGCGTCGACGCGCGAACGACCGTGCTGGGGCTTCTGGCGGCCACTCGGGTCACGATCGATACGGCTTTCGGACGGGCTCGCGCGCATGGCGGCGGCGGGCCTGTCTCCTCTGTCGAACTGCTTCGGCATGGCCGTGCGGCCAGCGAGAGGTTGCCGAAGCGCGTGCTAACATTGTTTGTTATCACATCCCGTCGTTCAATGACTCAAACAATGAATTCCGAGACGCTTGCGCCCACGCCGCCCGCCACGCTTGTGATCGCGTCGCGTGAAAGCCGGCTTGCAATGTGGCAGGCCGAGCACGTGCGGTGTGCGCTGCACAAATTATATCCATCTTGTGACGTAAAAATCCTCGGAATGACGACTCGCGGCGATCAGATTCTCGA
The DNA here is from genome assembly GCF_000020045.1 of Paraburkholderia phymatum STM815. Lineage (GTDB taxonomy): Bacteria > Pseudomonadota > Gammaproteobacteria > Burkholderiales > Burkholderiaceae > Paraburkholderia > Paraburkholderia phymatum. The sequence goes on along the minus strand of NC_010622.1, from coordinate 2,444,190 downwards.
TCGCACGCTGTCGAAGGTCGGCGGCAAAGGGTTGTTCGTGAAGGAACTGGAGAACGCGCTCGCCGACGGTCGCGCCGATCTCGCCGTTCATTCGCTCAAAGACGTGCCCATGGAACTGCCCGAGGGCTTCGTGCTGTCGACCATCATGGAGCGCGAAGATCCGCGCGACGCGTTTGTCTCGAACCAGTACGACTCGCTGGCTGCGCTGCCGGCCGGCAGCGTGGTCGGCACGTCGAGCCTGCGCCGCGAAGCGATGCTGCGCGCGCGTTATCCCGAGCTTGTCGTGAAGCCGCTGCGCGGCAATCTGGACACGCGGCTTGGCAAACTCGACCGCGGCGACTATGCGGCCATCATTCTCGCTGCTGCGGGCCTCAAGCGCCTCGGCCTCGGCGAGCGCATCCGTTCGCTGCTCGATCCCGCGGACAGCCTGCCCGCTGCGGGTCAAGGCGCGCTCGGCATCGAGATTCGCGCCGGCCGCGACGATCTTGCTGCATGGCTCGCGCCGCTGCATCACGAGCACACGGCGGCTGCCGTCGAAGCAGAGCGCATGGTGTCGCGCACGCTGGGCGGCAGTTGCGAAGTGCCCCTCGCCGCGTATGCGACATGGCACGACGGCGCGCTGCATTTGCGCGGCATCGTCGCCACGCCGGACGGCGAGCGGGTGCTGAGCGCGCAGGCGTCGGCGCCTGCAGCCACGACGGACGCCGCGCTCGAACTGGGTCGCGAGGTCGCCAGCCAGCTAGAGGCGCAAGGCGCGCTCGACATTGTGCGCGCGCTCTCCACCGCAAGCGGCCCGGCCGCTTCCGCGTGATGGCGGCCAGCTCGAATCCGACACCCGGTGCATTCCCGTCCAAGGACGGCGCAGGCTCGCCGCATGCGTCGGGCGCGCGCCTGACGGTCGTGCTGACCCGCCCGGCGGGGCAGTCCGAGGCGCTCGCGAGGACGCTGCATGATGCCGGTGTCGCAACCGTCGAATTCCCCCTCATCGAGATCGCCGCAACCGACGACGCAACGCCGCTGCGTGCGGCGCTCGCGTCGCTGGAAAAGTACGCGCTCGTGGTGTTCGTGTCGCCCAATGCCGTCGACTACGCATTCGCAAACCACGACGCGATCTGGCCGCATGCGCTGCCTATCGGCGTGGTCGGGCCTGGTAGCGTCGCGGCGCTCGCGAAGCACGGCGTCGAGGCGCCCGCGTACCAGGTGATCAGCCCCGGCGCAGCCGCCGACGACAACGGCGACGGCGCACGCTTCGATTCAGAGGCGTTGTATTCCGCGCTGGAGGCGTCGCTCGGCGACAACGCGTTCGAAGGCAAGCGTGTGCTGATCGTGCGTGGCGACGGCGGGCGCGAATGGCTCGCCGAACGTCTGCGCGAAGCGGGCGCGGAGGTCGAGACGGTCGCGGCCTACCGGCGCCTCGTGCCCGAGCCGTCGATCGGGGCGTGGTCGCGCATTCACGCGCTGCTGTCGGACACATCGACTGCGCGGCACGCGTGGCTCCTGACGAGTTCCGAAGGCGCGCGCAATCTCGCCGAACTCGCGCACGACCATCTGACGAACAGCGAGCAGACCCATCTGAAGCGCGCGATGTTCGTCGCGCCCCACCCGCGCATCGCGGAAACCGCGCGGGCATTGGGTTTTGATAGCATTACGGTGTCCGGTGCGGGCGATGAGCGCATTGCCCGCACGTTGCTGTCTCTCGCGACACCGCCCGTAGTTCAAGCGGTCCAGTCCAACCCGGCACAAGAACGCATGTCTGATACCAACGCATCCACGACCCCCACGCCTAATCCCGCGCCGCGGCCCGCGAACACGCTGCCGCCGAATCAGCCCTTTACGCCCTACGAACTGCAGCAGCCCAACCGTAAAGGCAACGGACTCGTCTGGGTGGTCATCGCGCTGGTGCTCGCCGCGGCGGTCGCGGGCGGCCTTGCGCTGAACCGCAGAATCATCAAGCTCGACCAGCAGTTGTCGCACCGGCAGCAGGCCAACGACGCCCAGATGGCCGAATTGCGCGTGAAGACGGATCAGGCCGTCTCGACCGTGCGTCAGGCCGACGCGCAGATCGCGCAGCTCGAAGGCAAGCTCGCCGATGCGCAGAACGCGCAGCAGGCGCTTCAGCAACAATACGCAGACCTCGCACGCAACCGCGACGACTGGACGATGGCCGAAGTCGGCCAGATGCTTTCGGCGGCGAGCGAGCAACTGCAATTGACGGGTAACACGCAGCTCGCGCTGTTCGCGCTGCAAAGCGCCGACACGCGCCTCGCCGCGTCGGATGGCGCGCAGGTGCTGGCCGTGCGCAAGGCGATCGCGCAGGACATCGACAGGCTGAAGTCCGCGCCGTCCACCGACCTGACAGGCCTCGCCATCAAGCTCGATAACGCCATCGATCAGATCGACCAGCTGCCGCTGTCGGGCGAGGCGCCGATCGCGCACGCTACGCCGCACGCGTCGACGCCGAAGGACGTCGACCACGTCGCGGCGGCGACGGGCGAGCCGAAGTGGAAGGTGTGGTGGAACCAGTTCGTCGCGGGTGTCGGCGAGCAGTTGACCAGCCTCGTGCAGGTGCGCCGCATCGATCACGCCGACGCGATGCTCGTCGCGCCCGATCAGGGTTATTTCGTGCGTGAGAATCTGAAGCTGCGTCTGCTGTCCGCGCGTCTCGCGCTGCTCGCACGCAACCAGACAACGCTCAAATCGGATCTTCATGCGGCGGATAGCACGATTGGGCGCTACTTCGACGCGTCGTCGAAGAGCGTGCAGACGGTGCGCGACCTCATCAAGCAGATCGACGAAGGCTCGGGCGCCGTCGACGTTCCGAACCTGAATACGAGCCTGCAGGCCGTGCATCAATATCGGAACCGGGGTTAATCATGGCGCTGCGTGGACTTCTCTGGCTCGCATTCCTGTTCGCGATCGCCGTCGTGCTCGCGATCGTCGGGCGCTTCGACACGGGGCAGGTGCTGCTCGTCTACCCGCCGTATCGCGTCGACATCTCGCTGAACCTGTTCATCGTCGGCATCATCGTCGCATTCATCGTGATCTACGCGTTGTTGCGCATCGTGCGCAACATCTGGCGCATGCCGCAGCGCGTCGCCGCGTACCGTGCGCGCCAGCGCGTCGCGAAGGCGCACGCGGCCTTGCGCGATGCGATCGGCAATCTGTACGCGGGCCGTTTCTCGCGCGCCGAGAAGGCAGCCCGCGATTCGCTGGCCAACCCCGACAACAAGGGTGCGGCGGGGCTGATTGCCGCGAACGCCGCGCACCGGATGCACGAGTACACGCGCCGCGACGAATATCTCGCGCAGATCGATGCGGCCGACTGGCAGGACGCGCGGCTGATGGCGACGGCCGACATGCGTGCAGATGGTCGTGATGCCGACGGCGCGCTGCTCGCGCTGACGGAAATGCAATCGCAGGGCGGCCGGCGCATTCACGCGCAGCAGATTGCGTTGCGTGCGCAGCAACAGCTGAAGAATTGGGGCGAGGTGTTGAAGCTCGTCAGGACGCTCGAAAAGCGCGAGGCGATTCATCCCGCCGTGGCTGTGCGTCTGCGTCAGCTGGCGGCCGAGAACCTGCTGCGAGACCGCCGTCACAATGCCGATGCGCTGCTCGAACTGTGGCACTCGCTGACGCCGACCGAGCGGCATTCGCCGCGTCTCGCGGATTTGGCGGCGGAATTGCTGGTTGCGCTCAATCGCCCTCAGGAAGCGCGCAAGATCGTCGAGGAAGCGCTTGCGCAGAACTGGGATGCCCGGTTGTTGCGCCGTTATCCCGATACGACGGGTGGCGATGCGTTGCCGCTGATCCAAAAGGCGGAGGCGTGGCGGAAGGAGCGTCCCGAGGACGCTGATCTGCTGTTCGCGCTAGGGCGGTTGTGTCTGCATCAGCAGTTGTGGGGGAAGGCGCAGTCGTTCCTTGAACAGGCGCTTAAGCTCGCCGATAACGAGACGCTGAAAATTCGGTCGCATAGAGCGCTCGCGCGGTTGCACGAGCAGCTAGGCGATGTTTCAAAGGCTGGCGCGCATTATCGTGAGAGTGCTTTGGCGATGAATATTGTTTAATGGTTTTTCTGCCTGCGACGCAGTCGGGATCTGGTTTTTTGGCCCTTCGCGCAAAAAAACACAGCGCATCGACAGCACCAGAAACAAGAAACCCGCCCGCGCCGCGCAGGCGCCCTAGCGATTCACTAGCCGGGCAGGCACACAAACGGCCAGCAATCCGCCCAGGATCATAAACCCGGCCAGCATATACATACCGGCGGCATTGGCCGAAGTTGCCTGCTTGAGCCAGCCCACGGCATAGGGGCTCAGAAACCCCGCCAGATTTCCGATCGAATTGATCAAGGCAATCCCGGCGGCCGCCCCTGTGCCAGCCAGGAACGACGTAGGCAAACTCCAAAAGAGCGGCAGAGTTGTGAGAATCCCCATCGTCGCGAGCGTGAGGCCAGCCATCGCCAGCGTCGTATCCTTCGCCCAGATAACGGAGAGCACGAGACCCAGAGCACCAACGAAGCCCGGCACCGCGACGTGCCAGCGGCGCTCGCGCGTACGGTCGGCACTGCGCGCAACGAGCACCATCGCGATCACCGCGGCCGCAAAGGGAATGGCGGACAGCAGGCCGATCACGAACGCATCGGTGACGCCCGTCGACTTGATGATGGTCGGCAGCCAGAAACTCACGCCATATAGTCCCATCACGAACGAAAAGTAAATCAGGCTCATCATCAGCACGCGCGGGCTCAGCATCACCTTGCCCACCGCGTGATCTTCCTTCGTTGCATCTTCAGCGGCGATATTGCGTTCGAGCAGTTCGCGCTCTTCCTTCGTGAGCCACTTCGCCTTCGAGATGCGGTCATCGAGCACGATGAACACCAGTATCCCGACGATCACGGAAGGCACGCCTTCGAGCAGGAACAGCCACTGCCAGCCGTGCCAGCCGTTTGCGCCGTCGAACGCCTTCAGGATGTAGCCCGAGATCGGTCCGCCCACCACGCCCGAAATTGCGATAGCGGTCATGAACCACGTCGTCATGCGGCCGCGCCGCTGCGCCGGATACCAGTAGGTCAGGTAGAGAATGATGCCGGGGAAAAAGCCCGCTTCGGCAAGACCGAGCAGAAAACGCATCACATAGAACATGGTGGGCGTAGTGACGAACATCGTCAGCATCGAGACGACGCCCCATGTCACCATGATCCGTGCAATCCAGACCCGCGCGCCGACCCGGTGCAGGATGATGTTGCTCGGCACCTCGAAGATGAAATAGCCGATGAAGAAAACCCCCGCGCCAAAACCATAGACAGCATCCGACAATCCCAGGTCGGTGCTCATGCCGAGCTTCGCGAAGCCGACATTCACGCGGTCCAGATATGCGACGACATAGCTGAGCATCAAAAGTGGCGTTAGACGCCAGGCGACCTTTCTGTATGTCGCCTCTTCAAAGGTCGAAGGCGGCGCCCCTGCGCCGGGATGGTGGAGCGGATTCGCAGGACTGGACACGCTTGTCTCCTATCGATCAGCGTCGGCGCGCGAGCGCATCAGACTGATCCTATGTGAAGCTGATTTTTGTGGAAATGTCGTACCGCCGTTCGCGATTCTAAACTTTCAACGCGCGCTGAAAAGCCGCCCGGCGTCAGTGAAAACACCGAGATTTCAACGATTAACGCGCTTTGACAGGCGGCGCGCACGAAGTGCCGAGGCGCGCCGCTTGCCCTGCCGCTTGCACGGAGCTACACGCAGCGTCCGCCGTCCACTTCGAGACACACGCCCGTGATGAACTCTGCTTCGTCCGAAGCGAGATATAGCGCGGCGTTCGCGATGTCTTGCGGTGTCGAGAAGCGGCCCAACGGAATGCCTGCCAGAAACTTCTGCCGGTTCTCGGGCGTGTCTTCGACGCCCATGAACTCGGTCAACAGCCCCGTTTCGCCGATCACAGGGTTGACGCAGTTCACACGGATGCGGTCCGGCCCGAGTTCGACGGCGAGTGCCTTGCTCGCGACGATCACCGCGCCCTTGCTGCCGTTGTACCAGACGAGGCCCGGCCGCGGCCGCACCCCCGCCGTCGACGCGATGTTGACGAATACGCCGCCGCCTTGCTCGCGGAAATACGGCACGAATTCGCGCACGCTCCAGTAAATGCTCTTCACGTTGACGGCATACACCCGGTCGAACTCAGCCTCTGTCACATCGAGCACCGGCTTGTTGCGATGCGTCGTGCCCGCGTTGTTGACCACGATTTGCACGTTGCCGAAGTCTTCGATCGCGGCGAGGCGCAGCGCATGCCAGTCCTCCGCACGCGTCACGTCGCCCGCGACCGCGATGGCCTTCCCGCCCCCCAGCGCGATCTCGCTCGCGACGCGTTCGGCCGCCGCGCCGTTCAGATCGTTGACGACGACGTTCGCGCCTTCGCGCGCATAAGTCTTCGCGATGCCTTCGCCGAAGCCCGAGCCGCCGCCCGTGACGATAGCCGTTTTACCCGTCAGCCGCATGATGTCTCCTTGTCGTTAGCGTTGTGCACTCCGGCAGGCGCCGGAGCCGTTCGAACCCGCTGTGCGTCAGCCGTGCCGGATCGCCACGGTCTTCAACACCGTGAAACCGTACAGTGCTTCGAAGCCTTTCTCCCGGCCGTGGCCGGAATGTTTGACGCCGCCGAACGGCAATTCGACACCGCCGCCCGCGCCATAGTTGTTGATGAACACCTGGCCCGAGCGCACGCGACGCGCAATGCGCATCTGCCGGCTGCCGTCGCGCGTCCAGACGCCCGCGACGAGGCCGTATGCGGTGCCGTTGGCGAGCGCGAGCGCTTCGTCTTCATCGGCGAAGGGCAGCGCGGCGAGCACGGGGCCGAACACTTCTTCGCGCGCGAGGCGGTGGGTAGGCGGCACGTCGCGCAGCAAGGTCGGTGCCTGATAGAAGCCGGCTTCGGGCGCCTCCGCGATCACTTCGCCGTGAGCCGCCATCGCGATGTTGTCGTGCTGCGCGTCGGAGAGGAAATCCCACACGCGGCGCTGCTGCTTCGCGCTGATCAGTGGTCCGCAGTCGAGATCGGCATGAGCCGGCCCGACGCGCAGTGCCTTGAACGAGGTAGAGAGCCGGTCGAGCAACGGCTCGTAGATGCTGCGCTCGATCAGCACGCGGCTGCCCGCCGAGCAGGTCTGCCCGGCGTTTTGCACGATGGCGTTGACGAGCGTGGGCAGCGCGGCGTCGAGGTCGGCGTCGGCGAAGACAATTTGCGGCGACTTGCCGCCCAGTTCGAGCGTGACGGGCACGTGGTTTTCGGCGGCCATCTGCGTGACGAGCTTGCCCGTGTCGGGCGAGCCGGTGAACGAGATGTGATCGATGCCCGCGTGGCGCGCAAGCGCGGCGCCCGCGTCGTGCCCGTAGCCGGTGACGACGTTGAGCGCGCCAGCGGGCAGGCCTGCTTCGGCCGCGAGTTCCGCAACCCGCAGCACGGACAGGCAGGCGTCCTCGGCCGGCTTCACGACGCAGGCGTTGCCTGCCGCGAGCGCCGCGCCGATGCTGCGCCCAGCAATCTGCATCGGGTAGTTCCACGGCACGATATGCCCGGTGACGCCGTGTGGCTCGCGGATCGTGAAGACGGTGTAGCCGTTCTGGTAGGGCAGCGTTTCGCCGTGGAGCTTGTCGGCGGCGCCTGCATAGAACTCGAAATAGCGGGCGAGGGCGGCGGCGTCGCCGCGCGCCTGTTTGAGCGGCTTGCCCGTGTCGCGTGCCTCGAGCTGCGCCAGTTCTTCGTGGCACGCCGCGACGAGCATGGACAGCCGGTACAGCAGGCGTCCACGCTCGGCGGCGTTTACGACGCCCCATGCGCCTTCGTACGCGCGGCGCGCGCACTGAACGGCGTAATCGATGTCCGCAGCCGTGCCGCGCGCGAGCGTGGCGAACGGCTGGCCGTCGGAAGGATCGATCACGGGGATGGTTTCCCCACCCGACGACGCGGTCCATTCACCGCCGATGAAATGCTTCGCTTCTTCCACACATGCTCCTTGCCTTGTTGGGCGACAAACAGGTATCGAACCGGACAACAAACAGGACAGGCGGCGGCGTGTGCGTTACGCGCGCTTCGTTGCAGCGCGGCGGCCAGCCGTGTGAAAAGATTATCGCGCCGATCGCCACGCGGGTGTCATCGGCTGATTGGCTATAATGGCGCATTCCGCAAGGCACGCAGTATCCGCGCAGTGTGCGGTCTGCGGCGCCACGTCCCGTATCCGGCGGCGCCGCGCGCCATGTTCCCATTTCATCCTGATCAGAGAGCGCCATGAGCTTCAATCACGTTCCCGCTGGTAAAGACCTTCCGCAAGACTTTAACGTCATCATCGAAATTCCGGCGCAAAGCGACCCCGTGAAGTACGAGGCCGACAAGGATCTGGGTCTGCTCGTCGTCGATCGCTTCATCGGCACGGGTATGCGCTATCCCGCGAACTACGGCTTTATTCCGCAGACGCTGTCGGGCGACGGCGATCCCGTCGACGTGCTCGTGATCACGCCGTTCCCGCTGCTGGCCGGCTCGGTGGTGCGCGCACGCGCGCTGGGCATGCTGCAGATGACGGACGAATCGGGCGTCGACGCGAAGTTGATCGCCGTGCCGCACGACAAGATCTGCCCGATGACGGCGGACCTGAAGTCGGTCGACGACGTGCCGCAATACCTGAAGGATCAGATCAAGCACTTCTTCGAGCAGTACAAGGCGCTCGAAAAGGGCAAGTGGGTGAAGGTGGAAGGCTGGGCGGGCGTCGACGCCGCGCACAAGGAAATCACCGACGGCGTAGCGAACTACAAGAAGTAACGGGTTCACTCACGCTTCGTGGCTGACAGGACGCTCCCTCGGGAGCGTCTTTGTTTTTGGGCAACCCGTTGCGCTCGAATGGAGCGCCGACCCCTATGCGACAGATGGTGTGATCCACGCCTTGAGTCGCCACGCGCCGGGCGAGGCACGCGTCGTGCGTCGTCATCGTGAACCAGGCCGCGATTGCCCATTCAGGCCGCCGACGGCCACATGAGCTGAATCACGTCAGGGCTCGACGCCGTGGCGAGCGGCATCCGCTCGCCTGACCGTGTTACTGCACGGGCACCGTCGCCAGCCGCGTGCCGGCAAACGGGTCGTTGCGCCAGTCGACGCCACGGCGTTCTTCTTTTGCTGCTTTCGCAGGCTTGTCGATCGCGAAGTGTTGCGCCGATTGGCCCGCGCTGACGGCGTTGCTGAGCCATTGCGGCATCGCGCCCTTGCCGTCCCACGTCTCGCCGGATGCGCTGCGAAAACGCACAGCCTTCCTGGCGCGGCGCTCTTGCGCGAGTGCGGCGGCGAGATCGGTTGCCTTGATGCCGACTTGCGCCATGCGGCGGCGCAGATACGCAATCATGCTGTCGCGCTTTCGTTCGTCCATTTTGCTTCCCCTCGAGACGCTTGCCAGTGAATGTTGCGGGTATTGCGTTGGTGTGACGAAAGTATCCGATCGCGCCGGATGCGCGTCGAGAGGCGAATCGTGAAAACACTGTTGCTGCCAGTGCGAGTGAAAGCGGATGACGCGCTGCAGCGCGTCAGGCTTGTGTGCTGTCCATCGAGGCGGCTATTTCCGCAGCTTCTTGCGCGGCGTGTTCCGAAGCCGGCAGCACGGACTCGAGCGTCCGTGTGCCCGACGCCAGTTCCCACTTCTGCGCGGGCGCCAGTTGTTTCACGCGATACTCGGCGCGCGACGCGCTGGACCGGTCGGCCAGTTCGAAGGACGCCAACAGACGCACCGGCTTGCGCGAGCGCGTGTAGCGTGCGCCCATGCCGCTCGCGTGCTTGTCGTAGCGGGCTTGCACGTCAGTGGCAATGCCCGTGTAGACGCTGCCGTCCGAGCATTCGATCAGATACAGAAACCACGGCATGGCGCGCGAATTCCCCGGTTATTCCCTGAACGGATTGTGTTCGCGCAGTTCGTCGACGTACGCGTGAATGTGATTTTTCTCGTTGTCGAGGAAGTGCGCAACGGCGTCCGAAAAGGCGGGATGTGCGAGCCAGTGCGTCGAGCGCGTGACGGTGGGCATGAAGCCGCGTGCCATCTTGTGTTCGCCCTGCGCGCCGCCTTCGAAGACGCCGAGCTTCTGTTCGATGCAGAACTCGAGCGGCTGATAGTACGCGGTCTCGAAGTGCAGGCACGGCACGTGTTCGAGTGCGCCCCAGTAACGGCCGTACAGCGTGCCGCCCGCGTTCGCGCCGTCGCGCTGATAGACGACGAGCGAGCTTGCGATCGGTTTGCCCTCGTATTCCGCGATCACCATCATCAGATTCTCGGGCATCGACTCGCCGATCATGCGGAAGAAGTCGAGATTCAGATACGGACTCGAAAAGTGCTCGCGATACGTTTGCCGATAGCACTTGCTGAAAAAGCGCCAGTCGGCGTCGCCGATGTCCTCGCCAGGCATGCGCCTGAACGTGACGCCCGCATCGCGCACCTTGCGGCGCTCGGCGCGGATGTTCTTGCGCTTCTTCTGTTCGAGCGTCGACAGGAAGTCGTCGAAGTCGCGGTAGCCGTCGTTGATCCAGTGAAACTGCACGCCTTCGCGCAGCATCATGCCGAGATCGGTCAGCACCTGCGCTTCGCGTTCAGTTGGAAACAGCACGTGCAGCGACGACACGTCGGCCTGTTCGGCAAATGCGACGAGCGTCGCGGACAGGTGGCGCAGCGCGTGTTCGTCGACGGCGAGCAAGCGCGTGCCCTGAACCGGCGTGAAAGGCACTGCGCACAGCAGCTTCGGATAGTAGGGCAGGCCGTTGCGCTTGTACGCGTCGGCCCACGCCCAGTCGAACACGTATTCGCCGTACGAGTGTCCCTTCGCGTAGACGGGTGCGGCCGCGGCCAGCTTGCCCGTGCGCGGGTCCGTCAGCGTGACGAATTGCGGCGCCCAGCCCGTATCGGCGACGGCGCATTTCGTCGCGTGCAGTGCGCTCAGGAATTCATGGCGCAAGAATGGCGTGGGCTGCGCCTGGCGGCTCAGCAACGCGTTCCATTCGGCGGCATCGACTTCGAGCGGCGAAGCGAGGATACCCGCGCGGTAATCAAAACGTTCCTGGTTCAATCTGTTCGACCGTTGGCGATTCTTGCTGCCTGTGCTCGCGATTGCGCGCGGCGCAGCGAACGGCCATGTTAAAGCAAATGCGCGCGCGAAGTGCGCGGCAGGGTCGTCGCGCGCACATGATCGAGACCTTGAATGCGCTTACGGCTTATCATTTACGCTGTTCCACAGCCGCCGTTTCGCGCGCGGCCGTCTGCAGGCGTGCGCGCATGAGGAATCTCTGACATGAAAGGCAATTTCTTCAACCTGTATTCGCATCGTTTCGCGCGCGTCGCGGTGGGCGTGCCGCGCTGCCGTGTCGCGGACCCGGCCTTCAACGCCGACGAAACGCTCAGGCTCGCACACGAGGCGGCCGCGCAAGGCGCGGCGCTCGTCGCGTTTCCCGAACTCGGCTTGCCCGCCTACACATGCGACGACCTCTTTCATCAGCGCGCGCTGCTCGATGCATGCAAGACAGCGCTGGCAAAGATCGTCGACGCATCGAAGAAGCTGCCCGTCGCACTGATCGTCGGCATGCCGCTGCAGGTGGATCACAGCCTGTACAACTGCGCTATCGTCGTCGCGCGCGGCGCCGTGCTGGGCGCCGTGCCGAAGACCTATCTGCCGAACTACGGCGAGTTCTACGAAGCGCGTCAGTACGCGCCTGCCGATTGCGCCGTCGCGCGCGACATCGATCTGCTCGGCCAGCGCGTGCCGTTCGGTGCGTCGCTGCTGTTTGAACTGACCGACGTGCCCGATTTCCGCTTTCACGTCGAGATCTGCGAGGACGTGTGGGTGCCCATTCCGCCGTCGTCGTTCGCGTCGCTCGCGGGCGCAACGGTGCTCGTGAATCTGTCGGCGTCGAACGTGGTGGTCGGCAAGTCGGGCTACCGGCATCAGCTGGTGGGGCAGCAGTCGGCGCGCTGCCTGGCGGCGTATCTGTACACGTCGGCGGGACGCGGCGAGTCGTCGACGGACATGGCGTGGGACGGCCAGGCGTTGATCTATGAAAACGGCGAGATGCTCGCCGAGTCGGAGCGTTTTCTCGACGACTCGCACATGATCTTCGCTGACATCGATCTCGAACGGCTGTCGCACGAACGCATGCGCCAGACCACGTTCGGCATGTCGGTGCAGCGTCACAAGGACGAGGCAGCGAAGTTCCAGGTCGTGCGCGTCGCGATTGGCCTCGACGCTTCGCAGGCGCTGCCGCTCGCGCGCAAGGTCGAGCGCTTCCCATACGTGCCCGCCGACTCGCGCCGCCGCGACGAGCGCTGCAACGAGGTCTACAACATCCAGGTGCAGGCGCTCGTGCAACGGCTGTCGGCGTCGAATATCCAGAAGGTCGTGATCGGCGTGTCGGGCGGGCTGGATTCGACGCATGCGCTGCTCGTTTGTGCGAAGGCGATGGACCGGCTCGGGCTGCCGCGCACCCACATCGTCGGCGTGACGATGCCGGGTTTCGCGACCAGCGACCGCACGCTCAAGCAGGCGCGCGAACTGATGGACGTGGTCGGCTGCACGCCGATGGAAATCGATATCCGGCCAAGCTGCGAACAGATGCTGAAAGATCTCGGCCATCCCTATTCGGCGGGCGAGGCGAAGTACGACATTACGTTCGAAAACGTGCAGGCGGGCGAGCGCACGAACCATCTGTTCCGTCTCGCCAACTTCCATAACGGCATCGTGATCGGCACGGGCGATCTGAGCGAACTCGCACTGGGCTGGTGCACGTACGGTGTCGGCGATCACATGTCGCACTACAGCGTGAACGCAAGCGTGCCGAAGACGCTGATCACACATCTGGTGCGCTGGGTCGCGGAGACGGGTGCCGTCGGCAGGAGCGGCTCGGATACGCTGCTTAACGTCCTCGCGACGGAGATCAGCCCCGAACTGGTGCCGGGCAAATCGGCGGGCGCGATCGAGCAGAAGACGGAGTCGTTCATCGGCCCGTATGAACTGCAGGACTTCAATCTGTTCTACATCCTGCGCTACGGCTTTGCGCCGTCCAAGGTCGCATTCCTCGCGCTGCATGCATGGCGCGACAAGGAGCAGGGCGGCTGGCCGGAAGGCGCACACGTCACGCGCAACGAATACGATCTCGCCGCGATCAAGCGCAATCTCGGCATCTTTTTGTGGCGCTTTTTCAAGACTAGCCAGTTCAAGCGCACCTGCGTGCCGAATGCGCCGAAGGTCGGCTCGGGCGGCTCGCTGTCGCCGCGCGGCGACTGGCGCGCACCGAGCGATTCGGAAGCGGCCGTGTGGACCGATGATCTTGCAACGGTTCCGGACAAAGCCGCCTGAAACCAGTCGTTATCTGCCGTTGCGCACGTGTGCGCACGCATTGTCATGCCCGAGGCTGGCAACGTGTGCGGTGCGGCGTAGAATCAACGCATCTGTACCTTCCTTTTTAGAACCGAGACGAGGCCCGCCATGAAACGCATTACCGCCATCATCAAACCGTTCAAGCTCGACGAAGTGCGCGAAGCGCTCGCCGAAGTCGGCCTGACGGGGCTGACCGTCACCGAGGTGAAAGGCTTTGGCCGTCAGAAAGGACACACCGAACTGTATCGTGGCGCCGAATACGTCGTCGATTTCCTGCCCAAGGTGAAGATCGAAGTCGTCGTGTCGAACGACCAGTGCGATCAGGTGATCGATGCCATCATCGGCGCGGCGCGCACGGGCAAGATCGGCGACGGCAAGATTTTCGTCGCGGACGTCGAGCGTGTGATTCGCATCCGCACGGGTGAGGAGAACGAAGCGGCTGTGTGACATGCGCCGCTGACGCGATGCCACGTGACGTTGTTGCGGCCTGATATGAGCAGCGCCGGCGTTTGCACCGCGCCGGTGCGGCATGACAGACTGGAAGCGGCGTCGTGCGCGTCGGTGCTCGCGGAAATAAAAAAAGGTGCGATACCCTTTCGGACATCGCACCGATACGCGCCTCTCGCAGCAGCGTGAAAACCGTTTCTGTTAAAGCTGTTCTGTTCGCACCGTTCGATTAGAACGAGTGCTGGATACCTGCGTACACGCCCGTCTGGCTGTGACCGATCAACGGGTTATCCGACGCCACGGTGTTGCCCGCCGGATTGGCGTTCAGACCGTAGTTGGCCGTCTTGCTGTTCTGCACCGTTGCAACCTGCAGGTCGAACAGCGTGCGCTTCGACAGGTTGTACGAGCCGCCCAGCGTATAGATCGTCGCGTTGCCCGCACCGTTGTTGCCGTTCACGTGGTACACCGCACCGATCAGCGCTGCTGCCGGCGTAGCTTGCCACGTCACGCCGCCCCATTCGTGGTCGAGCGTCGTCGGCGTGCCCGGCGTTGCTGCCGTGATGCCCGACGTGCGGATTGCCTGGTACGCGCCCTGGATCTTGAACTGGCCGAGGAACACGTTGAATGCAGCCGTGTACTCGCGCGAGAAGTTATACGAGTCGTTCAGGCCGCCGTTAGCCGGGTTGCGGATTTCGTCATAGATACCACGCAACTGGAAGAGCGACGACGTGTACGTGACCTGTGCACCTGCTTCGCGACCCTGAGCCGTCGTGCCGTTGCCGTTCCAGTTCGTCGCGTTCGACAGTGCGTACTGACCGTAGAAGTCAAGACCAGCGATCTTCGGCGACTGGTACGCAACGTTGTTGCTCGATTGTGGCCAGTTGCGGCCACGGACCAGCGATGCCGACGACCAGTTCGACTGGCCAAACGGGTCGAAGTCCCACACGCCGTTCGAGATGAACAGCATGCGACCCATCGTGAACGTACCGTACTGATCGCTTGCGAAGCCGACCGTCGCCCAGCGATTGAAGAGACCGCCGCCGCCCGGGCCTGCACCCGTCATCGTGTTGAACGAGCCTTCCAACTGGAAAACGGCCTTGTAGCCGCCGCCCAGATCTTCAGCACCCTTCAAACCCCACAGGCTGGTACCCCAGTCACCGCTTTCTGCGCGGAAGCGGTGCGTGCTGCTCGTCGCAGTGCCGCTACCCGTCGCGCTCGTGGGTACACCCGACATGTACTCCAGACCAGCGTCGAGACGCCCGTACAGCGTCACGCTGCTCTGTGCGTGTGCTGCAACGCCGAACGTCAGCAGCGCCGCGGCAGCCAAAGCTTTCTTCATCTTCTCCTCCATACCCTGTCAAAAAGTAAAGCCAGTACTGCGAGTGGTGCCCGGACGCCAGCAGCGCCGAGCAGGAATCTTCTTCAGGGACAGTGGTGCGGCGATCGGTTGTGTGTCGACGTGCAGCCTCGCTGGCCGTCTGATCGTCTTGCCGATTCCTCGCGACCGGTATCTCCTGTTCGTTCGTTTTGAAGTGAAACTACTTTTCTTGAACTTTGTTTTGCTACTTTCGTTACTAATTTAGCAAAATACCCTTCGGTTGGCGAATAAATTAGCGATGCTCGGTAAAGATGTCTCTAAATTGCAATACCAATGTGAGACAAGTGTGGTGGGGAGGGGTGGAAAACGGGCTTCTCGCCTTGTCGGGTAAGGGACACACTGTTGTTAATGACTTGGGTCAAGGATTGCCACTATTGACGAGGCAAATCGTCGGGAGTAAAGGCGTTTTGAACTGTCGTTCGTGCAGATGTTGGGATGCCGAAGCTTTTAGGGCGCTCGGAAGGGGGCAAGGCGCGCCGCGTGAGTATGAAAAAGGGCGCCGGTAAGCGCCCTGTAAAACTACATAAACTACATGTCAGTGTTATTTCAGGCTGCCCGAGAGAAACTGCTTGAGACGCTCACTCTTCGTGTTCCTGAACACTTCGTCCGGGTGGCCTTCTTCTTCGACGCGCCCCTGATGCAGGAACATCACGTGATTCGACACGTTGCGCGCGAAGGCCATTTCGTGCGTGACGACGATCATCGTGCGGCCTTCTTCCGCGAGCGTCTGCATGACCTTCAGCACTTCGCCGACCAGCTCGGGGTCGAGCGCGGAAGTGGGCTCATCGAACAGCATCACGTCGGGGTTCATCGTCAGCGCACGGGCGATGGCCACGCGCTGCTGCTGGCCGCCCGACAGATGCGACGGATATTGCTTTTCGACGCGTGGCGCGAGTCCCACTTTCTCGAGATAGGTGCGGGCGCGCTCCTCGGCTTCTTTGCGCGGAACGCCTAGTACGTGCAGCGGCGCTTCGATAATGTTCTCGAGCACCGTCATGTGCGTCCACAGATTGAAATGCTGGAACACCATCGAAAGTTTCGTGCGCATCTTCTGCAACTGCTTTGCGTCCGACACGCGCAGCGCGCCGTGCTTGTCCTTCTGCGTGCGGATCTCCTGGCCTTCGACGAAGATGCGCCCGGCGTTCGGCTGCTCGAGAAAGTTGATGCAGCGAAGCATCGTACTCTTGCCCGAGCCGGACGAGCCGATCACGCTGATCACGTCGCCGCGGTTCGCGCGCAGCGTGACGCCCTTGAGAACTTCGTTGTCGCCGTACTGCTTATGCAGGTTGTCGACGAAAAGCATTTGCGGTGTAGCGGGAGTGTTCATCGGGTTCCTTGACTTGCTTGTACGCCGTCGTTACTTGCCTTGCGGGCGCAGATAAGCGAGCCAGCGGCGCTCGGCGCGACGGAACAGCCAGACGAGCGCAAAAGAAATGATCAGATAGAGCAGGGCGGCGATACCGAACGCGTCGAACGAACGGTAGGTCGCCGAATTGACGTCGCGTGCGATCTTCAGGATGTCCGGCACCGTCGCGGTGAAGGCGACCGTGGTGGCGTGCAGCATGAGGATCACTTCGTTGCTGTAGTACGGCAGCGCGCGCCGCAGCGCCGACGGCAGGATCACGCGGCGATACAGCGTGAACTGCGACATGCCGTACGCGCGCGCCGCTTCGATCTCGCCATACGGCGTCGCCTTGATCGCGCCGGCAAAGATTTCCGTCGTGTATGCGCACGTGTTCAGCGTGAACGCGAGCAGCGTGCAATGCATGCCGTCGCGGAAGAACGCGTTGGTCAGCGCGTTCGAACGGATAATTTCGAGGCTGTACAAACCCGTGTAGCAGAGCAGCAGTTGCACGTACAACGGGGTGCCGCGGAAGATATACGTGTACAGCCACACCGAGCCTGCGACCCACTTCTTCTTCGACACGCGCGCCACGGCGAGCGGTACCGAGAGACAGAAGCCAAGGCCAATGGAAATCACCAGCAGCCACAGCGTGATGGCGACGCCCGTGAAGCGGTAACCGTCCGTATACAGATAGTTGCGCCAGTATTGCTGGATCAGCTCGATCATAGTTCCGCCTTGCGCACGCCAGTCGAGTAGCGTTTTTCGAGGTACATCAGCACGAAGTTCGAAGCCGTCGTGATGAGCAGATAGATGGCGCCTGCCATCAGCGTGAAAAAGAAGAAACGCAACGTGCCTTTGCCGGCGTCCTGCGACGCCTTGACGACGTCCGCGAGACCGATGATCGACACGAGCGCCGTCGCTTTGACCATCACCTGCCAGTTATTGCCGATGCCGGGCAGCGCGAAGCGCATCATCTGTGGAAACATGATCCGCGAGAATACCTGCCAGCCCGTCATGCCGTACGCGGCGCCCGCTTCGAGCTGGCCGCGCGGCACGGCGAGGAATGCGCCGCGGAATGTCTCGGTGAAGTACGCGCCGTAAATGAAGCCGAGCACGGCGACGCCGGCGACGAACGGATCGATGTCGATCTGGTCCCAGCCGAGCATGTCGGTCAGATTGTTCAGCCAGATCTGGATGCTGTAGAAGAGCAGCAGCATCAGCACGAGATCCGGGACGCCGCGAATCAGCGTCGTATAGATCGTGCCGACGCTGTATGTCACCCGGTTCTTCGACAGCTTCGCTGCCGCGCCGAGCAGACCGAGCAGGAATGCGAGCGCGAGCGACAGGATAGCCAGCTTCACGGTCTGCACCGTGCCGGCAAAGATGATCGGGCCGTAGCCTTGAAAGAGCATAGTGAGTCCTTGACGACGCTTCCGCGCGCCGCGAAAGACGCGGCAATCGTACGCTGCGGCGGTTCGCGCGAAGACCGATGGCCTTCGATGTCTCCCGTGCGGCGCACAGCATGCCGCTGTGCGAATCATGACTGCCTGGCCAATCCTGCATCGCGGCCGGCAGCGCGTTTGTTTGCTTCCGAGTGTTGCTTTTAGCTTGTTGCTTCCGTTTGTTGCGTGAACTGGGACTGCGTTGCTGCTGGGTCCGACTGTATTACGAAGCTCGCGGGCCGGCCCATCCGTGCCTGCCCGAGCTTTTGCCATCGCTTGCGGCAATGGGTAATTGCGTCAGCGACTCCGAAAAATATCGACGTCGAAATACTGCTTCTCGAGCTTCGTGAACGTACCGTCTTTGTGGATGTCGGCGAGCGCCTTGTTCAACATGGCCTTGAGCTCGCCGTCTTCCTTGCGCAGGCCGATGGCTGTACCGTCGCCGATCGTCTTTGCGTCCTTCACTTCCCGTCCCGCCCACGCGAAGTCCTTGCCGCGTGGCGTCTTCAGGAAGCCGGAGTCGGCCTGCAGCTCGTCCTGCAACGCAGCGTCGAGACGCCCCGTCGCCAGATCCGCGTACACCTGGTCCTGGTTCTGGTAAGGCACGACCGTCACGCCCCTGGGCTCCCAGTACGCCTTCGCATACGCTTCCTGCGTCGACCCCTGCTCGACGCCGACGTGCTTGCCCTTCAGCGATTCTGCCGTCGGCAGCAGCGGGGAGCCCTTCTTTGCGATCATGCGCGCGGGCGCGTCGAACAGTTTGTCGGAGAAGTCGATCTGCTCGCGGCGCTTGTCGGTGACGGTCAGCGACGACACGATCATGTCGTACTTCTTGCCCTTGAGCGCCGGGATGATGCCGTCGAGGTCCTGTGCAATCCACACGCACTTCACGTTCATCTTCGCGCACAGCGCTTTGGTCAGATCGACGTCGAAGCCGACCATGTGGCCGTTCGGCGCGATCGATTCGAACGGCGGATAACTGGCGTCGACCCCGATGCGCACCGTTTTCCATTCTTTCGCCATGGCTGCCGAAGCCATGACGGCGAGCGCCACGCACAGTGTGTACTTCTTCATGTTTCTCCTGACTTCCCGTCGCCGCGGCGCCTGCGCGCGCTGACGATGGCCGCTCGCGGCCGGCCGACGCCATTCTAGGCGGACAAAAATGCGTTGCCTGAACGGGCGGCGGATTGTTTCGGTGCTGCTTCGGCCCGTGCGGACGCGGCCTGCGCGGCGAGCCATTCCAAAAAGCGCGGTATTTTACCCGAACGGGCGGGCGGTGCCAGTAGTCACGACGCGGAAAAAGCCCTTTGCCGCCAGAGACATGCGCGTCGAACGCGGCGCCACGGCGACGCAGCGACGGGTGCCACGTGCATCGCGCGGCCTCGCGCCATTGCCGCCATTTCTGAAACGATCCGGTGCGGCGGCGCAGATTGTTCTGATCGCGCACAGCCCATACATTCCCTCCATTGCCAATTTTCACGGGAGAGTCAGATGATCAGGATCCGCCGTTCCGACGAGCGTGGCCACGCCAACCACGGATGGCTGAACGCGAAGCACAGCTTCTCGTTTGCCGACTACTACGATCCCGAGCACATGCATTTCGGTCCGCTGCGCGTGATCAACGAAGACCGGATCGCCGCAGGGCAGGGGTTCGGCACGCACGGCCATCGCGACATGGAAATCGTCACTTATGTGCTCGACGGCGCGTTGTCGCACCGCGACAGCCTGGGCAACGGCTCGACGATCCGCCCGGGCGACGTGCAGCGGATGAGCGCGGGCACGGGCGTGATGCACAGCGAGTTCAACGCCTCGCAGGACGACCCGCTGCATCTGCTGCAGATCTGGATCATCCCGAAGCGTACGGGCGATGCGCCGGGCTACGAGGAAAAGCGCTTTGAAGATGCCGACAAGCGCGGCCGGCTACGCGTCGTGGCGTCGCCGGAAGGCCGCGACGGCTCGGTGACGATTCACGCCGATGCGTCGATCCATGCTGGCCTGTTTGATGGCGCGGAGCGCGCCGAATACATGCTCGAGGCCGGGCGCCAGGCATATGTGCACGTCGCGCGCGGCGCCGTCACGGTCAACGGCGAGGCGCTCAAGGCGGGCGATGCCGCGATGGTCTCCGATGCCACGCACGTCACCGTCGAAAACGGCGAAGGCGCCGAAGTGCTGCTGTTCGATCTGGGGCAGTTGCGTTGAGCGAACAGCGCGTTCGTCGGTACATTCCGACGTGCCACGTAGCAACGCCACGGAAGCGCTTTGCCGTGGCGTTTTTCTTGTCGGGGCGGTGCGAGCGTTCTGCTTAAGGCTTCACAGCTGAGGCCGCCTCATCGCCTCGATGCTTTTCCCAGCGCTCGCGCATCTTGTCGTGACGCTGCTCCATCTTCGCGAAGTGCTGCTTGAGCGCCGTGCTGACGGTGGTCTTCTGTTGATCGTTCAGGCCGTTGTAGAAGTTGAGCCATGCCGTTGCCGTCTGTTCGCGCAGCTGCGCATCCTTTTGCTCGATTTGCTGATGCGCGGCGTGCATCGCGTTGAGGTCGAGAATTGGCTGCTGCTGCAACTGCTTGAACTGCTGGCGCATCTGCTCGTGATTCGCGCGTTCGGCTTCATGGCTTTGCTTCATCGTGTCGAGCGCGGCCTGCCATGACTTTTCCTGGTCGGCGTTCAGTTTCAGTTGCCCGTGCAACTGGTTGAGTTCCTTCATGAACCCGCCGTGATGCCAGCCCGGACCGCCGTGGCCCATGCCCGGGCCGCCGGGGCCGTCCGACGGTTGCGCGGCGAAGGCAGACCCGAGACTCAGCGCGAGCGATGCAGCGGCAATGGCGAGAAAGCGTGATGTTTTTTTGGACATTACTGTGCTCCTTGATCAACTGGCCGACGATGCCGCCCGTCTCGAAGGTGAACTGGCGTGCATTCGGTAAGGCACAGCGTAGAGGCATCGAACGAGGGCCGTGTTACGCGTATCCTTGCGGAAGTTACGCGACATTACGTGCGCCTTTCGCGGTAACACCCGGTAACCCTTTCGGGGCCGGACGGGTCCGAAACGCTTCGGGGCGCGCGTTACACTTCGAACCATGGCTACTCAAATTCTTGTCGTCGACGACGACGTCGAACTGCGCGA
Organism: Paraburkholderia phymatum STM815; assembly: GCF_000020045.1. GTDB lineage: Bacteria > Pseudomonadota > Gammaproteobacteria > Burkholderiales > Burkholderiaceae > Paraburkholderia > Paraburkholderia phymatum. Next base: position 2,423,078 of record NC_010622.1, on the reverse strand, counting down.
CCTGCTGCGCGATTATCTGGCCCGCCAGGGCATCGAGGTATCGGTGCTGCACGACGCCAGTTCCCTGGAACGCCGTATCGAGCGCGAACGGCCCGATCTGATCGTGCTCGACCTGATGATGCCGGGCGTCGACGGCCTCACGGCGCTGCGCAAGCTGCGTGCGTCGGGCGACGACATCCCGGTCATCATGCTCACCGCGCGCGCCGACGACGTGGACCGCATCGTCGGGCTGGAACTGGGTGCCGACGATTACCTCGGCAAGCCGTTCAATCCGCGCGAACTGCTGGCGCGGGTGCAGGCGGTGTTGCGCCGCCGCAAGACGGTGCCGTCGGCCGCTGCGCCTGAGCAGCGCGAGCCGTTCTCGTTCGGCCGCTTCACGCTGGACTTCCAGTCGCGCACGCTACATCAGGAAGGCAAGCCGCTCACACTGTCGGGCAGCGAATTCGCGCTTCTGAAGATTTTCGTCAACCACCCGATGCGCACGCTCACCCGCGAGCGCCTGCTCGAACTGCTGCACGGGCCGGAGTACGACGGTACGGACCGCGGCATCGACGTGCAGGTGTGGCGCCTGCGGCGCATTCTCGAAACCGATCCGTCCGTGCCGCGCTTCATTCAGACAGTGCGCGGACGCGGATACGTGTTCGTCCCGGATGGCGAGCAACATGCGTCGTCCAATTGATTCATTGTTCGGGCGGCTCGCGCTGCTTGTCGTGTGCGTGTTGCTGGTGTCGCATTTCGCATGGTACTTGCTGGTCCGTTTTGAACGGAACCAGTCGCAGACGCGCTATGCCGTCGAAGAGGCCGTGTTCCTCGTCGATGCGGTGCGCGATCACGTAAGACGTGAGCCGGATCAGCCGTTGCCGTCGCGTGTGCGCCTCGTCGATCCCGCCAGCACCGACGTCCCGCCTGAGGTGCCCAATCTGCCCGCGCCGCTCGACCGTTTCGTCGACGACGTGCGCGACCGTCTGCCCGCTTCGACACAAGTGCGCGTCGGCACGCCCGGCAAGCCGCCCACGCTGTGGGTGCGCGCCGCGAGCGATGCCAGTTGGATCGTCGTGCCCGTGCAGCCGCTGCGTCCGCCGCGCTCGCTCGACCGGATGGTGTTGTGGCTCGGCATCATTTTCTCGGCGGGCGTGATGGCCGCGCTGTTCGCCGCGTGGCAGTTGCAGCAGCCGCTGCGTTCGCTCGCGCAGGCAGTGACCCGTTTCGGACGCGGTCTGCCCGTGCCGCCCGTGCGCGAGCGCGGTCCGCGTGAGTTGCGTCAACTCACGCACGGCTTCAACCAGATGGTGCAGGAAGTCGCGCGCACCGAGCATGACCGCGCGGTGATGCTGGCGGGCGTCGCGCACGATCTCAAGACGCCGCTTGCGCGTCTGCGCCTGCGGGCCGAGATGATGGAAGAAGCGAAGATGCGCGACGGCGTCGTGCGCGACGTGGATTCGATGACGCACATCGTCGAGCAGTTTCTCGTGTTCGCGCACGACGGTGCGGATCGAAGCGAACCCGTCGAGGTGGACGGCCAGTGCGAGCGCGTGGTGCGCAGTTATCGGGCCGTCTCGGGCGGTACGCCGACCGTGCTGACCGATCTGCGCGCCGGCGACGGGTTCAGGCTGCCTGCCGCTACGCTCGACCGCATCCTGTCCAACCTGCTCGACAACGCGCATGCGTACGGTGCGCCGCCCATTGTCGTCGCGACGGCGCGCACACCGCAAGGCTTCACGCTAACGGTTACCGATAACGGCAACGGCATTGCCGCGCAGGACCTGATCAACGCGAGCCGTCCGTTCGTGCGGCTCGATCCGGCGCGCGGCGGCAACGGTCACAGCGGGCTCGGCCTCGCGATCGTCGAACGGCTCGTGCGGCGTGCGGGCGGTGAATGGCAGATCGGCAACAACGACTCAGGGAGTGGCGGGAGCGGCTTGCGTGTCCAGATGACTTTCCCGCTCGAGGCGGTGCCGCGCACAGCGGCAGCGTCGGAAAGCGTCTGGTGAGTGCACGTGCCGCGCAATCCACTGCGCGGCGTAGCAAGAAAGAAAAAGAAACGGCGGGGCGAGCAGAGCGTGCGATCGGGCCTGGCACCGCAACGTGCTCTACTCGGTGAAGAGCGTGTTGAGCGCGGCGGCGGCTTCGCTGTCCACCGTGTTCCACGTCACGGTGTCGGCCTCGAAGATGTAATGCGTCGTGTACTTGCCAAGACGCGCGAGAATTTCTTCCTGTATCACTTCGGGCGCCACGTCCAGTTTCAGATACCACGCGGTCGATGACAGGCGCGTCTGAAACGCGCCGTATTCTGCGAGCAGATGGTCGAAAGCGTCAGCGTCCTGATCGCGGCAGACGATGACCAGATTTCCCTTCATGCGAACCTCCGGGGGAGCGAAAAGCGATGATCACGACTTTGTATACGAAAGTCGATCATACCTGCTTGCGCTCCGCTTGCCCGGCGGCTTCGATATGGAATGCGCCCCGCATCGTGCCAGGGCGATCGGGTTCGACTGAAGCTGCCCGTTACCACGCGTTGACGGGGGCCCGCGCGGGTGGCGCGGTGTCGTCGGGCGGCACGGCTTCGCTGCGGTCGCGGCCACCCTGTTTCGCGGCGTAGAGCGCCTGATCGGCGCGGCTGATGATGCGCTCGGGCAAGTCCTCCGCCGACAGTTCCGTGATGCCGATACTTACGCTCAAGCCCACCGATTGCGGCAGCTTCGTCGACGGCATCGTCTTCAGCCGCACACGCAGGCGTTCGACCACTTCGAGGCCGGTGCCGAGCGGCGTGTCCGGCAGCAGGATGCCGAACTCTTCGCCGCCCAGCCGGCCGATCGCGTCGCTGCCGCGCAGCGCGGTGCGGCACGTGTCGACGAAATGTTCGAGCGCCCGGTCGCCCGCCGCGTGCCCGAAGCGGTCATTGATCTGCTTGAAATGATCGAGGTCGGCGATCGCCATGCATAGCGGTTCGCCCGTCGCGCGCGCCCGCTCGATCTCATGGCGCAGCAGGTCGAGGAAGTAGCGGCGCGACAGCGCGCCCGTCAGCGCATCGTGGCGGGCTTCCGCCGACAGCAGCGTGTTCGCCGACTGCAGCTGTTCCGCGAGCACGCGGGTCGCGCGGTGATGACGCCGCTCGCGCAGATACGACACGGTGATCACCCACGCGAGCGCCACCGTGCCCGCGAGCGTCAGGAAGACGAGCAGATGATCGCGCTTGTGATTGCGCATCAGTTCGGGCCAGGCGACGAGCGGATCGACGAGATGCGCCGACAGGCCGGAGTTCAGTCCGCTGCGCGACTGGTAGAGCGTCGGGATCGGCTGGCTCGGCATGTCGTACAGCTGGTCGGCGATGTCGGCGGGCACCCACGGCGCATCGCCGCGCACCTGGCTCTTGACGGGCTGAATCTGCACGGCGGGAAACTGCACGCGATGATACGTGCTCATGCGCTCGGCCGGTTTCATCTGCGTGACGCGCGAGTTTGGCATCGCCTGGCCTTCGAGCGCGGCATTGTGCGCCATGATGATCACGCCGTTGTCGTCGGTGACGAAGGTGCCCGCGTGGGCGACCCAGTGGCGCAGTCGCGCGATGCCGACCTTGGCGACGATCGCGCCGACCAGCAGCCCGTCGTCGTACACGGGCGCCGAGATGAAGATGCCGGGCTCGCCGCTCATGCGGCCGACGCCGTACGCCTCGCCAAAGGCGCCAAGCAGCGCGTTGGTCAGATAGCTGCGCGAGCGCATGTCGATACCGACGAACGAATGCGCGTTCTGCGCGTTGCTCGCGGCGACGCACAGGCCGTTGGCGTTGACGAGCCAGATGATGTCGAGTCCCGAGAAGCCTTGGGCGTCACGCAAAAAGCCGTTGATGCCCGCCAGTTCAGGCGATTTCAACAGCTCCTCGCGGTGCGCGGGTTCCAGGTCCACGCCTGAAGCGGCATAATTCTGCGAATGCGTCAGAGCCTGTTGAATCACACCGAGCTCGGCCATCGTCGCGGGTATGGCCCGGGACATTGCCAGGTCGCTCGCGATCACTTCGGCCATGTTGTAGACGATCGAGGCGGACATTTGCCGCTGCTGGCGCAGTGCGGTATCCAGTTCTTGCTGTACCATCCGGTCCGCGACCAGGCCGGAGGCGAACCAGCATGCGAGCACGACCAGTACGAAACTGGCCGGTCCCAATGCCTGGCGCAAGGTTGTCCTTTTCATCGACCCTCTGATCCGTCTGACTGATTCATGCAACAACGTCTCTCGTTGCAACGCGCTGGCGCTGGGCCGCTCCTGTCGATTCCCCCCGTGCACCGCACGGAGCCAGGATAATTCGCCGCGCCGCCGTCCTCGCCGGCGGCCAGCAGGTTGTCGCCGCTTCCCGATTTTAACCGCCGCACGGCCGGGCGCCAGTCAGGATTTGCGCGTGCGAAAGTCCCGTGTGGGGTGTTAACGGCCTCCCGCCGCACTTTCTGAATAGCAACGCGGCCAATGGCATGTGGCTCGGGCGCGACGGTCTGGCGAGGAGTGGGCGCAAGCCCGGCCTTGGCTGCACGTGGCCTGCTGCTTACAGATCCATTCCCGGAGCCATTCAAAGTGACATCTGAATGTCAACGGTTGTTTCTGTCACACAGGTTGTAGTAGTGTCGTGCCGTCCAAAATGAGGAAAGCTCGCCGGCCTGCTGGCGGCGGCCCGCGCAACACGATTGCGCGAGCCGTGAGTGCAGGCCCGCACGGGGCGCCGCGCGACGTATTCGTCGCCGGCCAATGCGTCTTCAACGCCAACGATTTACCGCGCATTTGCGTTTTGCCATGCCTGAATTCCGCTTTCCTGATCGAACCCCGGACCGTCGCGCCGCCGCGACCCATGACGGCGCGGGCGTAGCCGTCATGGCTTGCTGCATGGCCGCGTGTCGCCGCAAACAGAGGGGCGTCTGATGGATCTGTTCAGCTTCACCCTGAACCGCACCGCCAACGCGTCCGCCTGGCGGGTGCTGCCCAATCGCTGGGACTTCATTGCGTTCCCGCTGATCATCTGTCTGATCGCGATGGCCGTCGTCGGCTTCCACGAAACGATGGCGCCCATCTCGACTTTGCAGAACGCGCCGATCTCGCTCGATCCGGCCAATCTGCCCGAGTATGCGCTGCGCACCACGCTGCGCATGCTCGCTGCGATGGTGGCGTCGCTGGTGTTCACGCTCGTCTACGGCACGCTGGCGGCCAAGAGCCGCCGCGCGGGCCAGGTGCTCGTGCCGATTCTCGACATCCTGCAATCGGTGCCCGTGCTCGGCTACATCTCGTTCACGGTGACGTTCTTCCTCGCGCTCTTTCCGTCTCGCGTGCTGGGCGCCGAACTGGCCGCGATCTTCGCGATCTTCACCAGCCAGGCGTGGAACATGACCTTCAGCTTCTACCAGTCGCTGCGCACGGTGCCGCGCGATCTGGACGAAGTGTCGAAGGGCTTCCATCTGACGTCGTGGCAGCGCTTCTGGAAGCTCGAAGTGCCGTTCTCGATGCCCGGCCTCATCTGGAACATGATGATGTCGATGTCGGGCGGCTGGTTCTTCGTGGTGGCGTCCGAAGCGATCACCGTCGGTAACCATACGATCACGCTGCCTGGCATGGGCTCGTATCTGGCGCAGGCCATCGCCGAAAAAAACCTGCACGCAATCGGCTGGGTGATCCTGACAATGACGGTGGTGATTCTCGCGTACGACCAGTTCCTGTTCCGTCCGCTCGTCGCGTGGACCGACAAGTTCCGCATGGAGAACACGAGTTCCGGCGACGCGCCCGAGTCGTGGCTGCTCGACCTGATCCGCCGCACGCGCCTGATTCACCGGCTGCTCGTGCCGATCGGCTGGATGTTCGCGAAGGCGGCGCGTGTGCCTATCCGCTGGCCGCGCGTCGGTCCGGTGCGCTTCGCGAAGCCGGTCGAGCACAAGCCGTCGAAGACGGGCGACATCGTCTGGTCCGTGATCGTCATGCTGGTGACGGCGTTCGTCGTGTACCGCGTGGTCGCGTATGTGCGTACGGGAGTCACGCTCGATGAAGTCGGCCATGTGTTCGTCCTCGGCCTGCTGACGCTGCTGCGCGTGACGTTGCTGATTGCGCTGGCTTCCGTGGTGTGGCTGCCCGTGGGCGTACTGATCGGTCTGCGTCCGGCGCTCGCCGAGAAGGTCCAGCCGCTCGCGCAGTTTCTCGCCGCGTTCCCCGCAAACCTGCTGTTCCCGGCGTTCGTGCTCGTGATCGTGAGGTTCGATCTGAACCCGGACATCTGGCTTTCGCCGCTGATCGTGCTCGGCACGCAGTGGTATATCCTGTTCAACGTGATTGCGGGCGCGAGCGCCTATCCGAACGACTACAAGGAAGCCGCGAAGAACTTCCGCATCCGCGGCTGGCAATGGTGGCGTCAGGCGATGCTGCCGGGCGTGTTCCCGTACTACGTGACGGGAGCGATCACGGCCTCGGGCGGCGCGTGGAATGCGAGCATCGTCGCGGAGGCGGTGCAGTGGGGCGATACCAAGGTCGCTGCGCACGGCCTCGGCGCGTATATCGCGCAGTACACGGCGGCGGGCGACTATCCGAAAATCATTCTGGGCATCGCGGTGATGTCCCTGTTCGTGTCCCTCTTCAATCGCGTGTTGTGGCGCCCTCTGTACGCCTACGCCGAAAGCCGCCTGCGGCTCGATTGAGATTCATTGAAGGCATAACGCGATGCAACATCCAAAGACCGTAACGGCCGCCACGCCAGTCCAGACGCCGCCGATGCCACCGCGCCTCGGCGACGAAATCCTGCGCGTCAAGGACGTGTGCCGCGGCTTCAACAAGACGCAAGGCGAGCTGCTCGTTCTCGACGACGCCAATCTGTCGCTGCGCGAGGGCGAGATCGTCGGTTTGCTGGGCCGCTCGGGCTCGGGCAAGTCGACGCTGCTGCGCATCATCGCCGGGCTGATCGAGCCGACGGACGGCGAAGTGACCTACATGGGCAAGCCGCTCAAAGGCCCAGCCGAAGGCGTCGCGATGGTGTTCCAGACCTTCGCGCTGTTCCCGTGGCTGACCGTGCTGCAGAACGTGGAAGCGGGGCTCGAGGCGCTGGGCGTCGGTGCGCGCGAGCGCCGCGAACGTGCCCTTGCCGCAATCGACCTGATCGGTCTCGACGGCTTCGAGAACGCGTATCCACGGGAGCTGTCGGGCGGCATGCGCCAGCGCGTGGGCTTCGCGCGCGCGCTCGTGGTCGATCCGACGCTGCTGCTGATGGACGAGCCGTTCTCCGCGCTCGACGTGCTGACGGCAGAAACGCTGCGTACCGACCTGCTCGATCTGTGGACGCAAGGCCGCATGCCGATCAAGTCGGTGCTGATCGTCACGCATAACATCGAGGAAGCCGTGTTCATGTGCGACCGGATCCTCGTGCTGTCGTCGAACCCGGGCCGAGTGATCGCCGAAATCAAGGTGCCGTTCAAGCATCCGCGCAACCGGTTGGACCCGGCGTTCCGCAAGCTGGTCGACGACATCTACGCGAAGATGACGGCGCGCCAGACGGATGAAACGACCAAGAAGGGGCTCGAGCTGCATAGCTGGCTGCCGCACGTGTCGACCAACCTGATGGCGGGTCTGATCGAAACGCTCGCCGCCGCGCCCTATCACGGGCGTGCGGACATGCCGGAAATCGCGCGCTCGCTGCATCTCGAAGTGGACGACCTGTTCCCGATCGCCGAAGTGCTGCAGCACCTGGGCTTTGCCGACGTGCGCGAAGGCGACATCTTCCTGACGCCGCCCGCGCGCGTATTCGCCGAATTCGGCACGCAGGAGCGCAAGCTGATGTTCGCCGATCACCTGCTCAAGCACGTGCCGCTGGCGGCGCGGATCAAGAAAGTGCTGAACGAGCGGCCGGGGCACCGTGCGCCGCGCGTGCGCTTCGAGCAGGAACTGGAAGACTTTCTGTCCGACAGCGCCGCCGAGGAGACCCTCGATGCCGTCATCAACTGGGGCCGTTACGCGGAAATTTTCTCGTACAACGACCAGACGGAAATCTTCAGTCTCGAGGACGTGGAGTCCTGATGTGGGCCTGAAGAGGCTCGTGCGTTTGCGCTTGCGGGCAATGGAAAAGGGGAGCCGCGGCTCCCCTTTGTGTTTGTCGCGCCGTACAACGCGTGGTGGCTACTGCAAATTGCCCCAGCGAGCGACAGCCGGTTCCGCCGATGCCCATTTCCAGTAGCCCTTGTTGTCCTGCTGGCAGGCGTTCGCCGTGTACCAGTAGACCTTCGAGTCGGGCTTGTCCCCGTCGACGACCGAAAACACGAACTCCTTGCAGATCGCGAGCGATGATGCGAACGCGCGCGTCACGCGTACCTGGCCGTGGCCGTTCTCGATGGGAAGCGAGTGCTTGACGCTCCAGTCGCGTGTTTCGCCAACGGGCATCGCGCCCGCGAGCGCGGCGATCACGTTCTGCTGATCCGTATGCATCACGCGCAGATAGCGCGCGACGGCTGCGTCGGTGGCGGCCTGCACCGCGATGCCGACGCCGATTCCCACCGCGGGGTTGGCCGTGACGATGCCTGTCGCCGCGCCCGCGCCCGCGCCCGCCGCTGCACCGACGGAGGCCGAACTGCAGCCGCTGACGATGGCGCCCGCGCCGATGCACAGCGCGCCGATTAGCGCGAGCCGCGCGGCCGTTGCGCCGCTCACGCGTCCGATTGCCTCGCGCGTGCTCATTGCAGCGAGCCCCAGCGCTCGGTTGCAGGTTCGGCCGACGCCCACTTCCAAGCACCGCCGTCACGGCAGATCGAGGCGACATAGAACGCGCTCGATGCGGGCACGTTCTTCGTCGCGGTCTTGTCGACGGAGAACACGATCTCTTTGCAGTCGAGCTCGCCGGCGCTGATCGTACGGCTGACGGTCACGCGGCCGTGCTCGTCTTCTTCAAGCGGCACCGAATGCGTGATGCTCCACGGTGCGACGGCGCCGACCGCGAGCGGGCCGGCCGCCACGGCGATGCTGTCCTGGGTGTTGCGGTGGATCACGCGTTCCGAGTACTGCACGCCCGCGCGCGCGGCTGCGACTGCACCGAGGCCGATGCCCGTCGCCACGGCGGCATTGTCGGTGACCTTGGCGGCGATCGCTGCGCCGGCGATACCAGCGCCTGCCGTGGCGCCTTCCGAATACAGCGAACTGCAACCGCTCAATGCCGATACCAGCGCGACAGCCAGTGCTGCAATGGGCATGACGCCCGGGATGCGTGATCGCCGACAGGCGGTCGTTTGCGTGGAGTGCTTGCCGCAATGCGTTGCATTTTGCATGTGTTCGTCTTTGCTCCTGCTCGTGCCTTCGGCGTCAGGGGCGCGCCAGCGCGAAGGCAGACACCATCTGATTTTTCGCTGCGGCATTGTGCAGGATGCTTTTTGTAATTGGCATAGGGAAAATGCAAGCAATTGCAAAACATGCTGCGAGGCCGTGGTCTTTCTGGTTTGGCGGGGAGCAGTTCGCATGCCCGAACGATGCGGGCGAGGACGTGCGAGCGCCACGGGCGGCGCGTTTCAACGAAGAGGAGAAGCGGCTTGATTGGAAGCCGCGCGGGGACGGGGGAAGGGCGGCGCGCCGGACGGCGCATCCGCGACGCGCGCATCACTGCCATGCGCGCGCGAGTGTCCGATCAGTTATCGTCGGGATTTGACTCTTCGTCGCCGTAAGCGCTGAGCCTGTTGTACAGCGTCTTCAGGCTGACGCCGAGTGCTTTGGCCGCGCGGCGCTTATCGCCGCCGCAATACTTGAGCGTGCCGAGGATGATCTGCTTCTGCGCATCGGCGAGCGGTGTACCGATCCACACGCTCATCGAGTCGCCGACTGTCACGGGCTTCTTCACACGCGACATCAGGTGCGGATGTGGCAGCTCCACCGCCTTCTCCGCCAGGATGAACGCGCGATACACGGCGTTCTTCAGCTCGCGGACGTTGCCCGGCCAGGACCAGGTGCGCAGCGTTTCCATCGAGCGCTTGCTGAAGACCTTGTTCGTGCCTTCCTGGCGATTGAGCTCGTCGAGAAAATGCAGCGCGAGCAGTTCCCGGTCGCCTTCGCGTTCGCGCAGCGGCGGCGCGCGCAGCGGAAACACGGCGAGCCGGTACATCAGATCTTCGCGCAGTCCGTTTTCCTTGACTGCGACAGCCGGGTCGCGATTGGTCGCGGCGATGACACGCACGTCGCCGCGAATCAGCTCGGTGCCGCCGACGCGATAGAAGGTGCCCGTCTCCAGCGCGCGCAGCAGTTTCACCTGGCGCACGGGCGCCATTTCGGTGACTTCGTCCAGAAACAGCGTGCCGCCGTTCGCGTGCTCGAAATATCCGACGCGACCCTGGACCGCACCTGTGAAGCTGCCTTTTTCATGGCCGAACAGTTCGGCCTCGATCAGTTCGTCGGGGATCGCGCCGCAATTGACGGCGACGAACGCGCCGTCCTTGCGTGCGCTGTGCTCGTGAATCGTGCGGGCAATCAGCTCCTTGCCCGTGCCCGATTCGCCGATGATGAGCGCGGTCGCGTCCGTCGCGGCCACGCGGTCGATCTGTTCGTAGAGATCCAGCATGACGGGCGACGAGCCGAACAGCGTGCCGTAAGACTTCAGTCCCGGGACGTTGTCGACCGCGCGTTGCCTCGCCTGCGATGCGCCGCCGCTGTCGGCTTCGGCGGCGGGCGAGTCCAGATCGGTTGACGACATAGCGAAGGGTGTCCTGTGCAATTTCGGATAGGTGTCGTGAATGGCGCAGGCCAGTATCGAGTGTGGCAATGCCTTGAGAGTGGTCCACTATCTCACAAAAGGCAATTTAACCACTGGCGCGCTAGTTCCGGCAAGGTACATGCAAGCTTGCGCGTTCCATGGCAATTCGCAAAGTTTGACGTACGATCGAGACGTGATGCCGGCAAAACTTGCTTCGATGCAAAAGGCATCGGCAACTTTGTCCGCGATCTGCGGGGCTTGCTCGCGGCCCTCTCCAGCACGCCGCCGCGCGGAACCTTGCCGTGAGCTTGTATCGCTCGAGGGCGGCGGGAACGGCCGTTGCAGAGTTGACGATAACGCGGGAAGCCGCATGAGGCCGGAACCGATCAGATCGAAACAGGACAAATCCGGTCCGAGCGCCAGAAAAGGAGAGTGCGATGACAGAAACGACTGAACAGCTCGCGTTGGGACGACAAAAGATTATCCAGGATCTGAACGTGCTCTTGACCGATTCGCAAGAGATGTTGCGCCTTGCAGCGGCCGTGCCGGGGGAAGGTCTGGAGGCGTTGCGAGACCGACTTCGGACGCATGTCGATTCAGTGCAGCACGCGCTCGCCGATGCGCAAATCTCGGCGCAGCGGCGCTATCGCAGCGCGAGCGTGCAGACGGAGCGCTACGTTCGCCAGAACCCCTGGCAATCGTTGGGTATAGCAGCCGGAGTCGGCTTTGTGCTTGGTATGCTGGCTGCCCGCTGAAAGGCGCCCGCGCAGTTGACGGCGACCCCAGCAACGGCAGGCGGCGAGCGTTCATCCCTTCACAACAACCAGGAGTTCGAGATGGCACGACCCAAAATCGGCGTATTCGGCGCTCTGTTCGCCGTCGGTGGCGTATTGGCATGGCGCTGGGCGCAGAAGCAGCGCGCCGCACAGCAGCCGCTGGCACGCGATCTGACGCGCTGGGAGGGCGAGGGCGGCTCGGTGACGGAAGCCGCACAACCGGCGCCTGGCGCGCAGATGGCGCCCGCCACACATCTGCGTAGCGGCAACGGCGCTGATCACAGCGACGCCTGGCCGTTCCCGCGTGGCTGAGCCGGCGGCTCGCGGCGGCGGCACGGTCGTGCGCCGCGACGTATGCCGACTTGATGTTTTTTTGATACGACGCCGTATAATGAGCAAAAACCACAACAATAGATGCGGTTTGCTAGCAAGAATTACGTCAATTGTTGCGTGGGTGTGGTGATTCGGGAATTTTTTCCGGGTCAGGCGTTGGGGTGCCGGGAAGCAGGCGTATGCTTGACTTCGCGACGCGCGGACGGCTTTTGCCGTTGTTGACTTCCCGGCGCAACGCATCCCGCGCGTACTCACTATCAGCACTTACGAGCTTTCCAAACGCGATGCCACATGTATTGATTGTCGATGACGATCCGAGTACCCGCGACGCGCTTGCGGCGATCATCGCGGAAGACGGGCTGACGACGGCGACGGCAGGCGACCTGCGCGAAGCCCGCATCCAGCTCGTGCGGCAGATGCCGGACGTCGTGTTTACCGATCTGAAGCTGCCCGACGGCACGGGCGTTGACCTGTTCGAGGATCTCGATCCGCGTTCGGGCGTCGAGTTCGTCGTGATCACGGGACACGCCACGGTGGAATCGGCCGTGAGCGCGCTCAAGATGGGCGCCGCCGACTACCTCGTGAAGCCGATCAACATGCAGCGTGTCAAGGCGATTCTCGCCCGTCTGCCGCGTGCGGGGGACCTGAAGGCCGAAATCGGCACGTTGCGCGGCGAGCTGCGGCGAATGGGCCGCTTCGGGCTGATGCTCGGTAATTCCGCCGTGATGCAGCAGGTCTACGACCAGATCAGCCGCGTTGCGCCGACGGCCGCGTCGGTGATGCTGGTCGGCGAATCGGGCACGGGCAAGGAAGTCGCCGCGCAGACGCTGCATCAGCTGAGCCTGCGCCGCAAACATGCCTTCCTCGCCGTCAACTGCGGCGCGATCTCGCCCAACCTGATCGAATCCGAGATGTTCGGCCACGAGCGCGGCGCATTCACGGGCGCGGACCGCCAGCACAAGGGCTATTTCGAGCGTGCGAACGGCGGCACGCTGTTTCTCGACGAAATCACCGAAATGCCGATCGAGCTGCAGGTGAAACTGTTACGCGTGCTGGAGACGGGCATGTTCATGCGCGTCGGCACGACAAAGGAAATTGAAACTGACGTCCGCCTGATCGCCGCGACCAACCGTGATCCCGAGCAGGCCGTGCTCGAAGGCAAGCTGCGCCTCGATCTATACCACCGGCTCAACGTGTTTCCCATCAGCCTGCCGCCGTTGCGCGAACGGGGCAAGGACGTCGAACTGCTTGCGCAGTCGTTCCTCGACGAACTGAACGAGCAGCACGGCACGAAGAAGCACTTCCCGCCCGCCGTGCGGGAGATGCTGCTGTCGTACCCGTGGCCCGGCAATGTGCGCGAGCTGAAAAACTATGTGCAGCGCGCGCACATCATGTCGGGCACGGATTCGGACAGCACGGCCACGGTGCCGCTGCAGATTTCGCTGTCGAAGCCAACCGCGGGCACCGCGATCACGATCCCGTTCGGCACGTCGCTCGCCGAGGCCGACCGCCAGCTGATTCTCGCGACGCTTGAGCAATGCGGCGGCGTCAAGACTCGCGCCGCCGAGATTCTGGGGATCAGCCTGAAGACGCTCTACAATCGGCTCGTCGAGTACGGCAACGATGCGGGCCGTGCCGAAGGCGACGATGTCAGCGACGAGCCGCAGGCGCTCGGTAAAGCCGACGCCTGAGCGCGTCGACGGGATTCGCGCCCAGGGGCGCCGTCCGTCCCGGACGGCGGCGTCAAAAACGGCACATGCCTTGCTGATTTCCCTTCGAGCTGTCGAACGCGCTTTCGCGATAACGACAGCGAACGAAACAGGGCGCCCATCATGCCGGATCACGACGCTGTCTCCACGCTCTACGCGCACCATCCCGACCCTTCCACACCCGAAACGCCGCCCGAGCCGGGCCCGGGGCCGGCGCAGCCGGGCCAGCCCGACACGGTGCCGGATCCGACGCGCGAACCCGTCGAACCCGATACGCCGGCTATCGGCGATCCGACGCCGCAACCGTCGCAAACGCCTCATACAAGTGGCGGCATGACGCTCTTCCCCGGTCTTTGAGAGCCGCTCGCTCGCTCGAGCGGCGGCTGTGCTCGGCGACGCGCGCCGCAGCCGCAAATGGCGGGCCCGAACCCTGTACCTGTTACAAAACTGCCGAACTTTTTACCGTCAAATTACGGTCGTCAGCCTAGACTTAGGTGATGCGGCCCGGTCGATCCCCGGTCCGGGCATGGGCCTTCCCCTGGAGGCGTACATCATGAGACACCCCGCATTGCGGCGCTCCGCGCGCCATTCGAAGCGCGATCAGCGCCCATCTGGCGGCACGGGTAATCCGTCGAGCGCACCCGATCCGGCGCACGAGAACCGCATCGCGCCCGGCGCCCCGCCAGACGGGGATCACAACCAGGGCGGCACCCGCCAGGAAGGGCTGGACTATCAGCGCGACCTCGGGTCCGAACAGGACGCTTGACGCTACTTTTTCGGCCAGTCCAGACCGGATTGCCGAGCGAAAAATCTGCTTCGCGCGAGCTCGCGGACAGCGGGCTTTTGCTCGTCTGTCACATCTGCATACAATTTTATTCCGCGCCTTGCGATAAAACGGCATGGGGCTTGCGTGCCGTAAGGAAAGTATCACCGCATGTACAGTCAACTGAATGAGGTGGAGCCGCAATGAGCAGATTGATCGTCGTTTCAAACCGCGTCGCGCCGACTCAGGAAGGGCGCCCCGCAGCGGGCGGTCTCGCAATCGGAGTGCTGGATGCACTGAAGGAAACGGGAGGTGTGTGGTTCGGATGGAGTGGCGAGATCGCCGCCGAGCCTTCGACGCCCGTCATCGAGAAGCAGGGCAATGTGACCTACGCCACCGTGGGACTGACCAAGCGCGATTACGACCAGTACTACCGCGGTTTCTCGAATGCGACGCTGTGGCCGACTTTCCATTATCGCAACGACCTGTCGCGCTACGACCGGCAGGAATACGCGGGGTATCTGCGGGTGAACGTGACGCTCGCGAAGCAGCTCAAGGAACTGATCAGGCCCGACGACATCATCTGGGTGCACGACTATCACCTGCTGCCGTTCGCGCGCTGCCTGCGCGATCTCGGCGTGAAAAATCCGATCGGCTTTTTCCTGCATATTCCGTTTCCCGTGCCGGAAGTGATGCGCACCGTGCCGCCGCACGAAGAACTCGTGAAATGCATGTGCAGCTATGACGTGGTCGGTTTCCAGACGGATGCGGACCGGCAATCGTTCGTCGATTACATCGAGCGCGGCAATCACGGCACATCGAGCGACGACAACATGATTCACGCGTACGGCCGCTTCCTGAAGGTGGCCGCCTATCCGATCGGCATCTATCCCGATGCGATCGCGAAAGCCGCCGAGCAGTTCAGCGACCGGAAGCAGGTGCGCAACATGCGCGACGCGATGCGGGGCCGCAAGCTGATCATGAGCGTCGACCGGCTCGACTATTCGAAGGGGCTGGTCGAGCGTTTCCAGGCGTTCGAGCGCCTGCTGCAGAATGCGCCCGGCTGGCATGGCCGCGTGTCGCTCGTGCAGATCGCGCCGCCGACGCGCGCCGACGTGCAGACCTACCAGCGCATTCGTCAGAACCTCGAAGGCGAAGCGGGGCGGATCAACGGCCGGTTTGCGCAGCTCGACTGGACGCCGATTCAGTACCTGAACCGCAAATACGAGCGCAATCTGCTGATGGCGCTGTTCCGCCAGTCGCAGGTCGGCTATGTGACGCCGCTGCGCGACGGCATGAATCTCGTCGCGAAGGAATATGTCGCGTCGCAGGATCCCGCGGATCCCGGCGTGCTCGTGCTGTCGCAGTTCGCGGGCGCGGCCGAGCAGCTGCCCGGCGCGCTGGTCGTGAATCCGTTCGATCTGTCGCAGATGGCCGAGGCGCTGGAGCGCGCGCTGTCGATGCCGCTCGCCGAGCGCCAGGCGCGGCACGCGGACATGATGGCGCCGCTGCGCGAGAACAATCTGTCGGTGTGGCGCGATACGTTCCTCGCCGACCTGCGCCATGTCGCGACGGCTTCGTCGGTGACGGAGAAGGCCGTCAAGCGCGCTGACGTGACGGCATGAACTAGTACGTTTCAACAAGCACAGGCGTCACCGGCGGCAGCCCATCGAGGCTGCCGTTTTCGTTTCCAATCCGCCCGGGCGACGGCCTCAGGCCTGCTGCTGGTTCAGCTCGGCGAGCGGCACGGGCGTTTGACGCGGATCGAAATCCGCCCACTTGCCGCGCTGCCAGCGGCCCGTCGCGCGCTCGATGTCGGCGCCGCCCGCTTCGCGCAGGATACGCGCCGCGTCCATCTGATTCTCCGGGCTCACGTGCACGGCGACGAGCACCCCCGAGTTGCGCAACTCGTGATGCACGATGTCGTGATGTTCGTGCGGCTGACTGCGCGCGTGGGCCATCTTGCCGACGAGCAGGCCCAGATACGCGCCGACGCCCGCGGCGATGATCACGACGGGTGTCGACGCCGCAAACGCCGCGAACACCGCGACGCCGATCACGGCGCCCCCGACCGCGCCGAACGTCATCGCGTGGTGATGGCGATGCCGCGTGGGCGGCGGTGCCGGCGAGATCGTGGGTGCGGCTGCGTGTTCGTCGAGCGGATGGCGCGCGTGCTGGCCGCGCGGATTGACGAAAAACAGCGTGACGTCTTCCCCGAGGAAGCCGTTGTCGAACAGCGCTTGCGCGGCGTCCTCGGCGGCGGGGAAAGTGGTGAAACGTCCAGCGACGATGAGTGACATGGCGCCCCCTATCGTGCAAAAACGGTGCAAAAAAACGGTGCAAGAACGGAGTTTCGAAGGCAGAGCGAAGCCTTCGCCGGATGCCGCGATGAACGGCGGCAGTCGAAGGCTTCGTCTACAAGAATAGACGGAAAGCGCGCGGGCAGAGGATGCGCGTCACGCGCCCGCCGGCGCGCTGTGCGCGACGCGCAGCATGCTGACGCAGGCGCCCGCGCCGGCAAAGCAGGCCGCGACGTAGAGCGCGATCACGGGACCATGCTGCGGCGCGATGCCGAAAATCAGCGCGACGAGTGCCGAGCCCAGCGTCTGTCCCGTCAGCCGCGCGGTGCCTAGCATGCCGCTTGCGCCGCCGCTGCGATGGCGCGGCGCCGCCGACAGCATCGTGCGGTTGTTCGGCGACTGGAACATGCCGAACCCGAGGCCGCACAACGCCATGCGCCACACGACGTCGAACGGCGACGGCTGCGCGCCGAGTGTCGCGGCGAGCAGCAGCAGGCCGGCCGCCAGCGTGGCGAGCCCGAGGCCGCCCAGCCAGCCTGCCGAGAGCCGGTCGGACAGCACACCCGAGAGCGGCGCCGCGCCGACGATGACGAGCGGCCACGGCGTCATCAGCAGGCCCGTCTCGACTTGCGACATGCTGAGGTTGTTCTGCAGCAAGAACGGCAGCGATACGAACGCGAGCATCTGCGCGCAGAACGAGCACACGGAGGTGCCCACGGACAGCGCGAAGACAGGAATGCGCAACAGATCGACGGGTAGCAGCGGGGCGGACTGCGTCAATTGCCGCCGCACGAAGACACAGCCGATCGCGACTGCGCCGATCAGTTCGACGGCGACATAGCCGTAACGCTCGCCGTGACCCAGGCCGTCGACGGCGAAGATCACGAGGCCGAACACGAATGCGTTCATCACGGCGCTCGGATAGTCGTATGGCGACGGGTGCGGTTCGTTGCGCGGCAGCGCACGCAGGCCCAAAGCGACTGCCGCGACGCCGATCGGCACGTTGATCGCGAACAGCCACGGCCACGTCGCGACAGCGAGGACGCCCGACGCGACCGTCGGCCCGACGGCCGACGAAATCGCCACGACCATCGCGTTGATCGCGATGCCGCGCCCAAGCCGCGACTTCGGATAGATCATGCGCACGAGCGCCGTGTTCACGCTCATGATGCCCGCCGCGCCGAAGCCCTGGATCACGCGGGCGAGCGCGAGCGTCGGCAGCGACGCGGCGAGCGCGCAGCCGAGCGATGCGACCGTGAACAGCACCAGACCGCTCAGATAGACGCGCCGGTAGCCGATGCGATCTCCCAGCGACGACAGCGGCAGCAGCGAGATCGTCACCGAAAGCTGATACGCATTGATGATCCAGATCGAGCTGGCGGCGCTCGCGTTCAGGTTGCGCGCGATGGTCGGCAGCGCAACGTTGGCAATCGCGCTATCGAGAACGGCGAGCGTGATGCCGAGCGCGACGACGAGAATCGCCCAGTAGCGCTGTGGTAGCGGCAGTCCCGGCTCGGCTTCGGGCGCGGCGGGAGAGCGGGCTGCAAAGTCGGAAGCGCCCGGTTCGGCGCGGTGGTCCGTCGGTGAAGAGGCTTGCATTGTGTTGTTGTGATGAACGGCAGGGCGGTCGCATCGGGTCGGCTGTCATGCCGTGCCGAGAGACAGGCCGATCGCGTGGGCCGGGCGTGTTGTGCGCGCTGCATGCCCGGCAATGCGGTTCCTGTCGAAAAGGCGCCGCCGCTACTTGAGTTCGTACAGGCCCGTGTACGTGGCCGAATCGATCTCGTTCAGATGCGTCATGTAGCGGGCGACGGCATTCGTCGTGTCGGCGGCGAGGGGCAGGTTCGTCACCCTCAGCGCATGAATGCGGAAGATGAAGCGATGCGGCTTGTCGCCGCGCACCGGCGCTGCGCCGCCAAAGCCGACCGTGCCGTAGTCGTTGCGAAACTGCAGCGCGCCCGGCGGCAACAGGCTGCCGTCCGCCTTGCCCGCGTTGCGCGGCAGCGAGCGTGCGTCGGCAGGGAGGTTGACGACGACCCAATGCCAGAAGCCGCTGCCCGTGGGCGCGTCGGGATCGTAGACGGTGAGCGCGAAACTTTGCGTGTCGGCGGGCGGCGCGTCCCATTGCAGGGCGGGCGACATGTTTTCGCCGTCGCCCGCCACGCCGAACGATTTGTCGTTCATCTCCTGTGCCTTCGACATAAAGCCGTTGGCAGGAAAGTCGTCGGACCAGATTCGGAAATCAGCCATCGTGCGCCTCCTTCAGTGGGGTGGTTCCAAGATGGACGGGAGCCGCTGTGAGATCGCATAAGAGACTGCGTTCGAAGCTCCAGTGAGCCAGTCGAGTGTAGCACTGGCGCGTTGCAATGTTCGCCGCGCCGAAGGCGCTCACGAGCCTGCCGTCCCGTCGCGCGGCACGATGTCAGGCGCGCTCTTCGTGCAGCGGCGCGTCGCCGTGCAGCCAATCGACGAGCCGTTGCAGCACGCCGTCGATGTCCCGGTTCGCTCCGCGCAAGGCGCATTCCCACACGGTCGCGACGCGCCAGCCGCTATCGAGCAGCGCGGCCTGCGCTTTCGCATCGTTCGCGCGATTGCGGCCGATCTTGTCGCGCCAGAATTCAGGCCGTGTCTGCGGCCATTTGAAGAGATGACAGTCGTGACCGTGCCAGAAGCAGCCATGGATGAAGACGACGGCGCGATAGCGCGGCAACACGATGTCGGGCCGGCCGGGCAGATCGCGTGCGTCGAGCCGGAAACGAAATCCGCGCCGGTGAAGCAGGCTGCGGATCAGGATTTCGGGCTTGGTGTTGCGGCCGCGAATGCCGGACATCATCCGGCTGCGCGTGACCGCGTCGACAATGTCGACCATCAGGCCGCCAGTTCTGCAGCGCTGGCGTCGTGCGCCGCGCGCGTCAGCGCGAGCACATGCGGCAGCATGATGCGCGCGACCTCGCGCATGACGGGCACCACCACGCTGTTGCCAAACTGGCGGTACGCCTGCGTGTCGCTGACGGGGATGCGATAGGTGTCGGGAAAGCCCATCAGCCGTGCGCACTCGCGCGGCGTCAGGCGGCGCGGGCGCTGCTTGTCCCCTTGGTAGACCAGAATTTCGCTGCCGTCCTTGTGATAGCGGGCCGACAGCGTGCGCGTCACGCTTTGCGGATACGCCATGCCATAGCCGAATCCGTTGCCCGCCGCGCGATGCTTGTCCGCGTAATTCTGCAGATAGGTCCAGAGCTTAGGCGTCAGCGTGTATTTCGGTTGCACATGGCGCGCAGCGTGATCGAAGAAGCGGTCGCCGTCCCACGGCAGCACGGGTTCCGTGCCGTCCGTGCGATGCAGGATCGACGCGAGCCGAGGGCCTTCTTCGGGCAGGCGCAGGTCGTCCCACGAAAAGGAGGTTCGTGCGCGAAAGCCGATCATGATGATCCGTTCGCGATGCTGCGGCGTGAAATGCGCGCCGTCGATCACCCGGTAGTGCACCTCGTAGCCCAGTTCGTCGCGAAGCGTCTGCAGGATCACATCGAAGGTGCGGCCCTTGTCGTGTGACAGCAGGTTCTTCACGTTTTCGAGCAGAAATGCAGCAGGACGGCGCGCGGCGATGATGCGCGCGACATCGAAGAACAGCGTGCCTTGCGTCGCGCATTCGAACCCGTGCGGCCGGCCGAGCGCGTTTTTCTTGCTGACGCCCGCGATCGAAAACGGCTGGCACGGAAAGCCGCCGAGCAGGATGTCGTGCTCGGGAACGGCTTCGGCAGGAAACGTGACGATGTCGCCGATGAGCGTGTGCTGGGGCGCGGCATCGCCGCAGTGTTCGCCGAAGTTTTCCCGGTAGGTTTTCTGGGAGAAGACGTTCCACTCGCTGGTGAACACGCATTGGCCGCCGTGTGCCTCGAAGCCCATGCGGATGCCGCCGATGCCGGCGAACAGGTCGATGAAGTGCACGCGCGATCCGTCGCCTGGGTCCCGGTTGCGCGCCGGCGCTGCGTGCAGTAGCGCGTGCAGCGCTGGCTCGAGCATCGCGGGACACGGCGTTTCGCCCTTTTCCCAGCGGCGCACCGTCTTGATGTCCTTGCCGACATGCGCGGCGATTTCTTTTTGTGTGAAGCGGGTGCGCGCCTGCTTCAGCAGTTCAAGCGGTGAAGCCTGGGTCACAGGAGTCCTTGCTGGGTATTTTTGCGGACATTATGACCTATGAATGTCCCCAATTCGAGAGCGTGTGCTGTTTGGGGGCGAATTGCCCGTGGGAATGAGATCGCGAGGGAAGGCAGCCCCGGCGACGCGCCAGATGAGGCTGTCGCTATGTCGCCGGGTGTTCGCGCTGCTGGCAGCAGCATCGTGGAAGGGCGCGTGTCGGGTCAATGATTGTTAAACGCGGTCGGCGCGCCGATGCCGCGGCGGAGCGGGGCGCCGCGGCCGTGCCAGGCGCGTCGGCTCAGCGCTGGCGGCGCACGCGATGGCGACTCGCGTCGCGCGACGCCGCGGGGCGCGCAGTCGGCACGGGCAGCGGCGCCAGTTCCTTGCTGGAGAGGTCGTCGAGCTGCAGCAGCAGGTCGTCGATCGCACAAAGCTGGGAGTTGGTCAGATGCTCGGCTTCGAGCAGATCGAAGAGCCGCCGGCGCCAGTAGTCGGCGGGGAGAATCGCCCCACCCAGGTCGCCATGCATAGAAGGCCGCATGACGCGGGCTATGTGCGCGATGTCCTGATCGATCAGAGTCGATTTGAACGATCCCGCCGATGAAGTGAGGTAGAGGTCCATGCCCGCACTACGGCAGGCTTTTGGAAAACTTTAGGGTTCTCCAACAATATTTTTCGCCGTGTGCGTCCGGACCGGCGAATACCACACAGAAATGGTTTGCCGGGCGGGCCGACTCACGTCAGCGCGAGGGCGATACCGCAGGTCAGCACGACGATCATCAGACCGGCGGCGACGGCGAGATTGTATGGGTAGGGCATCGGTCCAACCTGTCGTGTCCAGGGCGTGACGCAATGATAGGAGGAGTCCGCGCGCCCGTCCTCATACAAATGTCGTGCTGGGTGGGACAGCGCACACTGGGTCGCAGCCTGCGCGCGTTGGCCCTGCGGAGCCGACTTTGAGCGCCCGCCGGACGCGCGGTCGTGTGGCAATTTCGCATCGTGTCGTGGAGCGACACTGCCCGGCGGTTGCCGCGGTCGGCGCTCAGTACCCGCGATGCGTCAGGCCGGCTTGTCGGCGCTCCCGCTCGGCTGCGCGGCGCCTTCCAGAAAGCGGCGTGTCGCTTCGAAAGATTGCAGCATCTGCTCGGGCCACGGCGTTTGCAGCATGACGGCCTGATGGTTTTCGAACGCGGCGTTGATCAGCTTCGACAAATCCGGCGAGTTGAGGTGGCGCAGCAATACGCTGACGGCGATGGCCGTCGCCTGGCTGGCGCCCGCCGTTTGCAGTTCGGAAGTGGTGAGAGCGGCGACTTGCTTGTTGATGTCCATGGAATGTCCTTTGTTGCTGGCTGGTATTGCGCGAAATGCGTGGTTTTGTCACGGCCGTGCGGCATCGATGCAGCTTGGACGACGCGCGCATGTGCCGCCGAGCCGCATCACACGGGCCCGCCCGGTATTGACGATCAAAAACGGGAACTGTGTTTTGGCGATTCTGCTAGTTTTCTTTGCGGAGCGAGCCGGTACACTCGAATCAAATGTTCTCGCTCTGGAGTCGATCATGCTCGCTACGTTCGTTGTGCTCTGGCCGTTTGCTGCCGCGTCTCTGTTTGCGCTTGCCCGTTTCTTCGATCAGCGCGACCAGCAGCTCGCCAAGCTGCGAGTGATGCGCCGGCGTTGATCGGCTTTTCGCTGTTTTTGCCGAAGTGCTGCGGCGTGCGCGGGTTTGTCCGTGACACTCCGGCAGTAGCAGGCAGTGACAAACAAAAAACCCGCAAAGCGCGAGCTGTTGCGGGTTTTCATTTGGCATTGTCCGTCGCCGATGTGGTCCCCCCGACAGGCACAATGGTTCCGTTAAGCTAGGTCGTCGTGGTCGTGAAGCGTAAGCCTATCAAGGGTTTCGAGAATTCTCAACTCGCCGCAAAATGGCACTCGCTTCTTTGTTGGTACAGTAAAGACCTCAAAATTGGTACAGCACGCAGCGCTCACTGCTGCTTCTCAGCCGTCATATCTTCCTCCTTGTCGCAGTCGGAGTTGGGTGTTTCGCGGGCATTACTATAGATTTCTGCAAGGCAGACCTCGTTAAACCGTGGCTCAGTACCAGCTAGATGCATGCGAGCACGCGTGGCGGCCCTTTTGTACCTCAGCCCCAACATAAGTGACAGCGTTCCGAAGACCGTACACATGAGCCAAATGACCGTATGAGCCTTCGGGCTCACTGTAAGAAGCCGATGGTCAAACAACGGAGTTACTGGCACGGCGGGAAGTAAAGCCGTGAGACCGCTCACCATTGCCGATACGTGAAACATATAGGCGAGCATTTCGTCGCGGAGCGCATCTATGGTCGTCTTTGCGCGATATCTTGAGTCAGACGCGAGCTTTTCCCACATTGCCATTTCTTCATTACGCTTGCGGCTCAAGGAATCTCGACGTTTCTTGAACGTTTCGGCTAACAGGCAGTCAAGCCAATCCTTCGCGTAACCGCTCAGCACGTTCAACAGCAACCCGACTACAATCGTAGTCACCACCCATAAGGGAGACGTTACCGTTTGCCATATCTCGCCCATCGTGAATTTCCATTACGTCGTTTTTGTTGGACGCCAATTCTACCGACGAACCTTATACGTGAAGGTGTCCTGCTAGATCACCAGCAATTCCAGCGACAGATGACAACTGGTTGAACATAGACGGGCTGAACATAAACAGGTCGTGCTGCCTCCGCTGCCGCTGCCCCGGCTGCTGCTGCTGCCGCACCTGCTAGAAGACCCGATGCTATTGCATTCGCTGTTTGTGCGCGGTGGGCGGAATCAGCTTGGGCAGCTCCTGCGGTTGTGTAGTACATGTTCAATTCCGCATTACACTTGTCGCCCCAGGTCGTGGGGTTGGCCTGTTTGCATCGCAAGAATGCCGCACGGTCCTCTTTGGCTTCCCTTTGCAGCTCTGTCGTGCACCCCGCTGCCAGCCCAGCCGCCAGCAACGCGGCGATAACTTTTCTCATAATTCGTCCGCCGTTCTTCGGGGAATTCGTTTTGCCCTCTCAGAGCGGCTAACGGACGCGTATGCCCCCTAGCGTATCGGTAATAACCCGTAGGCTGTGAGCGATGCCGACGAGGGTTCAGGGGTACCGTGCTAGGCAATCTTCGGAAATTTCTGGCGGCGTTTCCCCACTCACGAGCTTGAACAATAACAACGCGGCTCGACCTTTAGCGGTGTTTTCGAAGACGGTTGAAACGGCCAAGGGAGTGCCTCGCCCAACATGGTCCCGAGGTAAACTCGGGGAAAAACTACGGGGAATTGATTTGGCAAACATGTTTCAAGTGACCGGGGAAGACGCCTCTCCACTGGATGCTCATTTCTCGGTGGACCAGTCGCACATTATTTTGCACAGCCGAGGTGGGGCCAAAGGTCAGCGTGGAGCCACAAACGCGGACTATACCAAGGCGCTTCTCCTGTTGACCCGTCGACTTTCCGAGGCCGATGTTCCTATCTCGGGCGCGTGGGTTGATAGCGCAACTGTCCAGTCTCGGCCTTTGAGCGATCGTGAGATCCTGAGCGAACCCGAAGGCAGTCTGTTACCCGAGCGGATATGTAGCCTGTTGAGCGTTCGCATGAAACTTGTCCGCGACGTTCCAAATCCGAGTGCCAAGGGAGGCAACTCAACAAAGCGCATCCGGATCGCAACCGGTTTTGGCGGATCGAGCGAAGAACTGGCTTCCCTGCTGGGAGGCATAGCTGTGGAAGGAAACGCTCGAAGTATGGAAAGGTTGCCCGCCGAAGTGCTGCGTAGCGTTACGGCTGAGCATGTTTATCGTGCGGTTCAGCAATTCATCGAACGTGATGAGCGGAATGATTCCTTCGGCGAGTCAACTGACTATGACCTGATTGCTGACGACGGTCGCCGCCTTCCGCCCAAGGCCGTCTTTGGACTCGCACTTTCAATGGCACTCGATGGTGCGTCGATCGGACCGAAGCATTTCACCGCTGGCGGGTTGTGTTTCAACCTGTTGCGGGAGGCTGGTTATCAGGTCGTGAAAAAGGGCGAGACATATAACGCGCCCGACAGCGAAATCTCTATCGACAGGGAATGGCGCGAAGGCGACATAAAACTTCGGTCACACCTCAAACGGGAACGTGCTCCTGGCCTCGCCAATGCGAAAAAGGCTCAATATCGCCAAGCGCACGACGGTCGGCTGACATGCGAACTCTGTGGTCTCGACCCCGTGGAACGGTACAAGACTAAGGATGCTGAGGCCTGTATCGAAGTCCACCATTCAGCGGTTCATGTCAGCGAAATGCCAACAGGGCACAAGACCGCCCTTGACGACCTCCAGTGCCTCTGCGCCAATTGTCATAGATTGATTCACAAAAAGTTGAGTAACCAAAAAAAGACGAACTGAGCGTTGTACTCCCGTATGTGTGTTTTCTGCTGGCTACCCGGGCGGCACGCCGTAGCTAACCAGCCACTTATTGAGGAATTGCGAAGCTCGGAGCGCTCCGTCTAGATGGGATGCCGACAACGCAGACTGCACAATGAAAACCAAAACCAAATTGATGATAGGCGCCCTAGTAGTCGCAGCAGCGTGGCATTACCGTCCGCAGTCCCCGAGGGCCTACACCGCTGGGGTTCTGTGCATGGACCAAAGGTGCGCAACGACCATCGCTGGGTTGGTGGAAGGTGACTTAGAAACGGCTATAGAGGAGCATGGCGAGTACTCGACGGACGCCGAGCACCTTCGCGCTCAGCTTAAGGTGTCCAGGTTCATCGCAGATAACTTCCGCTCGCTAGCTAAATGCCCCGCCGATGCCGAGAACTGTAACGACTCGTTCGATCCCAACGTCAAAGCGAGACTTGACGAACTTATGAGCAGGTGAGAGCAGTGAAATAGGCGTAGCGCCTACTGTCTGCTATGTGCGTCCATTGCGAGCGGACCAGCTCGGCGTTGCTCGATGCAGCAACCCAAAGGGAGCTTCGCAACCCCGACCTGGCAAAGCGGTCCTCCCACTTAGCGATTTCCACCTGCCCCTCTAACTCGCAAGCTCGAACAACAACAGCGCGGTCGAGCTTTAGCGGTGTTTTTGAAGACGGTCGAAAACAGGCTTGGGGGGTACCTTGAAAAACGTCGTCCGAGGTAAACTTGCCCCAAAACGAGACCAATCATTACGACTCGTCCACAAGATAAGAAGGACAAGTCCATCCACAACCGGGGGAATATCTATGTTTCAACTAGGTCACATCATTGGTCTGGTGCTTCTTGCCAGCGGAGCCTATCGCTACCGCAAGAGGCGTATCCCGTGTCTGCTGTTCTCGTTGTGGGCGGCTGGGGCGCTCGTCTACACCCTCATGTCGTGAGGCTAGCAGAGGCTTTTCTTGCCAAGTATGGCCGTACATAGTCAACACACTAACGCGTATCTCGGCAAACGCGACCCAAGAGAATGCACACTCACTACGACAATCTGAAGGTTGCACGCAACGCACCTCATGCGGTCATCAAGGCCGCCTACAAAGCACTAAGTCAGCGATACCACCCGGACAAGAACAATCACCCTGACGCTACTCGCATCATGAAAATCCTGAATGATGCGTGGGCCGTGCTCGGGGATGCCGATGCGCGAGCTACCTATGATCGTCAATTGGCTGCAGAGGAAGCACGAGCCCAAAGCACTACCGAAGAGCCTCAGCAGCAAGCGGATCCACCCCAGCAGTCCGCTCAAACCGCACGAGAGCCTACACAGTCAGGCGACACACCACCACCGCCAGCCGCCGGCTCTAATTTAGGTACGGTGATGAACTGGTATGGCAGCATCAATCGTGGGCAGCGGATCTTTATGTTCGTTGTCGCAAGCATCGCCGCCCTCTTTGGCTTTGGGGGGGAAGGCATGGCGCTCCTCCTGATCCTTCCCTTGCTCCTGCTGATCTACCTCCAACTTGGCGCACCGAAAAAGACCAACGCGAACGACGAGCGCACCCGTTCAGATACAAGAGCATCCGAGAACCCTGGTCGCAGGGCATCGAGCGATTCGGAGCCGGAGGCACCGGCGTCAGCCTCCAATCCTCAACCGGACAATCTACGACCTTCATCCGACCAGCATCGGTCGTCAACTTTTCTTGAGTCGACCGATTGGCTACTCTTAGGGCTGTCCCTAGGGGGTGGGCTATTTATGGTCGTAATGGCCCTCTTTGTGATTACCTGGAGGGATGGGACCCATCCCGACGCACCGCAGAGCGTCGCACCGGCGTTCGTCGCGGCTTCGACTTCCAACGTAGACGTAGCCCCTGCAAGAGCGCAAGCGGCAGCGACAAGCTTTGACTGTAACAAGGCGCATGGGCCTTCCGAGGTGCTGATCTGCGGCGACGACGATCTTGCTGCAATGGATCGTGCACTAGCGAGCACTTTCGCCCAAGCCAAAGCCGCCACGTCCGACAAGAAGTCCTTCGGGGATACAGCGCGTCGGAATTGGAACTGGCGCAACAAGAATTGCAGGGATAAGGCTTGCCTGGTTGCATGGTACGAAGACGAGCAGCGTTGGCTCCTCGGCGTATTAAATAGTGCGAACGCTTCAAATGCGACGACTTCGACCTTGAATGCGGTCAATGCGGCTTCTGAGGTAACGAGTTCGACCCTGAGTGCGGTCAATGCGGCTCCGGCTGTGGCGGCCACGGTTCCACAGGATTCGTTGCAACCGGCGAGCGAGGGGGGCGACGTGACGTGTGTGACGTACAGGGGCGAGATAAGCTGTAAATAGCCTGTCGTCCAAAAGTTCCATGGCAGTCACGCTCACGCCGCCGTCCGAAAACGGTCATTAACGAACAGTGTGCGGAACAGTGTGCGAAATATAGCTTGCGTTCGTTTCGAGCAGGCAATATGATTCGTACATCCTTTTCGCACAGTCTGAGTCCACCATGAGCCGCACCTTCGCATACGCCCGTGTTAGTCGTACCGAACTCACCACCAGCAACCAGCTTGAGGAAATCAAAGCGGCAGGCTTCACGGTCGATTCCAAGCGGATCGTTGAGGAAACCATTAGCGGCAGCACAGAAGCCTTCAAGCGGCCCCTGTTCGCCAAGCTGGTTGATCGTCTGGAGGCTGGCGATGTGTTGATCGTTACCAAGCTCGATAGGCTTGGACGGTCAGCACTTGATGTCCGCTCCACCGTCGAGAAACTGGCGGGCATGGGCGTTCGTGTTCATTGCCTTCAGCTCGGCGGGGCGGACCTCACCAGTTCAGCAGGGAAGCTGATTATGGGCGTTCTCAGCAGCATGGCTGAGTTCGAACGGGACTTGATCATCGAACGTACACAGGCAGGATTGGCCCGTGCGAAGGCTGAAGGTACGAAGCTGGGGAGGAAGTCTGCCCTGAGTCCTCAGGAGCAACAGAAGGTCCGCGAGGCCCTTGCGGGAGGCGTCTCGGTGTCACAGTTGGCAAGGGACTACAGCACGTCACGCGCTACGATCCTGAGGGCCAAGAGTGCGCTGCGGCCGGAGTTGCTTAAATTTTAGGCATTGATAAAGGATAAAGCCCGTTGGAGGGGCGCCCTTTTCGATAGGCGGAGGGGCTTTCCTGACATGCCCCTGAGGTTTCCGGTAGTTCTAAAGTCCTTTGTGGGCTCTACAGGTCCATCTTTGCGATTAACCCTCAGAGCCCTCAGGGAAACGGCGAGGGCCTTGTGGGAATGTGCCCGCTTTCTTCCTTTGCCCAAAACAATACCAAAGGCGCTATGAGCCAATCAGCCTTGTCCAGCGGGCTTGAGCGGAATATCGGGAGGCCTCTCATGGGTCTCCTTTGCTTGAAGAGGAAAAGGGGATAAGATGGCGGCCCCTGTATATCGCCTCTCCTTTTAGGATAGGCCTAGAATCTGCCCCTAATTTATGACAGACGGTTTTTACGCGACTAAGCAAGTGGTCGAAGCCAGCATTGCGGCTAACCCGATTCCGACTACGAAGAGGCCCACTAAGCTAATCCTCGAACACATTCTGACCAAGGAAGAGCTGTTTCAGCATCGACTGCCGAAAGACTGGGACAGCAACAAGCACGTATCGGTCTTGAAAAGGGTTGTGAAGGGTGGTGACACCCTAGAACCGCTGACCGTATTCTGGACGGGCGATGGCTGGACATGCATTGATGGGCACCACCGGGTTGCTGCGTATGTCGAAGCTGGTTTCAGTGGCAAAGTTCCGGTGAGCGTGTTCGAAGGAACGCTGGACGAGGCTATCGGCCAAGCGGCGCTGAGCAACACGCACGACAAGCTGCCGATGTCATCTTCAGAGAAAACAAATGCGGCATGGCGACTGACTGTCCTCACCGACCTATCCATTAAAGCCGTGCACAACTCAACGACCGTAGCGCCTTCTCGCATAAGCGTCATGCGGAAGGTCCGGGAATTCATCGTTGAGAGATATAGTAAAGATTACGCGGCGGAGTTGAGGTGGCAGGATGCATGGAGCCTCTGGAAGGGGGACCAACAGGATGACGATGTCGGGTCTGATGGATGGATCGAACGTGAAGCCCAAAAGCTGGCAGAGCGGTTGATTAAGAAGTTTGGTAAGGAACTAGGACGAAATGCCGAAGTCACGTGGAGAGCACTGGAAATATATAGCCCGAATCTAGCGGAACACATCTGCGCTCATCTAGGTGTGGCGTGGAATGATCCTGAAGGGGAGCAGGAATTCTAAGTCTGTAGGATGTTTGTTGAACCTCAGACCACTGCTTTAGACAGCCATCGCAGCAAGGTTTCGAGCGAATGTCCCGCCCCGTACTTGCTTGATTGGCTCACTTTTCCCCATCCCTGAAGCTGCTCAACGATATCTTGAGGGGCTTCAGCGGCCCTCAGAAGGTCCCGCATCCCATGCCGCATACCGTGAGCCGTAGGTGCGATCTTGCGGCTCTTAAGCCAATCGTTAAGGGTATTGCTCGCGTGGGTTGCCTTACAGCCCTCATCGCTTGTGTATCGAGGGAACACGTAGGCGTCACCTTCTGACAGCTTTAGCGCCCTCTGGAGCCCTTGGAGCGCCCTTGGAGTCAACGGAACCTTGCGTTCACTATGTGCGGTCTTGATGGAGCGTGATGCGTGAGCAATGATGTGAATGTACGGGGTGGAAGCCTCTACATAGCAATCCACCCTTCGCAGCCCGACGATTTCAGCTAGGCGAGCCCCAGTCTCAGCCAGCAAGACCAAGATACAGCGAAGGTCATCAGCTTACCGGCTCCCTTCGCTCCCTTCGGGAATTCTATCGTTCCAGCCCATACATTCTCGATTCGTAACTCATGCTCTTTGATGGAGCGGGCAAATGCAGCGCGAAGGGATGTGATGTAACGCTCTACGGTGCTGGTTGCAATTCCCTTTCCAGTAGGCGAATGTTTTCCGGCTAGGAGATGCTCAACATACCGGCGAACATCGGCCCGCCTGTAACCCGCCAAGGGCTTGTCCCCCGCCAATTTGATGAGGTATTCGAAGGGGAGACTGGCGGACTTCACCGACTGCGCATCGTCCGTACGAGCAGCGACATACTCTCGCATACAGTCCGATGCTAGGTGCTCGAAGCGGCCCTGAGCCATCGCAAAAGCTGCTGCAAAAGCAGGAGGAAGATGCTGGTCGATGTCCTTCGGCGCAATCGGGATGTCTAGCTGGTAGGCCTCTTGATGCTCATCACGTACCTTCCTCGGCAACTGCTCTTCCACGGCATCGAAGAACAAATCCAGCGCCATTTCATCGGCCCTAGGGTCTACCGGATCGACGCCGTACGCCTGCAAAAGACGCCTGCCCTGCTCGATAGACCCTTCCCGTGTGGGTGTGGTGAGTTCCGCCCAATGCCGGTCTTGCTCGGTCACGTGCTTCGAAATCAAACGCGCCGCCGCCTTGAGGTCTCTGGTCTTCAAACTGAACTGTACCCAAGACTTACCGACGAGCGGCACCAAGGCTTTCGGAACCTTGCGCTTGAACCAGTAGGGTCCAGATGGCGAGCGTTCCCAGAGGTAGCGAATGTCAACGGCCATAGTGTTGGTAAGGCGGAAGAGGGTCATCGTTGGTACGCCCGTTGGTACAGCAAGAGGTACACCACGGGGACCTACGGAACCTTGAGAGCCCTACTGGGGAAGGGTGTCAGCGAAAATGAGCGCTGAAAATTGGTCCCCCCGACAGGAATCGAACCTGTATCTAGCGCTTAGGAGGCACTCGTTCTATCCATTGAACTACGGGGAGGGGCCGCCGACGAGGGCAGAGTATAGCAAATCGCCCGCTCGCCGAAGCGCCTTTCGGCGCGCACCAGCATGACCTGCGAGGACGGCGCCGCGCGTTACGTGCGGCAGGGCTACCATCGGCACCATGACCGATTCCCAATACTCCGATCCACGCCTCGTCGCGCTCTACGACGCGCTCAACCCGTTCGCCGCCGATACCCGCTTCTATCTGGATCTCGCCGCAAGCACATCAGCGTCGCATGTCGTCGACATCGGCTGCGGCACGGGGCTGCTCGCCTGCGAGCTGGCCCAGCGAGGGCACACGGTGACGGGTGTGGACCCGTCGCACGCGATGCTTGACGTCGCGCGCCAAAGGGTTGGCGCCGGACAGGTGACATGGATAGAAGGCGACGCCGCGCGACTGGGCGCGCTGAACGCGGATCTGGCCGTGATGACAGGGCACGTCGCGCAGGTTTTTCTCGACGACACCAGCTTCGATGCCACGCTGGCTGCCGCGTACGCAGCGCTGGGTACGGGCGGGCAGCTGGCTTTCGAGAGCCGCAATCCCCTCGTCGCACCGTGGGCCGGGTGGACACCGCACCAGTCGCGCCGCGTCATCGATGGTGCGCCGTACGGCACGGTCGAAATCTGGCAGCAACTTGTCGACGTGAAGGCGGACTGCGTCCGGTTCGATACGTTCTATCGATTCATCGACAGCGGCGATACCGTCGTCTCCGCCAGCGAACTGCGCTTGCGCACGCAGGCCGAACTCAGCGAAGCGCTGCGCAAAGCGGGCTTCAGCAAAATGGAATGGTTCGGCGACTGGTCCCGCTCGTCTGTCGATGAGATGAGCCGTGAGTTGATCGTCGTCGCCACACGCGGCTGATGCTGCCCGACACGCCGCCAAAAACGAAGCGGTCCGCGGGCAGATGGCCCACGGACCGCTCGACAACAGCAAGCGCTCTTCGACAGGAGCGCCGATCAGAACTCGACGACGGCAAATTCCGCCTTGCCCACGTCGCACAGCGGGCAGCGCCAGTCGTCCGGGATATCGGCGAAACGCGTACCCGCTGCAATGCCTTCCTCGGGCAGGCCTTCCTCTTCGTTATAGATCCAGCCGCAAATCAGGCAGACCCAGCTCTTGTATTCAACGATCACTTCACTCACGACACACGCTCTTCATCGATTCAGTGCAAAATCCGCCAATCTGCCCCTTTATTGTGCATTCGGCGGCGACTCGCAATATTACCGGAATTCGCCGGAAGGCCGACGCCTTTCGGTTCGTTATCAGTTCCGGACCTGCGCGAAGCAACGTGTAGCCGCGCGATGCGCTTGCCTGCGGGCGCAGGTCGAACGTGTATCCTTTTCGTTCGGTGTCGCCGTGCGCAATGCTGACGCGTGCCGCGCCCGTCGAGCCCCTTTAGCCAAGGAGAAAACGATGCTGAACAAGAAGTGGTGGGCCGGTGCAGCGTGCGCGAGCATGCTGGTCGTGTCGGGCGTGGCGCATGCGGCGGGCGTCTCCTTCGTCGAGCCGAAGGACGGCGCGACGGTGAGCAACCCCATCCATGTGAAATTTGCCGTCGACGGCATGAAGATCGCGCCAGCGGGCACGATGACGGAAGGCGCGGGGCATCATCATCTGATCATCGACGGGCAGCCGCTGCCGAAGGGCGAGGTGATCCCGGCCACCGACAAGTCGCTGCATTTCGGCAAGGGCCAGACGGAAGCCGAACTCACGCTGCCGCCGGGCGAGCATACGCTGACCCTGGATTTCGGCGACGGCGCGCACCGTTCGTACGGTCCGGAAATGAGCAAGACGATCACGATTCACGTGAAGTGAGCGCAGGCGTGTTCGCGCACGCGAAACTTGCGCGGCAGTGATCCGCTGCTGCCGCGCACGCCCGCCGCGAACGGGGCGCGCTTTCGGTGCCGCTCAGGTCCACGGGGGTATGCACCCCGCGTCATTCGTCCTATGACGTCTGCCCGTCCGCATCCCGTCAGCTCCCGCGCTGCCGACCGGTACAATGAGCGCTTCCGACTCATCGCTGGTTTCTTCACTTTTCCATGTCGCTTTACACCATTACGGGCGCGCAACTGGCGTTCGGCCATGTCGCGCTGCTCGATCACGCGGATTTTTCACTCGAAGCCGGCGAGCGCGTCGGGTTGATCGGCCGTAACGGCGCGGGCAAGTCGTCGCTGCTGAAAATCGTCGCGGAGCTGGCGAGGCCGGACGACGGCCTGATCACGCGCCAGCAGGATCTCGTCACCGTGTACGTGCCACAGGAACCCGAGTTCGACGGCGACGTTACAGTCTTCGATACGGTGGCGGCAGGTCTCACGCGCGCGAGCGCGCTGCTCGACGAATACAACACGGTCGCGCACGAACTGGCGGAAACGCCTGAGGGCGCGCAGCACGACGCGTTGCTCGCGCGCATGAACGCGCTGCAATCGTCGCTCGATGCGACGGATGCCTGGAACTGGCGCACGCGCGTCGCCACAACCCTGGCGCAGATCGGTCTCGACGGCGATGCGCAGGTGGGCTCCCTGTCGGGCGGCATGCAAAAGCGCGTCGCGCTGGCGCGCGCGCTCGTCGTGCAGCCCGACGTGCTGCTGCTCGACGAACCGACCAACCATCTCGACTTCGACGGCATCCGCTGGCTGGAAGAGCTGCTGGTCTCGCAGCGTGCCGGTCTGCTGTTCATCACCCACGACCGCGCGTTTCTCGATCGCGTCGCGACGCGCATTGTCGAGCTGGATCGCGGGCGTCTGCTGTCGTATCCGGGCAATTTCTCCGCGTATCAGACGCGCAAGGCGCAGCAGCTTGAAGTGGAGCGCGTCGAGAACGAGAAGTTCGACAAGCTTCTCGCGCAGGAAGAAGTGTGGATCCGCAAGGGCGTCGAGGCGCGGCGCACGCGCAGCGTCGGCCGCATTGCGCGGCTCGTGCAGATGCGTAAGGAGCGTGAAGAACGGCGCAACGTGCAGGGCAACGTCAAGCTCGACGTCGGACAGGGCGAGAAGTCCGGCAAGATCGTCGCCGAACTCACGGACGTGACGAAGCGCTACGGCGAGCGCACCGTGGTCGACCGTTTTTCGACGACGGTCATGCGCGGCGACAAGATCGGTTTCGTCGGTCCGAATGGCGCGGGCAAAACGACGCTGCTCAAGCTGATCCTCGGCGAACTGCAGCCGGACGACGGCGCGGTGCGTGTCGGCACCAACCTGCAGGTCGCTTACTTCGACCAGATGCGCGCGCAGCTCGATCTGGAAAAGAGCCTCGCCGACACGATCAGCCCGGGTAGCGACTGGGTCGAGATCAACGGCCAGAAAAAGCACGTGATGAGCTATCTCGGCGACTTCCTGTTCGCGCCCGAGCGCGCGCGTTCGCCCGTCAAATCGCTGTCGGGCGGCGAGCGCAACCGCCTGCTGCTGGCGCGTCTCTTTGCGCGGCCGGCCAACGTGCTGGTGCTCGACGAACCGACCAACGACCTCGACATTCCGACGCTCGAACTGCTCGAGGAACTCCTGACGGACTACGACGGCACCGTGCTGCTGGTGAGCCACGACCGCGCGTTTCTCGACAACGTGGTCACGTCGGTGATCGCTTCGGAAGACGCGGGCAAGTGGCGTGAATATGTCGGTGGCTTTACCGACTGGCAGATTCAGCGCGAACGTTCGGAACAGATCGCGCAAAAGGATGCACCGAAAGAGCCGCCGAAGGAAGCCGCACCGAAGGAAAGCGCGGCGGGTCGCAACGCGCAGCGCACGGTCAAGCTGTCGTTCAAGGAGCAGCGCGAACTCGAGGCGCTGCCCGAGCGGATCGCAGCGCTGGAAGCGGAGCAGAAGGCGATCGGCGCGCAGATCGAGGAGGGCTCGATCTTCGTGAAGGACGCGCAGGAGGGGGCGCGGCTGACAGAACGCTATGCGGCCATCGACGATGAATTGCTCGTGGCGATCGAGCGGTGGGATGAGTTGGAGAGCAAGAAGAAGTAGCACGCCCATCGGTGTAGTACGCCTTTATACCAATCGTCCTACACCCCTCATCTAAATTGCCCCGCGCATCGAAATCAGTAAAATACCCGCGGACCTGCTTCCCACGGTCGTTCCAGCGCACCGCCCGCAACCGGGCCTGCCGGAATCCGCGGACAGCAGACAGGGCAAACCGAAAACTGCCGCACGTAAGTCGCGCAGCCTACACACTCCGTTGTTTCGTTTCGCTTTTTTTTGAAAACTCGACGCATTGTCCACGCACCTGTCCGCAAGACATGTGGACAACGATGAACCGACGGACCCGAGCAAGCCATGTCAACGAAAAAGCCAAACGCCGCGTATAGCGAAGCATCGATCAAGGTGCTCAAAGGCCTGGAGCCGGTCAAGCAGCGGCCCGGCATGTACACGCGCACCGAAAATCCGCTGCACATCATTCAGGAAG
Source organism: Paraburkholderia phymatum STM815 (assembly GCF_000020045.1). Lineage (GTDB taxonomy): Bacteria > Pseudomonadota > Gammaproteobacteria > Burkholderiales > Burkholderiaceae > Paraburkholderia > Paraburkholderia phymatum. The sequence continues at coordinate 2,387,787 of NC_010622.1, read as the reverse complement.
TCATCGACAACGCATCCGACGAAGCGCTCGGCGGCTACGGCCGTCAGATCACCGTCACGCTGCACGCCGATCATTCCGTTTCAGTCGAAGACGACGGCCGTGGTATTCCGTTCGGCATGCACCCCGAAGAGCGCGTCCCCGTCGTCGAAATCGTTTTCACGCGCCTGCACGCCGGCGGCAAGTTCGACAAGGCGGCGGGCGGCGCCTACACGTTCTCGGGCGGCCTGCACGGCGTCGGCGTATCGGTGACCAACGCGCTGTCCACGCGCCTGGATGTCACCGTCTGGCGCGACGGCAAGGTCGCCGAGCTGAGCTTCTCGCACGGCGACGTCATCAAGCCGCTGCAGGTGCGCGCCGCGACGAAGGCCGACAAGAAGTCGGGCACGCGCGTCACGGCGTGGGCCGATCCGAAATACTTCGATTCGCCGAATCTGCCGCTCGGCGAACTGCAACGCCTGCTGCGTTCGAAAGCCGTGCTGCTGCCGGGCGTGGAAGTCGTTCTCATCAACGAAAAGACAGGCGAGCGCCAAAGCTGGAAATACGAAGACGGCCTGCGTGGCTATCTGATGGAAGGCATGGCGGGCAGCGACCTGCTGATCCCGCTGTTCGAAGGGGAACGCTACGCGGAAAGTTCGCGCTCGAACGAAGAAACCTTTGCCGAAGGCGAAGGCGCGGCGTGGGTCGTCGCGTGGAGCGAGGAAGGACCGCTCACGCGCGAATCCTACGTCAATCTGATTCCGACTCCCGCGGGCGGCACGCATGAAGCGGGTCTGCGCGACGGTCTCTTCCAGGCCGTGAAGAGCTTTGTCGAACTGCACAACCTGCAGCCCAAGGGCGTGAAGCTGCTCGCGGAAGACGTGTTCGCGCGCGTCTCGTTCGTGCTCTCCGCGAAGGTGCTCGACCCGCAGTTCCAGGGGCAAATCAAGGAGCGTCTGAATAGCCGCGATGCCGTCAAGCTGGTGTCCTCGTTCGCGCGCCCCGCGCTGGAACTGTGGCTCAACCAGCACGTCGAGCACGGCAAGAAGCTCGCCGACCTCGTCATCAAGCAGGCGCAGGCGCGCACGCGCGCCGGCCAGAAGGTCGAAAAGCGCAAGAGCTCGGGTGTGGCCGTGCTGCCAGGCAAACTGACGGATTGCGAATCGACCGAAATCGGCCGCAACGAACTGTTCCTCGTCGAGGGCGATTCAGCAGGCGGTTCCGCGAAGATGGGCCGTGACAAGGAGTACCAGGCCATCCTGCCGTTGCGCGGCAAGGTGCTGAACACCTGGGAAACCGAGCGGGATCGTCTCTTCGCGAATAACGAAGTGCACGATATTTCCGTAGCGATCGGCGTCGATCCGCATAACCCGGACGACACCGTCGATCTGTCCAATCTGCGCTACGGCAAGATCTGTATCTTGTCCGATGCGGACGTCGACGGTTCGCATATCCAGGTGCTATTGCTGACGCTGTTCTTCAAGCACTTCCCGCAACTGATCGAGCGCGGTCACGTGCATGTCGCGCGTCCGCCGCTGTTCCGCGTCGATGCGCCCGCGCGCGGCAAGAAGCCGGCGCAGAAGCTGTACGCGCTCGACGAAGGCGAACTCGAAGCGATTCTCGACAAGCTGCGCAAGGACGGCGTGCGCGAATCGCAATGGTCGATCAGCCGCTTCAAGGGGCTCGGTGAAATGAGCGCCGAGCAGCTGTGGGACACGACGATGAACCCGGACACGCGGCGCCTGTCGCCCGTTGCCCTCGGCGAACTCGACTTCGACGCGACGGTCACGCGCATGACGATGCTGATGGGCAAGGGCGAAGCGGCGTCGCGCCGCAGCTGGCTCGAAGAGAAGGGCAACCAGGTCGAAGCGGATATCTGAGCGCACGCGTGCATCGTGCGATGCACGCGCGCCCAACAAGGACACGGAATCTAGATGGACGACAACACTCCCGATCTGTTTACCGAGCCGGCAGCGCCCGAAGGCGACGTGCTGACGCTCGGCAACTACGCGGAACGCGCGTATCTCGACTACGCGGTGAGCGTGGTGAAGGGCCGCGCGCTGCCCGACGTCTGTGATGGCCAGAAGCCCGTGCAGCGTCGCATTCTGTACGCGATGAACGAGATGGGTCTCGGCGACAACGCAAAGCCGGTGAAGTCGGCGCGTGTGGTCGGCGATGTGCTGGGTAAATATCACCCGCACGGCGACCAGTCGGCGTACGACGCGCTCGTGCGTCTCGCGCAAGACTTCTCGATGCGTTATCCGCTGATCGACGGCCAGGGCAACTTCGGCTCGCGCGACGGCGACGGCGCGGCGGCGATGCGTTACACGGAAGCGCGCCTCACGCCGATCGCGAAGCTGCTGCTGGACGAAATCGACCAGGGCACGGTCGATTTCATGCCGAACTACGATGGTTCGTTCGAAGAGCCGAAGCTGCTACCCGCGCGCCTGCCGTTTGTGCTGCTGAACGGCGCGTCGGGCATCGCAGTCGGTCTCGCGACGGAAATCCCGTCGCACAATCTTCGCGAAGTTGCGGCGGCTGCTGTCGCAATGATCCGCCATCCGAAGATCACGCATGCCGAACTGATGCAACTCGTGCCGGGACCGGATTTCCCCGGCGGCGGCCAGATCATCTCCAGCGAAGCGGAAATCTCGCAGGCGTACGAAACGGGCCGTGGCAGTCTCAAAGTGCGCGCGCGCTGGAAGATCGAAGATCTTGCGCGCGGCCAGTGGCAACTCGTCATCACCGAACTGCCGCCTAATACGTCCGGTCAGAAGGTCCTAGAAGAGATCGAGGAGCAGACGAATCCGAAGATCAAGCTCGGCAAGAAGTCGCTGACACCGGAACAGTTGCAGACGAAACAGACGCTGCTCGGCCTGCTCGACGCGGTACGCGACGAGTCGGGCAAGGATGCGCCCGTGCGTCTCGTGTTCGAGCCGAAGTCGAGCCGTATCGATCAAACCGAGTTCGTGAACACGTTGCTCGCGCATACGAGCCTCGAATCGAACGCGACGCTGAACCTCGTGATGGTCGGCGCGGATGGACGTCCGCGTCAGAAGGGCATCGGCGAGATGCTGCACGAGTGGATCGGCTTCCGCTTCACGACAGTCACGCGCCGCTCGCAACATCGTCTGAACAAGGTCAACGAGAGGATTCACATCCTCGAAGGCCGGATGATCGTCTTTTTGAATATCGACGAGGTCATCCGCATCATCCGGGAATCGGAAGAGCCGAAGGCCGCGCTGATTGAAGCGTTCAAGCTGTCCGACCGCCAGGCCGAGGACATTCTCGAAATCCGGCTGCGTCAGTTGGCGCGCCTCGAAGCGATCAAGATCGAAAAGGAACTGTCCGAACTGCGCGACGAGAAGGCCAAGCTCGAAGAACTGCTCGGCAGCGAGCCGGCGATGAAGCGCCTGCTCATCAAGGAAATCGAAGCCGACGCGAAGCAATATGGCGACGACCGTCGCACGCTGATCCAGCAGGAGAAGCGCGCCACGTTCGAAGCGCGCGTGGTAGACGAACCTGTCACCGTCGTCGTGTCGCAGAAGGGCTGGGTGCGCGCGCTGAAGGGCCACGGTCTAGACCCGGCGGGCTTCACGTTCAAGGCGGGCGACGGTCTCTACGCGGCGTTCCAGTGCCGCACGCCCGACATGCTCATTGCGTGGGGCAGCAAGGGCCGCGTGTATTCCGTCGCGGTGTCGCAATTGCCGGGCGGGCGCGGCGACGGCGTTCCCGTCACGTCGCTGATCGAGCTCGAATCGGGCACGCATCTGATGCATTACTACGCGGCATCGGCGGAGCAGGCGCTGCTGCTGGCATCGTCGAACGGCTTCGGCTTTATCGCGAAGGTCGGCGACATGGTGAGCCGCGTGAAGGCGGGCAAGGCGTTCATGACGATCGACGAGGGCGCGACGCCGCTCGCGCCGATGCCGATGCTGCCCGATGCAACGCAAGTCGCGTGTCTGTCGGGCGGCGGCCGTCTGCTGGTGTTCGGTCTCGACGAGATGAAGACGTTGTCGGGCGGCGGACGCGGCGTAATCCTGATGGCGCTCGACCCGAACGAAGTGCTCAAGCAGGCGCTGGCGATCAGCAACGCGGGTGTCGTGCTGCAAGGCGTGTACCGCAACAAGCCCATGGAAGAAGAGCTGTCCGGCAAGGCGCTCGAACCCAATGTCGGCAAGCGTGCGCGCAAGGGCCGTGTGCCGGATACGAAGCTGAAAGAGGTGACGTCGCTGCGTCCGGTGTTACCGGGCTGACGATGTCAAGCGCCGTGAGCGGGGTCTCTCACGGCGCAACACCACACCTCCCCATGAAAGAAAACAGCGCAGCGAATGAACTGCGCATCATGTGGCTGGTCGAACGCGGTCATTGACATATGTCAGTGCTGGGCTTGTCGACTGGACGTCACGACAGCGCGCTACATCGGGAATGGAAAACAACTATGAACAAGGCGATTGAAGTCGCGCTCTTTCTGCATCTGCTGGGCGTCGCCGTGTGGATCGGCGGCATGATATTCGCGCATTTCTGCCTGCGCCCGGCACTCGAGGACCTCTCGCCGCAATTGCGGCTGCCGCTGTGGGAGTCGGTATTTGGCCGCTTCTTCAACTGGGTCGGCGTGTCCGTGCTCGTCATTCTGCTGACGGGCGGTTTCCTGCTGATGCAATTCGGCGGCGGTCACGCGACGTGGCAGCTCCACGCGATGGCGGGCATCGGCATCATCATGATGCTGATTTTCGGGCATATTCGGTTCGCGGTGTTTCCGCGCATCCGTCGTGCGGTGCAGGCGCAGAAATGGCCCGATGGCGCGCGCGCCGTGGCGACGGTGCGGCGTCTCGTCGTCGTCAATCTCGTGCTCGGTATCGTGACGATAGGCGTGGCGGCGATGTCGCGCGGATTCTGAGCGCACGCTGCGTTCCAAACGAAAGCCCCGCAAATGCGGCGCTTGTACATTGGCGGCCAGCCTGCGGGCAACGTTTGATCACCGCACGTGCCCAAAGAACAACCACACGCCGCACGCGACGGCGACCGTCCCATACACCGCGTACACGGGCAGCTTCAGCTTCGCGAAGCACACGCCGGCAAAGAGGGCCGTCACGAGATAGGCCGGTTCGAACGGTACATTGCGCACGATTCGCAGCACGGCGACGGCGAGAAACGCCGTCGTCACCGCGCGCAGCACACGCATGCCGTGCTCGAAACGCGGGTTCATCTTCAACTGATGCAGGTGGCGCTGCGCAAGCACGACGAGGCAGCCCGACGGCACGAAGAGCGCGATCGTCGCAATCATTGCACCGCGCCAGCCGTCGACGAGATAGCCGAAGAACGGCACCACGTTCAGCAGCGGCCCCGGCGACAGCGGTGACAGTGAAAACGCCAGCGTGAACTCGTTGTTCGTCACACCGATAGCGGGCGCGACGAACAGCGTTTTCAACACCGGCAGCGCGGAGAAGCCGCCGCCGAACAGTGTCAATCCCGCGCCCGCTAGCCGCGGCCACAATAGCGCGAGTTCATAGCGATGTGGCAACGGCAGCGCGAAGATCAGCAGCAGCACGCACAGGCCGATCAGGAGCCGCCAGTCGCCCGCGCTCAAGGTGGTCGAGAGGCGTGCGCCGCGCGCGTCGCTGCGCACCCACCCCGACATGAACGCCGCGCCGAGAATACCGATATAGGCCGCGGGCGTATGTGCGCCTATCAGCGCAATGCTGCCGAGCACGGCCGCCGTCCATTCGAGCCGGCCGCGCACGAGCGAGCGCGTCTGCTTGTACCAGGTGACGCCGATCAGCGTCGCGAGCACGACGCTGAAATGGTTGAGCAAGGTCTGCGATGCGACTTCGCGTACGAGCGGCGTGCGGTAGAAGACCGCGAACGCCGTCATCAGCATGAAGAAGGGAAGCACGCTCGCGATGCCCGCGATCCACGCGCCCGCACGTCCGCGCAGCACGTGGCCGAGCTGCACCGCGACATTGCAGCCGACAGGCCCGGGCACCATCCAAGCCAGCGCGACGATGTCGGAGAACGCGAGGCGCGTCAGGCGTTCCTCGCGTTCGACGTAGTGGTTCTCGAGTTGCGCCATCAGCGCGAGTCCGCCCCACGAAAGCGCGGATAATCCAAATACGACGCGAAACAGCGTCCAGAGCGGCTCGCGCTCGTTGCATCGTGTGACTTCATCTGCTGCCGGCGCGTGAAGCGCCGTCATAGGCCGGGCTGGCCGCATGCGAACACCTGTTGGGCTAGATTCTTATGCGGCGCGCGTTGTCGATCGCCGCGACAGCGCGCGCTGGGGTCATGCGCGCTCGAGCGGATACGCCCGAATTGCGTTGCTACCGTTCATTCTTCCGGCCGACGCGTTGCATCCACTGACGCTTGCTGCGTGCTGCGCTCAGACCGATTCGTTGCTCGTGCTGGTGCTCGCGGCATCGCTGGTGCTGACGGCGTCGCCGCGATGCGTGAGATGCGCACCGTGCGTGCCGCACACGCCGAAGCGTTCGAGCAGCGCGGGAATACCCTCGGCGGGCACGGGCCGCGAAAACAGGAAACCTTGCGCCTCGATATGGCCGAGTGCGGCAAGCCACGCGATCTGTTCTTCCGTCTCCGTGCCTTCGACCACGACCGTCAGCCCCAGCGAGCGCGCGAGGTTGACGATGGCCGTCACCATTACGCAGACGCTGCGGTCGCCGGGAATGGCCTGCACGAACGAGCGGTCGACCTTCAGCGTATCCACCGAGAAGCGGTTCAGGTACGACAGCGACGAATAGCCGGTGCCGAAGTCGTCGAGCGCGATGCGCACGCCGAGCCGCTTCAGCGCGAAGATCTTTTCGGAGACGAGATCCGGGTACTCCATCATCGCCGTCTCGGTGATCTCGAGCTCGAGGCGGCGCGCGGCGATGCCCGTTTCCTCGATTGCGTGCGAAATCGTTTCGTAAAGATCGCCGCGCCAGAACTGTACCGCCGAAATATTCACGGCGAGTGACAGGGTGTCGTAACCCTGTTGCTGCCACTGCGCAAGCTGCCGGCACGCCGTGCGGATCACGAAATCGCCGATGGGGACGATCAGACCCGTGGATTCGGCGACAGGGATGAACTCGTTCGCGGGAATCAGGCCATGCTGCGGATGGTTCCAGCGCACCAGCGCTTCGAAGCCGGTGATGCAGCGGCGCGCGAGGTCGATCTTCGGCTGATAGGCGAGGAACAGCTGCTGGTCGGCCAGCGCGACACGCAACTGCTGCTCCCACTTCATCAGATGGTCCGCGCGATGCGACAGATGCGGTGAGTAGAACTGATAGCAGTTCTTGCCTGCGTCCTTGGCGCTGTACATCGCGAGGTCGGCTTTTTTCAGCAGGTCGATTTCGCTTTCGTTCGCGACCGAGTAGAGCGCGATGCCGATGCTCGCATGCAGTACGAACGAACTGCCGCGCACTTCGAACGGCTTTGCGAATACGTCGATGATCGCTTCCGCGAGCGTCACCGCGCGCTTCTCGACGTCGTCGCCCTTGATCACGACGACGAACTCGTCGCCACCGATGCGCGACAGCGCGCCTGCGTCGGCGACTGCATCCGCGAGACGCGAGGCCGTCATTTGCAGCACGATGTCGCCGGCGTTATGGCCGAGCGTGTCGTTGACGGTCTTGAAGTTGTCGAGGTCGATGAAGAGGATCGCGAGATGCCCGACGTTCACCGGTTGTCCTACCTCGTGACGCAGACTCTGCAAGGTCGAGTAGCGGTTGCGCAACCCCGTGAGCAGATCGAATTCGACGAGATGCGTCATCTCGCGCTCGCGTCCGAGCAGCTTGCCGATCAGCCCGGTGGCGACGGCGAAGAAACCGAGCATCGCGAGCGAGATAAAGCTCGCCATCAGCAGATAGACGTTGCGGGTGTGGTTGTAGTCCGCGAATTCTTCGGCCTGCGACAGGCCGACGAGCACGCCGAGCGGATAGCCGTCGATATGCCGGTACGACACGATGCGCGTCACGTTGTCGATCGAATCCACATAGGTGCCCGACACGTGCTCCGAAGTGGGATAGACACCCGTCGCCGTGAATACGCCCTGGGTGTGATCGGAGTTGCCAGTACGGCGCGCGAGCACGGCGCCGCTATCCGAGATCACGGCGATCACGCCGTCGCGGCCGATGGCCGCGTTGTTATAGAAGTCGCTGGTGAAATAGCTCGGGTCTTCCGATACGACCACGACGCCCGCGAACGAACCGTCGGGATGATTCAGTCGGCGCGTCATCTGCAAAGTCCAGTGGCCGGACACTCGGCCGAGCACGGGCTTGCTGATGAAGAGCTGGTCGTCGTTCTCGTGCTCGTGCACCTTGAAGTGCTCGCGATCGGACAGGTCGATGGGCTTCGGATTTGCCTCCGCCGTGTTCGCGATCAGCTTGCCGTGCTCGTCGATCAGCGACACCTGGACGAGCGTCTCGCTTTGCACGACGCCTTTTTCGACCGTGCTCGCGAGATCGAAATGGCCCGGCGTTTTCTCGAACTCGAATTTGACGAAGCGCGTGATCTGGTCGACCTGGTGAATCGCCTTCACCGTGTGCTGTTCGAGTGCCGCGGACAAAATGGCCGCCGAGGCCATCGCCTCGCGATACGTCGTGTCTTTTTCAACCGAGAGCCGCGCGAAGATCACCGTCCAAAGCAGCACGAGCACCAGCACGCCGAGCGCGGGAATCGCGAGCAGCGCGCGCCGGCGCGTTCCCGCCGGATCGAGGCGGTGCCTGACGTCGCGCGCGGAAGAGAGGCGGAACTGATTCATCGGCTGGACCGTGACCCTGTGCCTTGCGGCTATGCTTGCTTGGCGGTGTGTGCGTTTCTGTTGACTGCGCGAATGTTAAAGCAACCGGCTGTTTGGACGAATTGATACGCCGCAAGCGCCGGGTGGAAGCAATGGCGTGGTGGCGTGCCAGACCACCCGTTGGTCATCGGTAACGTTTTGATATTACTGAATGGGCAATAATTAAGGAAGGGCTCGCGCATCGGGTATACGCCTGCCCTCGCGGGCATGCAACCGATGCCGGAGCGGACGCCTCGCGCTGCCCGCACAGGCACGCCCCCCGTGCGTTTGAAGGGAGTCGTCGAAAACCGTGGGCGCGCAGCGTCGCCGGAATGGAAGTGGGACAGCCATCTTGACAACGCGGCCATTCATGCAGTCTGCATGAATGGCCGCGTTGTCATCGGCTTGCGAAACGGGTTGCAAGATTGTATGTGTGCGCATCGGACGGATTTTTAGAACATCCAGGTGACGCGCACATGTCAATCCCGTCTCACGCATTCAAGGTCATCGCGCTCGCCGGTTCAGGGCAGGCGGAACGCGCCGTCAACGACAGTCAGCGATGCACCGCCAATCCACGTCTTGTCCGCCGCGTCGTCGTAGCGCACGTAGACGTCGCCCGCGCGGCCGAGCGCCGTGCCCTGGCGTACCGTGTATTGCATGCCGGGCCGCGCATTCTGCATGGTCAGCAGGTTGGCGAGCGCGGCGTTAGCGCTGCCTGTCACCGGGTCTTCCCCGATGCCGAGGCCACCGCCCAGCATCAGACAGCGCAATTCATAGTTCGCGGGTCCGTTCGCGTCATGCGGGCCATAGGCGGCGAGGCCGCGTGCCCCCACGGTCTGCACGACACGTGCAAGCGCGGCTGAATCGGGATCGAGCGCGAGGCATGCCGCTGCCGATTTCATGCGGACGACGAGCCATTGCGGACCATTGTCGACGCCGCACGGCTGGGCTGTGTAATCGATTGCATCGCTATGCAGCGCCAGTGCAAGCGCGGCGTATTCGGTTTCGGCGAGCGGCGTGACGCGCGCAGGCGGCGCGGCGAACGACCATACGCCGGCGCGGCTATCGTCTTGCTCCAGTTCGATCAGGCCCGCTGCGCATTGCTGCACGAGGCGGCCGGGCTGCTTCGGCCGATTGCCTGCTTCGCGCCACGCGTGCGCCGTCCCGAGTGTCGGATGGCCGGCGAAGGGCAACTCGCCGTGCGTCGTGAAGATGCGCACGCGATAATCCGCCGACGGGTCGGTCGGCTTTAGCATGAACGCGGTCTCCGACAGATTCGTCCAGTGCGCGATGGCCTGCATCTGTTCGGTATCGAGTGCGTCCGCATCGAAGATCAGCGCGAGGGGATTGCCTTTGAACGGCACCGACGTGAACACGTCGACCTGTTTGAAGCGAACGGTTTTCCCTTGCATCGTTTTCGTTCCTGTTCGACGGCTGAGCGGGGGTTGACGCGCGGCATGATCCACACGCCCATGAAAAACGCCGCCGATAACGCTTTCACATCATCGACGGCGTGTTGGCGTCGTATTCGCGCTCGACGAAAGTGTTCGCGACGAACACTTGCACGCGGATCGCTGACGCTTATTGAACTTCGGCGATCAGTTCGATCTCGACGCATGCGCCGAGCGGAATCTGCGCGACGCCGAATGCCGATCGTGCGTGCTTGCCGCACTCGCCGAACACATCGGCGATCAGTTCCGATGCGCCGTTGGTCACGATGTGCTGCTCCGTGAAATCGAGCGTCGAGTTCACGAGGCTCATCAGCTTGACGACCCGCGTCACGCGATTCAGGTCGCCGACATGTGCGTGGAGCGTGGCGAGCAGATCGATCGCGATCGAGCGCGCGGCGGCCTTGCCTTCTTCCGTGCTCAGGTTGTCGCCGAGCTTGCCTGCCCACACCTTGCCGTCCTTCTTCGCGATGTGGCCGGACAGATAGACCGTGTTGCCGCTTTGCGCGCTCATCACGTAAGCGGCCGCGGGCGCGCCCGCGACGGGCAGTTCGATGCCCAGTTCCTTCAGCCTGTCATACACATTCGATTGAGCCATGACGTGTCCTCGTCGATGAATGGAAAGAGTGGTTCAGCGTGCGCGCAGCCAAACAGATGCCGGCGGCGCGCACGATGTCAGCGATGCGTGTTGCGCATCCTACGGCATGTCTCAAACGCGTGCGCGGATGAGTTGCGCGAGGCGCGCCACGCCTTCGTCGATTTTTGCGGGCGGCACGGTCACGAACGACAGGCGCAGCGTATTGTGCTGTGCCTGGTTGGCGAAGAACGGACCGCCCGGCACGAACGCCACATTCTGCGCGACGGCTTCTTCGAGCAGCTTCATCGAGTCGATGTGCTTCGGCAGCGATACCCAGATGAACATGCCGCCTTCTGGTCGGTTCCATGTCACGCCTTCGGGCATGTAGCGCTCGAGCGAGCCGAGCATCGCTTCGCACTGGTCGCGATACAGCGCGCGGATCTTCGGCACATGCGTATCGAGGAAGCCGTCCTTCACGACTTCGTGCACGATGCGCTGCGTGAAGCTCGGCGTGTGCAGGTCGGTTGCCTGCTTGGCCTGCACGAGCTTGAAGTGCAGTTCTTCGGGCGCAATGATGTAGCCGATGCGCAGACCCGGCGCGAGCACTTTCGAGAACGAGCCGAGATGCACGATGTGATCGGGCGCCATCGACAGCATGGTCGGCAGCGGTTCTCCCTTGTAGTCGAGCGCGCCGTATGGATCGTCTTCCAGCACCGGGAACGGCGCCGACTTCGCGAATTCGGCGAGCGCGCGGCGGCGCTCGACGGGCAGGCGGCGTCCCGTCGGATTCTGGAAGTTCGGCTGCGCGTACAGCAGGCGCGCACCCTTCGTCAGTTCGGGCGTGAGGCCTTCGGGAATCAGGCCGCTATCGTCGGTCGGCACCTGCACGTAGTGCGGCTCGTACATCGAGAACGACTGCAGCGCGCCGAGATACGTCGGCGTTTCGACCAGCACCGGGCTTTGCGGGCAGACGAGCACCTTGCCGAGCAGATCGAGCGCCTGCTGCGAGCCGGTGGTGATCAGCACCTGCGAAGGACGGATCTGCGCGCCATTCGCCGAATAGCGCTGCGCAACCCATTCGCGCAATGGAAGATAGCCTTCCGTCGCGCTGTACTGGAGCGCGGCAGCGGGCGAGTCGCGCAGGATGCGGTCGCTGGCGGCGCGCATTTCCTCGGCCGGGAAAGTGGCCGGCGACGGCAGACCGCCCGCGAACGAAATGACCTCGGGCCGCTCGGTGACCTTCAGGATTTCGCGGATCGCCGAGCTGGTCAGCTTGCGAGCGCGTTCGGACAATTGCCAGGTCGGGGCATTGAGGTCGCTTTGATTCATGGTCTCCTCGTCGGTGTAGCAGGATCAGGTGGTCGGTCAAAAACAGGGATTATCGCGCGAACTCGTCAGGCGGCGCGAACCGGCCGTACGGCCGTATGTACGGTGGCCTTGCGGCCCAGCATCACGGTGGCGATCACGGCAGCCGCGAAAACCCACGTGACAGGCGTGACGTTCTCGCCGAAGAACAGCGCGGAGAACGCCATCGTGAAGAAAATCTGCAGCAGCTGCACCTGGCCGACCCGCGCGATGCCGCCCATTGCCAGGCCCGCATACCACGCGAAAAAGCCGATGAACTGCGAGAACAATGTGACGTAGCCGAACGCGAGCCAGGTTTTCAGCGCGACGGGGCCGGGATGGGCGGCGTGCTGCTCCCAGCCGAGCCACGCGACGGGCACGAGCAGAAACGGCGCCGACACGACGAGCGCCCAGCAGATCACCTGCCAGCCGCCGATCTGCCGCGCGAGCCGTGCGCCTTCTGCATAGCCGAGTGCGCCGATTCCGACCGCGACGAGCATCAACAGGTCGCCCGCCTGGAACGCGCCGCCGCCCGCCTGCAGCGCGAACGCGACGACGATTGCGCTGCCCGCGACGGCGCTCGCCCAGAATGCCCTCGACGGCCGTTCGTGCGACAGCCACGCGGCGTAGATGGCGACGCACAGCGGCTGCAAGCCGTTGACGACGGCGCCGTGCGACGCGGGGACGCTCTTCATCGCCCACGCGGAAAACACCGGAAACGCGATGATCACGCCGAGCGACACGACGGCGAGACTCTTGATCTGCGGCCACGTGGGCCGCCTTTCACGGCGGATGGCGAGCAATATCGCAGCGGGAACGGAAGCGGCGAGCGCGCGGCCCAGGCCGTTCAGCAGCGGGCTGAATTCGGCGACGACGATGCGGGTCATCGGCAGCGTCAGACTGAAGATCATTACGCCGATCAGGCCGAGCAGCATGCCTTGGGTTTCGCGCTTCATTGCTTCTGGTTCTCCATGTGGTGCTTGATCTATCTGAGCGTGCGCAGCCCGCTCGGGGTTTCGATGTCGGCGGCGAGGGCAGGCGCGCCGTCCGTATTTTCCAGCGCGATCAGTTGCGCGGCGCCGAGCCATTGCAACTGCTGCGCGACGATGTCCGCTTGCGGATGCCAGCCTTTCAGCGCTTTCAGCGCGAGGCCTGTTTCCGGCAGCACGTGGGACGGATGGCGCGTCGAGTCCCACTGGATCAGCGACGGCACCACGCCGCCCCCCGGCCCCTTGCCACGCGGGAAACGCGCCGTCGTTGGCCACCGTCAGGCTCCACGTGAAATCGCCGCGCGTCATCGGTACGACGGTCGAAATGCGCGCGGGATACTGCTGTTGCCACAGCGCCAGATTCTTCGGCCGTTCCACGCGCGCGACCCAATGCGACAGATACGGCCCGCTTTCCAGGCGCGCGCGCGTCGCGGGATCGTCGAGCGCGAAAAGACGCGCACGGGCGTTCGCGGGCTCGCCGGCGCCCGGATCGATCGCGATCACTTCCAGATACGCGCCGCCCCACAGGTTTAGCAGCCGGTTGTGCGTGCGCATCGACGGATGCGCGCCGCCGCCCGAAGGCGCGACGCCGAGCGTATCCGCGACGTATTGCGTGCCCTCGTCGAGCGTGCGGGCGGAAACAACGAGGTGGTCGAGTCGAAGCGTGTGTGCTGTCATGGCGGCAAGAGGGCGGTCGTTCGCTGAGGGCGCGGCGGCGGGTAACGGTCGGTTGCGCGCGAGTCGGCCAGGGTCAATCCGTAAGAATAACCGTTCGGCTTGCGGCCCGGCCACGCGCAGTACCGTATGGCCGGTGTCAGCGAGCTTCGCGCCGCGATCGGGTGGCGCGGGCAAGCAGGTCGTCGATACCTGGGAATTGCTGAATCTGAAATGAAATGTACCGACAGTGACCGGCACAGTAACGGTACAATCGCTGCGATACTGTTCGGTACAGTTGCCCTGTCGTCTGATGGACTTCTGTCCGCATCCGGGACACAGCCGGTTACCTTGCCGTGCGCCCGAGCCGACGTCGCCCATGCTGCACACTGCTGGAGTCCGCCATGTCCGTCCCGCTCGACCTGATTCCCGCTCCTCACCACGCCTCGGCGCTCACGCTTGTCGATCAGCTCGTGCAGTGGGCGCGCCGCCGCATTGAGGAGCGCGTGTTCCGTCCCGGCATGCGCATGCCGTCGATCCGCAAGCTCGCGCTCGACAAGGGCGTGTCGCGCTTTACGGTCGTCGAGGCGTACGAGCGGCTGGTCGCGCAGGGCTATCTGGATTCGCGGCGCGGCTCGGGCTTTTACGTGCGCGAGCGGCTGGCGGGCGGTCCGCCGCCCGTCGAGCGCCGTCTCTCGACCCACGAGGCGGCCGATGCCGCACCCGCGCCCAGCACGATCGACGTCGTCTGGCTGTTGCGCAACATGCTCCACACATCGACGCGGCCCGAGCGCGGGCCCGGCCTCGGCTATCTGCCGTCGCGCTGGCTGGACGGCGAGCTGATTACGGGCGCGCTGCGCACCCTCGGCCGGCAAAGCGGCGCACAGATGCTCGGTTTCGGTACGCCGCAAGGGTTTTTGCCGCTGCGCCAGCAACTGCAGACGCGGCTCGAGGAACTGGAAATCGGCGCGTCGCCAGAACAGATCGTGCTCGTGTCGGGCATCACCCAGGCCATCGACCTGATTGCGCGGCTCTATGTGCAGCCAGGCGACACGGTGATCGTCGGCGATCCGGCGTGGTTCCAGATGTTCGGGCGCTTTGCGTCGCAAGGTGCGCGGCTCGTCGGCATGCCATACACGCCGGACGGCCCCGATCTCGACGCGCTGGAAACGCTTGTGCAGACGTGGCGGCCGAAAATGCTCGTGATCAATTCCGTGCTGCAAAACCCGACGGGCACGTCTTTGACGGCGGCGCAGGCGTTTCGCATCCTGCGGCTCGCGGAAGAATACGATTTCATCGTCGTGGAAGACGATATCTACGGCGACCTTTGCCCGCCGGGCTTTCCCGCGACGCGCCTCGCGAGCCTCGATCAGCTCAAGCGCGTGATCTATCTGGGCAGCTTCTCGAAGACGCTCGCGGCGAATCTGCGGGTCGGTTTCATCGCGTCGTCGCCCGACGTGGCGAAGGCCGTCACGGACCAGAAAATGCTGGTCGGCATGACCACGCCCGAGCTGAACGAGCGCGTGCTCTACAAGATCCTGACGGAAGGGCACTACCGGCGGCACGTCGAGCGGCTGCGCGCGCGGCTCGATACGGTGCGCGACAAATCGGTGAGGATGCTCGAAAAAACGGGGCTGCGGATGTTCCAGACGCCGGCGGCGGGCATGTTCGTGTGGGCGGACACGGGCGTCGATGCCGATGCGCTCGCGGCGGCCGGCCATGAGGAAGGCTTTTTGCTGACACCGGGAAGCCTGTTCTCGCCGCAGCAGTCGCCCACCACGTGGATGCGCTTCAATGTCGCGAATTGCGGCGATCCAGCGCTGCCGGCATTCCTGTGCCGCTATCTGGACGGCGTTGCCCGGCGGGCTTCATAGACCTCTTGAATCCGTGGCGCGCGCCCCCATTTAACAGCGCATCGTCTGTAGCGCGCGCTGTCCGTACAGATGCATTCAGCCTCGTACCCCGAATCAACCTGCAATAGAAGAGGAACACTGACCATGGCACAAGAAACCATGAGCTTCCAGGCGGAAGTGAAACAGCTTCTGCATCTGATGATTCATTCGCTGTACAGCAACAAGGAAATCTTCCTGCGCGAACTGATTTCGAACGCATCGGACGCGGCCGACAAGCTGCGCTTCGAAGCGATCGAAAATAGCGCGCTGTATGAAAACGACCCGAACCTGCGCATTCGCGTGTCGTTCGACAAGAACGCCCGCACCATCACCATCGACGACAACGGCATCGGCATGAGCCGCGACGAGGCGGTCGCCAACCTCGGCACGATCGCGCGCTCCGGCACGAAGGAATTCTTCGGCAAGCTCTCCGGCGACCAGCAAAAAGACGCGGCGCTGATCGGCCAGTTCGGCGTCGGCTTCTACTCGGGCTTCATCGTCGCGGACAAGATCACGGTGGAGACGCGCCGGGCGGGCCTGCCCGCAGCGGAAGGCGTGCGCTGGGTGAGCGCGGGCGAGGGCGACTTCTCGGTTGAAACGATCGAGCGCGCGCAGCGTGGCACGACCATCACACTGCATCTGCGCGCCGACGAAGACGAACTGCTGTCCACCTACAAGCTCAAGTCGATCATCCAGAAGTATTCGGATCACGTCGCGCTGCCCATCCTGATGCAGAAGGAGGAGTGGGACGCGGAAAAGAGCGAGATGGTCGCGAAGGACGAAGACGAGACCGTCAACCAGGCGAGCGCGCTGTGGACGCGGGCGAAGAGCGACATCACGGATGAGCAGTACAAGCAGTTCTATCAACACCTGTCGCACGATCATCAGGATCCGCTGACGTGGACGCATAACCGCGTCGAAGGCCGCAGCGAGTACACGCAGCTGCTGTACGTGCCGGCACATGCGCCGTTCGACATGTGGAACCGCGATCATCGCGGCGGCCTGAAGCTGTACGTGAAGCGCGTCTTCATCATGGACGACGCCGAGCAATTGCTGCCCACGTATCTGCGCTTTGTGAAGGGCGTGGTCGATTCGGCGGATCTGCCGCTGAACGTGTCGCGCGAACTGCTTCAGGAAAGCCGCGACGTGAAGGCGATCCGCGAAGGCGTGACCAAGCGCGCGCTGTCGATGCTTGAAGAGCTGGCGAACACGGAAGAAGCCGAAGGCAAAGAAAAGTACGCGACCTTCTGGAAGGAATTCGGGCAGGTGCTGAAGGAGGGCATCGGCGAAGACTTCGCGAACAAGGAACGCATCGCCAAGCTCGCCCGTTTCGCGTCGACGCACAACGACTCGTCCGAACAGAACGTGTCGCTGGCGGACTACGTCGCGCGCATGAAGCCCGAGCAGTCGAAGATTTACTACGTCACGGCGGATACGTACCAGGCCGCGAAGAACAGCCCGCACCTCGAAGTGTTCCGCAAGAAGGGCGTCGAAGTGCTGCTGCTGACGGATCGCGTCGACGAATGGATGCTGTCGTTCCTGAACGAGTTCGACGGCAAGCCGCTGCAAAGCGTCGCGCGCGGCGACCTCGATCTGGGTCAGTTGAACGATGAAGAAAAACAGGCGCAGGAAAAGGTCAGCGAAGAACTGAAGCCGCTGGTCGAGCGCATGAAGGAAGCGCTCAAGGACAAGGCGAAGGACGTGCGCCTGACTTTCCGCCTGACGGACTCGCCGTCGTGTCTCGTCGCCGACGAGGGCGACATGAGCGGCTACCTGCAGCGCATGCTGAAGGCGGCCGGCCAGAACGCGCCGACCTTCCATCCGATTCTCGAAGTGAACCCGGAACACGCGCTGGTCAAGAGCCTCAGCACCGACAACGCGCATTTCGACGACTGGTGCCATCTGTTGTTCGACCAGGCGCTGCTCGCGGAAGGCGGCTCGCTGGAAGATCCGGCAAGCTTCGTGAAGCGGACCAATGCGCTGTTGCTGGCGCGCTGATGTGTTTGCGTCGATAACCCGTCCGGGATGGTAAAAATGCGCTGCTTCGGCAGCGCATTTTTTTGCCTGCTACGCCGGCCGCGCGAAGTCAGCGCACCGGCGATGCGTGTCCGTGCTGACGTACCTGCGCAAGCACCGAACCCGCCAGCTCTTTCGCTTCCGCACACGCGTGACGATCCGCGAGCACATGCGCGGCGAGCTTGCCGATCGCGACGCTCGTCTGTTTGCGGCTGTGATGCTGCGCGAGCGCCGAACCCGCGAGTTCCTTTTCGGTTGTCGACGCGCTGGCGCGTCGTAGCACGATGGCGGCGAGATGTGCGATGCGGTCCGAGGTTGATTTGTCGTTGGCGATCAATGGAGGCTCCTGGCGGTGGTTGAAGAGTCGAGCGTCGTGCGCTCGCGCTCCATGTTCGCCGGTTGCCCTGGACGCCGGATGCGGACATGCCTGAAACACACAGCCGACAGTTCCGCAAAAGTCCGCGGCCCATCCGCGCGAAAGGCCCGCGTTTTCCGCGCCCCCTATAATGCGGACCATGCCTATCCGTTTCGATGCTGCCGACGCGCACTGGCGCGTCGCGCCCCTTCCAGGTTTCTCGCCCGATCAGAAAGACTGGCTCACGCGCGGCGGTTCGCTGACGGCGCATTTGCGTACGCTCGGCGCCGTCGCGGTGCGCGTGACGCGTGAGGCCGTCGACTTGCCGTTCAACGACGAATATGCCGCGCTCGGCAGCGCGCCGCGCACGCCCGTGTGGGTGCGCGAAGTGGTGTTGTCGGTGGGCGGCAGGCCGTACGTCGCCGCGCACAGCATCGTGCCGCTCGCGGCAAGCACGGGCGTCTGGCAGGCGATGCGGCGCTTGCGCACGCGGCCGCTCGCCGAACTGCTGTACAGCGATAGCAGCGTGTCGCGCTCGTCGCTAGTGAGCCGTCGCGTAACGGCGCGGCATCCGTTGTACGGGATCGCTTCGCGCGACATGGAGGATGCGCAGCCCCACGCACTGTTCGCGCGACGCTCGGTGTTCGAGCGCTACGGCGAGCCGTTGATGGTGACGGAAGTCATGCTGCCCGCGTTGTGGACCCATCTCGCGACGCGCCATGACGAGCGTGAGCGTGTCCAGCATCCGTTGCCGCGCGATCATGGTCAGGCACTCGGTCACACGGCATCGCGCGCCGATGTCAACGCGCGGCGCGACGCGAAGGGCACCGGCAAACAAGGAGACGCACGCTGATGCTGCGCGGCTTTCCACCCGTCGTAGCCGAGAGCACGCATACGCTGATACTCGGCAGCTTTCCCGGCGAAGCGTCGCTCACGGCGACGCAGTACTACGCGCATCCGCGCAACCAGTTCTGGCGCCTGCTTGGTGCAGTGATCGGCGAGCCGCTGCCCGAACTCGATTACCCGACGCGCCTCGAGCGCGTGCTGAGGCACGGCCTCGGCGTGTGGGACGTTCTGGCGGCGTGCACGCGCGAGGGCAGCCTCGACGCCGCGATCCGCAATGCGACGCCGAACGATTTCGCGTCGTTTCGCGAATACGCGCCGCTGCTGAAGAAAGTCTGCTTTAACGGCAAGACGGCGGGGCGCTTTGCGCCAATCATCGCTGCGGCAGGCTACCAGACCCTGGTCCTGCCGTCCTCCAGCCCCGCCAATGCTATCCTCTCGTTCGACCAAAAATTGCGCCTGTGGCGCGACATCCTTACATGACGAAACTGATCAAGCGCGCTTCCGCCGAGGCGCGTGCTTTCCGCAGCGATCCCACCTCAGCCTCCAAGCAGACCATCTCGCGCGCGAAAACCCGCGCTGCCCGCGACGAAGATGATGTCAGCGTCGCCGCCAGGGCGTCGCTGATCGAAGCGCCGCGCAAGCCGCGTTTCGCGCCTGTCACGTTCTCGGAAGAGGGCGGCGTGCGCTATCTGCATTTCGGCACGGAATGGGTGCAAGGCGCGATGCGTCTGTCGAAGCCCGATCACATCGAACTCGAATACGCACAGCAGATGATGGCATGGCTGCTGTTCCTCGAAACGCCGAAGCGCATCGTGCAACTCGGCCTCGGCACCGGCTCGCTGACGAAGTTCGCGCACCGCTTCCTGAAGCGCGCACAGGTCGAAGCGGTCGAACTGAATCCCGCCGTGGTGATCGCCGCGCGCACGATGTTCAGTCTGCCCGCCGACGACGCACGCCTCACCGTGCGCGAAACCGACGCCTGGGAGTTCGTGAACGACCGCGCGAATCACGGCACCGTCGGCGCGTTGCAGATCGATCTCTACGATGCGACCGCGCGCGGCCCGGTGCTCGACAGCGTCGCGTTCTATCGCGCGGCGCGTGCGTGTCTGACGCAAGCGGGCGTCGTCACCGTCAACCTGTTCGGCGATCATCCCAGCTTCGTGCGAAACATGAAGCGATTGAACGAAGCGTTCGACGGACGCGTCGTCGCGCTGCCCGAAGTGCACGACGGCAATCGCATCGCGATCGCATTCTCGGGCCCCGCCATCGACGTGCCTTTCGCGCGGTTGCTGGAGCGCGCGAAGCTGATCGAGGCGCAGCTCAAATTGCCCGCGCGCAAGTGGATCAAGGGCCTGCAGGAATCGACGGGCCACACGGGCACGTTCGCGATCTGACGCGCATCGGCTTGTCGCGCTTCACAGCGCGCGCGTCATTCCAGTCAGCCCCGCGCGGGTGCAATGCCAGTGCGCCCGCGCAACCGCCATGCCCGGTTCGCCCGGGCGGCGACCCTTCCCACTCTTCCAATCAGCCGGCATCGCGACGCGCTTTTCAACGCAACAGCGGACGCGTCCGCACGCGTGTCCGGTCTCACAATGTGCGACGTTTCGCCTATTGACAACACCGTTGCGTCTAGGGTCAGCCCTGCTTGACCGGTTGTTCGCCCCTCCGATACTCTTTCGATGCTTTCGGGGCGCCCACGCTGCTATCCGCAGCGGGGTCCATGAGCCCGCCAGCCGCGGGACACAATTCAATAAAAGGAAAGAGGAGACGTCATGGCTCACGACGCCGCCGCCAACAAGGCCAGCAAGCACTGGCTATGGCTGTTGCTGCTACCCTGGATCGCGATGATCTGGGTGCCGTCCTACAACAAGGTCGAACCGCAGCTGTTCGATTTCCCGTTCTTCTACTGGTATCAGCTCCTGTGGGTGCTGATCAGCGCGGTGATCACGGCGCTCGTGTACTTCAAGACGAAGACCCCGAAGGGAGGCGCACGATGAACGCCACCGCAACCTTCGTCTTCGTTCTGTTCTTCATCGGCGTCACGATTCTCGGCTTCATCGCCGCGCACTGGCGTCGCGGCGATCTCGCGCATCTGGAAGAGTGGGGCCTCGGCGGCCGGCGCTTCGGCACGGTCGTCACCTGGTTCCTGCTGGGCGGCGACCTGTACACCGCCTACACCTTCGTCGCAGTCCCGGCGCTCGTGTTCGGCGCGGGCGCGACCGGCTTCTTCGCACTGCCCTATACGATCCTGATCTATCCGTTCGCGTTCGTCGTGTTTCCGAAGCTGTGGAGCATCGCGAAACGCCAGGGCTACGTGACCTCCGCCGACTTCGTCAGCGCACGCTACGGCAGCCGCATGCTCGCGCTCGCCATCGCCGTGACGGGTATCGTCGCGACGATGCCGTACATCGCGTTGCAACTGGTCGGTATCGAAGTGGTGATCGGCGCGCTCGGTTTCGACACGAAGGGGTTCGTCGGCGACCTGCCGCTCATCATCGCGTTCGCGATTCTGGCCGCGTACACGTACACCTCCGGTCTGCGCGCGCCCGCCATGATTGCCGTCGTGAAGGACGTGCTGATCTACATCACGATCGCCGCCGCGATCATCGTGATTCCGCCGCAATTGGGCGGCTTCGGCCACATCTTCGGCGCGGTTCCGCCCGCCAAGCTGCTGCTCAAGGCACCGGACGTCGCGAGCCTGAACGGCTATAGCGCCTACGCGACGCTCGCGGTGGGATCGGCGCTCGCGCTGTTCCTGTATCCGCATTCGGTGACGGCGATCCTGTCGTCGTCGTCGGGCAACACGATCCGCCGCAACATGGCGATGCTGCCCGCCTACTCGCTGGTGCTCGGTCTGCTCGCGCTGCTCGGCTTCATGGCGCTCGCAGCGGGCGTGAAGGACATGCCGGAGTTCGCGCCGTATTTCAAGGCCTTCGGTCCCAACTTCGCGGTCCCGGCGCTGTTTCTGCACTTCTTCCCGTCGTGGTTCGTCGGCGTCGCGTTCGCGGCGATCGGCATCGGCGCGCTGGTGCCCGCGGCGATCATGTCGATTGCAGCCGCCAATCTGTACACGCGCAACATCCACAAGGAGTTCGTGAACCGCAACATGACGCACGAGCAGGAGACGAACATTGCCAAACTCGTGTCGCTGATCGTGAAGGTTGGCGCCGTCGCGTTCATTCTCGGTTTGCCGCTGACATATGCGATCCAGTTGCAGCTGCTCGGCGGCATCTGGATCATCCAGACGCTGCCCGCAATCGTGCTCGGCCTCTACACGCGCGTGCTCGACTATCGCGGGCTGCTGCTCGGCTGGGCGGTGGGCATCGCCGTCGGCACGTGGATGGCGATCTCGCTGAAACTGGCGGGCTCGATCTATACGATTCACATCGGCGGCCTTGCCATTCCGGGTTACGCGGCTGTCTGGTCGCTGATCGTCAACCTCGTGGTGTCGGTCGTGGCCAGCCTGCTGGTGCGTGCATTCGGCATGAAGCACGCCGAAGACCGCACGCGTCCGGAAGACTACCTGGATGTGCATGAAGCCTGATCGCGCGGCCTGATTCGCCCGTCGCACACGAAGCCCGCAGCGGATGCTGCGGGCTTTTTCGTTTATGCTCCGGTGGTGTCTGTGTCTGCATGCTCGCTCGCGCATGTGCGCCGAACCCACGTGGGGTCCCCGATGACTCTCGCCGATCCGCCACCCAATCCGCCACGCGAGCGCCTTCCGGGCGCGCCGCCGGAGACGAAGGACGCCGTCACTGCACGTCTCGCGTCGCGCCGCACGCGCATCGGCCGCCTGGTGCGCGCCGTGACGTCCCCGTATTACCGCTATCGCCACGCGAAGTTTTTCCACAGCCTGCGCGTGGGCCTCGCGATGCTCGTGTCGATTCTCGCGACCACGGGCATCGACATTCCGCACGGCATCTGGTCGTCGGTCACGCTGCTGGTGGTGATCGGCGGCTTGCAGCATCACGGCAACATCCGCAAGAAGGCGGCCGAGCGCGCCGCGGGCACGCTGCTCGGCGCCGCGCTCGGTCTCGCGCTGATCCTGCAGCAGAACCTGTTCAATTCGCTGACGGTGACCTATGTGCTGATGTCGGTGATCGCGGCGATCTGCGCATGGTTTGCGATCGGCAGCGCCGGCTACGTCGCGCTGTTGACGGCCATCACGATGTGCATCGTCGCGGGACACGGCGACAACATGATCGACACGGGCCTGTGGCGCACGCTGAACGTGCTGATCGGCATCGTGATCGCGCTGGCGTTTTCGTTCGCGCTGCCGCTGCACGCGACCTATTCGTGGCGCTATCTGCTTGCCGACAATCTGCGCGAATGCGCGCGCACCTATACGCGGATGATGACGGGCGTGCCGATAGGCGCAGACGAGCAGGTTGCCGCGTTCATCCGCATGGGCAAGCGGCTCGTGCAGCTGCGTTCGCTGATGCCGTCGGTCGCGAAGGAAATCGATCTGCCCATCGCGAAGCTCGACGATATCCAGCGCCTGCATCGTTCGATGCTGAGCGCGCTCGAAATGCTGTCGACGGGTACGCTCGCGCATGCGCAACGATGCGATGCATTCGCGCAGCGCTGCGGGGACGAGACGGGACCGGTCCGCATGACGCTGCTCGGCGCTGCGCGTGCGTTGCGCTTCGCGGGCACCACGCATTTCCGTATGCCGGATGCGGCGGCGTCACCGGTGTCCCTGGCTTGTCAACCAACGGCGACACAGGACAAAGAAACGGCGCCTGAACTGCAGGGGCCGTTGTGGCTCGCGCAGCGCTTCGCAGAGCAGGTGGAGCGCATGCGCGCACTGCTGGCGGCCACGGAGGCGAACTGGAACATCGAAGGCGGCGGGCGCGCAGCGGCGGCGCGCTAACCGCGAATGGCCACGTCAGCTCGGGTGTTTGTCGCCGTCATGCGGATTGGTGATCATCCACATCACGCCGAATCTGTCGACGACCATGCCGAAGCCCGTGCTCCAGAAGGTGGGCTGCCACGGCATCACGACGTTGCCGCCATCGGCCATCGCGTTGAAGGTGGTTTCGCCCTGCGACGGATCGTCGACGGTGATCGACAGGCCATAGCCCGTGTGCGTGCCCGGCGTTTCGTCGCAATTGCCGTCCGACGCCATCAGTTCCGTCGAACCGATGCGAAACGTGCAATGCATGATCTTGTTTTCGGTGCCCGGACGGATGGGTTGCTGCGGATTCGGCGGTGCGTCCTTGAAGCGCATCTGGAAGATCACTTCGGCGCCAAGCTTGTCGCCGTAGAACTTCAGCGCTTCCTCGCAACGGCCATTGAAGAAAAGGTAGGGTTGGACTTGCATCGATGTCTCCTTCGTTGACGCGCCGTTCGATGCGAAACCGAACGCACGCGTGCCAACGATTGTAGTCGTCGCTGCCGCGTCGAATGTGAAACTGTGTTGACGGTGGTAGAGCACAGACCCTGCGCCAACAAAAAGCGCGCGCGGCTTTGCGGGCCACGCGCGCTTGACACGACGAATGGAATGAAGCGGCCTAGCGCAGCGCTTCGATCACCTTTTCGAGCTTGATCGCATCGGCGGCGAACACGCGGATGCCTTCGGAGAGCTTCTCGGTCGCCATCGCGTCGTCGTTGACGAGGAAGCGGAATGACGCTTCGTCCGTCGGCACGCGCTCGATATCGGCGTTCCTGCTCGCTTCAGGCGACAGCTTGCGCTCAATCCTGTCGTTGCTGTCGTGCAGCTTCTGCAGCAGGTCGGGGCTGATCGTGAGCAGATCGCAGCCTGCCAGTTCGAGAATCTGGCTGGTCGTACGGAAGCTCGCGCCCATCACTTCCGTCGGATAGCCGAACTTCTTGTAGTACGCATAGATGCGGCGCACCGACTGCACGCCCGGATCGTTCGCGCCGCCGTCGCGCGCTTCGTCCCAGTTGCTGCCCGCGTTCTTCTTGTACCAGTCGTAGATGCGGCCGACGAACGGCGAGATTAGCTGCGCGCCCGCTTCAGCGGCGGCGACGGCTTGCGCCAGCGAGAACAGCAGGGTCATGTTGCACTTGATGCCGTCCTTCTGCAGCACTTCGGCGGCGCGGATGCCTTCCCACGTCGACGCCAGCTTGATCAGCACGCGCTCGCGGCCGATGCCTTGCGCGTCATACATCTTGATGAGTTCGTGGGCCTTGTCGATCGATGCCTTCGTGTCGAACGACAGGCGGGCGTCGACTTCCGTCGACACGCGGCCCGGGACGATCTTCAGGATTTCCGTGCCGAAGGCGATCAGCAGGTTGTCGATGATCGAGCCGACGGGCTTCGATGCGTGATCGCGCACGGTCTTTTCGAGCAGCGGCTTGTATTCGTCCTTCTGCACGGCCTTCAGGACCAGCGACGGATTCGTCGTCGCGTCCTGCGGCTTGTACTGCGCGAGTTGCTGGAAGTCGCCGGTGTCCGCGACGACCGTGGTGTATTGCTTGAGTTGATCGAGTGCAGTAGTCATGTCGAGCCTTCGCTTCGAGGCGCACGCGCGCCGAGGTCGAGGAAATGATGACGCGGCGCGAGGCCGCGGTGAGCCGCATAGGCGGCCGGGTGCTCACGTCATCTGCGGTGTCCACGTTGCAACAGGAAATCTTACCGTGGAACGCCGCCCGATACTTCTATTCTATGGCGGATCGGATGATGCTGGTTTGACAGGGGCGCTTCGACAGGGACGCATCAGGCGGCAACGGCTTCCGGGAGTTGCCTGGCATTATCCGCGCCGCGCGTTCAGCACGGCATGCGTGACCAGGCCGGCGACGAGTCCCCAGAACGCCGGGCCGATGGACAGCAGGGTGAGTCCCGACGCCGTTACCATGAACGTGACGAGCGCCGCTTCGCGCTGACGTGCGTCCTGCATCGCGTTCGTGAGGCCGCTCATGATCGAGCCGAACAGCGCGAGCGCCGCAACCGACACCACCAGCGCCTTCGGCAGCGAGCCGAACAGCGCGGCAATTGTCGCGCCGAAAATGCCCGCGATCAGGTAGAACAGGCCGCACCAGACGGCGGCCATATAGCGCTTCGTGCGGTCCTCATGAGCTTCGCGGCCCGTGCAGATGGCGGCCGTGATTGCCGCCAGATTCACGCCGTGCGAGCCGAACGGCGCGAGCAGCAGCGAGGCGATGCCCGTCGTGGCGAGCAGCGGCGCAGACGGTGTGGGGTAGCCGTCCGCGCGCAGCACGGCGATGCCGGGTACGTTCTGCGACGCCGTCGCCACCACGAACAGCGGGATGCCGATGCTGATGGCCGCCGACAGCGAGAAAGCGGGCACCGTCAGCATGGGCACGGCGAACGCCACGTGAAAGCGGCTGAAATCGAGCAATCCAAGCGCGCCAGCAACGGCCGTGCCGACGGCGAGCGTCGCAACGATCGCGTAACGCGATGCGAAACGCTTGATGACGAGATACGTGAAGAACATCGCCAGCACGAGCGCCGTCTGAACTTGCGCGGCGCGAAAGATCTCGATGCCGATCTCGAACAGAATGCCCGCCAGCAGCGCTGCAGCGATGCCCGCCGGGATCCGCTTCATCAGCGTGTCGAACCAGCCGGTGAGCCCGACCAGCGTCAGCAGCAGCGCGCACACGACGAACGCGCCGACGGCTTCCGGATATGCGACATGCGGCAGCGACGACACGAGCAGCGCCGCGCCCGGCGTCGACCATGCGACGACGATGGGGGCGCGAAAGCGCAGCGACAGGCCGATCGTGCACAGCGCCATGCTGATCGACAGCGCCCAGATCCACGACGAAATCTGCGCGTCGGTGAGATGCGCGGCGCGGCCGGCCTGAAACATCAGCACGAGCGAACTGGTGTAGCCGGTCATCATCGCGACGAAGCCGGCGACGATGGCCGACAGCGAGGTATCGGTGAACGGTCGTAGCGGCGCGCGCATCGCGCTCGCGTATTCGGGGGTGGATGAGGTCATGCTGTGTGTCTCGGTGTGGCGCGCTAGTGTCGTCAGGTGGCGTGCACGACGGACGTGCACCGGGCGGCGTCCGGCCGCGGCGCGAACGGCGCCGCGCTCATGCCGAAGGCGAAAAGCCCGGGATTTTACTTGCTTAGCATGCGCATCGCCGTTTCGAGGCCGGCGAGCGTGAGTGGATACATCCGGTGGCCCAGCACTTCACGGATGACCGACACTGACTGCCGGTATTCCCACAAGCCTTCCGGCTCGGGGTTCAACCACACATGATGCGGGAAATGATCGGCGATACGCCGCAGCCAGACGGCGCCCGCTTCGGCGTTGTTGTATTCGACCGAACCGCCCGGCTGCAGCACTTCATACGGGCTCATTGTCGCGTCGCCGACGAAAATCAGCTTGTAGTCAGGCGTGAACTTGTGGAGCATGTCCCACGTCGCCAGCCGTTCGACGTGCCGGCGGCGGTTGTTCTTCCACAGGAAGTCGTAGACGCAGTTGTGGAAGTAGTAGAACTCGAGGTGCTTGAATTCCGCCTTTGCCGCCGAGAACAGCTCTTCGGTACGCTTGATGTGGTCGTCCATCGATCCTCCGACGTCGAGCAGCATCAGCACTTTCACGTTGTTGTGCCGCTCGGGCACCATCTTGAGGTCGAGCCAGCCTGCGTTCGCGGCCGTGCTGCGGATCGTGTCGGGCAGATCGAGTTCTTCGGCAGCACCTTCGCGTGCGAAGCGGCGCAGCCGGCGCAACGCGACCTTGATGTTGCGCGTACCGATCTCGACCTGATCGTCGTAATCGCGATACGCGCGCTGATCCCACACCTTCACGGCCGTCCGGTTGCCCGACGTGTCGCCGCCGATGCGAATGCCTTCCGGGTTGTAGCCGCCGTTGCCGAACGGCGACGTGCCACCTGTGCCGATCCACTTGCTGCCGCCTTCATGACGGCCTTTCTGCTCGTCGAACAGTTCTTTCAGGCGCTCCATCAGCTTGTCGAGGCCGCCCATCTTCTCGATCTGCGCTTTTTCTTCGGCGCTCAGATCGCGTTGCAGCTTTTTCTTGAGCCAGTCGAGCGGCACGTCGAGCGCAAGCTCTGCCTTGAGCGCGACGCCGTTGAAATACGCGCCGAACGCCTGATCGAACTTGTCGAAATACTGTTCGTCCTTCACGAGCGTCATGCGCGCGAGGTAGTAGAAGTCGTCCAGCGACGGCTGGATCACGCTTTCCTTCAACGCTTCGAGCAGCGTCAGATATTCCTTCACGGAGACGGGCAGCTTCGCCGCCCGCAGCGTGTAGAAAAAGTCGATCAGCATGCCGTTGTCTCCGGATTGCGTGTGCTTCGCCGCCGTTCAGCGGTTATTGCGGTTCATGAACACGAGTCGCTCGAACAGGCTCACGTCCTGTTCGTTCTTCAGCAGCGCGCCGTGCAGCGGCGGCACGATCTGCTTCTGGTCCTTCGAGCGCAGCGCTTCGGGCGGGATGTCCTCCGCGAGCAGCAGCTTGAGCCAGTCGAGCAGTTCGGACGTGGATGGTTTCTTCTTCAAACCCGACACGTTGCGCAGCTCGAAGAAGCTCTCCATCGCGGCGCGCAGCAGGTCCTGCCTGATGCCGGGGTAGTGCACCTCGACGATCTGCTGCATGGTCGATGGATCGGGGAACTTGATGTAATGGAAAAAGCAGCGGCGCAGGAATGCGTCGGGCAGTTCCTTCTCGTTGTTCGACGTGATGATGACGAGCGGCCGATGCTTTGCCTTCACGAGTTCGCGCGTTTCGTACACGTAGAACTCCATGCGGTCGAGTTCGCGCAGCAGGTCGTTCGGGAACTCAATGTCGGCCTTGTCGATTTCGTCGATCAGCAGCACCGACTGCTGCTCCGACTCGAACGCCTGCCACAGCACGCCTTTGACGATGTAGTTGCGAATGTCTTTCACGCGCTCCTCACCAAGCTGGGAGTCGCGCAGGCGGGACACGGCATCGTACTCGTACAGGCCCTGCTGAGCCTTCGTGGTCGATTTGATATGCCACTGCAACAGCGGCATGTCGAGGGCCGCCGCGACTTCCTCTGCGAGCATCGTCTTGCCCGTGCCCGGCTCGCCCTTGATGAGGAGCGGCCGCCTGAGCGTCATCGCGGCATTGACCGCGAGCTTGAGGTCGTCGGTGGCGACGTATTGCGATGAGCCTTCGAAACGCATGACTGGACGCCCGTTCGGGAAAAATTCCAGTATAAGTCAGAAGCCCTGTTGTGCTCCCACGGGCTCGCGTAAGGTGTCAGCCGCGCCGGATGGTGCGCGTGGCGCGTGCAAGAGACGGATTTGCACATGCGGCAATCTGCCGCGCCACAGCCGGCGCCGGATGTGGCGGCCACGAGCCGGCTTGCATGCCGCGCGTTGTTGCACGTTATCGCACGGCGCTTTGCGGCAAGGGGCGCCGGCTCCCGTCCGGTGGACGCCCGGCGCGGCGTCGCGGTACAATTGGGCCGATTTTTTTGGCCTGCGTGGCAACCCCGACAAGTACAACGGAGCAGGCCGTTGCCTTTTTGGGCGCCCGTTCCTCCTCAAGCCAGGTTAAAAGAGCTATGAACAGATTCGTCGGCAAACATGTCGTGATCGCAGCGATGTCGGTGCTCGCGGGCTTTGCGGCAACTTCGGCGGCAACCGTGCAGGCAGCGGACATCGCGGGCAACGCCAAGGCAGGCCAGGGCAAGGTCGCGATGTGTATCGGCTGTCACGGTATTCCAGACTATCGTACGGCCTATCCCGAGGTTTACCGGGTGCCGATGCTGGGCGGCCAGAATCAGACCTACCTCGAAAACGCGCTGCACGCCTACAAAAAGGGCGACCGCCATTTCGACACGATGCATGCGGTCGCCGTGTCGCTGTCCGACCAGGACATCGCCGACATCGCCGCATACTACTCGGCGCAAACGTCCTCTTCGAAGAACAATCCCGACAAGTGATCGACGTCGCGTGACGGAGCTCACGTGCTGAATCACTTCGCGGCCGCAATCAGTTTGCATGGGACGGCGGCAGGCGCCGAAGCGCCGGCTCCCGTCGACAAGGAGAATCCATGAAGAAGCATCCCCACGCACTTCATACGGTGGTCAAGGCTGCATGCGCGACGTTCGCGCTGGCCGGTTTTGTCGTCGCATCGAACGCGCACGCGGCGGATGCCGGCAACGGCAAGGTGCTCTCCGAGAGCCACAATTGCGCGGCCTGCCACGGCCCGAACCTGAACAAGCCCGTCAGCCCCGAATATCCGAAGCTCGCCGGCCAGCATGCCGACTATGTCTACTGGGCGTTGCGCCAATATCAGATGGGCACGGGCAATC
Organism: Paraburkholderia phymatum STM815; assembly: GCF_000020045.1. Classification (GTDB taxonomy): domain Bacteria; phylum Pseudomonadota; class Gammaproteobacteria; order Burkholderiales; family Burkholderiaceae; genus Paraburkholderia; species Paraburkholderia phymatum. The sequence goes on along the minus strand of NC_010622.1, from coordinate 2,357,673 downwards.
CGCACCTCGGCCGCAACAACGCGATCATGCAGGCGCAGGTGCAGAGCCTGTCTCAAAGCGACATGAAGGATCTGGCCGCGTATATCGAATCGCTGAATGGCGATCTGGTGCAGAAGAAATAGCCTCCGGCACGGCCAGCCACACCGGCTCATGCATCGACACAAACACCCCGCACATGCGGGGTGTTTGTTTTCGGGAGACGGATGCGGGTGTGGCGGGCGTTCGTCGCGTCAGTCGCGTGATGCGCGTCGCTCGATACGCTGCAGATAGGCGTCCGTGTCGGGCGGCGTATTCGTGCGCTGCGCTTCCCAGATCGTTTCGCCAAGGCACTCCATGATCGCGTGCTGCGCGTCGTGCGTGGAGCCGAGCCGTGCGGCGAGCCGGTCGTGCGCACCGCGGATGCCGGGCGGCTGGTCGATCGACAGTTGCTCGCTGATCGCGAGGTGCATCGACAGATGCAGGAACGGGTTGGTCTGGCCGCGCTCGGGCGAGTAGTCCTGTGCAGAAGCCGCCTCGGGATCCGCGAGTTCGGCGTGGTACTCGGGGTGCTCGACGATCCAGTCGGCGGCGATCGCTTCGAGCGGCGTCAGGATTTCACCCGCGCGCTGCTTGCGCCAGGTGTCGGTGAAAAAACGGCGGACTTCGTCGCGGCTGGGATTGAACATCGATGGCGTTCGGGCAGTAAAGGCGAGTGGGGCGGTGTTGATGGCGCGGCAGGTGCCAGTCAAATTCTGGCGGCGTGCGCAATATCGGTTCATTTTACGCCCCGGCTCGATCGCACGCAGGCGGACGGCGCGGCCGCGCGAACCCGACGAAACGCCGCGCAGCGTGCTTAAAGATCCGGCGGCGGCGTCTTCGGCTTGAACTCGCACAACGGCTCGATCACGCAATGCCAGCATTCCGGCCGGCGCGCCTTGCACACATAGCGTCCGTGCAGGATTAACCAGTGATGCGCGTCTTGCAGGAACTCGGCGGGCGTGAATTTTTCCAGCGCCACTTCGACGGCGCGCACGTCCTTGCCGGGCGCAAGGCCCGTTCGATTCGCAACCCGAAAGATGTGCGTATCGACCGCGATGGTCGGCTGTCCGAACGCCGTGTTCAACACGACGTTCGCCGTCTTGCGACCGACACCGGGCAGGCTTTCGAGCGCCTCGCGATCGGCGGGCACTTCGCCCGCGTACTGGTCGAGCAGAATGCGGCACGTCGCGATCACGTTCTTCGCCTTCGTGCGATACAACCCGATCGTCTTGATGTAGTCGGCAACGCCCTCCTCGCCGAGGTCGAACACCTTCTGCGGCGTGTTCGCGACAGGGAACATCCGGCGCATCGCCTTGTTCACGGAGACGTCCGTTGCTTGCGCCGACAACATCACGGCGATCAGCAACTCGAACGGCGTTGTGTATTCCAGTTCCGTCTTCGGATGGGGATTCAGGCTTTGGAGCGTCTCGTAGATCGCACGTCGTTTGGTCGCGTTCATGCGGTGCAGTCAGGGCTTGTCGGATTGATTGTCGTTCTGCTTGGACGTTGAGTCGGAAATGTCTGTGGCAATGCCTAGACGGCGACGGCGCGCTTCGACTTCATCGATCTGTGCCTGCATGTCTGCACTGATGTTGGTCGTGTTCTTCGGTCCCAGGCCTTGCGCCGCGTTGTCTTCCTTTTTCTTGCGCGCGCGTTCGAGCGCGGCCTGGATGATCGCGCGTTTTTTCGCTTCCGCGTCGTTGACGGGAGCGGCAGCCGCTTGCGTCGATGGTTCCACCGGGGCCACGTTACCGGCCGGCGCTGCCGAACCCGCTGAACTTCGAGCCGCCGTCGACGATGCGCGCCGCGCGGCCGCGCGTGCCTCCGCGGCCTCGCGTTCCGCTGCAAGACGCGCGCGGCGAGCATCGTGACGCTCGCGTGCCGCGTTCGCCTGCGACTGGGTCCACGCGTCCCAGCCCGTCTTGTCGCCCGTCACCGGGATCATTGCGATGCAGTCGACGGGGCAGGGCGGCACGCACAGGTCGCAACCTGTGCAGAGCTCGGCGACGATCGTGTGCATCTGTTTCGGCGCACCGACGATGGCGTCGACGGGACAGGCCTGCATGCAGAGCGTGCAGCCGATGCACAGGTTTTCGTCGATGAACGCGACGGGCCTCGGGCGCTCGACGCCGTTCTCGGGATTGAGGGGTATCACGGGCTTGCCGAGCAGCTTCGCGAGGCGCGCGACGCCCTCGGCTCCGCCCGGCGGGCACTGGTTGTAGCTGGCCTCGCCTTGCGCGATGGCCTCGGCGTAAGCGCGGCAGTCAGGGTAGCCGCACTTCGTGCATTGTGTCTGCGGCAGCAGATCTTCGATGAGATCCGCGAATGTTTTGGGCTCTGTCACGGTCGGGACGTGGGGGACTTGCTGTTGCCGTCGATCGCCGCGGCGAATGTCGGCGGTTCAATGGATGCGGTTTCAACTGCACTGCTGGCATTGTGCGAAGCGCTCGCAGAGGGTGCGCAGACCGCGTCGGGGCGCCGGGCTGCCAGAGCCGCTGTCGAGGCAGCGCAGCAGGCGCGTTCGGCAATCGGTCAAATGCGTATTATCGCCGATTTCCCCAGTTGTTATTACCGAGGCATGTGCCATAATCGAAGCGCTTTTTTGTAAGACCGCAGGAAGGTGTTCCCACCAACCAGCCCGCGCAGTGCCGCCGTTGCAAGGCCATGCAATTGGACGGCGAGCGATCCGGATTAACGCGGCTCACGAAGCGCACATGCCACCATGAATCAGCCGAAAATCAAAAGAGATCCTGAAGGCACCCGTCGCCGCATTTTGCTTGCGGCAGCCGAGGAGTTTGCGAATGGTGGGTTGTTCGGCGCACGCGTCGACCAGATTGCCCGCCGCGCGGAGACCAATGAACGTATGCTCTACTACTACTTCGGTAGTAAAGAGCAGCTCTTCACTGCAGTCCTCGAACACGCGTTCAGCGCGCTCACGGAAGCCGAGCGCACGCTCGACCTCGCGGGCGTCGCGCCTGTCGAGGCCGTCACGCGGCTCGCGCACTTCGTATGGGACTACTATCGCGACCACCCCGAATTGCTGAGACTCGTGAATAACGAGAATCTGCACGAGGCGCGCTATATGCAGAAATCCACGCGCATTCGCGAAATGATCTCGCCGATCGTTGCCACGCTGGGCTCGATTCTCGAGCGCGGGCAGCGCGCAGGACTGTTCCGCGCGAACGTCGATCCGCTGCGCTTTTACGTGACGCTGTCGGGGATGGGCTACTACATCGTGTCGAATCGCTTCACGCTTGAAGCGACGCTCGGCCGCGACTTCAGCGCGGCCGCGGAACGTAGCGAAGTGATTCAGATGAACACGGAAATCTTGCTCGCTTATCTGATGCGCCGCTAAACGCAAGCACACCCGTAACGCTTCAATGAAAAACGGCCTCGTAGGAGGCCGTTTTTTGCATTCATCAGTCTTCATGTCGGGCGGATGCAGGCGCAACCTCTCGCGTCGCCTGCCGAACACGCGTTGCGTGCCGATCCCGCCCCTTACGCTTCGACGCGTTCTTCCGCCTTGCGCGTTGCCTTCTGCGTGTGCTCGAGAATGAAGTCGCGCAGTTGCGGATAGATGATTGTGCGCCAGCGGCGGCCCGAGAAAATACCGTAGTGCCCGCACTTCTCGGCAGTGAAGTGACGACGATCTTGCTCTGGAATGCCCGTGCACAGCTCATGGGCGGCGCGCGTCTGGCCGCTGCCGGAAATGTCGTCGAGTTCGCCTTCGATCGTGAAGAGCGCGGTCTTCCTGATGTCCTGCGGGCGCACGGGCTGGCCGTTCACTTCCCACGTGCCTTCGGCGAGGCTGAATTCCTGGAACACGATGCGGATGGTCTGCAGATAGTACTCGGCAGCCATGTCGAGCACCGCGTTGTATTCGTCGTAGAAGCGGCGATGTGCTTCCGCATCTTCTTCGTCGCCGCGCAGCATGCTCTGGTAGAAGTCCCAGTGCGACGCTGCATGACGCTCCGGATTCATCGCGACAAAGCCCGTGTGCTGCAAAAAGCCCGGATACACCTTGCGGCCGAAGCCCGGATAGTTCGACGGCACGTTGTAGATCACGTTGTTCTCGAACCATTCGATCGAGTGCTGCGTCGCCAGCGAATTGACGGCCGTCGGGCTCTTACGCGCGTCGATCGGGCCGCCCATCATCGTCATGGTGCGCGGCGTGTCTTCACCGCGGCTCGCCATCAGCGAAATGGCGGCGAGCACGGGCACCGTCGGCTGGCAGACCGAGATCACGTGCAGATTCTTCGCACCGATGTGGCGGATGAATTCCTGGATGTAAGCGATGTAATCGTCGAGGTCGAATGGGCCGTCTTCGATCGGCACCATACGGGCGTCGATCCAGTCGGTGATGTACACCTTGTGATCCTGCAGCAGCGTGCGCACGGTGTCGCGCAGCAGCGTGGAATGGTGGCCCGACAGCGGCGCGCAGACCAGCACCACGGGCTCTTCCTTGAGTTGGGTGACAGCGTCGCTGTCGTCCGAATAGCGCTTGAAGCGCAGCAGGCGGCAGAACGGTTTTTCGACAATCGTCTGCTCGACGATGGGGATGTTGCGGCCGTCCTTGACGATCTGATGCAGGTTGAACTCGGGTTTCTCGTAGTCCTTGCCGAGACGGTAGAGCAGTTCGTAGCCGGCGGAGAGGCGTGTCGCGCCTGGCACATAGGCGAACGGACTGGCCGGATTCGCAAACGATTTCGAGGCGGCCTGAGCCCAGGCGGTGAGCGGGCTCAAAAGCGCCCGCTGGAATTCGTGGAATTGATAGAGCATGGGTGCTCCAGCGTTAGCGGTTCGCGCAGGGGCAGCGTGTTTGACGCGCAGCGACGAGGCGGGCCGTTTTCTGGTTACGTGTGGATGGTTGGTGATGGATTATCGGCCGACTGGTTCGGTTGATGATATAGAAGCCATACAATTTGTGCAATGCAACAACAGTGCGTTGCCGCACGCACCGGCTGTCATAGCTACGTCATCGTCAATTCGCCCGTTTTCTTTAGACAACGGGTGACGATTGACTCTGAGCATCTGACATGCCAGCCGGCGGCGGGCCGCCTTCTCCGCTCTCGCCGTCGTGGGGCGGCTGACCGGCGGCGCGCGCCATTTCCTGCTCGTGTTTCATCAGGTTGAGTCCCGTGTGAACGAGGGCCACATGGGAAAACCCCTGTGGAAAATTGCCGACAAACCGGCCGTCGGCGGGATCGTATTCCTCGGCGAGCAGGCCGACGTCGTTCGCCAGCGACAGCAACCGCTCGTACATGGCCCGCGCCTCGTCGACGCGCCCCTGCAACGCGAGATTGTCGACCATCCAGAAACTGCATGCGAGAAACGTCCCTTCGCCGGGCGGCAGCCCATCGTCGAATTCGGTCGTGTGGTAGCGCAGCACGAAGCCGTCGCGCATCAGATGTTTTTCGATCGCGTGGACGGTGCCGACGACGCGCGGATCTGAAGGCGGCAAAAAGCCGAGCAGCGGCATCAGCAGCACGCTCGCATCGAGTTCGTTGCCGCCATACGTCTGCGTGAACGCGTTGAGCCGCGTATTCCAGCTTTTCTCGCAGACGTCGGCATGGATTTGCGCGCGTATTTCCTGCCAGTGTTCGAGCGGCCCGGGCAGGTCGAACGCTTGCGCCGATTTGATCGCGCGATCGAACGCGACCCACGCCATCACCTTCGAGAACGTGAAGTGCTGTCGGCCGCCTCGCGTTTCCCAGATACCTTCGTCGCGTTCCTGCCAGATCGTTTCGAGGTGACCAAGCATCGCGCACTGCACGTTCCACGCGGTCTCGTCAGCCTGCAAGCCGCCGACGCGCGCGAGATGCAGCGCATTCATCACTTCGCCGTATACGTCGAGTTGCAACTGGCCGACCGCGTTGTTGCCGACCCGCACGGGCTTCGAGTCTTCGTAGCCCGGCAGCCAGTCGAGTTCGAACTCGGGCAGCCGACGCTCGCCCGCGAGCCCGTACATGATCTGCAACTGTTCAGGCGAGCCCGCCATCACGCGACCCAGCCACGCACGCCACGCACGCGCTTCGTCGTAGTAGCCGCCGCGCATCATCGCGAGCAGCGTGATGGTGGCGTCGCGCAGCCACACGTAGCGATAATCCCAGTTGCGCGCGCCGCCGAGCTTTTCAGGCAGAGACGTGGTCGGCGCGGCGACGATGCCGCCCGTCGGCTCATACGCGAGTGCCTTCAGTGTCAGCAGCGAGCGGCGTATAGCGGGCGCGTATTTCCCCTCTACGGTGCCGCGCGCCGCCCATTCGAGCCAGTGATTCTCGGTACGCGCCAGCGCACTGTGCGGATCGCGCGCGGGCGGAATGCGCAGGTGCGATTGGGAATACGTGAGCGAGAAGGGCACACGTTCGCCTTCCGATACGGTGAACTCGGCGACCGTCTTCATGTTCTCGCCATGCAGGTCGACGGGTGTACGCAGCGCGACCGTGTCCGGGCCGGCGATCGCCTTGATGCCGCTTTCGTGCGCGAGCCGGCTGACCCACGGAATGGAGAAGCCGTAGTCGAAGCGCAGCACGAGTTCCATGCGCATCTTCACGGTGCCGCGCTTGCCGACGACGATGCGGATCATTTCCGACCAGCCGTTGCCGGGGGGCATGAAGTCGACCAGTGTAACGGCGCCGTCGGGCGTTTCGAAGTCGGTCTCGAGGATCAGCGTTTCGCCGCGATAGCGACGGCGCGTCGCGCGTGCGTAGCCGGGCTTGAGGTTAGGCGCTTTTCTCTTGTCGTCATCGTGAGCATCGCGCTTTGCCTCGGCGGCCGCGGCGTTTGCGCGTGCGGCGGCACGCGAGACGGGCGGACCGTCGGCCTGGCGTGGGACCGGTTTATCGTTCGATACCGTACGTCCGCTTTCGGATGTTTTCGTTTCTCCTTGCGTCTCGTCGTGAAAACGCGTCCGGTCATGGCCGGATTCGTCGGCGCAGGGCAGGTCTGCCGAGTCTTCGCATTCGGTATCGTCGGAGGGCGCGATCAGCCAGCGGCCGTTCTCCTCGGTTCCGAGCAGTGCGGCAAAGCACGCGCCGGAGTCGAAACGGGGCCAGCACAGCCAGTCGACGGAACCATCGCGGGAAACCAGCGCGGCCGTGTGGCCGTCGCCGATGAGTGCATAGTCTTCGATCAATGCGGGCATGTTAAGGCGGTCGGTCGACGTGTAATAAGTGCGCTTGCGCACGGCGGGAACGGTGCGTGAGCGTCGTTGTTACCGGGCTCCAGCGCGACGCGGGAAAGCCGCACGCTCATGAGCGTTCGAGGTATTGGCAATACCGTTTTTGGATGCTTACAATCGGTTTGGACGTGACCTCCGATGAATCGCAGCCCACCGGCGCCCGGTGTTGCCGCACGCAGACACGGCGTCGTTTTCGAGGATAAGCCATGCTGAACCCGTCGAAATCCGACTGCATCACGATTCTCTCCGCCGCGAGTCAGTTGCCTGACGACTCGCTCCTTCCACTCGACTTCCGCACGCTCGGCCTCTCGCGCAACGGGATGGAAACGGCCGCAGCCTTTCTGATCGAGCGCGCCTGCTTCAAGCGCTATAGCGAAGCCGACGGTCATTATGCCGTTGGCGGCTTGTCCTTGCAGGGGCGTTGGCGCCTCGAGCAACTCTCGAACGGCTGACGCGCGCACGCGTCGGTCCGGCATTCGGAACGGCGGCGCGCCGCGGCGGGCCAGCGCATGCACGTGGGTCGCGAGAAGCGGCCCGCGTGAATGCGTGCGCCTGCGCGCGATGCAATCCGAGGTGTCGTCGATCAGGCCGCTCGCGCCCGAGCGGTCGGTGTGATCGCGGTACGCCTGCATGGGCGCGCGTTGGCACGCGAGTTACGCTAGTTACGCGAGTTACAAGTGCCCCGTTCCGCCGACGCCGAACAAGCCGATCAGTCCGATGATGATCAGATACAGCGCGACGATGTAGTTGAGCAGGCGCGGCATGATCAGAATGAGAATGCCGGCGATCAGCGCGACGAGCGGGCCGAGCGTGAGATGGATGTTCATGGCGACTCCTTTTGTTTGAATTGTTTGGATGGTTCGGACCAACGGCGACACGGCACAAGCTGCCGGATAGCCTTCGTTCGCGCGAACGGCTGGGCGAATCGCGGCTAACGCTCTTATACTTGCCCCACACTACGATATCGACGATCAGCGGCAGCGGCCGGGGTGCGAGGGCGCATCGCGCACGGGCGGCCGTCGTCATGCTTCCGTCACGACCACGGCACGCTTCGATCGAGCCGCGCGGCAGACCAGCGACACGCAGAATCCAATAACCTGTCTCGCCAGGAGGTCGTCATGCAGCGTCGTACACGAGTCGTAGCGTGTGCCGTGCCACAGCCTTTCAATTGCCGTCCGGGCCGTTCCCTAAGCTGGATCATCAGAGGGTTGACACTCATGGTATCGATTGCCGCCACGCAGGCTTTCGCGCAAGGCTTGGCCGCCCCGCCCGCCGACGGCGTCTACGATCTGATCGTCGGCACCTACACGGGGCCGAAGAGCGAAGGCATCTACGTATACCGCTTCGATACGAAATCGGGCGATGCGATACCGATGTCGTCGGCGAAGACGGACAATCCGTCGTATGTGATCGCGTCGCGCGACGGCCGCCACGTGTACGCGGTCAACGAGCAGCCCGGCGACAACGGCCCCGCCGAACAGCGCGGCGGCATCAGCGCATTCAGCTTCGATGCAAGAAACGGGCAATTAACGTTCCTGAACCGGGTGTCGTCGGACGGTAACGATCCGTGTTATCTGAGCATCTCGCCGGACGGCAAATATCTGACGACGGCCAACTATTCGGTGGCCGCGAACCCGGGCGGCAGTTTCGCCGTGTTCCCGCTGCAAGCGGACGGCCAGGTCGGTGCGTCCGTGCTGACCGTGCATCACGACGGCAGCGGCCCCGTGAAAGGGCGCCAGGACAACGCCCATGTGCACTCGACGGTGTTCTCGCCCGACGGCAAGTTTCTGTTCGCGCAGGATCTCGGTACGGACAAGCTGTACTCGTACCGCTATACGCCCGACGGCAGCCGTGGCCTGTTCGGACCGACGGAGAAGCGCTATACCGACGTGAAAGCCGGCTCGGGCCCTCGCCATCTCGCATTCGGCGCGGATGGCAAGTATGCGTATCTGACGAGCGAGCTGAGCGCGACCGTCACCGTATTCCGCTACGACGACGGCACGCTCACGCAATTGCAGGTCGTGCCGATGACGAAGCCAGGCTTCAAGGGGCAAGTGGGCGCGGCGGCGATCCATCTGTCGCCGGATGGCCGCTTCCTGTATGCGAGTAATCGTGGCGACGCGAACGAGATCGTGATCTATGCCGTCGACCCGGCCAATGGCCATCTACGCGAAGTGGGCCGCCAGTCCAGTCTTGGCAAGGCGCCCCGGGAATTCTCAATCGATCCGACGGGGCAATGGCTGATCGTCGGCAATCAGCTGAGCGATACGGCGTATGTGTTTCGTCGCGATCCACAGAGCGGACTGCTGGAGCCGAATCCGAAGCGTATCGATATCGGTTCACCCGTCGACTTTCAGTGGGTGTCGCCGTCGTGATATGAGGTGACGGACGATATTGTCCGGTTCATGAATCGTCCTGTCGGGCCGCTGCGTTTTTCTGTCATTCTGCAGCGGCCCGTCGCGCTTCAGTTCGAACGCGCGTTACTCCGCCGGTCCTGGCGCGAGCACTTCGCGGCTGCCGTTGATGCCCATCGCTGACACGAGGCCTGCCGTCTCCATCTGTTCAACGAGCCGCGCCGCACGGTTATAGCCGATGCGCAACTGGCGCTGCACCGCCGAAATCGACGCGCGTCGGGTTCGCACCACGAACGCGACGGCTTCGTCGTAGAGGGGATCCGCTTCCGCGTCCGGGGTTTCGCCGAACAGGTCTTGTGCGGCGCCGCCGTCGGTCGCGGGACCGTCGAGTATGCCTTCCACGTACTCCGGTTCGCCGAACTGCTTCAGATGTTCGACGATCCGATGCACTTCCTCGTCGGCGACGAACGCGCCATGCACGCGCTGCGGATAGCCGGTGCCGGGCGGCAGGAACAGCATGTCGCCCTGGCCGAGCAGCGACTCCGCGCCCATCTGGTCGAGAATCGTGCGCGAGTCGATCTTCGACGACACCTGGAACGCGACGCGCGTCGGAATGTTCGCCTTGATGAGACCCGTGATCACGTCGACGGAAGGACGCTGTGTCGCGAGAATCAGGTGGATGCCCGCCGCACGCGCCTTTTGCGCGAGGCGCGCAATCAGCTCTTCGATCTTCTTGCCCGCGACCATCATCAGGTCGGCCAGTTCGTCGATCACGACGACGATCAGCGGCAGTGGCGACAGCGGCTCCGGGGCGTCGGGCGTCAGCGAGAACGGATTGCCGATCTTCTTTTCCTTCGCGGCGGCGTCGCGGATCTTCTGGTTGAAGCCCTGCAGGTTGCGCACGCCGACGGCCGACATCAGCCGGTAGCGCTTCTCCATTTCGCCGACGCACCAGTTGAGCGCGTTCGCCGCGAGTTTCATGTCCGTCACGACGGGGGCGAGCAGGTGCGGAATGCCCTCGTACACCGACAGCTCCAGCATCTTCGGATCGATCATGATGAGGCGCACGTCTTCGGGCGTCGCCTTGTACAGCAGCGAGACGATCATCGCGTTGATCGCCACCGACTTGCCCGAACCCGTGGTGCCCGCAACGAGCATGTGCGGCGCCTTCGCGAGATCCGTGACGACGGGGTGGCCGGTGATGTCCTTGCCCATCGCGAGCGTCAGATTCGACTTCGAGTGCTGATAGACGTCAGCCTGGAGAATCTCGGAAAGACGGATGGTTTGACGCTTCGCATTCGGCAGTTCGAGGCCCATGCACGTCTTGCCAGGAATCGTCTCAACCACGCGAATCGACGTCAGACCGAGTCCGCGTGACAGATCCTTCATCAGCCCGACGATCTGGCTGCCGCGCACGCCGAGCGCGGGTTCGACCTCGAAGCGCGTGATCACGGGGCCTGCCGAGGCGCCGACCACCGTGACGGGAACCTTGAATTCCTGCAGGCGCTGCTCGATCAGCGCGCTCGTTTCGGCGAGCTTTTCTTCACTGACAGGCTCTGCATCGGACGAAGCGGGCGCGAGCAGATCGAGCGCGGGGAGTTCGATGTGCGAGGCCGAAGGGGCGTGGAACTCGAACGCGGGTCCGCTGTGGCCGCGCACGCCAGCGCGGGGCGGCGCGGCGGCCTGCGGCGTCTCTGCTTGTATGTCCTGCTGCGTGTCCAGCGGCTCGGCGGGCGCGTGTGGTTGCGGGCTCAGTGGTTGTGCGCGGTCCTGCGACTGAGTAGCCGGAGCGCCCGCGACGTTTTCCAAGGACGCCGGCGCGCCGTATGCCGCGAACGGGAAACGCACGATGTTCGACGGCGCTTCGGATCCGCTTTGCGTCGCCGTTTCGTCGACGTCGGCCGGCTCGGTGTTGGGCGGGAGCGGCACGACGCCGAATGCAGGCGCGTTCGACACGGGCGCATGATGCGGCAGGATTGAGGCCACGCTGGCCGATGCGACGCGCAGCTGCGTCACGGAGTGCGTGATCGAATCCCACGGCGCGAGCGGGGCAGGAGAGGGCTCGACGTGTCCCGTGGACGCCCGTTGATCCGTCGTTGAACCTGTGGCGTGGCTGCCCACCCTCGATGACGCTGCAACCGCTTGCGGTGCGGCTGCCACTTCATCGGCGATGACGTCCTGGGCAAGCGATTCCGTTTGCCTCGCCGTATCGTCGTCGAGCGACGGTGTCGGTGCCTCGGAGTCGGCCGCAGCGGCATCGGATGGCTCATGCACGCCGCCCGCAGCCATGCTTTCCGACGCAGCGGCTTCCGCAATCGCGGGTGGGGTGCGCGGCACGGTCGTCTGGGATTGCGTGGCGGCGGCTTGATGAAGTGCGCTGGCCGGCGCGTGCGCTGCAATGGGCGCAGCTATCGCGGCGCTTGCAAGAGGCGCCGGACTGGCCGCGGCAACCACGGGCGCGGTGTCCGGCAGGCGATGAACGGCAGCAGCGGTTTGCGCTGGACGCTCGGCATGCGGCACAACGTGTGCGGCTTGCGCTTCCTGTGCGGTTGCAATGACAGGCGCCTGTCCCCCGTCCACGAGCGCAACGTCTGCCGGGTCGTTGTGGTCGTCTCGTTCGGCTTCCATCGCTGTGCCGGCGACAGCGAGTGCGGCCGCTTGCGCGACGGGTGTCGCGTGAGAGGCGACGAGCGCATGAACGTCGCCCGTGCCAGGCGAAGCGAGCGGCGCTGCGACCGTCTCTGTCGAGGTCAGCGCAGCCGTCGCGGCGAAGGGCTGAAGCGGCGCATCGGAACGGGGCTCGGCCGCCTCCGCATGTGCACCGCCGATGGCCGCTTCGAGCGCCGACACGGCCTGATCGACAGCGGCGACAGCCGCCGTACCTGCGACCGCGGGCGCGCCCGGCACAGCAGCTGCACCGTCCATCGGTGCCGCGGACGCAACGGACGCAACGGGCGCGGTGGACGCACTGCCCGCACCGCCCGTGGCGGCCCGTTCGGATACGGGCGCGTTGCGCGTCTCGACAACGTTCGCAGGATCGCTGGCCGTGCGGCGAGCGAGGCTCGCGCCAGCCAGGGTCGTCCAGCGTGCAGCGTTTTCCTCGATGCTGCGCAAGGTTTCCTGCACGCTCGCCGCCGGGGCGGCAGGCTGTGCCGGTTGATTGACGCGCGTGTAAGCGGGCACCTTGAGATTCGGCGTGTTCGGACGCATCGCCGGTGAACCGGACGCCGGTGCTGAGCGGCGCGTCTGTGCCGCATGTGTCGACGTACCGAGCGACATCGACTGGCGGCTCTGCGAGAGCCCGGCTGCGCGCAAGCTCGCCGAACGCGCCGACGTCACCGCGGGGTTCATCGACAGGCCGCGCGCCGCCGCTGCCTTCGACGACTGCAGCGCCGCCGTGCTGCCGAATACCGTCGGCGGCGTGGCTGCGACACGTGCTGCCTCCATCGTGACGGGCGCGTGCTCGCGCGCATGCGCGCGACCCGCGTCCGGGCCGAGCCAGCCGGCAGGCGCGGTGGGCTCGGCGGGTGTCCATGAGGTGGGGCGGCGGGTGTTGTGTCCTGACGCACGGCTGCCCGCCGCGCCCGACGGCGCGCCGCCCGCTGCATGACGCGCGACGCCTGCACCGCCGGAAGTCGGGCCGCCGGGCATTCCCATCGTTTCGCCTGGGGCGCCGGCGGGGGCCGCAGCCGCGGCCGTGCCGCGTGTCTTCGTGGAAGGCGGACGCCACACGGTGGGCCGTGCGTAGCGTCCATTGGCCTTCGGCGCCATCGTGTTGACGGGCGCGCTGCTATGCGAGGGTGTCGTGTCGACGGAAGCGGCGCGCGTGTGGCTGCGCGGTTCGTCGTCGCGGGAACGGCGCGCGAGGCCGAGGCCGAACGCGTCGTTGGCCCAGCCGACGAACGATGACCACCGGAAGCCGATTAGCCACGGCAGCGCGATCACGAACAGGCCGAGCATGACGAGCGGTGTTGCGGCGCGGCCCAGCAGATGCGCGAACCCCGTCGACAGCGCATGCCCGAGTCCGTCGACGCCCTGCACGTTGACGAGCGACGCCTCCAGCGTGCAACTCGCAATCAGCACGCACAGAAAGCCGAGCCAGAGCCGGATCGTGCCGGGGCCGCGCAGGCCCGCGCCGCCCGGCAATGCGGACTTCACGAGACGCCACAGCAGGGGAAGAAACCAGACGGCGGAAGCGCCGAACCAGCCGAAAACGACCGTTTGCATGCTAGACATCAACGAATGACGGATGCGCAAACGCGCGAGCCGTCGAGTTTAACCGGGCAAAGCCTCTCGCTTTGCAGGCGTGCGCCGCGCGCAGGCTGTCGAAGCTCGCCGTTCGCACGCTCATTGGCCGCGCCGCGCGAACACGAGCGTGTCGCCATTGCCGAGCATCAGTTGAAGCTGCTGCGGCTTGCGCATGTCGACGGCCGAGTGTTCGATTTGCGCGAGCGCAGCGAGATATGCGCTCTCGATCCTGCCGCCCGGCGTCGCGCACGCCATGCGCGTGCCCGCGAGCGGGCCGAAGCTCAGCTTGCCGTCCTTGAGCGAATAGGTGCCTGTGTAGCGGTTGCAGCCCGAGAAGCCGCTCGCGCGCCGCTGGCCCGTTTCCGTCGACAGCACGAGCGTGACGGGTTCCCCGCCCGCGTTGCCCGGCACGTCGCGCATGCCGCCCGCGGCCAGCTTCCAGCCGGTGAGCTGCCAGTCGGTGTTGTCGAGCAGTTGCGTGGCGGCAGGATTGAACGGATCGGGCGGCGGCGCTTCCGAGTCGAGGTGTTTCGGCAGCGAGCAGGCGGCGAGTGCGGCGATCGACACGACGGCGAGCGCCACGCCCGCGCGGCGGCGGAACGATGCCCAGACTGCACTGTCAGGTGCTTGCGACGATGCATCGGGTGTGGCGCTCGAGCGTGCGTCGCGTTGCGTGGCAGACGTGGGCTGCATATCGTCGTTCCTCTCTAAACTGGCGAAGGCGTAAGGGTATCGCACTACGCTTGCCGCATGCGAGCGCAAACGCGGGTGACGAAACGCATAGGCAAAGTGCATCGGTGCCGCGACGGGGCCGGTCATTGCCAGTGGCCGTCGCGGCGCGATACCGCAGCGGCTGGGCGCAATGGCAGGTCGGCCGGCTCCACACGCGGCCGACACCATCGGTTATCGGCACGCGGCAGGCGCAGTCGCAGGGGCCGCGCATGTTAACATCGCCGCAGTCATTCATTCCACCCGCTTTTTGTCAAAAAATTCTCTGGAGCTTCCATGCAGATCGGCCAACGCATCGGCACACCGCTTTCGACCTCGGCTACGCGCGTCATGCTGCTCGGCGCGGGCGAGCTGGGCAAGGAAGTGATCATCGCGCTGCAGCGGCTCGGCGTCGAAGTGATCGCGGTGGACCGATATCCGAACGCGCCGGGGCATCAGGTCGCGCATCGCGCGCACGTGATCGACATGACGGACGCGAAGGCGCTGCGCGCGCTCGTCGAAGAGGAGCAGCCGCATCTGATCGTGCCGGAGATCGAGGCGATCGCCACCGACGCGCTCGCGGCGATCGAAACCGAAGGCGTCGCCGAAGTGATCCCGACCGCGCGCGCCACGCAACTGACGATGAACCGCGAAGGCATCCGCCGCCTCGCCGCCGAGGAACTCGGCCTGCCGACCTCGCCGTACGCGTTCGCCGATTCCGTCGAAGAACTGAAGGCGGGCATCGCGAAGGTCGGTTATCCGTGCGTCGTGAAGCCGGTGATGTCGTCGTCGGGCAAGGGGCAGTCGGTGCTGCGCAGCGACGCCGACATCGAACCCGCATGGCAGTACGCGATGGCGGGCGGGCGTGTGAATCACGGCCGCGTGATCGTCGAAGGCTTCATCAACTTCGAATACGAGATCACGCAGCTGACCGTGCGCGCAATCGAGCCGGCCACGCAGCAAACGGCCACCTACTTCTGCGACCCGATTGGCCACGTGCAGGTGGCGGGCGATTACGTCGAGTCATGGCAGCCGCAGCCGATGAGCCCGCGCGCGCTCGAACAGTCGCGCGACATCGCCGACAAGGTCACGACGGCGCTCGGCGGCCGGGGCCTGTTCGGCGTGGAGCTTTTCGTGCGCGGTGATGACGTATGGTTCTCGGAAGTGAGCCCGCGTCCGCACGACACCGGGCTCGTCACGCTCGCGTCGCAGCGGCTGTCCGAATTCGAACTGCATGCGCGCGCGATTCTCGGCCTGCCCGTCGATACGACCTTGCGCACGCCGGGCGCGTCGGCTGTGATCTACGGCGGGCTGGACGAGACGGGCATCGCGTTCGAGGGCGTGGCGCAGGCGCTCGCCGTGCCCGGCGCGGATCTGCGCCTGTTCGGCAAGCCCGAGAGCTTCGTCAAGCGCCGCATGGGCGTGGCGCTGGCGACGGCGGGCGACATCGGCGAAGCGCTGCAGCGCGCCAAACAGGCTGCGGCCGCTGTCAAGCCGGTGTCGGCGAAATAAGGAAAACGGCAGCAACGGAGCAGGACGCGTGAAGGTTCAGCAGATGGGCAGCAAAGCGGCGCGGCGCATCGCGCTGCTGGCGGCGTCCATCGCGACGATGTTCTCTCTGGGCGGGTGCGGGCTGGCGGCTGCGCCGTGCCGCATTGCCTCGGCGGGGCTGAAGATCGTTCCTGTGGTCGGCCACGTCGCGGCCGCGCCGACCGATGCGTGCGCCGACGTCATCGATCCCTGAGCTGTCTTCGCAACCTTCAGCCGCATCGCGCGGTCATAACGCGACAGTGTCGGGAAACGAGGCATTCAATGAGCAGACGAGGGTATGCGTGTTTGGGCGTGCTGGTGTTCGTCGCCGCTTCGGGTGTAACGGGCGTGGCCCATGCCGCCGATTTGCTGCCGTTGCCCGATATCCGCACCGCGCATCGCATGACGCAGAAATACACTTGCGCGACGGGGCGCATCCTCCAGGTCACGTACCTGAACGCAACCAACGGTCAGAGCTTCGCGGTGCTGCCGGTGAAAGGCACGCAAATGCTGTTCGTCAACGTGCTGTCCGGTTCGGGCGCGAAGTATCAGGCGGGCAGCTATACGTGGTGGACGAAGGGTCCGCAAGCCACGCTTTATGACGCCATCCTCGGCGCCGACGCGCCGCCGCTGCTGTCCGACTGCGTGACCATCGTCCGCTGATCTTCTTCTGACGGCAGCACGGTGGCTGTGCCAGCGGCGCAACAGCAGGCGCGTCCGTCCGTGTGCGCGGCTCGCGGGCTGCCCCGAACGACACGTTTTCGCCTGCGGTAGTAAGCTGTGTGCCACGCAATGGCCGCGCCCCGTATCGATGCATAGGCGCGGCTGTCATCGTTTTCGATCCTCCTTGTCCGCGCGCCGTCGAACGAGGTGTCACGGCCCGGTCTGCGTTCGTTCGTCAAGCGAGACTTCCATGAAAGCATCGGATCTGTTCGTCAAATCGCTGGAGGCTGAAGGCGTCGAGTACGTGTTCGGCATTCCCGGCGAAGAAAATCTCGATCTCCTCGAATCGCTGCGCCGCTCCCGCATCAAGCTCGTGCTGACGCGCCATGAACAGGCGGCCGGTTTCATGGCCGCGACCTATGGCCGTCTGACGGGGCGAACGGGGGTGTGTCTCGCGACACTCGGGCCGGGCGCCACTAACTTCGTCACGGCCGCCGCGTATGCGCAGCTGGGCGGCATGCCGATGCTGATGGTCACGGGCCAGAAGCCGATCAAGTCGAGCAAGCAGGGCCATTTCCAGATCGTCGACGTGGTGCGGATGATGGAGCCGCTCACCAAATACACGCGCCAGATCGTGTCGATCGGCAATATTCCCGCGTCGGTGCGCGAGGCGTTCCGGCAGGCCGAGGAAGAGCGACCGGGCGCCACGCATCTCGAGCTGCCCGAGGACGTCGCGCACGAGGAGGGCGACGGCAAGCCGATTCCGAAGAGCTACAGCCGCCGGCCCGTCGCAGAAGAAAAAGCTGTCGCACACGCGGTGAAGGCGATCGTCGAGGCGAAGCATCCGTTGCTGATGATCGGCGCGGGCGGCAACCGCAAGACGACGCGCAAGATGCTGCGCGAATTCGTCGACCAGATCGGCATCCCGTTTTTCACCACGCAAATGGGCAAGGGCGTGATCGACGAGTCGCATCCGCTGTGGCTCGGCAATGCGACGCTGTCGGACGGCGACTTCGTGCACCGCGCGATCGATCACGCCGACTGCATCATCAACGTCGGTCACGACGTGATCGAAAAGCCGCCGTTCTTCATGCGCGGCGCGGATGCCAACGAGAAGACGGTGATCCACGTGAACTTTCTCGGCGCGGAAGTGGACACTGTTTATTTCCCGCAGATCGAAGTGGTCGGCGATATCGCGAACGCAGTGTGGCAGATGAAGGAAGCGCTGCGGGGCACGGGCGAGCATTGGGACTTCGCGCGCTTCAAGGAGATCAAGGCGCATTTCGAAGCGCATCTGGCGAAGGGCCAGCACGACGACCGCTTCCCGATGTACCCGGTGCGGGTCGTCAACGACGTGTACGAGACGATGCCCGTCGACGGCATCATCTGTCTCGACAACGGCATGTACAAGATCTGGTTCGCACGCTACTACCGCGCGCACGAACCGAACTCTCTGCTGCTCGACAATGCGCTCGCGTCGATGGGCGCCGGCCTGCCGTCGGCGATCGCGACCAAGATCGTGCATCCTGAGCGAAAGGTGATGGCCGTGTGCGGCGACGGCGGGTTCATGATGAATTCGCAGGAACTGGAGACGGCCGTGCGGCTGAAGCTCGATCTCGTCGTGCTGATCCTGCGCGACGACGCGTTCGGCATGATCCGCTGGAAGCAGGAAAACATGAATTTCCCCGACTACGGAATGATGCTCAGCAACCCCGATTTCGTCGATTACGCGACGAGCTATGGCGCGTTGGGGCACCGCGTCGGGGCGGCGGAAGAGCTGGCGCCGCTCGTGCGCGCGTGCTTCGCGACGCCGGGCGTGCACGTGATCGACGTGCCCATCGATTACTCCGACAACGAGCGCGTGCTGAATCGCGAGATCAAGCGCCTGTCCGCGCAGCTTTGAGGTTTCAGTCCGGCGCGTGACGGTGGGGCGGCGGTGGAACCGCCCTTGCTGCGCGTCGCTGATCGATCAAGGAGAACGAGTCATGTTGCAGAAGAGTTATCCCTACTATCTCGCGAACGAACCCGTCGCCGCGAACACCGATCTCGAGGTCACCGACAAATTCAGCGGCGAAGTGGCGACGCGCGTCGCGATGGCCGATGCGAAGGCGATCGATCAAGCCATCGGCGCGGCCGTCGCCGCGTTGCCCGCGCTGCGCACGTTCCCGCCGTTCAAGCGTCAGGCCGTGCTCGAACATTGCGTGAAGCGCTTTCGCGAGCGCGCCGACGAACTGGCGATGGCACTGTGCATCGAAGCCGGCAAGCCGATCAACGATTCGCGCGGCGAGGTCGCGCGTCTGATCGATACGTTCAAGGTCGCGGCGGAAGAATCGGTGCGCATCGACGGCGAAATCGTCAACCTGGAAATCTCGCCGCGCGCAAAGGGCTATCACGCGTACGTGAAGCGGGTGCCCATCGGACCGTGCTCGTTCATCTCGCCGTTCAACTTTCCGCTGAATCTGGCCGCGCACAAGGTGGCGCCCGCGCTGGCGGCAGGCGTGCCGTTCGTGCTGAAACCGGCGAGCCGCACGCCCGTCGGCGCGCTGATCATCGGCGAGGTGCTCGCGCAGACCGATCTGCCGAAGGGTGCGTTCTCGATCCTGCCCGCGCATCGCGACGGCGCCGATCTGTTCACGACGGACGAGCGCTTCAAGCTGCTGTCGTTCACGGGCTCGCCTGCCGTCGGCTGGGACCTGAAGGCGAAGGCGGGCAAGAAGAAGGTGATTCTGGAGCTGGGCGGCAACGCGGCCGCCATCGTCGACAGCGATCAGCGCGACAAGCTCGACTACGTTGTGGAGCGCCTTGCGTTCGGCGCGTTTTATCAGTCGGGGCAAAGCTGCATCGGCGTGCAGCGCATTCTCGCGCATGCGTCGCTGTACGATGCGCTGCGCGACAAGCTGATCGCGAAAACGAAGTCGCTGAAGATGGGCGATCCGAAGGACGAGAAGACTTTCGTCGGGCCGATGATCTCCGAATCGGAATCGCGCCGTCTTTCAGGCTGGATGGACGACGCAGTGAAGGCGGGCGCGAAGATCGTCGCAGGCGGCAAGGTGGACGGCGCGATGTTCGAGGCGACGTTGCTCGAGAGCGTCGGGCATGACACCGATCTGTATCGCAAGGAGGCGTTCGGGCCGGTGGCGATCCTCGAAAAATTCGACGACTTCGCGAGCGCGCTCGCGGCCGTCAACGACAGCGACTTCGGCTTGCAGGCGGGCGTGTTCACGGATTCCCTGGCGCACGCGCATCAGGCGTGGGATGAACTCGAAGTGGGCGGCGTGGTCATCAACGATGTGCCATCGTTCCGCGTCGACAACATGCCGTATGGCGGCGTGAAGGACTCGGGCCTGGGGCGCGAAGGGATCCGCTATGCGATCGAGGACATGACGGAACCGCGGCTGATGGTGATGCGCGAAACGTGGTGAGGAAATGGGGCGGAACGCGGATCGCGCGGTGTCGGACGCATGTCAGGCGATTGTCACCAGATTGCCTCGCGCGGCGTCTACGCTGCGCGCGTCGGGCATGGTCCGTCCCCGCTTGAAATATGCCGTCATGCGGCGCCGAGGCGCGGGAAAGCGGTGAGCCCGCTTGCACGGCAAGGGCAGGCAGGCCGAAGTGCTACAATACCGCCCTTTCCGGCGGATGTTTCCGCCGGCGGGAGCCGGCCGCATGCTTGCTGATACGAGCTGGTACGTAAGCACGTAAGCGGACCTTAGTAAGCGGACCTTATACGGGACGCCGTGGCTCCGCCTTCATCCTGATGCCCTCCGCGGCCCCGGCCGCTGCAGAAGAAGCTGCAGAAACTGTTGAGCGGACGCCCGCGCGCCCGCCTTTGGCAACGCGCAAGCGGTCCGAGCGCAGGCGCATTTTTAGCGAAAGCCACCATGTCCGATACAGCAACCACGCCTACCAACGCGACGTTCGACCAGTTCGGCCTACACGCCGACATTCTCAAAGCCATCGCGGAGCAGGGCTACACGACGCCGACGCCGATCCAGGCCAAGGCGATTCCCGTCGTGCTGGGCGGCAGGGACGTGATGGGCGCCGCGCAGACGGGCACGGGCAAGACAGCGAGCTTCTCGCTGCCGATCATCCAGCGTCTGCTGCCGCTCGCCAACACGAGCGCGTCGCCGGCCCGTCACCCCGTGCGCGCGCTGATCCTCACGCCGACGCGCGAACTCGCCGACCAGGTCGCCGCCAACGTGCAGTCGTATGCGAAGCACACGGCGCTGCGCAGCGCGGTCGTGTTCGGCGGCGTCGACATGAACCCGCAATCGGCGGAACTGCGGCGCGGCGTCGAAATCCTGATCGCGACGCCGGGACGTCTGCTCGACCACGTGCAGCAGAAGACGGCCAATCTCGGGCAGGTGCAGATGCTCGTGCTCGACGAAGCCGACCGGATGCTCGATATGGGCTTCCTGCCCGACCTGCAGCGCATTCTGAACCTGCTGCCGACCGAGCGTCAGACGCTGCTGTTCTCGGCGACGTTCTCGCCCGAAATCAAGAAGCTGGCTTCGACGTACCTGCGCAATCCGCAGACCATCGAAGTGGCGCGCAGCAATTCGACGGCGACGAACGTCACGCAGATCGTCTACGAAGTGGCGGAGGGCGACAAGACGGGCGCCGTCGTGCAGTTGATCCGCGAGCGCAGCCTCAAGCAGGTGATCGTGTTCTGCAACAGCAAGATCGGCGCCAGCCGGCTTGCGCGTCAGCTGGAGCGCGATGGCGTGGTGGCGACGGCGATTCACGGCGATCGTTCGCAAAGCGAGCGGATGCAGGCGCTGGACGCGTTCAAGCGCGGCGAGATCGAAGCGCTCGTCGCTACCGACGTGGCCGCGCGCGGTCTCGACATCGCCGAACTCCCCGCCGTGATCAACTTCGATCTGCCGTTCAACGCGGAAGACTATGTGCACCGGATCGGCCGGACGGGCCGCGCGGGTGCATCGGGCGATGCGCTGTCGCTGTTCAGCCCCAACGAGCGCAAGCAGCTTGCCGATATCGAAAAGCTGATCAAGCGGCCGCTGGATGTGCAGCGTCTGACGGTCGACGCGCCTGTGCGTCATCATCACGACGAGCGCGGCGCACGGCGCGACCGCGACGATCGCGGCAGCCGCCGCCGCACGACGGGTGCGCACGAGCGTCCGTCACATGGCTCGCATCATCGTCAGCAGCCTGTCGACGATTTCTTCTTCAAGCCGTACGAGCCGTCGCCTTCCGCTGCGGCGAGGCGCGAGGAAGCGCCTGCCGCGCCGCAAAAGCCCGCATCGAAGCAGCCGCTCGCCGCGTTGCTGGGCGGCTTTGGGATGCCGCGCAAGACGACGTCGTCGAATTGATGTCGCAGCGCTTGCCGTTCTGATTGCTTTTGCGAATGGCGCCTTTCGGGCGCCATCTTTGTTGGCGCGGCGTTATTGCCGCCTGATGCGATCCGACCACGCCGCGACGGCTTCCGTGTAGAACGCATCGAGCGATGTCGCCGCTGCTTCTCCCAGCTTCAATCCCAGATGCCGCGCCGCACGGTTCAGCGTGACGAGCGGCTCCGATGCGTCGAGGGCCGCGGCACCCGTCTGCTTGCTGAGCTTTTCGCCGTCGGCGTTCGTCACGACGGGCACATGCAGGTAGGAGGGCGTGGCCACGCCGAGGCAGCGCTGCAGGTAGATCTGTCGGGCGGTCGAGTCGAGCAGGTCGGCGCCGCGCACAATGTGGGTGATGCCCTGATCCGCGTCGTCGACGACCACGGCCAGCTGATAGGCCCACTGATCGTCCGCGCGACGCAGCACGAAGTCGCCGACTTCAGTGGCGAGATTCTGCACTTGCCGCCCTTGCCAGCGATCGTCGAACGTCACGATGGCGGCATCGCCGTCCGGCACACGCAGTCGCCACGCGCGCGCGGGCTTGCCGTTCAGGCCGTTGCGGCAGGTGCCGGGGTAGGCGAGCGTCGTGTGCCGGGCGTGGGTCCGGACCAGCGAATCGGCGATTTCCTTGCGCGTGCAGCCGCAGGGATAGACGAGGCCTGTGGCCTGCAGGCGTTCGAATGCCTGCTGGTAAAGCGCTGCGCGCTGGCTTTGCCAGACGGGCGGTTCGTCGGCCGTCATGCCGAAGCGCGTGAGCGTATCGAGGATGTGCTGCGCGGCGCCCGGGACGGTGCGCGGCCCGTCGATGTCTTCGATACGCACCAGCCACGTGCCGCGATTGGCGCGCGCATCCAGCCAGCTTGCGAGTGCGCTGACCAGCGAGCCGACATGCAGCGGGCCCGTGGGGGAGGGCGCGAAACGTCCGCGATAGCGCGTCATGTTCAGGTGTCGTGAGCCGCGGCGGCACGGCGCATGCAAAACGGGTTCATGCAGCGGGTGATGACGCGCTGCGCTCAGACCAGATCCGCTGCATGCGCGGCCGCGGCTTGCGGCTGCGCGTCCGGATGACAGGCCGCGCACGTCTTGCCTGGCACGTAGTACGGCGACTTCTGGCCTTCCGGCATCACGACGGCGCGGCAGCCGAAGCATTGCACGGTCGCCGTCGGCCGCAGGTTGGGATCGAGCGCGGTGCGATAGTCGAACACGAAGCATTCGCCGTTGTAGTGCGCACCGCCCACTTCCTCGAAATACTTCAGGATGCCGCCCTCAAGCTGGTACACATTCTCGATGCCGACGTCCTTCATATGGATGGCCGCCTTTTCGCAGCGGATACCGCCCGTGCAGAACGACACCACCGTCTTGCCCTCCAGGTCCGCCCGATTCTGTTCGATCACCTCGGGGAACTCGCTGAACCTGGTGATGCCGTAGTCGAGCGCGTTGTCGAACGTGCCGACATCGACTTCGAACGCATTGCGCGTGTCGAGCATCACGACCGGGCGGCCCGCATCGTCGTGGCCGCGGTCGAGCCAAACCTTCAGCGTGCGGGCGTCGACGAACGGCGCACGGCCCAGTTCCGGCTTGATGGCCGGTTTCTTCATCGTGATGATTTCGCGCTTCAGCTTGACGAGCATGCGCCGGAACGGCTGCTTCTCCGACAGGCTTTCCTTGAACTGGAGTTCGGAAAATTTACCTTCGAACAGCGGATCGTGGCGGACGTAGTCGATGAATGCGCGCACGCGCGGAATCTCTCCGGCGATGAACAGATTGATGCCTTCCGGCGCAAGCAGAATGGTGCCGCGCAAGCCGAGTTCATTGCAGCGCGCGGTGACGAGCGGCCGCCATTCGACGATCTTGTCGAGCGTCGAGAACTGATAAGCCGAAAGATTGAGGATATTCATGCTGGTCCAGCGATAAAGCGCCGTGCCCGGCGCGCGCATGGAGGGCGGGCGCAGCACGCGTACGGCAAAAAATGGAATGGAACGCGTATTATCCCTCATCCTGAGCGCCGGTCTGCAATCTGTCCGAAGGCGTATTGATTTGCTTCGAAATGGCCCATCGGTCGATCCCGATTCGCGCAAAGCGCCGTCGATAAAAGCTCTTGGCGAAACGTGCCTGGCCGGATGGCCAATCAGGCGGGCAGAGGGCTGTTTGCGCGAAAATTTTCAGGAGGGCGGGGTTACAATGTCGCCCATGTCAGATCCCCGCTTCGTCCATCTCCGCGTTCACTCCGAATTCTCGATTGCCGATGGCATTGTGCGCATCGACGACGTCGTCGATGCCGCTGCCAAAGACGGTCAGGGCGCGCTCGCGCTCACCGATCTCGGTAACGCATTCGGTCTCGTCCGTTTTTACAAGGAAGCCCGTGGCAAAGGGGTCAAACCCATTGCCGGCTGCGATGTCTGGATCACGAATCCGGATGACCGCGACAAGCCTTCGCGGCTTCTGTTGCTGGTCAGGAACAAGACCGGCTATCTGAATCTTTGCGAACTGCTGTCGAAGGCGTGGCTTACCAACCAGTATCGCGGGCGCGCGGAAGTGGAAACGGCGTGGCTCGAAAGCGGCCTCGCCGAAGGACTGCTGGCGCTGTCGGGCGCGCAGCACGGCGACGTGGGCCTCGCGCTCGCGGCGGGCAACCAGGAAGCCGCGCAGCGCAATGCGCAGCGCTGGGCGCAGATCTTCCCGAACGGTTTTTACATTGAATTGCAGCGCGGCGGACAAGCCGGTGCGGAAGCGTATGTGCAGCAGGCCGTCGCGCTGGCGGCGTCGCTGAAGCTGCCCGTCGTCGCGACGCACCCGCTGCAGTTCATGACGCCCGACGACTTCACCGCGCACGAAGCGCGCGTGTGTATTTCCGAGGGCGATATTCTCGCGAATCCGCGCCGTCAGAAGCGCTTTACGACGGACCAGTATTTCCGCACGCAGGACGAGATGATCGCGCTGTACGCGGACATCCCGTCCGCGATCGCGAACACCGTCGAAATCGCGAAACGCTGCAATCTCACGCTCGAACTCGGCAAGCCGAAGCTGCCGTTGTTCCCGACGCCGGACGGCATGTCGCTCGACGACTACCTGGTCCAGCTGTCGAAGGAAGGGCTTGAGAAGCGCCTGGAACAACTGTTTCCTGAACAGGCCGAGCGCGATGCGCAACGCGAAGGCTATTACGCGCGGCTCGACTTCGAATGCGGCACGATCATCAAGATGGGCTTTCCCGGCTACTTCCTGATCGTGGCGGACTTCATCAACTGGGCCAAGAACAACGGCGTCCCCGTCGGGCCAGGCCGCGGCTCGGGCGCGGGTTCGCTGGTCGCGTACGCGCTCGGCATTACCGACCTCGATCCGCTGCGCTATAACCTGCTGTTCGAGCGTTTTTTGAATCCGGAGCGCGTGTCGATGCCCGACTTCGACATCGACTTCTGTCAGCACGGCCGCGACCGCGTGATCCAGTACGTGAAGGAGAAGTACGGCGCGGACGCCGTCTCGCAGATCGCGACGTTCGGCACCATGGCAGCGAAAGCCGCGGTGCGCGACATCGGCCGCGTGCTCGATCTCGGCTATATGTTCACGGACGGCGTCGCCAAGCTGATTCCGTTCAAGCCGGGCAAGCACGTCACGATCGCGGACGCGATGAAGGAAGAGCCGCTTCTGAAGGAGCGCTTCGACAATGAAGACGAAGTGCACCAGCTGCTCGAACTCGCGCAGCGCGTGGAAGGCCTCACGCGTAACGTCGGCATGCACGCGGGCGGCGTGCTGATCGCGCCCGGCAAGCTGACGGACTTCTGCCCGCTCTATACGCAGGGCGACGAAAGCGGCGTGGTGAGCCAGTACGACAAGGACGACGTGGAAGCCGTCGGCCTCGTGAAGTTCGACTTTCTGGGTCTGACCACGCTGACCATTCTCGACTGGGCCGAGCGCTATATCCGCCGTCTCGATCCATCGAAGGAAAACTGGTCGCTCGCACAGGTGCCGCTCGACGACCCGGCGGCGTTCTCGATCCTCAAGAAAGCGAATACGGTTGCCGTGTTCCAGCTGGAAAGCCGCGGCATGCAGGGCATGCTGAAGGACGCGCAACCCGACCGCTTCGAGGACATCATCGCGCTCGTGGCCTTGTACCGGCCCGGCCCAATGGATCTGATCCCGAGCTTCTGCGCGCGTAAGCACGGCCGCGAGACAGTCGAATATCCGGATCCGCGTGTCGAACCTGTCCTGAAAGAGACCTACGGCATCATGGTCTATCAGGAGCAGGTGATGCAGATGGCGCAGATCATCGGCGGCTATTCGCTGGGGGGCGCCGACCTGCTGCGTCGTGCGATGGGTAAGAAAAAGCCGGAGGAAATGGCGAAGCATCGCGAGATCTTCGCCGAGGGTGCCGCCAGGAACGGCTTGACGCGCGAGAAGGCCGACGAAACCTTCGACCTGATGGAGAAGTTCGCGGGCTACGGCTTCAACAAGTCGCACGCGGCTGCTTACGCGCTGCTCGCGTATCACACCGCGTGGCTCAAGGCGCATCATCCCGCCGAATTCATGGCGGCCAACATGTCGCTCGCGATGGACGACACGGACAAGGTGAAGATCCTGTTCGAAGACTGCCTCGCGAACAAGATGGCCGTGCTGCCGCCCGACATCAATCTGTCCGCCTACCGGTTCGAGCCGGTAGCGGAAGCGGACGGCAAGCGTTCGCGCACGATCCGCTACGGCCTTGGCGCAATCAAGGGTAGCGGCCAGAACGCGATCGAAGAAATTCTGCGCGCGCGCGAAGAAGGCCCGTTCGTCGATATCTTCGACTTCTGCAACCGGATCGATCGGCGCGTCGTCAATCGCCGCACGATCGAAGCGCTGATCCGTGCCGGCGCATTCGACTCCCTGCACGAGAACCGCGCGCAGCTGATCGCATCCGTGTCGCTTGCGATGGAAGCCGCCGACCAGGCGAGCGCCAACGCGATGCAGGCGGGTCTGTTCGACATTGGCGATGCGCCTTCGCAGGGCCACGAACTCGTTGACGAACCCGCGTGGCCGGACAAGCGTCGTCTGCAGGAAGAGAAGACGGCGCTCGGCTTCTATCTGTCGGGGCATCTGTTCGACGCGTACAAGGACGAAGTGCGACGCTTCGTGCGCCAGAAGATCGGCGAGCTCAAGGAAGGGCGCGACAAGCTGGTGGCGGGCGTGATCGTGTCGCTGCGCACGCAGATGACCCAGCGCGGCAAGATGCTGATCGCGCTGCTCGACGACGGCACGGGCCAGTGCGAAGTGACGGTATTCAATGAGCAATTCGAGGCGCACAAGCAGCTGTTCAAGGAAGACGAATTGCTCGTCGTGCAGGGGCAGGCGCGCAACGATGCGTTCACGGGCGGCATCCGCTTTACCGTCGACACGCCGATGGACCTCGGCCGCGCTCGCACGCGGTTCGCGCAAGCGGTGAAGGTGCAGATGAACGGCAACGCGAATGCACACACATTGCGCTCGGTGCTCGAGGCCTATCGCGCGAAGCCGGAAGACGCTGAAGTCGCTGCGCCGGCTCCCCGCAGCGGTGCCCGCGGCGGTTTCGGCGGCAATGGAGAATCAGGCGGGCGTGCACAACGGCCGTCGGCGCCGATCCCGAACGGGCTTGCCGTGCAGATCGTCTACCGCAGCGACAACGCGGAGGGCGAAGTGAGGCTTGGCGACGCATGGCGCGTGAAGCCGACGGACGAACTGCTCGCCGCATTGCGCCGCGAGTTTTCGGGCAGCGCGATCGAAATCGTGTATTGACCGCGTGTGACGCTGCGCCGGTAGCGGGCGCCCGCGGCATTCAGCGCTGCGTGTCGTCTTCGCGTCCCAGTTGCGCCAGCTTGACGAACCGGTAGTACACGGTCTCCGCGTTGAACATCGCGATCATGAAACCCGCGCGGCCGTCGAGAAATCCACAGCGCAGCAGGTAGGTCCGCACGAACGCCCACGCGCCGCGTGCGACGGCCTTGCCGAAGCTGCCCCGCTGGCCGGCCGCGTGGCGCTGCTGCGCGCCTGCCGTCGAATACGCGTCGAGCTTGCGTAGCACCGTCTCGAAGTCTTCGTACGAGTGGTGCATCAATTTGCCTTCCAGATGCTTCGCGGGCGACTCGAACATGAGGCGTTCGTGCACGAGGTCGTCGGAGAAACGCGCGCTGCCGCGTTTAAACAGGCGCGGAATCCAGTCCGGATACCAGCCGCTGTGCCGCACCCAGTGTCCGCAGAACGCCGACAAACGGTCGACGGCATAAACGTCGGCGTCCGGCGCGGCGAGCACGCCGGCAATCGAGACAGCCAGTTCAGGCGTGACGATCTCGTCTGCATCGATCGACAGCACCCAGGTCGTGCCGAGCGCGTCCAGCGCACGGTTTTTTTGCGGACCGAAACCGGGCCAGTCGGTATGCGAGAGTACGCGCGCGCCGTGCGAACGGGCGATCTCGACGGTGGCGTCCGTGCTGCCGCTGTCGACGACGACGATCTCGTCGGCGAACGCGACGGCGCGCAGGCATTCGTCGAGCCTGAGCGCCGCGTTTTTCGTGATGATGGCGACGCCGAGTGTGGGTTGTGTCATGCGAATCGATGCCGGATGAGACGGGCGGAGCGGGCGTCCGGGCCACGCAGCTGCTGCCATGGCCGCCGCCCGACGAAAATTGCGCCAGTATATACACAGCGGACGCATGCCCACGCAAAGCTTCGGGCTGCGCTCGACGAGGCTCCGCTGGGCTCAAGCAAGGGTGCTCGCCGACAGCCGCGCTCGCGTCGCGCCGGAGAGATCGGCAAACGCGTGGATTTCCAATCATTTAGCCACGCCGGGGTGACATGCCGGACGGTTTACAATGTCGCATTTGCAATCCGCCCCAAGGGCGGCCCACGGGCGCCATAGCGCGCGTCCGCATTCCCAGAGGAACTCTTGAGCGCCAAGCCAACGTTAAGCAAGCCCATCGGCTCCGGTGAAGCATCGTCGACCATCGTGGTCCTGCGGCGTCTGTGGCCGTATGTCAAACCGCTCATCTGGACCGTCCTGGCCGGCATTTTGACGATGGGCGTCGTTGCCGCCACCGAGGCGGGGATTCCCGCACTGCTCAAGCCGCTTCTCGACCACGGCTTCGGCGCGCACGGCAGCGATAGTGCGAAGTGGTACGTGCCGCTCGCCGTGATCGGTCTCGCGTTCGTGCGCGGTGTCGCGCAGTATGCGTCGGGCTATCTACTGTCCTATGTATCAAACCGCATTCTGCTGCAACTGCGGCTGACCATGTTCAACCGGATGATTCACAGCAGCGTTGCCTTCTTCCAGCGTGAAACCGCGAGCACGGTCATCAACGCGATCGTCTTCGAGGTGAACCAGATCCTGAACACACTGACGGGCGTGATGGTCACGCTCGTGCGCGACTCGCTGACGGTCGTGTTCCTGCTCGGCTACCTGTTTTATCTGAACTGGCGCCTGACGCTGATCGTCGCGGTGCTGCTGCCGGGCATCGGCTGGCTGGTCGGCAAGATCAACCGCCGGCTGCGGCGCCTGAACCGCGAGCATCAGAATCTCACCAACGAACTGTCGTACATCGTCGAGGAGACGGTAGGCGGCTACAAGGTCGTCAAGGTGCACAACGGCGAGCAGTATGAGATCGACCGTTTTACGGAGATGAGCAAACGGCTGCGCGGCTACTCGATGCGCATGACGGTGTCGGGCGGCCTCGCGCAACCGCTGACGCAATTTCTCGCGTCGATCGCGCTCGCTGTCGTGATTACGATCGCCGTCGTGCAGTCGTCGCACGATCAGACGACGGTCGGCGGTTTCGTCGCGTTCGTCACATCGATGCTGCTGATCATATCCCCGCTCAAGCATTTGATGGACGTCAACCAGCCCTTGCAGCGCGGGATGACGGCGGCTGAGCTGATCTTCGGGCTCATCGACGAGCCGTCGGAGCCGCCGGGCGGCGGCCGCAAGCTGGAACGGTCGACCGGCGAAGTCGAATTCCGCGACGTGTCGTTCATGTACGGCGCAAGCGGTCCGATGCAGCGGCAGACGCTGGACACCGTGTCGTTCAAGGTTGCGCCGGGCGAGATGGTCGCACTGGCGGGGCCGTCGGGCAGCGGCAAGACGACGCTCGTGAATCTGCTGCCCAGATTCTTCGATCCGAGCGGCGGCAAGATTCTGGTCGACGGTGTTGCGCTGCCCGAGTACGGCATTCACGAACTGCGCAGCCAGATCGCAATGGTGAGCCAGGACGTCGTGCTGTTCAACGACACGATCGCAAACAACGTCGCCTACGGGCAGCCGGCGGACCCGGAGCGCGTGAAAGCGGCGCTGCGTGCGGCCAATCTGTGGGACACCGTCGCCGCGATGCCGAACGGCATCGACACGCTTGTCGGCGACAACGGCATGATGCTGTCGGGCGGTCAGCGTCAGCGTCTCGCGATTGCGCGCGCAGTCTATAAGGACGCGCCCATCCTGATTCTCGACGAAGCCACCTCGGCGCTTGATTCCGAATCGGAGCGCCACGTACAAGCCGCGCTCGAAACATTGATGAAGGGCCGTACGACGCTTGTGATCGCGCATCGTTTGTCGACCATCGAGCGTGCCGACCGCATCCTCGTGCTCGACGCGGGACGCATCGTCGAGCGCGGCAGCCACCGCGAACTGCTGGCACAGAACGGGCTGTATGCGCATCTGCATCGCATCCAGTTTCAGCAGCACGCGGCATGAGAACCTCTGCGTGAGCATCCGATAGAGAGAACGCCCGCGCGGCCCAGCGCCGCATGCGGGCGCACCCGCCGCTGCCAGTTGTCCGATGCAGCCGGCGACTATTCAGACAGAAGGTATGATTCACATCTTCAACGGGTTTCACAATCCGAACGGCGGCAGCGAGCAGGAGGCGCTGCACCTGTACGAGCTGCTGCGCGACAAGAGCGACGTGCAGCTATGGAGCACGTCGTCGCGGACGTCTGAGGAACTGTCGGCGGCGTATCCAATTCGACGCGTCGCGCCGCACAAGGCGAGCGTGCCGCACGGCGGCACGTATGTGTTCGTCGGCGCGCATTGGCGCAACCGTTTGTGGCCGTATTTCGCGGGCCGTCCGGAACGGCTCGTGTACGTGTTCAACACGTTTCATCCGAAGCTGCTCGCGCTCACCTCGACGCCGCAGCCGTTGCTGCGCTGGCCCGCGACCGAATACGTGCTGATTTCCGCCTTCCAGTCGCGGCTGCTCGGCGTGAAGGGCGAAATCCAGCCTTCGCCGATCGACATCAGCCGTTTTGCACCGCGCGAGCATGCAGCGCATGCGCGGCCGGTCGTCGGCCGCTTGAGTCGCGATACGGCCGACAAGCATCATCCCGACGACATCGCCGTCTACAAGACACTCGCCGCCCGCGGTTGCAATGTGGTGTTGCAAGGTGCGACGACGCTGGCGGGTGCCTTGCCGCAAGACGACGCGATCCGTCTTTTACCCGAAGGCGCGATGGCGGCGCCGGATTTTCTGCACGAACTCGATATTTTTTATTACCGCACGGGCGAACACGTCGAGACGTTCGGCCGAGTGGTGCTCGAAGCCATGGCGTGCG
Organism: Paraburkholderia phymatum STM815; assembly: GCF_000020045.1. Taxonomy (GTDB): domain Bacteria; phylum Pseudomonadota; class Gammaproteobacteria; order Burkholderiales; family Burkholderiaceae; genus Paraburkholderia; species Paraburkholderia phymatum. The sequence continues at coordinate 2,326,087 of NC_010622.1, read as the reverse complement.
GTTTGGCCGTCGTGTGTCATCGTCACGGCGGCTACGTAGATGTCGTGCGGCACGGCGAGAACGGCTATCTTTTCGATACGTCAGAAGAGGCGCTGGCAATAATCAATCAGTTGATCGGGCAACCGGCGCTGCGCGCGCAAATCGGCGCGGCCGCGCGGCGAACGGTCGAGCAGTTGTATTCGCGCGAGGCCCTCGAGGCGCGCACGGCGTTTTACCTGCGCGATGCCAGGCAATGAATTGCCGGGCCTTACCGTGGCTTGCGAGTAGTCTGACGGGCGTGCAACCAGATCGTACGCACGCCGTGAGATGATGACGGCGGCGTAGCGCGTACCGCGGGGCCCGAACGGCAAGAGAAAGCAGACAGGATCAAAGCAGGCAAGATCGACAAAAGGCACCGGCCGAAAGAGGCAGGCGCCACTGACGCAGCGAGCTGACGGTCCACGGCTACGCGAGCGCATTTCGTCATTGAGAGTTGAAGCACACATGCAACACGCCAGAACAGATTCGTATCCGCTGATCCTCGCGCGAACATTCGCGCTTGTCGCACTGTTTGCCGTTCCGTTGTCGACTGCCGGTGTCAACATCGCTGCGTCGCTGTTTGCGGTGTGCGCGCTGCTGTCGCCTGAGGTCTGGCGCAACTGGCGCGCGATTTTCACGGACCGTGTCAGCGTCGCGGCGTTGCTGCTCGCTGCCGTGCTCACATTGAGCCTCGCGTGGACGACCGCGGATCGCGGGCACGCGCTCGACTTTCTGATGAAGTACCGCAAGCTGATCTATCTGCCGCTGCTGATGTTGACGTTCCGCGATTGCCGCGCGACGGCGTGGACCACGGTTGCGAAATGGGCATTGTTCGGGGCGCTGACCTTTGCGCTGCTGCTGTCGTGTTCGAACTACTTCGGCTGGACGTCGATCGGTCCGTGGCACTCGGATACTGATCCCATACGCCGTGCATGGGTCTTCAAGGATCACATTGCGGCAGGCATCATGACGGCGCTGCTGTTTTATCTGGCGCTGAACTTCGCGAAGCATGTGCGCTCGCGTGCTGCGAAAGCCGCGCTCTATGTCGTCGCGCTGCTGGCTATCGTCAATGTGCTGTTGATGATGCAAGGGCGCACGGGCCAGATCATCGCAATTCTCTTCATTGTCATCTATGTCGTGACGTACTTCGTGTCGCTGCGCGGTATGAAACTGTGGGTGCGATGGGGCAGTGGCGTCGCGCTGGTCGCCGTCGCGGGCACCCTTGTCTACGCGGCCTTGCATTCGCACGGCTCGCGCCTTGCGGAAACGAATGACGAAATCAGCGCGTACGAGACGTCGAACAAGAACACGTCGATGGGCGTGCGCATCGTGTTCTACCGGCGCAGCCTCGAACTGATCGGCGAGCGACCCGTCATCGGTCATGGCGTGGGCACCGTTCAGGAAGAGTTCGATGCGTTCGCGCGTAATGCCACGGGCGCGGCCGCCGCGACGGCGGGCAATCCGCACAACGAATTCCTGCTGATGGGCATTCAGCTGGGCGCGCTCGGTATCGCGCTGTTTGTCTTCTTTCTCGTGCAGATCGGTCGGTCTGCGCTCGAGTTGCGCGAGCCGGCGCGCACGATCGTCCTCGCTTACCTGTTTGCGTTCGCGATCGGCTGCTTTGCCAATTCGCTGCTGCTCAACTTCACCGAAGGCAATCTGTTTATCTTCCTCGTCGGTATTTTCCTGAGTTGTCGCAAAGGGACGCCGTCGAACGCGCCAGAGCGTGACGCTCGCGAAGACGCTGTCAAACGCCGCTCGTGACCAGCGACAGCACTGACAGGTCGGGATGCGTGCCTTCGACGATGCTCTTGCCGATGTGCACGGCTTCGTCGCTGGCATCGTCGGCTGTCTTGAACGACTCCTCGCCGTCCGCGTGAAACGGGACCGTGTGGCCCGGCAGTTTCGGGTTCGCGCCGGGATGACAGACGTAACCGATATACGTGTAGCGCGCGGTGCCGTCTTTCAGCGACGGTGCGACGTGGATCTCGAAGCCTTCATAGTCGACTTGCTGCCAGCTCGGGGTTGCCGCTTCGTCAGGCATGATCGCCTCCGTGCGGTGCGTCGTGCGGCCTTAGGGATGACGGGCGAGGCCGACGCTTGCCGGTGTCGTGCGCCGCTGGAGCGGCGCGGGTGGATAGGGATGAATGTCGTGTAGATCCAGCGCTGCTCAGTGGCGGTGCCGCAGGCGTTCCCACCAGCGATGCCCGTCGAGGCGACCTCGCATCCCGTCGCGGTAGTGATGCTCACGCCGCAATTGGTGGGACAGCAGTGTCAGGATCACCGCCAGCACGACGATGCCGACCACGATGCCAATCATTGACTCAGCCATGACAGCCTCCGTCTATTGCAACTGCATACGGAAAGTCTACTTGATTTGCCGGGAGAGGGCGCGTGATCGGCTCTCTGGTGACAACTGTGACGCGCCAGCGAGATCGTTTCACGCCCGATCCGCTGCGATCGATCGCTGTAACCTCTACACGGAAGCGATTGAAAATTCGTATCGCGCGACGATGCGCGGCGCATTCGCCCATCAGTTTTCGTCGTCGGAAAGCAGTGCTTCCAAGCCGAACAACCAGGCGATGCCGAAGGTGAGCATGCCGGCCGCCGTCCGTTTGCGCCGGGCGGTCTTCTCGTGAACGGACGGGCTGCCAAGCCCGTCGTAGCAGGGGCCGGGCAGCGGTGCCTGGTCGTCGTTGTAGTCGTAGCGTTCGGAGCGCATGTGGCCTCCCGGCGGCAGTGTCGAATGCGGTTAAGCAAGCCCTGTGCCCAGAGGTAACGTGTGCGGAGCGATGGGATCACATCAGCACGATGTCGTATTGCTCCTGGCTCAAATTGGACTCGACCTGCAGCGACACCGGCTTGCCGATGAAGTCGATCAACATCGCCAAATGCTGGGATTCTTCCTCCAGGAACAGATCGATCACCTGCTGCGAAGCCACCACGCGAAACTCGCGCGGATTGAATTGACGGGACTCCCTCAGAATTTCACGCAGCACGTCATAGCAGACAGTGCGCGCCGTCTTCACCTGCCCCTTGCCCTGACAAACCGGGCAAGGCTCGCACAGCACATGCGCAAGCGATTCACGCGTGCGCTTTCGCGTCATTTCGACGAGGCCCAACTGCGAGAACCCGTTGACGGTCACACGCGTGCGGTCGCGTGCGAGCGCCTTCTTCAGTTCTCCGAGCACCTGATCCCGATGCTCGGAGTTCTCCATGTCGATGAAGTCGATGATGATCACGCCGCCCAGGTTGCGCAGCCGCAATTGCCGCGCGATCGTATGCGCCGCTTCGAGATTGGTCTTGAAAATCGTATCGTCGAAATTGCGTGCGCCGACATAGCCGCCCGTGTTGACGTCGATGGTCGTCATCGCTTCCGTCTGGTCGATCACCAGATAGCCGCCCGACTTCAGATCTACCCGCCGCGATAATGCACGCTGGATCTCCGTCTCGATGTTGTAGAGATCGAAGAGGGGACGCTCGCCCGTGTAATGATGCAGCTTCGACGAAACAGCTGGTGTGAACTCGGCGGCGAACTCCGTGAGCATCTGGAATGTCTCGCGTGAATCCACCTGAATGCGCGTGGTCTCGTCGTTGACAAAGTCGCGCAGCACGCGCTGCGCGAGATTCAGATCCTGATAGAGCAAGCTGGTGGGCGGCATGCGCTGCGCCTGCGAGAGTATGGTCGCCCACGTCTTGCGGAGATACGCGACGTCGGCGGCCAGTTCTTCGCTCGTTGCGTCTTCAGCGATGGTGCGAACGATGTAGCCGCCTTTCTCGTCGACGGGCAGCACCGACGTGAGCCGTGCACGCACGGCTTCGCGCTCGGCTTCGCTTTCGATCTTCTGCGAGATGCCGATATGCGGTTCCTGCGGCAGGTAAACGAGCGTGCGCCCGGCGATGCTCACCTGCGTCGAGAGCCGCGCGCCTTTCGTGCCGATTGGATCCTTGACGACCTGAACCATCAAGGTTTGCCCTTCGAAGACGATTTTTTCGATGGGCTGATGCGGCACCTGTTGCTGCGGTTCGCCCGCAAGCCGCGGATGCCAGATATCGGCGACGTGCAGAAACGCAGCCCGTTCCAAACCGATATCGATAAACGCGGACTGCATGCCGGGCAGCACGCGCACAACCTTGCCGAGGTAGACATTGCCGACCCGCCCGCGCGACAGCGTGCGTTCGACGTGAAGCTCCTGCACTGCGCCCTGCTGGACCAACGCTACGCGCGTCTCCTGTGGCGTAACGTTAATCAGGATTTCTTCGTTCATGGTGTTGTTCTAAAAGTCGATGCGCGCCGCACGTAGAAGGGCAGCGGTTTCAAACAATGGCAAACCCATAATACCTGAATAGGACCCGTCAATATGTTCGATGAACTCCGCCGCGCGCCCCTGAATACCATACGCGCCTGCCTTGCCAAGGGGCTCGCCGCTTGCCGCGTAGCGTCGCAACGCGTCGCTTTGCACTGCAGCAAAACGGACTCGCGAAACCGACAGTGCGGGCGTCAGCAATTCGCCCTGCGCATCGACGACGGCCACTGCCGTCAGCACTTCGTGCGCGCGGCCAGTTAGACGCGTGAGCATGGCGACGGCATCGTCGGAATCGATCGGCTTGCCGAGAATCGCATCGTCGATCGTAACGGTTGTATCGGCAACCATAATCGGCGCGTTCTCATGGCCGCCCGCAAGGAGGCGCGCGCGCGCCGCACGGGCCTTCGCGACGCACACGCGCATCACGTAGTCGTGCGCGCGCTCGCCGGGCAACTCGGCTTCGAGCGCTTCTGCGTCTTCATCGGGACGGGGCAGCAGCAATTCGAAGCGCACACCCAGCTGCGTCAGCAGTTCCTGGCGGCGCGGACTCTGCGATGCGAGATAGACGAACGGAAAAGCGGCACTCTGAATGGACATGGATCGGTCACCAGCGAAGATATACGGCGCGGCCTCGCAGCGCGAAGCCGACGACAGGTGTTGAGCGTAACAGACGGGAAGGGCGGCGCGCACCTGGCCATCCGGCCAGGTTGTGCGCAGGGATGCGGAATCCGAAGATATCCGTATGTTCAGACGGAGATCAGACTCGATGATATGGATGATTCTGCGTGATGGTCCATGCGCGATACAGCTGTTCAGCAAGTAGTACGCGGACCATCGCGTGCGGCAGCGTGAGGCTCGACACGCGCAGCAACATGTCGGCGCGCGCTTTCAGGTCGGGATCGAGCCCATCGGCGCCGCCGATCAGAAACGCGACGTCGCGCCCGTCCTGTTGCCAGGTTGGCAGAGCATTCGCGAGCTGCATCGTCGTCCAGTCTTTGCCGCGTTCGTCGAGTGCGACGATGCGGGCATTTCTGGGCAGCGCTGCTTCGATCTTCTGCCGCTCGGAGGCCATCACGCTTTCAGCGGAGCGGCCCGACGAGCGCTGCTCGGGCTTGATTTCGCGCAGTTCGATGCGCAGCTCGGGCGGCATGCGCTTCGCGTATTCGTCGAAGCCCGTGGCGATCCAGTCCGGCATCTTGTGCCCGACCGCGAGGATATGCAATTTCATCGGCGACCTCGCGAGGATTCCATACCGCGCACGGCCGCGCGCACATACCGCGGCTCGAACAGCGTGCTCACGAGCGGCGGCGAGCGGGCGCCTTGCGTGCCGGACGCGCGACGGGCGTGTCGTCTTCCTCGTCTTCGTCATCGAGCGGTTCGGACGGACGAGCGCCTCCGAATGGGTTAGGTGCCGACAGTTTCACGCGCACCGGCTTGTCGCCCCAGATTTCTTCGAGGTTGTAGTACTGGCGCAGCGCCGGTTGCAGGATGTGCACGACGGCATCGCCGCAATCCACCAGAACCCATTCGCCGATGTCTTCGCCTTCCGTGCTGACGATGTCGCCGCCTGCTTCCTTGACCTTCTCGCGCACGCTGGAGGCGAGCGCCTTGGTCTGGCGGTTCGACGTGCCGCTCGCGACGATCACGCGGTCGAACAGTTCGGTGAGATGGCTGGTGTTGAACACCCGGATGTCTTGCGCCTTGACGTCTTCGAGTCCGTCGACGATGGCACGTTGAAGCTTGCGTATATCCATGATTACCGATGGTACAGATGATGTTGAACAATATAGTCCCACACTGCCGTGGGGACATGATTCTGTGCGGATTGCCCGCCGCCGGCCGCTGCCGCGTTTTCAAGCGATGCGCGCAGATGCGCGCGAATGTCGGTGGCCGATACATCGAACGCCAGCGACGTGTCGATCAGCAAATGCCCGGCTGGCGTTGCCTGCAGCGTGGCGGCGTCAGCCGAGCGCTGCGCGATCGCGGCCGCGACGGCGGGCGGCACGGCCGATACGTCGAAGCCCGGGCGCGTTGCCGCGGCGATATGCGCGTAGTCGAACAGTTGCTGCCAGTCGCGCCACGTGTCGAGCCGAACCAGCTGGTCCGCGCCGATCAGCAGCGAGATCGACGCGTCTTTACCTTCACGCTCGCGCCAGCGCCGCAGCGTATCGACCGTGTAAGTGGGGCCGTCGTGCTCGATTTCATCCGTGGCGACACTGACCGTCACGCCCGGCAGCGTCAGCGACGCGGCGGCCGCGCGAGTCATGGCGAACCGGTGTTCGGCCGCCGATACGTCCGCCTTCTGCCACGGCTGGCCGGCCGGCATCAGCACGAGTTCGGTCAGGTCGAGCGCTTCGGCGAAACGCCGTGCGAGTGCGAGATGGCCGTCGTGGATGGGATCGAACGTGCCGCCGAGGATGCCGATACGGCGCAATGCCTGTTTCGGCGCGACGGAGTGAGCGGTCGGATTCAGTTGCGGTTCCTTTGCCTGTCGGTTGGAGAGGGAGCGGCGCGGCAAAGCGCGTCAGACCCACTCGCGCTGCACGAGAAAGTCACTGTAGAGGCGCGCTTCCGGCGTGCCCGGCTCGGGCTGCCAGTTATAGCGCCAGTTCACGACGGGCGGCATCGACATCAGGATCGACTCCGTACGTCCGCCGCTTTGCAGCCCGAACAGCGTGCCACGGTCGAACACGAGGTTGAATTCGACGTAGCGGCCGCGCCGGTACGCCTGGAAGTCGCGCTGGGCTTCGCCGTATGGCATGCCGCGGCGTCTCTCGATGATAGGCAGATAGGCATTCAGGAACGCATCGCCGACGCTCTTCACCATCGCAAACGACTTTTCGAAACCGGGCTCCGCGAAATCGTCGAAGAAAATCCCGCCGATGCCGCGCGGCTCGTTGCGGTGTTTCAGGAAGAAGTAGTCGTCGCACCAACGCTTGAAGCGCGGGTAGAGGTCGTCGCCATATGGCTGCAGCGCGTCGCGGCAGACACGGTGGAAATGCCGCGCATCTTCTTCAAACCCGTAGTATGGCGTCAGGTCCATACCGCCGCCGAACCAGAACACGGGCGCTTCGCCTGCTTTCGTCGCGACCAGGAGGCGCACGTTCATATGAACGGTCGGACAGTACGGATTGCGCGGATGCAATACGAGCGACACCCCCATCGCTTCGAAGCCTCGCCCCGCCAGTTGCGGGCGCAGCGCGCTCGCCGAGCCGGGCAGCGCGTCGCCTTGCACATCCGAGAAGCCGATGCCCGCGCGTTCAAAGAATGCACCGTTTTCCAGAATGCGCGTGCAGCCGCCGCCGCGCAACTTCTCGCCGGGCGCACGTTGCCACGCGTCGGTCGCGAGCGGTGTGCCGTCAAACCCGCCGAGCGCGTCGGCGATCCGCGTCTGCAAGCCTTGCATCCAGGCCCGGACGGTCTGGGTGTCGTGGGCGTCGTGAATCGAATCGGTCATGATATGTGAGGCGCGGCACGGAAAAACGCTGGCGCGGTCGGGTTTCAATGGGACGGATTGGGCGCGATGCGCCCTTCACGGCACATGTTCGGACGGTTGCCGGCGCTGCTCAGCCGGGGCACATCCATCGCAGCAGATCTTTGCCGACAAACCCGAGTGTAGCGCCGGCGCGGCCATATGGCCCCGAAGGGTTGTTTCGCGGGTCCGGGCAGCGTGCCCCGAACGGCCGCGCCAGACAGCCAATATGCGAAGACGGCCGGCTTAGCCGTGCTTGCGGTTGGCCGCGCGATAACCGATGTCGCGGCGATACTGCATGCCGTCGAACGAAATGTGGTTGATCGCCTCATAAGCGACCGACTGCGCGCTGCGCACGGAATCCGCCAGTCCGACGACGCACAGCACACGTCCGCCCGAGGTCGTCAGCTTGCCGTCCTTGAGCGTCGTGCCTGCGTGGAACGTCACCGCGTCCGCCGTCTCCGCCGGAATGCCGCTGATGAAATCGCCCTTGCGCGGCGCTTCCGGATAGTCGTGCGCGGCCAGCACCACGCCAAGCGCGGTGCGGCGGTCCCATTCGAGTTCGACTGTGTCCAGCGTACCCGCGATCGCCTGCTCGACGACCTTCGAGAAGTCACCCTTCAGACGCGCCATGATCGGCTGCGTTTCCGGGTCGCCCATGCGGCAGTTGAATTCGAGCGTCTTCGGGTTGCCTTGCGCGTCGATCATCAAACCGGCGTACAGGAAGCCCGTGAAGCGAATGCCTTCTTTCTCCATGCCGCGCACGGTCGGCAGGATGATTTCGCGCATCACGCGTGCGTGCAGTTGCGGCGTGACGATGGGCGCGGGCGAGTAGGCGCCCATGCCGCCCGTGTTCGGTCCCTGATCGCCGTCCAGCAGGCGCTTGTGATCCTGGCTCGACGCCAGCGCCAGCACGTTCTTGCCGTCCACCATCACGATGAAGCTCGCTTCTTCGCCCGTCAGAAACTCTTCAATCACGACACGTGCGCCGGCGTCGCCGAGTTTGTTGTCCGACAGCATCATGTCGACGGCGTGGTGCGCCTCGTCGAGCGTCAGCGCGACAACCACGCCCTTGCCCGCCGCAAGGCCATCGGCCTTGATGACGATGGGCGCGCCCTTTGCGTCGATGTACGCATGCGCGGCCGCCACGTCGGAAAAGGTCTCGTACTCGGCCGTCGGAATTGCGTGGCGCTTCATGAACGCCTTCGCGAAGTCCTTCGAGCTTTCGAGCTGCGCCGCTTCCCTCGTCGGGCCGAAGATCTTCAGGCCGCGAGCGCGGAAGATGTTGACGATACCCGCTGCGAGCGGCTGTTCCGGACCCACCAGCGTGAAGGCGATCTGTTCCTTCTCGACGAAGTCGGCGAGTGCGTTCGGATCAGTGATGTCGATGTTGCGCAGACGGTCGTCCTGGGCGGTGCCGCCGTTGCCTGGCGCGACATAGACGAGTTGCACGCGCTGCGATTGCGCGAGCTTCCACGCGAGCGCATGCTCGCGACCGCCGGAACCGACGACGAGTAACTTCATGTGATTCCCCGAATACTAAAAACCGTGAACGGCCCGCGCACTGGCGCGAGCCGTGGATGTCCATCTTTACCTTCGCACAGCGCGAACGCGTGACATGTGACGCAAGCCACAAAGCCCGACGTTGTGGCGGAAAAAGCCGCGAACCATGCGGCCATGTATGCGCCATGTGTGCGGCCGACCCCGTGCGGTCATTCATACGGAAGCGCCGGTGCGGCGAGCAGGAGGAGCGCTGCGACAGCAGCCGTACGGGAACACGCCCGACGCGAACGGCGCGCTCACTCCGTGGTCATTCGTCGGCGATGGCCGCGTTCGTATACACCTCTTGCACGTCGTCCAGATTCTCCAGCGCGTCGAGCAGCTTTTGCATCTTGACGGCGTCGTCGCCCGCGAATTCGACTTCCGTTTGCGGCTTCATGGTCACTTCGGCGAGTTCCGCCTTGAAGCCGGCGGTTTCGAGCGCGGCCTTGACCTTGGAAAAGTCGTTTGGCGGGCAGATCACTTCAATGCTGCCGTCCTCGTTCGTGACAACGTCGTCGGCGCCCGCTTCGAGCGCGGCGTCCATCAGCTTGTCTTCGGGCGTGCCGGGCGCGAACAGGAACTGGCCCACGTGATCGAACATGAACGAAACCGAGCCATCCGTGCCCATGTTGCCGCCGAACTTCGAGAACGCATGACGCACTTCCGCGACGGTGCGCGTGCGGTTATCCGTCATCGTGTCGACGATAATGGCCGCGCCGCCGATGCCGTAGCCTTCGTAGCGGATTTCCTCGTAGTTCGCGCCGTCGACGCCGCCGACGCCGCGCTGGATCGCGCGGTTGATGTTGTCCTTCGGCATGTTGGCGTCGTACGCCTTGTCGACGGCGAGCCGCAGGCGCGGGTTCGAGTCGATGTCGCCGCCGCCCATGCGGGCCGCGACCTGGATTTCCTTGATGAGGCGCGTCCAGACCTTGCCCTTCTTGGCATCGGCCGCTGCTTTCTTATGCTTGATGTTGGCCCATTTCGAATGACCCGCCATACCTTTCTCCGTGGCGCGCGCCAGCGGGGCGCACGCAGTGTGCAAATATCGTCAGTCCCGTCGCACCCTGTGCCGTTCGCGCTGCCTGGGCGGCCATGTCTCGACGTGCGCCAGGAACCCGGGCGCTGCGGGATGATGTCGCGCGAGCGTCGCAGGATGGGCGGAAGCGGCCGGGGCGTTAAGCGCCGCCGCTGGTCACGGCCGGCAAGTCGGTGAAGGGTGGACTGCCCGTGTTTCAGGGGCAGACAGCGATTTTATCATGGAGGGGTGGGGCGCCTTCGGGGCGCGGGCTTGGTTTTTTGTTTGCGACGCCCGCAACGCCCCCCAAAAAAACGGCAACGCCCGCGTCCCGATGGTGCAAACCTTAATTCTTGGTCCCAAACAACCGGTCCCCGGCATCGCCGAGCCCGGGAATAATGTACGCATGCTCATTCAGATGCGAATCGAGCGAAGCGACGTACAGCTTCACGTCGGGATGTGCGTCCTGAAACACTTGCACCCCCTCAGGCGCGGCCACGAGCGCCAAAAACGAGATGTTCTCGCCCGCGACGCCGCGGCGCTTGAGCACATCGATCGCATGCACGGCGGAATACCCCGTCGCGACCATCGGATCGCACAGGATGAAAATCCGGTCCTCGAGATCCGGCAGGCGCACCAGATATTCCACCGGCCGATGATCGTCGTCGCGATACACCCCGATATGGCCGACCCGCGCCGACGGAATCAGTTCGAGCAGCCCGTCCGACATGCCGACGCCCGCCCGCAGCACAGGCACGATCGCGAGCTTCTTGCCGGCGATTACGGGCGCGTCGATATCGACGAGCGGCGTGCTCACGCGACGCGTCGTCATCGGCAGGTTGCGGGTGATTTCATAGCCCATCAGCAACGTGATCTCGCGCAGCAGTTCGCGGAACGTCCGCGTTGACGTGTCGCGGTCGCGCATGTGCGACAGCTTGTGCTGGATCAGCGGGTGATCGAGGATGAAAAGATTGGGAAAACGGCTGTCCTGGGTCATGACGGGGCGCCTCGCGGCGAGGTTGGGCTGGCTGATGATGGTCTGTCGACGTTCTGGCGATTCTGTGGCGCGGCGCTCCCGGAGCCCGACGGGCGGCGGTGCGCACGGCGCCGTGACTGCGAGTTTACCGGAAGGGGCGGCCGCCGATGAAAGGTATTGCAGCCAGGCCCGGCAGCGTCGCATCGATTCTTCTAGAATCGGGGGACAGTTGACCGACCAACCCGGCGCCAATGCGCGACAGCTTGCCCGCATTGCGCCCATGACAACAGGAACAGGCAATGGATCTGGGCATCGCAGGAAAATCCGCGCTCGTGTGCGCGGCGAGCAAGGGGCTGGGGCGCGGCTGCGCCGAGGCGCTCGCGGCCGAAGGCGTGAATGTGACGATCGTCGCGCGCACGCCTGAAACGCTCGACGCGACGGCGGCCGCAATCCGCGCGAACGCGGGCGTCGACGTGCAGGCCGTCGCGTGCGACATCACCACGCCCGAAGGCCGCGCCGCGGCGCTCGCCGCCTGTCCGCAGCCGGATATTCTCGTCAACAATGCAGGCGGGCCGCCGCCCGGCGATTTCCGCAACTTCACGCACGACGACTGGATCCGCGCGCTCGAAGCGAACATGCTGACGCCGATCGAACTGATCCGTGCGACCATCGACGGGATGATTTCGCGCGGCTTCGGGCGCGTGGTGAACATCACGAGTTCGTCGGTGAAAGCGCCCATCGACGTGCTCGGTCTGTCGAACGGCGCGCGTTCCGGGCTGACGGGCTTCATTGCGGGCGTCGCGCGCAAGGTCGCGCCGAACGGCGTGACGATCAACAACCTGCTGCCGGGTATTTTCGACACGGACCGCATTGCCGTGACGTTCGACGCCGCGGCGAAAGCGCAGAACATTTCCGTCGACGAGGCGCGCAAGCAGCGCATGGCGACGATTCCCGCGCGCCGCTTCGGCACGCCAGACGAGTTCGGCCGCGCCTGCGCGTTCCTGTGCAGCGTGCACGCGGGCTATATCACGGGACAGAACTGGCTGATCGACGGCGGCGCCTACCCGGGCACGTATTGACGTGGCGCGTCGCGCCACATGCGAACCCCTAAAACGACAATACACGACCACAACAGAAGAGGAGCAACGACATGACAACACGCGTCGCGCTGATCGCGCACGATCACAAGAAGGACGACATCGTCAAACTGGCGGGCGAGTACGTCGACGTGCTCGCACGCTGCGAGCTGCTGGCGACGGGCACGACGGGCGGGCGCATTGCCGATGCGCACGGTCTGAAGGTCGAGCGCATGCTGTCCGGCCCGCACGGCGGCGACCTGCAGATTGGTGCGCAGCTGGCGGAAGGCCGCGTCGACATGGTGATCTTCCTGCGCGATCCGATGACGCCGCAGCCGCATGAACCGGATATCAACGCGCTAGTGCGTGCGTGCGACGTGCACAACGTGCCGTGTGCGACGAACATCTCGACGGCGCGGATGATCCTCGACGTGCTGACGCTGCGTCTCACTCAGCAGGTCTGATCACGTTGTCCGATTTCAATCATGCAATGCTCGCCACTCGGCCGCGAGCGAATCTGGAGACAACATGACCAAAGCAATTCGATTCGACAAGACGGGCGGACCGGAAGTGATGAAGTGGGTCGACGTCGACGTGGGCGCGCCGGGTAGTGGCGAGATCCGTATCAGGCAGCATGCTGTCGGCTTGAACTATATCGACGTGTATTTCCGCACCGGGCTGTATCCGTTGCCGCTGCCGGGCGGGCTCGGCATGGAAGCGGCGGGCGAGGTGGTCGCCGTTGGCCCGGACGTGACTGACGTGAAAGTGGGTGAGCGCGTCGCGTATGTTGCGCGGCCGCCGGGCGCGTATGCGCAGGAACGCGTGCTGCCCGCGGCCCAGGTCGTGAAGCTGCCCGACGCGATCGGCTATGAGGAGGCGGCCTCCGTCATGCTGCAGGGCTTGACCGCGCAATATCTGCTGCGCCGCACGTACCCGGTGAAGCAGGGCGACACGATCCTGATCCAGGCGGCCGCGGGCGGCGTCGGCCTGCTCGTGTGCCAGTGGGCCAAGGCGCTGGGCGCGACGGTGATCGGCACGGTCAGCTCGGACGAGAAGGCGGAGATCGCGCAGGCGCACGGCTGCGACTATCCCATCGTGTACACGCGCGAGAACTTCACGAAGCGTGTGCGCGAGATCACGAACGGCGCAGGCGTGCCCGTCGTGTACGACTCGATCGGCAAGGATACCTTTACGGCCTCGCTCGATTGTCTTGCGCCGCTTGGGATGTTCGTGAGCTTCGGCAATGCGTCGGGCCCGTTGCCGCCGATCGATTCGTCGGAGTTCGCCGGGCGCGGCTCGCTGTTCTTCACGCGTCCAACACTCTTTACCTATATGGGCAAGCGCAGCGACTACGACGCGATGGCGGCGGAGCTGTTCGACGTCATCGGCTCAGGTAAGGTGAAGACGAGCATCAATCAGCGCTATGCGCTGTCCGATGTCGGCAAGGCGCACGCCGATCTGGAGGCGCGGAAAACGACCGGCTCGACGGTTTTGCTGCCCTGAAGCGTTTGGCCGGGCGAGCACAAATTCGACTACTGGTTCGCGAATTACGGCGCCGTAACGGACTGCACATCAATACTGCGCGTAGACGAGGGAGCCACCGGTGGCAGCCGGCGGCTCCCTCGGTTGTTTACGGGTTTTTTACACTCACTCTCGAATCTTTGACCAGCCCTTTACGCCGATCGGCATAACGTTGCGCACATCCATCGTCCAACCAATGGAGAACATGAAATGGATGTGCTGTACGTCGGGGGCATCGCGCTTTTTGCTGCGCTGACCTTTGGATTGATCGCCGGGTGCGAGAAGCTGACGCGCTACGGCCGCGGCCAGGGAGCGCGCTAATGAACTGGATCCTCTGGCTCTCGGGCGCGGCGACCGCGCTGCTGTTCGCCTATCTCGTCTATGCGCTGCTGCGCGCGGAGGACATTGAATGAGCCTCAACAATGTCCTGCAGCCGGCATTTTTCATCGTCGTGCTGCTTGCCGCGGCCGTGCCCGTCTCGGGCTATCTGTCGCGCGTGATGGACGGCAGCTCGCGCGTCGTCAAACTGGGCGGCCCCATCGAAGGTCTGCTGTACCGTCTCGCGGGCGTCGATCCCTCGCAGGAAATGGGCTGGAAGCGCTACGCGATCGCGACGCTCGCGTTCAATCTGCTCGGCGTGGTGTTTCTCTATGCGTTGCTGCGCGTGCAAGGCTCGCTGCCCGGCAATCCGCAGCAATTCGGCGCGATGTCGGCCGATGGCGCGTTCAACACGGCGATCAGCTTCGTCACCAACACGAACTGGCAGGACTACACGCCGGAACAGACGGTCGGCTATCTGACGCAGATGCTCGGCTTCACGGTGCAGAACTTCCTGTCGGCAGCGACGGGTATCGTCGTCGTGATCGCCCTGGTGCGCGGCTTCGCGCGCCACACCGCGCAGACCATCGGCAACTTCTGGGTCGACATCACGCGCGTGACGCTGTACGTGCTGCTGCCGATGGCGGCCATCATCGCCGCGCTGCTGATGAGCCAGGGCGTGATCCAGAACTTCAAGTCCTATGAGGACGTGCCGACGCTGCAGACCACCACGTACGCCGCGCCGAAAGTGGATGCCCAGGGCAATCCCGTGAAGGACGCAAAGGGCAACCCTGTGACCGTCGATACGCCCGTGAAGTCGCAGACCATCGCAATGGGCCCCGTTGCGTCGCAGGAAGCGATCAAGATGCTCGGCACGAACGGCGGCGGCTTCTTCAATGGCAATTCCGCGCATCCGTACGAGAACCCGACGCCGTTCTCGGATTTCGTGCAGATGTTCTCGATCCTGATCATCCCCGCTGCGCTGTGTCTCGTGTTCGGCCGAATGATCGGCGATCGCCGGCAGGGCATCGCCGTGCTCGCGGTGATGACGATCGCGTTCGCCGTCGCTGTCGCGGGCGAAATCGGCGCCGAGCAGGGCGGCAATCCACTCTTCACGTCGCTGCATGTCGACCAGTCCGCGAGCGCGCTGCAGGCGGGCGGCAACATGGAAGGCAAGGAAACGCGCTTCGGCATCGCGCAGTCGGGCATTTTCACGGTCGCGACGACGGCGGCTTCGTGCGGCGCCGTTACCAATACGCACGATTCGCTCACGCCGCTCGGCGGCCTCGTGCCAATGCTGCTGATGCAGCTGGGCGAAGTGATCTTCGGCGGCGTGGGTTCGGGTCTGTACGGGATGCTGGTGTTCGCGTTGCTCGCGGTATTTGTCGCCGGGCTGATGATCGGCCGTACGCCGGAATACGTCGGCAAGAAGATCGAAGCGTACGAGATGAAGATGGTGTCGATCGTCGTGCTGCTCACGCCGCTGCTCGTGCTCGTCGCGACGTCGATTGCCGTGCTGACCGACGCGGGCAAGGCAGGCATCCTGAATCCGGGCGCACACGGCTTCTCGGAAATTCTCTACGGGTTCAGTTCGGCGGCGAACAACAACGGCAGCGCGTTCGCGGGCCTCACGGTGGGCACGCCGTTCTACAACTGGCTGACGGCGGTCGCGATGTGGTTCGGCCGCTTTGGCACGATCGTCCCGGTGCTCGCGATTGCCGGCTCGCTCGCCGCGAAGAAGCGCATTGCCGTGACGGGCGGCACGCTGCCGACGCACGGACCGCTCTTTGTCGTGCTGCTGCTCGGCACGGTGCTGCTGGTCGGCGCGCTCACGTACGTGCCCGCGCTCGCGCTCGGTCCCGGCGTCGAACATTTGATGATGATCGCGGGCCATTGATGCGCCGCACGCGACATACGAAGGCGCAAAAAACAGGCGAAGCAATTAGAGGAAGAAATGACTGACCATTCCGCCACTCGCTCCATGTTCGATCCGGCGCTGCTGCGCCCGGCGATCGTGGATTCGTTCAAGAAACTCAAGCCGCACACGCAGTTTCGCAACCCGGTGATGTTCTGCGTGTACGTCGGCAGCATCCTGACGACGATCCTCTGGATCGCCGCGCTGATGGGCCAGGCCGAGGCGCCCGCGGACTTCATTCTCGCGGTGTCGCTGTGGCTGTGGTTCACGGTGCTGTTTGCGAACTTCGCCGAAGCGCTCGCGGAAGGGCGCTCGAAGGCGCAGGCGGCATCGCTGCGCAGCGCGAAGAAAGACGTGATGGCGAAGAAGCTCAATGAGCCGCATCCGAAGTCGCCGATTCGCATCATGACGGCCTCGGACCTTCGCAAGGGCGATGTCGTGCTCGTCGAAACGGGTGACGTGATTCCTGCCGACGGCGAAGTGATCGAAGGCGTTGCGTCCGTCGACGAATCGGCCATCACGGGCGAATCCGCGCCCGTGATTCGCGAATCGGGCGGCGACTTCTCGTCGGTGACGGGCGGCACGCGCGTGCTGTCGGACTGGATCGTCGTGCGGGTGACGGCCAATCCGGGCGAGGCGTTCCTCGACCGCATGATCGCGATGGTCGAAGGCGCGAAGCGCGCAAAGACGCCGAACGAAATCGCGCTGACCATTCTGCTCGTCGCACTGACGATCGTCCTGCTGCTCGCCACGGCGACGCTCCTGCCGTTCTCCATGTTCTCGGTCGAAGCGGCGAAGGCGGGGCACGTGGTGACGATCACCGCGCTCGTCGCGCTGCTCGTGTGCCTGATTCCGACGACGATCGGCGGCCTGCTGTCCGCGATCGGCGTGGCAGGCATGAGCCGCATGATGCAGGCGAACGTGATCGCTACGTCGGGCCGTGCCGTCGAAGCGGCAGGCGACGTCGACGTGCTGCTGCTCGACAAGACGGGCACGATCACGCTCGGTAACCGCCAGGCGTCGGCGTTCATTCCGGCTTCGGGCGTCGCGGAAGAAGCGCTCGCGGACGCGGCGCAGCTGTCGTCGCTGTCGGATGAGACGCCGGAAGGGCGCAGCATCGTCGTGCTTGCGAAGCAGCGCTTCAATATCCGGCAGCGTGACATGGCCGCGCTGCATCCTGTGTTCCTCGCGTTCAGTGCGCAGACGCGCATGAGCGGCGTCGATCTGCCTGGGCGAGAAATCCGCAAGGGTGCGGCCGATGCCGTCAAGCACTATGTCGAAGCGAACGGCGGGCAGTTTCCGGCCTATGTCGCGAACGCGGTGTCGGACGTCGCGCGGCGCGGCAGCACGCCGCTCGTGGTGGCGGATAAAGCCGAAGGCGCGGCGCGGGTGCTCGGCGTGATCGAACTGAAGGACGTGGTGAAGGGCGGCATCAAGGAGCGCTTCGCTGAACTGCGCAAGATGGGCATCAAGACCGTGATGGTGACGGGCGACAACCGTCTGACGGCGGCTGCGATTGCTGCCGAAGCGGGGGTCGACGATTTCCTCGCCGAAGCCACGCCGGAAACGAAGCTCTCGACGATACGCGCGCATCAGGCGGAAGGGCGCCTTGTCGCGATGACGGGCGACGGGACGAACGACGCGCCCGCGCTCGCACAGGCCGACGTCGCCGTCGCGATGAACACGGGCACGCAGGCCGCAAAGGAAGCGGGCAACATGGTCGACCTCGATTCGAATCCGACCAAGCTGATCGAGATCGTCGAGATCGGCAAGCAGATGCTGATGACGCGCGGTTCGCTGACGACCTTTTCGATCGCGAACGACGTCGCCAAATACTTCGCGATCATCCCGGCTGCGTTCGCGACCACGTACCCGGCATTGAACGCAGTGAACGTGATGCATCTGGCGACGCCGACGTCCGCGATCATGTCGGCCGTGATCTTCAACGCGCTGATCATCGTGCTCCTTATTCCGCTGGCGCTGAAGGGCGTGAAGTACAGGCCGCTCGGCGCGGCGATCCTGCTGAGGCGCAATCTGCTGATCTATGGACTTGGCGGCATCATTGTGCCGTTCATCGGGATCAAGCTGATCGACATGGTGCTGGCCGCGTTCGGCTGGGTTTGAGCATTGGGTTCGAGCTTTGCGCGAGCTTTGAATAGAGAACAAGGAAGCTGAATCATGAAATCGCTTTTTCGCCCGATGATCGTGATCTTCGCCGTGCTGGCGGCGCTCACGGGGCTGGCGTATCCCGCCGTGATGACGGCGTTCGGACAGACCGTTTTTCATAACGAGGCCAACGGCAGCATGATCGCGAAGAACGGCAAGGTGGTCGGCTCGCGGCTGATCGGCCAGCAGTTCGATGCGCCGCAGTACTTCTGGGGTCGTCTGTCGGCGACCTCGCCGATGCCGTATAACGCTCAGGGGTCGAGCGGCTCGAATCTCGGGCCGATCAATCCGGCTCTCGCCGACGAAGTGAAGGGGCGGCTTGCTGCTTTGCAGGCGGCTGGGCATCAGCCTGCTGGTGTGGCTGTTCCTGTCGATCTTGTGACTTCCTCTGGCAGTGGTCTCGATCCTGAGATTTCGCCTGCGGCGGCGGCTTATCAGATAGAGCGTGTGGCTGCTGCGCGGAAGATGAACGTGAGTGACGTTGCGGCGATTGTTGACCGCTATACGCGGGGGCGGCAATTTGGGGTGTTCGGCGAGGCGCGGGTGAATGTACTTGAGCTCAATCTCGCGCTCGATGACGCGCAGCGAGGTTAATGCTTTTTTTGATGTCTGCGACGCAGTCGCTATTTGTGGTTTTCGGGGTTTATTTGTCGCTGGCATCCGGCTCTCAACGTCCCGTCCTGTTCGCGGCAACGCGCTGTTTCAAGTGCGTTGCCAACGTGCTAACTAACGCCTCACCCGCTTCGCACTCCCGCGTCACGTACGGCCAGGAAGTCCACGGCCGCCCAGGTGGCAAACTGTGTGTAGGTCGTCGCGATGGAAGTGCGCCACTCCGGACTGAAAAGCGGGATCGGTGTCGTAGGATCGGCAACGCATGCGGTGCGGTCGCCTACACACGGTTTGCCACCCGGGCGGCGCGGACGATTCGCTGCCGCTGGCTGCACTACGGATGACTGGAGCGGGTGATGCGCCCGTTCAAGGCGCTGGCAACGCGCGCCAGCTAGCGCGTTGCCGCATGGAGGACGGGGACGCTGGGGGCCCGTGGGCAAGAACAGGCACTGGCGGGGTGAGCGGCTTTCTTTTGCCTACTTTTCTTTGCCGCGGCAAAGGAAAGTAGGTGCCGCCCCGCACAGGGGCAACGCCAGCCAACCAGAAGCAAAACGCGGATGTCAGCGGAAGCCAAAAAAACCAAAACCAAAAACCAAAACCAAAAACCGAACCGGCAACGCCCGCGCCCCGAGGGGGCCCACTCGCGCCGCAGGCAGAAAAAACGCAAAACCATGTCACCATACCCGCACGAAAGTGCATAACCGACAAAGTGCATAACCGACACTATGCCCCGCCCCGACCCCGACGAGCTCCTCGACAAACTCCAGCGAGAAGAAGAAAAACGCCAGCGCGGCAAGCTCAAGATCTTCTTTGGCGCGTCAGCCGGCGTCGGCAAGACGTATGCAATGCTGCAAGCAGCACGACGCCGCATGGAAGAGGGCATCGACGTCGTCGTCGGTATCGCGGAGACACACGGCCGCGGTGAAACAGCCGCGCTACTCGAAGGCCTCGATGTCCTGCCGCTCGCGCGCATCGAATACCGTGCCCGGTCGCTCGCCGAATTCGACCTCGACGCCGCGCTGGAGCGCAAACCACAACTGATTCTCGTCGACGAACTCGCGCATTCGAATGTGCCTGGCGCCCGCCATGCGAAACGCTGGCAGGACGTCTACGAGCTGCTCGACGCCGGCATCGATGTCTACACGACCGTCAACGTCCAGCATCTCGAAAGTCTCAACGACGTGGTCGGCCAGATCACGGGTATCCGCGTGTGGGAGACGGTGCCCGATCGCGTATTCGATCGCGCCGACGAAGTGACGCTCGTCGATCTGCCCGCGGAAGAACTGCTCGACCGCATGCGCGACGGCAAGGTCTACATGCCGCAACAGGCCGAGCGCGCAGTGCGCAACTTCTTTCGAAAAGGCAACCTGATTGCGCTGCGCGAACTGGCACTTCGGCGCACGGCGGATCGCGTCGATGCGCAGATGCGCGAGTACCGCGCCGATCGTTCGATCCAGCGCATCTGGCAGGCACGCGAGCGGCTCCTCGTGTGTGTCGGTCCCGGTCCCGAAGCGCCGTTGCTGGTGCGCGCGGCGGCGCGTCTCGCTGCAAGCCTGAAGGCGGACTGGATCGCCGTGTATGTCGAAACGCCGAAACTGCAGCGGCTGTCCGACGCGCGCCGCGAACGCACGCTCGACGCGCTCAAGCTCGCCGCCGAACTCGGTGCCGAAACGGCGACGCTGGCAGGCGCCGATGCCGTCACGACGCTGGTCGGCTATGCGCGCGTGCGCAATGTGTCGAAGCTGGTGGCGGGCGGCTCGTCGGCCACGGGCGTCACGCGTTGGCTGCGCCGTCCATTCGGCGAGCGTCTCGCGGAACGCGCTAGCGATCTCGATCTCACGCTGATCCGTGCGAGCAGCGACGAAGCGGGCCCAGCAGGCACGACGCGCGAACGCATCGCGGACGCGGAAGGGCGAGCCTGGCGCGATGCGCTGATCGCCGCGCGCGACCGCCGTTCTCCGCCGCGCAGCTACGCGTGGGCCGTCGCGATCTGCGCGGGCGTGACGTTGATCGCGAGCCAGCTGATCGACCGGATCGATCTCACGAACCTCGTGATGCTGTATCTGCTTGGCGTGATCTTCACAGCCGTGAAGCTGGGTCGCGGGCCGGGCGTGATGCTGTCGTTCCTGTCCGTCGCCGCGTTCGATTTTTTCTTCGTGCCGCCGCGCATGTCGCTTTCGGTGAGCGACACGCAATACCTGCTGACATTCTTCGGCATGCTGCTGACCTCGCTCGTCATCGGCCATCTGACGTCGAGTCTGCGGCGCGAAGCGCGCGTCGCGCGGCGGCGCGAGCAGCGCACGGGCGCGATGTACGCGATGGCGCGCGAACTCGCGGCGGCCTTGACGACGGAGCAGATCGTCGGCATTGGCAGCCGTCACGTGAGCGAGGTGTTTCGCGCACGCGTCGCGGTGCTGCTGCCCGATAGTGCGGATCAGGTGAAGCAGAAGATCGACGATCCCGACACGACCATCATGCTCGACAGCGCGTCGCTCGATGTCGATGTCGGCCAGTGGGTCTACGATCAGCAGAAGCCTGCCGGGCACGGCACGGACACGCTGCCCGCCGCCCGGGCGCTCTATCTGCCGCTGCGCGCGCCGATGCGCACGCGCGGCGTGCTCGCGGTCGTGATGGAGGACGAGCGCGAACTCGACGTGCCCGAGCAGCAGCGCATGCTCGATGCGTTCGCCGCGCAGATCGCGCTCGCGCTGGAACGCGTGCATTACGTCGATATCGCGCGCGATGCGCTCGTCAGCATGGAATCGGAGCGCTTGCGCAACTCGCTGCTGTCCGCGATTTCGCACGACCTGCGTACGCCGCTCACGGCGATCGTCGGCTTTTCGTCAATGCTCGCTGCACAGCGCGACGCCCGCACCGATGCCCAGGGCGAACTCGTCGACGCGATCCACGAGGAGGCGCTGCGCATGACGGGCATCGTCACGAATCTGCTCGACATGGCGCGTTTGCAGGCGGGCAGCCTCAAGCTGAACCGCCAGTGGTCGCTGCTCGAGGAGACGGTCGGCTCGGCGCTTCGCGACTGCCGGCGCACGCTCGCCAGGCATCCCGTGACGGTGTCGCTGCCCGCCGATCTTCCGCTGTTGCAGCTCGACGCCGTGCTGATGGAACGGCTCTTCGCGAACCTGTTCGAGAACGCCGCGAAGTACGTGCCGCCCGACACGCCGTTGATGATCGGCGCGCAATGCATCGAAGAGAACGGCACGCCGTTCGTGCGCGTGACCGTCGACGATACCGGGCCCGGCTTGCCTCCGGGCATGGAGGCCCGCATCTTCGAGAAGTTCACGCGCGGTGAGAAGGAATCGGCGAAACCGGGCATCGGCCTCGGGCTCGCGATCTGCCGCGCGATTGCCGAAGCGCATGGCGGTAAAATCGGCGCGGCCAACCGCATCGCTGCCGATGGCCGCGTCGAGGGCGCGCGTTTCTGGTTCACGCTGCCCATCGACACGCCGCCGCCCGTGCCCGACGTATCCGATCTGCCCGACGAAGCCGCGGCCGAGCCGGATCCCGAACCGCACCGTCGACAACAAGCCGATACGCATCCTCATACTCACTCATGAGCGACCTGAGCATTACCGTCGTACTGATCGAAGACGAACAACAGATTCGCCGCTTCGTGCGGGCGTCACTGGAAGGCGAGGGGATGACCGTGTACGACGCGCCGACGGGCAAACAGGGACTAATCGAAGCGGCCACACGCAAGCCCGATCTCGTGATCGTCGATCTGGGCTTGCCCGACACCGATGGCCTCGACGTGATCCGCGAACTGCGCGGCTGGAGCGAGTTGCCCATCATCGTGCTGTCGGCGCGCACGCAGGAGAGCGAGAAGGTCGCGGCGCTCGATGCCGGCGCCGACGACTATCTGACCAAGCCGTTTGGCGTGTCCGAGTTATTTGCGCGGATCCGCGCGCATCTACGCCGGCGCAACCAGGGTGGTCCGGCCGAGACGCCGCAGGTGCAGTTCGGCGGCGTGACCGTCGATCTGGCCTTGCGGCAGGTCTCGCGCGACGGCGAGCCCGTGCATCTGACGCCGCTCGAATACCGGCTGCTCGCGACGCTCGTGCGTCATGCGGGGCGCGTGCTCACGCATCGCCAGTTGCTGCGCGACGTGTGGGGCCCGTCGCACGTCGAAAGCCATCACTATCTGCGCATCTACATGGCGCATTTGCGGCAGAAACTGGAACGCGATCCGGCGCAGCCCGAGCATATCGTCACGGAGACGGGCGTCGGATATCGGCTGGTTGGCGTCGCGTGACGCGACGCAGTGTTGCGGCGTTTCATATTGGATCGCATATGCCCGACAGTGAAATGCACGCCATCTTGATATAATGGCGGTCGGCAAGGACGGCCTTGCTGCATCCGCTTTCAACGGGGACGGCCCCATCATCAATGGGATTCGTCTCATGTCCTGGATTCTTCTCTTTATCGCTGGTCTGCTGGAAGTGGCCTGGGCGGTCGGCCTCAAGACATCCGAAGGTTTCACCCGCTTTTGGCCGTCGGTATTCACCGTCCTGACGGCGCTCGGCAGTTTTGCGCTGCTTGCAATGGCGATGCGGCAGTTGCCGTTGGGAACGGCCTACGCCGTGTGGACGGGAATCGGTGCTGTCGGCGCGTTTGTCTTCGGCATCGTGGCGATGGGTGAAGTCGTATCCGTTGCGCGCGTTGGCAGCGCGGTCCTTATCGTTGTGGGGTTGGTGGGGCTTAAGTTGTCGTCGGGGCACTAACGGGTTTTGTGTGCGACGCGGTCCCGCGTCTGGTTTTTCTTTGGGCTTTTTCGCGCTGGCATCCGCGATTTGCCTTCATCGTTCATGCGTTGCCGCTGTACGCGGCCGCCGCTGCTTTTCTTTGCCGCGGATGCCCGCGCAAACCCACACGCTGTAACCACATCGCGGATACAGCAAAAACCCAAACCGGCAAGCCGCGCCGCAGGCCAAAAAACCCAAAACCAGCCCACCCCACGCGGGCTAGCTATAATGAGACGGAAATCATCCTGAAATTGCTCCGCGCGGCCTTGATGCGCGGATCCGGCGGCTTCGGCACGGCGGAGCCTCTGGCACTTCCGCGTCCCCGGCACGCCGCCGGAACTGACGGCACGCGACGCGCGCCTCGGAGGCGGCCATGCTTGAACCTCTTTCGCTTGCGGCGGGTCTGTCGTGGGGCAGCGGCTTGCGTCTTTATCTGACCGTCCTGATCGCGGGGGTGTTCGGTCGCGCCGGCTTCATCCATCTTCCCGATACGTTGTCCGTGCTGCAGTCGCCGTGGGTCATCGGCGCCGCCGCGCTGCTCAGCCTCGCCGAATTTCTCGCCGACAAGATTCCCGCGTTCGATTCCCTGTGGGACGCCGTTCACACGTTCATCCGTATTCCGGCAGGCGCCGTGCTGGCCGTCGGCGCGCTTGGCCATGCCGATCCCGCCATGATGACGATCGCCGCGCTCGCGGGCGGCACGCTCGCGGGCGCGGCGCATCTGACCAAGGCGGGCACCCGCGCGCTCATCAACCTGTCGCCGGAACCCGTGTCCAACGTGGTCACGTCCACCGCTGAGGACGGGCTCGTGTTCGGCGGCCTGTTGCTCGCGCTGTTCGTTCCCCTGCTGTTCCTCGTGCTGCTGGTCGGCTTCCTCGTGCTCGCGAGCTGGGTCCTGCCGCGTCTGTGGCGCAGCGTCCAGGGCGGCTTCCGCGGCATGGCGACCCACATGGTGTCGCGACTCGCGCGGAGCCGTCACGATTGAGCGAAGCCGAACGCGTCACCACCACCGAGGCTCTCCCCGAGCGTCCACCCCATCATCGCAGGCACCGCGCACCTGCGCATCGGTTGTCGCTGGGCCATTTGCTGCATCAGTCGCTGCGCATGACGGCGCGCGACTGGCGCGCGGGCGAGCTGTCGATGCTGCTGCTCGCGCTGGTGCTGGCCGTCGCAGCGCTGTCGAGTGTCGGCTTCCTTGCCGACCGTCTGCACCAAGGGCTCGAGCGCGATGCGCGGCGCATGATAGCCGCCGATTTCATCGTCCGCTCCGACCATCCCGTCGACCCGCAATTCTTCGACAAGGCCAAAGCGCTCGGCCTCGACACGGCGACGACGGCGATTTTCCCCAGCATGGTCAATTCGACGGCGGCGCAGCCCGTGTCGCGCCTTGCGGCCATCAAGGCCGTGTCAGCGGGCTATCCGCTGCGCGGCGAATTGAAGATCGCACTCGCGTCCGGCGCACCCGATCGCGAAGTGCGAGGCATTCCGCCGTCCGGTGAAGTGTGGGTCGATCAGCAGATGCTCGATGCGCTGAAGGCGCACATCGGCGACAAGGTGAAAGTGGGCGGGCGCGATTTCACAATCGGCGCGCTGATTACGCGCGAGCTGGATCGCGGCTTCGCGTTCGTCAATTTCTCGCCGCGTCTGATGATGCGCGCGGACGATCTGACGTCGACGGGCCTGACGGGTTACGGCAGCCGCGTCACGTACCGGCTGCTGGTGGCGGGCGGCGACGAAAGCGTCGCGTCGTTTGCGAAGTGGGCGCATGAACGTGTCGACAACGGCAAGATGCGCGGCTACGCGCTGGAATCGCTGCAGGACGGCCAGCCGCAGGTACGCCAGACGCTCGACCGCGCGAGCCACTTCCTGACGCTTGTGTCGCTGCTGACGGCATTGCTCGCCGCCGTCGCGATCGCGATGGCCGCGCATCGCTACATGCGCCGGCACCTGGACAGCTGCGCGGCGATGCGCTGCCTCGGCGCCAGCCAGCGGACCTTGCGCGCGCTGTTCCTGTTCGAGTTCGCGGGACTCGGTTTGCTTGGCGGCGTGGCGGGCGTCGCGCTCGGTTTCGGCGGGCATCTCGCGCTCTTCTGGTGGCTCGGCAGTCTGATCGACGTGTCGCTGCCGTATCCGAGCGTGTGGCCCGCCCTGGAAGGCATCGCCGCGGGTCTCGTGCTGTTGATCGGTTTCGCGCTGCCGCCGCTGTTGCCGCTGACACATGTGCCGCCCGTGCGCGTGCTGCGCCGCGAGTGGGGCGACGAAGGGCGCACCGCGTGGGCGGCGTACGCGCTCGGCATCGTGCTGTTTGCGGGGCTGCTGATTCTCGCGGCGGGCGAGCTGAAGCTCGGCGGCATCGTCGCGGGCGGTTTCGCGGGCGGCTTGCTGCTGTTCGCGCTGATCGCGCGTGCGGCGCTGTGGGGCGCGGCGCGCATCGTGCGCAGCGAGCGTTTTTCCATCGGCATCGGCTGGCGTTATGCGCTGGCGTCGCTGGAACGCCGCGCGAATTCGAGCGCGCTGCAGATCACCGCGCTCGCCATTGGCCTGATGTGTCTGCTGCTGATCGGCATGACGCGCAACGACCTGATCGAAGGCTGGCATCGCTCGACGCCACCCGACGCGCCGAACGAATTCGTCATCGACATTCAGCCCGACCAGCGCGATGTCGTGACGCACTATCTGTCGGCACACGGGTTTCCCGGCATCGATCTGGAGCCGATGGTGCGGGGCCGGCTGATCGCGATCAACGACAAGCCCGTCAATCCCGACGACTACAAGAGCGAAGATGCGCGGCGCCTCGTCGATCGCGAGTTCAATCTTTCGTACACGACACAGTTGCCGGACGACAACCGGATCGTGTCGGGTGAGTGGTACGGCGACACGACTGCGCCGCAGATTTCGATCGAGCAGGGCCTCGCGAAGATCTTGAACGTGAAGGTCGGCGACACGATGCGCTTCGACGTGACGGGCCTGCAGGTCGACGCGCCCGTCACGAGCGTGCGCAAGCTCGATTGGGGTTCGTTCAAGGTCAACTTCTTCGTCGTGATGCCGCCTGCCGCGCTGAAGGACTATCCAGCGACCTTCATCACGAGCTTCCACGTGCCGCCCGAGCAGCGCACGGTGATTGACGGGCTGATCGGCCAGTACCCAAACCTCACCGCGATCGATACCGCGCCGATCCTCGCGCAGGTGCAGCGCGTGATCGGGCAGGTGATCGGCGCCGTGCAGTTCCTGTTCGCGTTCACGCTGATCGCGGGCGTGCTGGTGCTGTACGCTGCACTGGCAGGCACGCGCGACGAGCGTATGCGAGAATCCGCGCTGCTGCGCGCGCTCGGCGCGTCGCACGCGCAGGTGCGCGCGGTGCAGGTCGCGGAGTTCGTCGTGGTCGGCGCGCTGTCGGGCCTGATGGCGGCTGTCGGCTCGCAACTGATCGGCTTCGTGCTCGCAGCGCGCGTGTTTGATTTTTCGATCGACTTCAACCCGTGGCTCGTGCCGGCGGGCATTGCGGCGGGCGTCGTGTGCTCGGCCGTCGGCGGGTGGTTGAGCCTGCGTCACGTGCTGATGCGGCCAGCGCTGCAATCGTTGCGCGATGCGTGACAGCGCGCGCCGCCCCTACCATCCTTTGAGTGTGTTTTGCCCGTATGACTGATCCGATTGACGAAGCGCCGTCGCAGCCGACCGCCTTCGAACTCGTGGGCGGCGAGGCGCGCGTGCGCGAACTCGTCGACCGCTTTTACGACCTGATGGATCTCGAAGCCGACTTCGCCCGTATCCGCAAGCTGCATCCGCCGACGCTCGAAGGCTCGCGCGACAAGCTGTTCTGGTTCCTGTGCGGCTGGCTCGGCGGCCCCGATCACTACATCAGCCGCTTCGGTCATCCGCGTCTGCGTGCGCGGCATCTGCCGTTTCCGATCGCGTCGGTAGAGCGCGACCAATGGCTGCGCTGCATGGCGTGGGCGATGGAAGACGTCGGGTTGCCCGAGCCGCTGCGCGAGCGCCTGCTGCATTCGTTCTTCGATACCGCGGACTGGATGATCAACCAGCATTCGGCAGTGACGAAAAGATGAACTCGTGCTCCGTTCCGGCAATAACTAGCCGATGTTCGCGTAGCATGTCGACCTCAGCGTAACGGCAGACATCAGCATATCGATGAGACGAACTTAACGCGGAGCAGATGCCGGGCGAGAAGAGCGCTTGCCACTCATCTCGATCACACCTTCTCGCCCGATTTCGGCGGCGTTGGTCACGCGGGCTGGGAATGTCAGGTTTCGTCCAGACGCGCCACGGAACGGATGCGTCGACGCCGCGCCTACATCAACACCGGTTTGGAAGGTAAGTCTTCTTGAGGCGACGGAAGAGCGGGGAAATGCAAACGGAGCAGCGCCGTGACTTGCTCAATTCCCCGTACTGCGCCCGATTCATAGTTGCCGTACCGGAACTCCGATTCCATCTTGCTACAGATCGCTTCCCATTCCTGAGTCGACACGCGTGAATGGAT
The DNA here is from genome assembly GCF_000020045.1 of Paraburkholderia phymatum STM815. Lineage (GTDB taxonomy): Bacteria > Pseudomonadota > Gammaproteobacteria > Burkholderiales > Burkholderiaceae > Paraburkholderia > Paraburkholderia phymatum. The sequence goes on along the minus strand of NC_010622.1, from coordinate 2,297,897 downwards.
GCCTCGGTCCGCGATGATTTCAACATCGCGGTCGGCCAACAGCAGGTAGATAAGGATTCCGTTATTGCACTCCGTGTCCCACACACGAAGCTGCGAAAACACGTCGATTGCCCGTTCGCGCGCCGTCAGCCCGTCGAAGAGAGGCGTGCTGTGCAACGCCCCTTCCACGACGAACACGACCTGACCCATGTGCGCCCGATGACTCTCTCGAATGGCCTGCTCGATGGCCGATAGCGTGCGCGGTGGAAACGCGGCATTGACCGACCAGCGGGTCATCGACAGATGATGAACGATACGTTTAAGGTCCACGGTCACCACCTTCCCGAAGCGCCGCCACCGCCAAACCCGCCGCCTCCGCCCCTGAAGATATCGCGGTTCGAACGGCCGGCAATCCCTCCGGACCGACCTCCGATGTAGCGGCCACCGAAGGCTCCCAGTCCACCGCCCAGAAGCGTGAACGCGAGCGCCACTGCGCCGGCAACGAAGGCCAGCACGATGGCCCCGGAGAGAAACCACGCCAGCGCGCCGATGATGCCGCCTGTTACAAGGGCGCCTGGCAGCCGGCCGAGGATGGCGCGAAGCACACCACCCGTGAGAACAGCCATCACGAACAATGCGGGCAGGAGCCCTGCCATGCCGTTCGATTCGCCGCGTCGCTGCGGGGCGGGTAACGGCTCGCCCTCTACCACGCGGATCATGCTGTCGACGCCCGCCGCAATCCCGCCATAGAAGTCACCCTGTTTGAATTTGGGAACAATGACTTCACGAATAATCCGGTTACTGGTCGCATCGTTCAATGCGCCTTCCAGGCCATATCCGACTTCGATGCGAAGCGCCCGGTCATTCTTCGCGACAATCAACAGTGCGCCATCGTCTACCTTGGCGCGTCCGAGCTTGTATTGCTCAACCACCCGCATCGAATATTGCTCGATCGTCTCGGGTTGCGTGGTCGGCACGATGAGCACCGAAATCTGGCTTCCTTTACGGGTTTCAAAGTCCTTCAGGGTTTGCTCAATCGACGAACGCTGTTCGCCCGTAAGCGTCCCTGTTTGGTCAACGACGCGTGCAGTCAGAGGCGGTACGGGGACTTCGGCACAGGCGTCTGATCCGGCAAATGCCAGCGACGTCATGACGAATACGAGTGCCGTGAGATAGGCCTTCAATTGTTGCCTCCACCGGCAGATGCGGGGGCTGCGCCGAAATCAACGCGCGGCGGTCTGGCGATTTCTGCTTCGTTCGCAACCGAGAAGTTCGGCTTCTCCTGGAATCCGAAGGCCTTGGCGGTCAGGTTGCTGGGGAACGACCGCACAGTGGAGTTGTACTGCTGAACCGACTTGATGTACCGGTTGCGCGCGACGGCAATGCGATTCTCAGTTCCTTCGAGCTGCGCCTGCAGGTCGCGGAAATTCGCGTCCGACTTCAGCTGCGGATAATTTTCCGAGACCACCAACAGACGGGACAAAGACGAGGTGAGCCGGCCTTGGGCGGACTCGAATGCCGCAAACGCCTGCGGGTCGGACAGCATCTCGGGAGTCGCCCGAATGGAGCCAACCTGTGCGCGAGCGTCAGTGACGCGCGTCAGGACGTCCTTTTCCTGATTTGCATACCCCTTCACCGTGTTGACCAGATTCGGCACCAGGTCAGCGCGCCGCTGATACTGATTGAGAACCTCCGACCAGCTCGCCTTGACCTGTTCGTCTTCCGTCTGGATGGAATTGTAGCCACATCCGGCAAGACCTGTGACGGACGCCAAAGCCAGGACCATGAAAGCCGTCCGAACGATGCGTCGAATGCCACTGGAAAGTGTCTGGCTGCCTGGCATAGGGAGACTCCTGCGAATCGACGAATTCACCTGCACACCATCGCGTCGACGGCGCGCGTTTCTGTGCAATCCATCCTACGGGGAGGTCTGCGCCGTGGCTTGACTTACGTCAAGCCCTTCGAGGCCGCGTCGCGTTCGGGGCCCGGTATCGGACGCTGCTGAGAGGCCGTCTCGGTTAGAGAGTTCGCTTGAGCCATATCGACGATGGCCGCGTGCCCGACGATACATTGAAAGCAGCACGTACAAAACAACGTGCCTGTCACCGCGTTCACGGAGGCACGAATGACTTTTTTGAACGGCTCGCACTGATTGCTGTGTCGTGTGGCGTACTGCACGCAGGAACGGCGATTGGCGCTCAACCGGCAAGTGATACCTCTGGCCACAAAACTCACCACCCGGCGGCGGGCAGGATTCAATGGGGATGCCGATGTCGAGCCAGAAGTACGACATCATGGAAATGCGCCTCGACTTGATGCAAATGCTGATGCAGGCAATGCTGGACCGCCAGTCCGCGCAGAAACCCGCTACAGGGAAGTAGGCGCGTCAGGCGCGATGCGTGACCTGGTGAAGCGAGCCCCACACACGGCGGTTCGCATCCGGCCAGTGGAGCGGTGGAGACTGCCCTCTCGACGCTGTCGTCGCGGACGACATGTTGCGCGTCAAATCCGGTTCGAGGCTAGCGCGTGCGGCGACATGCGCTAGCGTTCAATCATGTGCCGGCTTCACGCGACACGATTATTTGCCGCCGTGTTTGGCCTGCCATCGCTGCATCAGCGCAATTTCTTCCTTCTGTGCTTTAACGATATTCCGTGCGAGCTTCTTTATCTCGGGGTCTTTGCCGTACTTGAGTTCGACTTCGGCCATATCGATGGCACCTTGGTGATGCGGAATCATATGCGCGACGAAGTCCTTGTCCGCGTCACCCGTATAGGAGGGCGCTTGCATGTGTTGCATCATTTTATGGTCTGCGGCCTTGAATGCCGGCGTTGAGCCGGATGCCTCCGCGGCAGAAGAGCTGTTCATGTCCATCCCCGGCATGGATGCTCCTTGCTGCGCGGATGCAATGCCGGTGGTGAGGCCCAGGCAGGCGAATGCGCAGACGGCGAGAGTTCGATTCGCAAAACGGTCTTTCATGTTCAGCTCCTGATGGTTGCCTTTAGTGGCTTTGATGGGAACGGGACTCGTCCCGAGATGCTTCGCTACCGTGCGCGTGATGTTCGTGTCCGTTACCCGTTGCCGGATGCTCGGCGCGCTTCATCATATGCATCATCTCAACACCGCCCGTGCGGAAGAAGACGATTGTCAAGGCGATGAAGACAATGCCGAAAATGATGTTCAGGACGGTGGTGTAATTGAAGGTGATGGCGGCATCGACGACGGCGGTGTGACGCTCATGCGGTACCCAGCCTAACAGCTGAAACAATCCCTCGACAATGAGGGCGGCCACGACCATTGCAATGTAGAACGTCGCGGCCATGAAGCCGGTCATCTTGCCGCCATAATATTTCCTGTAGATGTTGATGATGGGAAGGATCACGAGGTCGCCGAATATGAACGACGCAACGCCCCCGAAGCTGATGCCTCCCTTCCATAGAACTGCCGCCAACGGTACGTTTCCGACAGAACAGGTGAACGACGCGATAGCGATGAGAGGCCCGACAAACGCGCCCCAAACCATCGCGATCGTTGGGTGGCTTGCCAGGAAGAATGTCTGCCAGAAGCTGTCGGGCACCCATGCCGCTACGGCACCAGCAACAAGTAATCCCACACCAATGTCGCGCCATAGCATGGTCCAGTTCATTACGTAACTGTGGCTCATTGCCTTCCAGCCGTCTCGCGATGTGAGGCGCTTTCTCCAGGTGCCTTCCTGCTTACCCATCGACATGGCAGCGTGACCTTCCATGCTGCCCGCGACGCCCTTGTTCGCCTGGTCGATCGCGCATCGCTTGAGGGAGGGCCGCAAAAAGAACCGAAACAGCAGCGCAAGCACGACAATCATGATGGGGCCGCCAATGAATTCGGCGGCGGCAAACTGCCATGCGATGAGTACCCACATGAGCACGCCTAGTTCAAGTACCAGATTGGTAGCTGCGAACTGAAAGGCCATTGCGGCAGTGAAGTCGGCGCCTTTACGAATCATCGAGCGCGCCATGGCAACGGCTGCATAGGAGCAGGATGACGATGCCGCACCGAACAGGCTTGCGAGCGTTAATGAACGTGGCGAGTCATCCGGCAACAGCCTCGACATCTCGGACTTCGATACTGTGACTTCAATGACGGCGGAGAACAGGAACCCGAGGCTCAGCCCCCAGAAAATCTGCCACAACATGGTGAAAGACATCCAGAGGGCGTGACCTGTTGCGCTGAGAATCTGCATGGCAACCCCTATGACACGAACACGTGCAGGCAGGCCGGCGCTACCGTTGCAGCGTCTTGATGATATTGCGGCAATGGTCTGCCTGGCAGAGAAAGCAATCCGGGCCGCCGTCGTCGCCACCCTATGTGAGGAGTGTTCTCGACATGTCCGTGCGGCCCCAAAATGCTACGTCGCCAGCACCCATCATGCCTGGACGTAGAATGCCACGACCCGCTACTATCGAGTTACACACTGACACGCTCCCGTGCCGACAGACGTCTTAACCCCGTGCTAGACTGCGCACCCATGTCCTACTGGCGCAAACTCCTTCTCGTCGTGCTGCTTGCCCTGAGCCTTCCGGTTCAGTCGTTCGCGGCCGTCTCGATGATTTGCGTGCCTGCGGAAGTGGCAGGGGACGAATCTGCTACGCACCCGCTCGGCGAGGCAGGGCCGGTGGGAGAACATGCGGTCGTGGCTGACGTTGACGACCACGATGGCCACGACCATAGCGGCGGCAACCACGCTCACGCGTGCCTGACGTGCGCATCCTGCTGCGTCGGTGCTGCGCTGCCAGCTGCGCCTGCGATTTCCGCTGCGACTGACCTGAGCCGCTTCTCTATCCCACTGCCTGCAGATGCCGGCGTCGCGTTGTTCCTGACTGGCGGCATCGAACGTCCTCCCCGGTCCATTCTCGTCTGATCCACGCAATCGCGGCTGCTGGCTGCGACCGGAAAGTCTTTCTGGAGCCCGTCATGGTCTCCGGATGAATCACGACGAGAACAATTCATGCGATCACTATCTGCGGCGCTGATCGGCGCGGGCGCAGTGTTGCCGTTGCTCGCGCACGCCACGACTGCTGTGCCCGACCCGACAGATGCCGGGGCATCGGTTCCGACTGTCGCTGTGCAGTCCGCGTTTGACGGTTACCAATCCTGGCAGGACGGGGAAGCACCCAGCTGGCAACAGCTAAATCGCGCCGTCGCGCCCGGTCAGGGCAAGACTGGAACGAAGCACGGTCAACAAGCCGAGTCGCCACAAAAGGGAAAGAACGGGCACGACCACGGAGGCGATTCGAAATGATTCGATACGTCTGTCCGAACCGGGTGGCATGCATCGCTATCGCAACCACATTTCTCGCAGGCTGTACGACGTTCTCCAAGGACGGAGGATTCAACGCCGTATCCACTACCGCGTCTGAGCGGCTTGGCAAGGATGCCGTCTACATCAAAACCGATGAAGACCGCGACGCCGTTTTCAAGCGCACTCAGGAACTGCTGTCGAAGCCGCTCGGTATGGACGATGCCGTTCAGGTCGCGCTGCTGAACAACCGGGGACTCCAGGCGTCGTACGCCGAACTCGGCATCGCCGAGGCCGACCTCGTGCAGGCGGGCCGTCTGCCCAATCCGGGTTTTACCTTCAGCCGGACCCACTGGAGCGATGGCATCAGCATTAGCCGGACCTTCTCGATGGGTGTGCTGGGCGTGCTCACGCTGCCGGTGGCGACGCGCATCGAGAGTCGCCGGTTTGAGCAAACGAAGCTCGAGGCTGCCAATGCGATGCTTGGCGTCGCTGCTGACGCTCGAAAAGCCTACGTCAACGCCGTAGCTGCGGCGCAGTCCGCCGTTTACGCCGCCCAGGTCAAGGACTCGGCCGAAGCTGGCGCAGAGCTCGCGTTGCGCATGCGTCAGGCCGGCAGTTTCAGCAAGCTCGACTATGCACGCGAGCAGGCTTTTTACGCCGAGTCGGTCGCGCAACTGGCCAAGGCCCGACAGCAGTCGGTCGTAGCCCGGGAGAAGCTCACACGCACGATGGGCTTATGGGGCGCGGGAACCCAGTACACGTTGCCGGACCGTCTGCCTGACGTGCCGAAGGAGAGGCCTCAACTGAATGAGGTCGAGAGCTTTGCGATGCAAAACCGCCTCGATATTCAGGCGGCGAAACTGAGAACACAGGGCGTTGCAACTTCGTTGGGTCTGAGCAGGGCAACCCGGTTCGTCAATGCGCTGGATGTCGGATATCTCGACAACTTCGAGACGGACAAGGGGCACGAGCACGGGTACGAAATCAGCGTTGAGATTCCCATCTTCGATTGGGGCAGCGCGAAAGTTGCACGGGCCGAAGCTATCTACATGCAGTCGGCGAACCGGCTCGCCCAGACGGCGATCGATGCACGTTCCGAAGTTCGCGAGTCGTACGCCGCGTACGTGACGAGCTACGACGTGGCCAGGCACTACCGCGATGAAGTCGTGCCTGTTCGCAAGACGATCTCCGACGAAATGCTGCTGCGCTACAACGGCATGCTGACAAGCGTATTCGAACTGCTCGCCGATTCGCGCGACCAGGTTGCGGCCGTCAACGGATATATCGACGCGCTGAAAGACTACTGGCTTGCGGAAACGGACTTGCAACAGTCGCTGGGCGGCCGGCTTCCGCCGCTTGCAATGGCGCAGACGCCCGACGTACCGCGCAGTGCCGAAGCGCCAGCTACTGCCGCACAGCGGGCACCGGCTCCGAGGCAGGACTCGCCGTTGCCCATTCCAGCGACGCGGCCCGCGTCGCCGATGAATTCAGAAGGTAAATGAACATGGTCTCACGTCGAAATTTTCTCGGCGGCTCAGGGGCGGCGTTGCTCGGCGCGGCGTTGGTCAGCAAAGCTGGAGCGGCTGCACTTCCAGAAGCGCCAATCATGCAAAAGACGGCGACGCAGCCACCGCTTGTGCCGCCCAATGGTCGCCCCTATAGGCCGGTGGCCACGCTTAACGGGTGGACACTGCCCTGGCGGATGAAGAACGGCTGGAAGGAGTTTCACCTTATCGCCGAGCCGGTCGTTCGCGAAATGGCACCCGGCATGAAGGCGAATCTCTGGGGCTATAACGGCCAGGCACCAGGCCCGACCATCGAGGCGGTCGAAGGCGACAAGGTCCGCATCTTCGTCACCAACAAACTGCCTGAACACACCACTGTTCACTGGCACGGGATGCTCGTGCCGTCGGGGATGGACGGCGTGGGCGGTCTCACGCAACCGCACATCCCGCCCGGCAAGACATTCGTCTACGAGTTCCAGCTCGAAAAGCACGGCACTTTCATGTATCACCCGCATGCCGACGAGATGGTGCAGATGGCCATGGGGATGATGGGCACGTTCATCGTGCATCCGAAGGACGGCAGCGTCATGCAGGTGGACCGCGACTTCGTGTTCCTGATGTCCGCCTACGACATTGACCCAGGAAGTTTCACGCCACGCGTCAACGAAATGACGGACTTCAACATGTGGACGTGGAATGCGAGAGTTTTTCCTGGCGTCGACCCGCTGCCGGTACGCGCAGGAGACCGCGTTCGCATCCGCTTCGGCAATCTCACGATGACCAATCACCCCATTCATCTTCACGGGTACAGCTTCGAGGTCGCAGGAACCGACGGTGGATGGATTCCGCCTTCCGCTCGCTGGCCGGAAGTGACCGCCGACGTTGCGGTCGGTCAGATGCGCGCCATCGAGTTCACGGCAAACCGGCCCGGTGACTGGGCGTTTCACTGCCACAAGTCGCATCACACGATGAATGCGATGGGGCATCAGGTCCCCAATCTGATTGGCGTGCAGCAGAAAGATCTGGCGAAACGTATCAACAGACTTGTGCCGGACTACATGGCGATGGGCAGTTCCGGCGGCTCGATGGGCGAGATGGAGATGCCGCTACCGGACAACACGCTACCGATGATGACGGGCACTGGGCCGTTTGGCGCGCTGGAAATGGGCGGCATGTTCACCGTGGTGAAAGTGCGTGAGGGACTCGGTCGCAACGATTACCGCGACCCGGGCTGGTTCAGACACCCAAAGGGAACCGTTGCGTACGAGTACACGGGTGAACTGCCCGATAGCTGATTTCGTCGAAGGCCGGGCATGCACTCCAGCCGGGATTTTTCAATTCAACTGTGGGAGAGAGCGTAATGAAGAACGCGATTGTTTCGATTGTGATGGGCTGTGCGGTGGCCGTTTCCACAACCGCCTTTGCGGCCGGCGATATGGGCAACATGAATATGGCGAGCGGCGCTCAACAGGGCGCGAGCGCGAAGAGCAGCATGTCGCACGGTGAGGTCAAGAAAGTCGATGCCACCGCTGGGAAGCTGACCATCAAGCACGGTCCACTCGAGAACCTCGACATGGAAGCGATGACGATGGTGTTCAAGGTCAAGGATCCGGCCATGTTGTCGCAGGTGAAGGTCGGCGACAAGATTGACTTCGTCGCAGAGGAGATTGATGGCTCACTCACCGTGACGAAGCTGCAGAAGCAATAAGCATCCAATGGGGTGCCGGACGACGAGAGCACCCGATTCAAACCAGAGAGGTAACAACCATGAACGCCTTGATGCGTCACCCTACTGCTCGTGCAGCGGCAATCGCCACGCTAGTGCTTTTGCCTGCGCTTGCATGTGCCCACGGCAAGTTGGAAAACGCAATGCCATCGGCTGGCAGCACAGTCGATGCATCGCCAGAGTCGCTGCGCCTCACTTTCAACGAGGACCTCGAGTCTTCGTTCAGCATGATCAAGGTTGTAGACTCATCTGGCGCGCCCGCGACCAGCGAAAAAGCCAAAGTCGACTCTTCGAACCCGCGCGTACTGATGGTTGCGATTCCGAAGCTAGCCGCCGGCTCGTACACCGTGCAATGGGCCGTCATGACACATGACGCGCACAAGACGAAGGGTACTTACACTTTTGCGGTGAAGTGATGAACGACGGTTTCCTCGGCGTATCGCGGCTGGCATGGGTGGCGCTCCAGAACATCAGTTTCACCGTTCTTGTGGGCGCCTTGCTAAGCGACACATGGTTGTCTCGCAGTGCATCGCGATGGCAGAGCCGGGTCAGCTGGCATCTGCTTCTTACCTTGCGCATGGGTTCGTTCACTGCGCTCGTCTCCAGTGCCGCTGCGTTCTGGATTCATTGCGCTTTGATGAGCGAATCCACGCTGCTGGACGCAGGCCCCGCCGTTCGCTCGATGCTGATGGAAACCGGCTTTGGTCATGCATGGCTGGCGGGTGCCGCTGCATCGCTCGTCGTGCTCATTCTGTCTCTGGCGCAGTCCGGGAAGCCGATACGCTACAAGCCGGTAATCTGGCTCGCGCTCGCGAGCGTCGCGATGTCACGCAGTCACGCGGGGCATCCTGTCGATGCAGGCGTGCTGAGCTTTCCGGTGTGGGTCGACTGGTTGCACATGCTCGCGATCGGCATCTGGGTCGGACTCGTACTCGTGACAACGTATGTCGTTGTGCCGCGCATGTTCAATGCCCCTGTCGCAGAGCGTGCGAACAGTGCAGCGTTCGTACAGTCGCTCTCTAACGCCGCCACGCTCGCGCTGGCTATTCTCTTCCTCACGGGCGCATACAGCGGCTGGCGCGGAGTGAATACAGCGCAGAGCCTGGTGACGTCCTCATATGGGCAAGTGCTGCTGCTTAAAGTGGTGCTTGTGCTCATCGGTGCCGCACTCGGCGGCCATAATCGGTTCATCGAGATGCCGCGACTCCTCACCTGCCTAAGAGACACACCGTCGGAATCGGCCGCGCGGTTGCTTAAGCGATTCGCCACAGTGCTACATGTCGAGTCCGTCGTACTCGCGGGCGTGCTTGTCGCTGCCGCAGTCCTCGTTTCCAGTCCTCTTCCCGGGACCGCGTGAAACGCTAACCTCGCACGCCAGATCTCCTTGCTCCGCGGGTCTTGGATAGTCTTCCGTTGGTGTGTTCAACCGCGCCCTGGCCTGTCGTGAAGTGATGGCCTATCGGTCGTGCCGGGAGCGCGTCAGGGATCGGGCTAATGGGCAATCTGTACATGCCTGAATGCTCGCAGCAGCGTGAGGTCGTATGCAATCTTGAGCACTCCGCAGGCCACCAACGGCGGCCCAAGGTATCCCGAAGCCCGCCAGGATGCGCGGGATTCCACTATCGGCTCCCGGCGGCAGCATGAGGCGCCACGCAAACTGTCGAATTCTTGCGCGCTGAAGCATTTGAGCTCTTCCGGTCGCCACATTCCGGCAGTGGTAAGGTAGAAAACTCTACATAAATGCAGAGTACATTGCATGATAGCAGCCGACTGGTTTGTTCCTGCTCTGACCTTTCCGACCGATAACGCCATCACCAACGGTGCCCATGCCTTCGGGATTCAATTGCTTACAGCAAGACAAACAGTGGGTAGGAGGGCAGACGGGCGGGATGCGCAATCATCGGGGCTGACGGCGATGTGTGATGCGCGGTAAAACCGTCGCGTCAAAGCGCCCGGTACAGTTCGGTCGGGAGCGCCTGAATGTGAGCGAGGCGAGCGGCGCGCGCATCGGCATAATGTTCGCTGGCACACCCCGGGCATGAGCCAGGCGAATGCCGGACGCAAACCAGGCACAAGGAGACTTTCCATGACGACGCGCGCGCTCTTTCGCGACGACGCCTATCTGACCCGCTGCGACGCGACCATCACCGCGATCGACGAGCAGGGCATCCATCTCGATCAGACCGTGTTCTATCCGCTCGGCGGCGGCCAGGCGGGCGACGCCGGTGTGCTGACGCTCGCGGACGGCACGCGAATCCAGATCGCCGACACCCGCAAGGCGAAGTTCGAAGGCGCGACGCCCGACGACGCCGTCCATGTTCCCGCGCCCGGGCAGGAAGCGCTGCTGGCGCAACTCGCGGCCGGCCAGCCGTTGACGGCGGAGATCGACTGGGGCCGCCGCTACCGGCATATGCGCCTGCACACGGCGAGTCATCTGATGTGTGCGGTGCTGCCGTATCCCGTCGACGGCTGCAGCATCACGTCCGACTATGCGCGTCTCGACTTCGCGACGGTCGAGCCGATCGGACGCGAGGAAGTCGAAACGCGGCTCGCGGAACTGGTGGGCGGTGCGCACGGTGTCGCGACACAATGGATCACGGACGACGAAATGGCGTCGCGCCCCGAACTCGTGCGCACGATGAGCGTGAAGCCGCCGATGGGCCTCGGCCGAGTGCGCCTGTTGCGCATCGAAGGCGTCGACCTGCAGCCGTGCGGCGGCACGCACGTGCGCAACACGCAGGAGATCGGCGGGCTGCGCGTCGCAAAACTCGAAAAGAAAAGCGCGCGCACGCGGCGGCTCGTGCTGGAGCTTGCATGAGCGTGCGTATCGACGCGGCTGCATATTCGTCGGAGGCGGACTACGCCGCGCTCGATCCTCGCGCGCGCGATGTGCTCGACTGCTGGTTCGGCTTGCCCGGGTCCGACGAATACGGCAAGGATCAGAAGCGCTGGTTCAAGCGCAGCGATGCGTTCGACGCGATGCTGCGCGAGCGATTCGGCGCGCTGATCGAAGCGGCGCTCGCGCATGAACTCGACGCGTGGCGGGCGACGCCGCTTGGATCGCTCGCGCTCGTGATCGTGCTCGATCAGGTCACGCGCAACTGTCATCGCGAGACGGGGCATATGTACGACGGCGATGCACAGGCGCTTGCGATCGCGCGCCGCATGGTCGAAGACGGCGGCGATGTGCTGCTGCCAACCGTGTATCACCGCGCGTTCGCGTATATCCCGTTCGAGCACGACGAAACGATCGAAGGGCAGCGCGAAGGCGTGCGTTTGTATGCGTTGCTCGAAGCGGGCGGGCTCGATCCGTCGTATGCGCGCTCGGCTGTGCGGCACGCTCGCATAGTTGAGCGCTTCGGGCGCTTTCCGCATCGCAATGCGCTGCTGGGCCGTCCGTCGACCGACGAGGAGATTGCGTTCCTGCGCGAGCCGGGCTCGTCGTTCTAATGCGTTCCGGCCCAACGCAGATTCAGTCGCGGGCGCCCGTGGCTGACGGCGTGCGCACGAACACACGCAGCAACTCGTCGTTGTCGCCAGGACGTGCGCCTGACCAGAACAACTGCCAGCCGTCGCTCGGTTGCGCGGGATCCTGACGGCGCGTTTGCACGATCAGCCAGGTGCAGGCCTGCGCATCGCCAGCCGGGCTCGCCGTATTCGACGCATTCAAAGGTCTATGCTCGATGCCGGCGAAGTAATACAGCATCGGGGCTTCCGATTCGCCGAGCGCGAGACTTGCCATGCAATCGCCGTCGTTCCACTGCGCAGCGAGGTGCGTGCGCAGATCTTCGAACACGGATCGGTAGCTTTTCGCCACATCGAGCCACGGCAGCAGCAGCGTGCTGACGAGTCCCCACGCGACGATCGCACCCGCACACCAGCTTAGGGCGCCGCGCCATTTGCCTGCGTGCCGGATGAGCGGCAGCAGCCACATCCAGCCGACCGTCAACCCGAGCGCCGCGGCCACTTCGACGGGATGGACGGGCAGCGTCCAGTCGAGCGGGAGCCAGCGGCCCAGCGCATGTAGCGATGCGCGGTTGCCCGCGGGATTCGTCATCGTCGACCAGATCATCCACGCGAGCGCGGCAAGCACGCCGAACAGCAGGCGGCTTGTCATATCCCATACGGTGTGCATCCGCTGCGGCAGCCGTTCGATCGCGCGCACGGCGAGCGGCGCGAGCGGCGCAATGAACGGCAGGATGTACAACTCGCGGACGGTTGCCGAGGTTTGCAGTACTGCGAAGCCGGTGCCCGCGAAGACCAGCGGCAGCGCAATGCGCGGATCGCACAGTTGCCGCCATCCACTGCGCGCCGTTCCGGCAAGCGCGACGAGCGCGAGCGGCACGACAGGAAAGCCGACCGTGAGCATCGTCTTGAGCACGAACAGCCGGTTGTCGTTTTCCGAGCCCAGTTCGGGCACGGAGAAACCGAAGAACCGCCCGACGTTGTTGTCCCACAGCCAGACCTTGAACAGCGCCTCTGAGCGCAGGTAAAAGCAGAGCGGCCAGATCAGCGCGAACGGCGCGAAGACGCATGCCGCCAGCGCGAGCGCGCGTGCGAAGCGCACGTTGCTCCGGCAAGCGGGGTAGAGCGCGAGCGCCGCACAAAGAGTCGCACCGAACACGAGCGGCACGAACAGTCCCTTCGACAGTAGCGCGATGCCGACACCGGCGCCGAACATCCCGGCCGCCTGGGCGTCGCGTTGCGGATCGTGCCGGCGCGAATCGGCAGTGCCCGTCGATGCGTCGTCCTGAACGGACAGCACCAGTTCGAACAGTCCGCAAAAGCCGAGCGCGGCGCCCGCCATTAGCGCGACGTCCGTCATCATGTCGTGCGCATGTTTGACGACGACGAGCGTTCCCCCGAACAACGCAAGCGAACCGATCACGCGCAGATCAAACCAGCGTTCGGCGTCCGTCGAACGCCGCGCGAGACCCGCAAGGCATAACAGCGTCAGCATCCCGAAGAGGGCGCTTGCAATGCGTGCGCCATCGTGCAGCGGCAGGTAGCGGCTCAGGAGCCACGCCGTGCCCGATGCAACCCAGTCGTAGATGGGCGGCTTCTCGACGAATGGCTGGCCCGCGTTCGTCGGCACGACGAGGTCGCCCGTATCGAGCATGTGCTGGACGATGCCGAACGTGTAGGTCTCGTCCTGCTTCCACGGATCGTGGCCGAGCGTGCCGGGCAACAACCATGCGCAGACAATCGCGATGGCGATCGTCCATCGCGCCGCACGCGAAGCGGCGAGCTTGCGGATCAGGCGCGGGGCGGCCGAACCGGCGGGAAGAGGCGTCGCGGTATCGGTGTCGATGGCCGGGTCGGCGCGCCTGGGCGCCGCCCACGCTCCGCATAGCGCGTATAGCGCCGAGAGGGCGGCCGCTCCCCAGCGCCACTTCTTCGAGGGATTCTGCTGCTGCATGACGAAAGATCTCTGGCCTTGGAACGCGACAACGTGGGCCACGATCCTTTTATCGATATGACGTCCGCCCTGTTTCGAGGACGATTAGTCTCATTTTATCGACCAAATATTACAAATAGTTACGAGCATTCTTGGCGGATGCAACTTCGCCAGCAAAGCGTTGGTAAAGCGCGAAAAAGAGAAAGCGCGCTGACGCACGCCGCTTCTGACGAAGCGCCGTGCATTCTGCGGGGAAGGAAGAGGGAAGACGGGTGCGTCAGCGGCCGGCGCTGACGTCGAGCAGTGCGCCGTTCACATACGACGACGCGTCGCCCAACAACCAGACGATGGCTTCGGCGACTTCGTCGGCCGTTCCGGGACGGCCGAGCGGCGTCTGCGCGCCGAGCACCGCGGCGCGGTCGGGACGGCCGCCGCTCGCGTGGATGTCGGTGTCGATCAGTCCGGGGCGAACGGCGTTCACCCGAATGCCTTGCGGCCCGAGTTCCTTCGCGAGACCGATGGTCATCGTGTCGACGGCGCCTTTCGAGCCGGCGTAATCGACGTACTCGTTGGGCGAGCCGAGCCGCGACGCCGCCGACGACACGTTCACGATCGCGCCGCCATGCCCGCCGCGGTCTTTCGACATGCGCCGGGCCGCTTCGCGTGCGCAAAGGTACGCGCCGTACACGTTGACGTCGAACATGCGCTTCAGACGCGCCGCGTCCATGTCGGCGAGCGGCATCGAAGGCGCGACGATGCCGGCGTTGTTCACGAGCGCGTCGATGCGCCCATAGGCCTGTTCCAGCGCGTCGAACATCGCGACGACCTGCGCTTCGTCGGCGACGTCGCCCGCGATCAGGCGTGCGTGCCCGCCCGCACGTCCGACTTCGGCGGCCGTTTCTTTTGCGGCCGCTTCGTTGCTCGCGTAGTTCACGCCGACGGACCAGCCGCGCGCGCCGAGCAGGCGCGCCGTCGCGCGGCCGATGCCGCGGCTCGCGCCCGTGATCAGAACCACTTTCGTCATGTGTCCTCCCGGCTGGTGAAGCGCATGAGCGAGGCGTGCGTCAGACGCGCTCGCGCCGGTCCGCCCATTTGTCCTGCAAAGGCGGCTGATAGCGTTGCAGCCTGCCGATCAGCGCGGCGGGGTCGCTGTCGACCTGCAGGATGTCGAAATACGCCTGGCGCATGAAGCCTTCCTGCACCGTGTGTTCGAGCATGGAGATCAGCGGATCGTAGAAGCCGTCGATGTTGAGCACGGCCACGGCTTTCTGGTGATAGCCGAGCTGTGCCCACGTGAAGACTTCGAACAGCTCTTCGAGCGTGCCCGCGCCGCCCGGCATGGCGACGAACGCATCGGACAGGTCGGCCATCATCTTCTTGCGATGGTGCATGTTGGGCACGACGTGCAGTTCCGACAGGCCGTCGTGACCGACTTCCTTGTTGACCAGCAGTTCGGGGATGACGCCGATTGCGCGGCCGCCTGCGGCCATCACTTCATCGGCGATCACGCCCATCAGGCCGACCTTGCCGCCGCCATAGACGAGCGACAGGTTCGCCGCGACGAGCGCGCGGCCGAATGCTTTGGCGGCCTCGCGATACAGCGGTTTGGCTCCGTCCGACGAGCCGCAATAGACGCAGACTGACTTCATCTTCAACTGTCCTTCGATTCGTTACGAGGTTCGCGCGGCGGCAGATAGTCGTAGAACTCGCGTTGCGGATGCTTGCCGGACACGAGGTCGTCGAACAGTTCGCGCGAGCGGCCGCGCAGATACGGCGCCATCAGCGACACGATCTGCACGCTCACCTGATGCAGCTCTGCGCGAATCGTTTCCTGCTCGTTGTATTTGCGCGGGTTCATCACGAACTGATACGACAGCCAGTATGTTGCGATCACGCCGATGTTGGTCGCGATGACCTTGATTTCGTCGGGTGTCGCGACCATTTCGCCGTCGGCGACGAGTTGCTCGCAGAACTGGCTTGCAAAGCGCACCTTATGGCTGATGATCTGCTTGAAGTGTGTTTCGAGCGTGCGGTTGCGTGCGAGCAGGTCGTTCAGGTCACGATAAAGGAAGCGGTAGCGCCAGGTGAAGTCGACCATGTACTGCAGATACGACCACATTTCGTCGATGGTTGCGCGATGGTCTTCCGGGAAACGCAGACGCTTTTCGATCTCCTGCTCGAACTGGCTGAAGATGCTGTTGATAATGTCGTCTTTATTGCGGAAGTGGTAGTACAGGTTGCCTGGACTGATCTCCATTTCCTCGGCGATCGTCGTCGTCGTGACGTTCGGCTCACCGATTTCGTTGAAGAGCTTCAACGATAGTTCGAGAATCCGTTCGCGCGTGCGGCGGGGAGGTTTGGCTTCCATGTCGTCCGGCCCAGGGGGGTTGACGGGCGGGTTGACACGCCCGTTTGTGCGGCGCGCGTCTCCATCCGTCTTGGTTGGCTGTTTTGAGGCTTTTTACGATTATAAACCGAGCGTTCTGTTCGCAGACGGCGGGGCGGGAAGAGGCTGGATGTGGTCGCATGTGGGCCAGCGAAAACACAAACCGACACCAGGCCGTCGCAGACGAACTCAAAACCGCTAAGGCAAAACGGCAGCAATCCAGTGGACCACTAGAGGCCCGACCAACAAACCCCAAGTCATCACACAGATAAAAAGCGCGACCATCACGGCCGCACTGCCGAGATCCTTGGCACGCCGGGACAACTCGTGGCGCTCGAGAGAAATCCGGTCAATAGCAGCCTCGACGCTGGAATTCAGCAACTCGACGATAAGCACGAGAAACACGGAGCCGAGCAGCAAAACGCGCGACACCGCATCGACGGGCACAAAAATCCCGCACGGCACGAGAATCGCAGCCAACGTCAGTTCTTGCCGAAACGCGCTTTCCTCGCGAATCGCGACCCGAAATCCGGCAAACGAATTCTTCATCGCATGCCATGCGCGTGTGATGCCGCGATTGCCCTTATAGGGATTGAAGGGCAGCGGTGCAAGCGGATCATCAGGACCGAGCGGCTCATGCGGCTCATGCGCCTCGGCCTGCGAAGGCACATCGCCGCCGGCAGGCGCCGAATCATGCGACGTGCGCGCACGCGTCGTGGACGACATAACGGATGGACTCGCTGGAACAGGTCTGGACTCTCCAGCATAACGCGAGCGCGGCGCGCCGTCTTCGTGCATCTCGTGTACGTCGTCGAACGGCTCGCTGTCGTGCACGGTCTGCGGTGCTCCTGTCCTGGCGTCGCGCAGCGATGCCTGCGGTGACGCGCGCAACGCGTTCGATGGTCTCGTTTGCATGGGCGTGGCGAGAAGTGAGGGCGCTTGCGCGTCGGACCGATCAGGCGGCAGTGCTTTCCTCGCTGTACGTGGAGCGCGGCCGCGGCTTGAGATGCGCAGCGAACTGTTCGGAGGCCGCCTTCCACGAGAACCGCTCGGCCCATGCGCGTGCATGGTTGCGATCGATCTTCAGCGCCTGCAGGCAGGCTTCGTGCAAATCCTCATGCATCGCGCCCGCGCCGCCGTCGCCGAGCACGTCGATGGGACCCGTCACAGGATACGCGGCGACCGGCGTGCCGCACGCCAGCGCTTCGAGCAGCACGAGGCCGAACGTATCGGTTTTGCTCGGGAATACAAACACGTCGGCCGCCGCATAGACCTTTGCGAGTTCCGCCTGCGTCAGCACGCCCAGATAATTGGCTGTCGGGTAGCGCGACTTCAGTTCGGCGAGAGCCGGGCCTTCGCCGCACACCCACTTCGAGCCGGGCAAATCGAGCTTCAGGAACGCCTCGACATTCTTCTCGACGGCCACGCGCCCCACATACAGGAAGATCGGCCGCGCGGTGTTCAGCACCTTCGAGTCCATCTGCCGGAAGATCTCGAGATCGACGCCGCGCGTCCACAGCACGACGTTCGTGAAACCGAACTTTTCGAGGTCGGTCTTGACGACGGGTGTCGGCGCCATCACGGCAAGCGATGCCTTGTGGAACCAGTGCAGGAAGCGGTACGTCCACGCGACGGGAATGCCGAAGCGCGCCTGCACATATTCGGGAAAGCGCGTGTGATACGCGGTCGTAAACGGCAGCTTGTGCGCGATCGCATACGCGCGCGCGGCGAGGCCGAGCGGGCCTTCCGTCGCAATGTGCAGCGCGTCGGGCCCGAACTCGTCGATGCGCTGGCGCAGATGGCGTTTCGGCAGCAGCGACAGGCGAATCTCCGGATACGTCGGGCACGGAATCGTTTTGAACTCGAGCGGCGTCAGCAGATCGACGGTGTGGCCGATTTCCGTCAGTTCGCGCGTCGTGTTCTTCAGCGTGCGCACGACGCCGTTGACCTGCGGTTCCCACGCATCGGTGACGATCATGATCTTCATGCGAATGGCCCTCTCGTAGTAGTGGTGGCGCGCGTCACGCCGTCGCTGCGCGCGCCTTCGACGCGTTCGCCTCGTCCGGCGAGCGCATCACGGTCCAGTAGATCACCTTCAGCTCGCCCTGGTGCGTCTCGACGAGCGCCGACAGGCTTTCGACCCAATCGCCGTCGTTGCAATACAGCACGCCGTCGATCTCGCGGATCTCGGCCTTGTGAATATGCCCGCACACGACGCCGTCGCAGCCGCGGCGGCGCGCTTCGTCCGTCATTACGTTCTCGAATGCGGAGATGAAGTTGACGGCGTTTTTCACCTGATGCTTCAGGTACTGCGACAGCGACCAGTACTGGAAGCCGAGCTTGATCCGAATCCGGTTGAACCAGCGGTTCAGCACGAGAATCATCGTGTACAGCGTGTCGCCGAGATACGCGAGCCACTTCGCGTGCTGGATTACGCCGTCGAACAGATCGCCGTGCACGATCCACAGGCGCTTGCCCTGAAGCGTCGTGTGAAACGCTTCGCCACGCACGTGGATGTCGCCGAACGCGAGATCGCAAAACTGGCGCGCGCCTTCGTCGTGATTGCCGGGGATGTACACGACCTGCGTCCCCTTGCGCGCCTTGCGCAGGATCTTCTGCACAACGTCGTTGTGCGCCTGCGGCCAGTACCAGCCCTTCTTCAGCTGCCATCCGTCGATGATGTCGCCGACGAGATACAGGTACTCCGATTCGTTATGCCGAAGAAAGTCGAGCAGATACTTCGCCTGGCAGCCGCCGGAGCCGAGGTGAATATCGGACAGCCAGATCGTGCGATAACGGTGCGAGTTCTGGTGATCGTCGTCGTGATGGCTTTCGGAAGGCGTCGGCGTCGTCGGCAGACTCGGGATCGGCGGCAGGCTGGTTGAAGAGGAGCGGAGGCCGAAAGCGACGGGATCGACGCTCGGGCCGGTCTGGCGGAAGAGGGAAGTCGCGGACGTGTTGTTGTCCATGGCTCACGCGTCGAGTTGCAGTACCCGCATTGCGCCATTGCTGCATGACGGAGCCATGACATTCACGAGAAGTTCTTATTACGTATCGCGAACTGCCCGTTCGGTGCAACGCGATATGGCGTGCGAAATGGCTACGCATCGGGAAAGCCGATGGGCTTCGCGACTCGAAAAGCCGACACATCGTTTGCCGCGAACGGCGCGACGCGATCCGATGACGTGGGCCGGGGAGGAAGCGATTGAAGCGGGTGAGGGCGGCGAATAGTGCGCTGCCAGCGGCCATTGACCGGCTGACTGCCGCGTGAAGGATGGGCGACGTTGAGAGCCGTGGGCGAAGGTCAAGAAGTCGTGATTTGAGCAGGCTTCTTTTGCCTCACGCAGGGTCAACGCCCGCAAACCAGAAGCGCGCATGCCAGTGAAAGCGAAAAACCGGAAACCGGCATCGACGCGCGGCAGACAAATTCATCGACTGCGCCGCAGGCAAAAAAAACTCATCGGCCGACGGCAACGACCTTGGTCCCGGCAAGCCGATCATGAAGAAACTGCCGCCCGACCCCTATCCTTGCGCCCGCGGCATAAAGAACAAACCACCCACCGGCAAGCACGAGCGTCTGCGGCACAGCGAGGCCAAGCAGAGGATGCAAAGCCAACGGCGGCAAGAACCACAGCCACGCGAACACATATCGCGAAACAGCACGTGCCACGGAAACCTTCGCGCCATCCCTCGCGCGCACCACCCGCAAGCGCCAGGTCTTCATCGGCAGGGTTTGGCCGCCGTGCGTCCAGAACCACACGAAATACACGCCGACTACGAGGCCCACCCACGCGGCGAGCCAGCTGTGATGCACGAGCCCGTTGCGCTGCTGCGTGAGCGTGCTGAACAGATATCCCGCGAAGAAAACGACGCCGAACAGCAGCACGCCTTCGTACATCAACGTGGCGAGCCGCCGGCGCACAGTCGGCACAGCGGGTTCTAAGGATTCGCGTGGGGGCGGCACGGCTGCGGAGTCGACGGAAGTGGACACGGGCTGAGCCTCGGTTGCCGTTGATGAGCCCGCACGATGCCGGCTCCCTGGAATGGATTATGAGCCGTTGAAGATGGAAGGAGCCTCGGAAGGCGAGACTGGCGTCGGCGTAGCCGGCACGAAACTGCCGGCGGCAGGAATCGCGGGCGCGCCCTGCGCGGCCCCCGCGACGCCGGCGGAAGCGCCTGCCGTCGCCGGCGGCATCGGCACGCTGGCGAGCTTGTCCTTGCCGTTTACCAGCCGGTTGATGTCCTTGATTTCGGATTTGCCCGACGGCGGTGCGCTGACGACGGTCGGCCGCCGCTTGTGCTCGCTGGCGGCGAGCTTCTGCTTCTGTTCTTCAGGCAACTGCTGATACGCCTTCCACGCGCTCTGGCGCGCCTCGCGCGGCAGTTCCTTCGACACCTGATAGTTCTCGCGCGCGACACGCCGCTGTTCGGGCGTCATGCGGACCCATTCGGCCATGCGCTCGTGCAGGCGCTTTTGCGCTTCCGGCGTCATCTTCGGATAGCGCGACGCAATTTTCAGCCACTTGCGTTTGCGCTCTTCACTGAAGCCGTCCCATTGTGTTTCGAACGGCGCGAGCGCGACATGGTCGGCACTGGTCAGCTTCGACCATGCGAGCGGACTGGTGGAAATAGGCAGGCCCGGAAGTTCGACGGTCAGCGCCGGGGCAGCCGCTTTCACGGGCGTGCCGCCCGCAGGCGCCGCGACAGGCGTGGGTGTCGGGTAGAAGCGGGGATAGGTGGCGGCGAATGACACCAAGGCTGCAATCACGCATCCGGACACAACGGCTAGGCCGCGCTTGTAACTCACCCGTCAACTCTCCCGGTCAGTGGTTGCTGCGCGTCAGGTACGCGTTGAACCCGTGATCGAGATAGGCATTGAGCGGCAAGTCGTCGCTCAACATGGCGGCGTCGATATCGGCGAGTTCGGCTGTGCGTTGATGGTCTTCCCACCACGCAATGCCTGCAAGGCCAATGACAAGCGCGAGTACCGGCCACGCGAGCGCGAGCTTGCGCAGGCGCGGCAGGCGGCGCGAGCTCTCCGGCTGCGGCAGATGGGCGAGCGTGCCTGCGCCGACGAACACGGGCGCGAAGACGGGCGCCTGCACGGCTTCGGGCTTCTTGCGAGCGAGGGCGGCACGGCGCGCGGCAGCGAGCCGGTCGGTCGTAGCGGGTGGAATGCGGGCAGCGTTTTCGTCGAGTGCTCGGCGCAGCTGCCGCGCAAACTCGAGTTCTTTTGTTTCGAGAGCGGAGCTCATAGCGTGATTCCTTTGGCCTTGAGCGCTTGCGCCAGCGTGTGCGTGGCTCGCGAACAGTGCGTTTTCACACTGCCTTCCGAGCAGCCCATCGCAGCAGCAGTCTCAGCGACATCCATATCTTCCCAGTAACGCATCAGAAACGCCTCCCGTTGACGTGCCGGCAATTTTTGGATTTCGTCGTCGATCAGCTGCAGAACCTGTTCGCGCTCGAGCTGCTGCTCGCTGCTTTCCACGCCCGTCGAGCCGTCCTGGCTTTCGAACGTCTCCAGCGGGTCGAAGTCTTCGTCGTCGGCATTGCCCAGCGACGAAAACAGGCTTACCCAGGTGTTGCGCACCTTCTGCCGACGGAAATAGTCGTGCATCGCATTCTGGAGAATACGCTGAAACAAAAGCGGCAGCTCAGCAGCCGGACGATCGCCGTATTTTTCGGCGAGCTTGATCATCGCGTCCTGCACGATGTCGAGCGACGCGTCGTCGTCCCGCACGGCGTAGACCGTCTGCTTGAACGCGCGCCTTTCGACGCCCGCCAGAAAATCGGCGAGTTCCTTGTCTGATGCCATCCGTTTGGGGGTCGGCGCAGCGAATGTGCGCGGAATCGGTCGAAAAATGTCGTAAAACCCGCGGATGCTAACAAACTTTCACCCGATCCGGGGAAAAACGCGGCACCCGCACCTTGCATCCAGCCTTCAGTCGCAGTTCATGCTGTCTGTTCCAGGCCTGCGTAAGCCGCCCGTAAAACGGTCAGAAGTGGACGACGAAAGGGCGGGCGTCGTCAATCATGGAAATATTTGCTTGACCATTGGGCGTATCGTCGATATCGTCTACGGTTCGCAACATAAGTGACTTGTCTCATTTGAGGTTGGCCCAAGAAGCCTTCCTGTCAAACTGGACGCGCCGCTTGAACCCGAGCCACAAGCCCGGCAGAGAGCACCCGATCAATTTTTTGCCGAAAATTCGAAAGGTGAACGATGAATATGCCCAGCGCGGAATTCTCCACGTCGGATACCACACCACACCACGAAGCCGACTCTATCGGCGCCACCGTGCTCATGAAGGCACTGGCCGACGAAGAAGTCGAATTCGTCTGGGGCTATCCCGGCGGCTCGGTACTCTACATCTACGACGAGCTTTACAAGCAGGACAAATTCCAGCACGTCCTCGTGCGCCACGAGCAGGCCGCAGTCCACGCCGCTGACGCCTACGCACGCTCGACCGGCAAGGTCGGCGTCTGCCTCGTGACCTCCGGGCCCGGCGTCACCAATGCCGTGACGGGCATCGCGACGGCCTATATGGATTCGATCCCTATGGTCGTCATCAGCGGCCAGGTGCCGACTGCCGCGATCGGCCAGGATGCGTTCCAGGAGTGCGACACGGTCGGCATCACGCGTCCCTGCGTGAAACACAACTTCCTCGTGAAGGACGTGCGCGATCTTGCCGCCACCGTCAAGAAAGCTTTCTACATCGCCCGAACCGGCCGTCCCGGCCCGGTGCTGATCGACATTCCGAAAGACGTGTCGAAGGCGCCGTGCCAGTACGAACCGATCAAGAGCGTGTCGCTGCGCTCGTACAACCCGGTCACGAAGGGCCATTCGGGCCAGATCCGCAAGGCCGTGGCGCTGCTGCTGTCCGCCAGGCGCCCCTACATCTATACGGGCGGCGGCATCATCCTCGCGGATGCGTCGCGCGAACTGAACCAGTTCGCCGATCTGCTCGGCTATCCCGTCACGAACACGCTGATGGGACTGGGCGGCTACCGCGCGAGCGACAAGAAATTTCTCGGCATGCTCGGCATGCACGGCACGTACGAAGCCAACATGGCGATGCAGCACTGCGACGTGCTGATCGCGATCGGCGCGCGTTTCGACGACCGCGTGATCGGCGATCCGAGCCACTTCGCATCGCGCCCGCGCAAGATCATCCACATCGACATCGACCCGTCGTCGATTTCGAAGCGCGTGAAGGTCGATATCCCGATCGTCGGCGACGTGAAGGAAGTGCTGAAGGAACTGATCGAGCAATTGCAGACGGCCGAGCATGGCCCCGACACGGCGGCGCTCGCCGACTGGTGGAAGGACATCGAAGCCTGGCGTGCGAAAGACTGCCTGAAGTTCGACCGCGAGAGCGACATCATCAAGCCGCAATACGTGGTGGAAAAGGCGTGGGAACTGACGGACGGCAATGCCTTCGTGTGTTCCGACGTCGGTCAGCACCAGATGTGGGCGGCACAGTTCTATCGCTTCAACAAGCCGCGTCGCTGGATCAATTCCGGTGGTCTCGGCACGATGGGCTTCGGCCTGCCGGCGGCGATGGGCGTGAAGATGGCGCACCCGGACGACGACGTGCTCTGCATCACGGGCGAAGGCTCGATCCAGATGTGCATCCAGGAGCTGTCCACCTGCAAGCAGTATGAGACGCCCGTCAAGATCATCTCGCTCAACAACCGCTATCTGGGCATGGTGCGCCAGTGGCAGCAGATCGAATACAGCAAGCGCTATTCGCATTCCTACATGGATGCGCTGCCCGATTTCGTGAAGCTCGCCGAAGCGTACGGCCACGTCGGCATGCGGATCGAAAAGACCGCCGACGTGGAACCGGCGCTGAAGGAAGCGCTGCGCCTGAAAGACCGCACGGTGTTTCTCGACTTCCAGACCGATCCGACCGAAAACGTCTGGCCGATGGTTCAGGCCGGCAAGGGCATCACGGAGATGCTCCTCGGGTCGGAAGATCTATAACGAGCGCTTTCCGGCGCCGGCTACGTCGTGCGCGTCTCCACGAAAGACGGGAGCGGACGTAGCGGCGCGGACAGCACGCATCGCATACATCGACATCTGGAAGAAGCGAACATGAGACACATCATTTCCGTTTTGCTGGAAAACGAACCGGGCGCGCTGTCGCGCGTGGTCGGCCTGTTCTCCGCACGCGGCTACAACATTGAAACCTTGACGGTGGCGCCGACCGAAGACCGTTCGCTGTCGCGCATGACCATCGTTTCCATTGGCTCGGACGACGTGATCGAACAGATCACGAAGCATCTGAACCGCCTGATCGAGGTGGTGAAAGTGGTTGACCTGACCGAGGGCGCCCACATCGAGCGCGAGCTGATGCTGATCAAGGTAAGGGCGGTCGGCAAGGAACGTGAGGAGATGAAGCGGATGTCGGATATTTTCCGCGGCCGCATCATCGACGTCACCGAAAAGACCTACACGATCGAACTGACGGGCGCGAGCGAGAAGCTCGACGCATTCATCGAAGGGCTCGACGCTACCGCGATTCTCGAAACGGTCCGCACGGGCGGTTCGGGCATCGGACGCGGCGAGCGTATCCTGAAGGTTTGACAGCAGTTCGATCGGAGCCGGGCGTTGCGTCAGGCATCCGGCTCCACGCAACATACACACGCAGCTTTGAATTTTTCTGAATTTCGCCAAGGAACAGACATGAAAGTTTTCTACGACAAGGACGCCGACCTCTCCCTCATCAAAGGCAAGCAGGTCACCATCATCGGCTATGGCTCGCAAGGCCATGCGCACGCGCTGAACCTGAAGGAAAGCGGCGTGAACGTCACGGTGGGTCTGCGCAAGGGCGGCGCATCGTGGAGCAAGGCTGAGAACGCAGGTCTGACGGTGAAGGAAGTGGCGGAAGCCGTGAAGGGCGCCGACGTCGTCATGATGCTGCTGCCCGACGAGCAGATCGCCGAGGTCTATGCGAAGGAAGTGCACGCCAACGCCAAGCAGGGCGCGGCGCTCGCATTCGCGCACGGCTTCAACGTGCACTACGGCCAGGTGATCCCGCGCGCCGATCTGGACGTCATCATGATCGCGCCGAAGGCGCCGGGCCACACGGTGCGCGGCACGTACTCCCAAGGTGGCGGCGTGCCGCACCTGATCGCGGTTGCACAAGACAAATCGGGCGCAGCGCGCGACATCGCGCTGTCGTACGCAGCGGCGAACGGCGGCGGCCGGGCCGGCATCATTGAAACGAACTTCCGCGAAGAAACGGAAACCGACCTGTTCGGCGAGCAGGCCGTGCTGTGCGGCGGTACGGTCGACCTGATCAAGGCTGGTTTCGAGACGCTGGTCGAAGCAGGCTACGCGCCGGAAATGGCGTACTTCGAGTGCCTGCACGAACTGAAGCTGATCGTCGACCTGATCTACGAAGGCGGCATCGCGAACATGAACTACTCGATCTCGAACAACGCCGAGTACGGCGAGTACGTGACGGGCCCGCGCATCATCACCGAAGACACGAAGAAGGTGATGAAGGAAGTCCTGAAGGACATCCAGACGGGCGAGTACGCGAAGAGCTTCATCCTCGAAAACCGCGCTGGCGCACCGACGCTGCAATCGCGTCGTCGCATCACGGCCGAGCACCAGATCGAGCAGGTCGGCTCGAAGCTGCGCGCGATGATGCCGTGGATCGCGAAGAACAAGCTGGTCGATCAGTCGAAGAACTAATCTGCCCGTTTTTCGCACTCCGGCGCACGAAATGCGCCGGAAGCCTCAAAAAGCCGTCCAGGTGTGCTGAACCCTGGGCGGCTTTTGCTATCCTACGGTTTTTAAAAAGACTGAACCCAACCTTATGAATTACCCCCATCCGATCATCGCGCGCGAAGGCTGGCCGTTTATCGCCATCGCGGCCGTCGTTGCGTTGTTGATCCACTTCGTCGCAGGGTTCGGCATTGCCTGGATTTTCTGGCTGTTGCTCATCTTCGTGGTGCAGTTCTTCCGCGACCCGGCGCGTCCAATTCCGACCCAGGCCAACGCGGTGCTGTGCCCGGCCGATGGCCGCATCGTCGCCGTCGAAACGGCGCACGATCCCTATGCGAACCGCGAAGCGCTGAAGATCAGCGTATTCATGAACGTGTTCAACGTGCACTCGCAGCGCTCGCCCGTGGATGGTGCGATCTCGAAGGTCGAATATTTTCCGGGCGCGTATCTGAACGCCGCCGTGGACAAGGCGTCGACCGAAAACGAACGTAACGCAATCGTCATCGAAACGGCGAGCGGCGCGACGGTGACGTCGGTGCAGATTGCCGGTCTGATCGCGCGACGCATCCTCTGCTACGTACGCGCGGGCGAGCCGCTGACGCGCGGGCAGCGTTATGGCTTTATCCGTTTCGGATCGCGGGTCGATGTATATCTTCCTGTGGGCAGCCGTCCGCGTGTGTCGATCGGCGAAAAGGTGTCGGCGTCGTCCACGATTCTGGCTGAGCTGTAAAGCGGCACAGGGAGGGTTCGATGGCCGCATTCAAACCGCGTCGTCCTCGTAGCAGCGGTGCGCCGCAGCCGCGTCCGTTCCGGCGCAACAAACCGCCCGTGGTCGCGGAGTCCGTGATCGACAGTCGCCGTGCCGCGCGTCAGCAGTTTCTGCGCAAGCGCGGCATCTACCTGTTGCCTAATGCGTTCACGACGGCCGCGCTATTCTGCGGCTTCTTCGCCGTCGTGCAGGCGATGAACGTGCGTTTCGAAGTCGCCGCCATTGCGATATTCGTCGCGATGGTGCTCGACGGCATGGATGGACGCGTCGCGCGTATGACGCATACCCAAAGTGCATTCGGCGAGCAGTTCGACAGCCTGTCGGACATGGTGTCGTTCGGGGTTGCGCCGGCGCTCGTGATGTACGAGTGGATCCTGAAGGATCTGGGGCGCTGGGGCTGGCTCGCAGCGTTCGTTTATTGCTCGGGCGCGGCGCTGCGTCTGGCGCGTTTCAACACGAATATCGGCGTCGTGGACAAGCGCTTTTTCCAGGGCATGCCGAGTCCTGCCGCCGCCGCGCTGATCGCGGGGTTCGTGTGGCTGGCGACAGACAATCGGGTCCCTTTGAAACTCGTGTGGCTGCCTTGGGTTGCGTTTGCGCTGACCATTTATGCGGGTGTGACGATGGTGTCGAACGCGCCGTTCTACAGCGGCAAGGCGCTAGATGTGCGGCATCGCGTGCCGTTCGCGGCAATTCTGCTGGTGGTGGTCGCGTTTGTGCTCGTGTCGTCGGATCCGCCGCTGATGTTGTTCGGTCTCTTCGTGTTGTACGGTTTTTCCGGATATGTGTTCTGGGGCTATCGCGTGATGCGCGGGATGGGAAATCCAGCCCGATCGTCGCAGCGGCCGGGATAAGGTTTACGTTTTGTTTTTTGCCTGCGACGCGGTCGCCCGCGGTCGCCCATTGTTGGCTTCAGGCTGGTATCCGCGTGATGTTTGTAGTTTGCTGGTGTTGTCCGGCACCGGGGCAACGCCAGCAAACCAGATGCACAGAGCGGATGCCAGTGAAAGCGCCAACTTCACGCCCGACACCGAAACCCGACATGGGACCCGCCCGAAGGGCAAAAACAAACCTCAATTGCACGAATTCAGGATTGCCGCTATAGTCGCTGGCATGGCACTTTCCCAGTTCTCCTTCCTGTCTCTTCAAGCCGGCGCGCCGCTACTAGGTGAGCTAGCTCTAGCGCGCCTGCCGCGCTGACCGTTTTCGCCCTCCGTCTGCCTCGTTCGTTGTTTAGCGTCGCCAGCGGTGGTGGCGCAAACACTCGAATTCCGTTTTCCAATTCCAATTGACCGAATCCCCCTGGAGACCCGAGATGGCAGACAAGCTCATCATTTTCGACACGACCTTGCGCGACGGCGAACAATCGCCCGGTGCGTCGATGACGAAGGAAGAAAAGATCCGTATCGCGAAGCAACTCGAGCGGATGAAGGTCGACGTGATCGAGGCCGGCTTCGCCGCCAGCTCGAACGGCGACTTCGACGCGATCCACACGATCGCCGGCATGATCAAGGACAGCACCATCTGCTCGCTCGCACGCGCGAACGACAAGGACATTCAGCGGGCCGCCGACGCCCTCAAGCCCGCCGACCACTTCCGCATCCACACGTTTATCGCGACGTCGCCGCTGCACATGGAGAAGAAGCTGCGCATGTCGCCGGAACAGGTGCTCGAGCAGGCGAAGCTGGCCGTGCGCTTCGCGCGCAAGTTCACGAACGACGTCGAATTCTCTCCGGAAGACGGCAGCCGATCGGACATGGACTTCCTGTGCCGCGTGCTCGAAGCGGTAATCGCGGAAGGCGCGACGACGATCAACATCGCTGACACCGTCGGCTACGGGGTGCCGGAACTGTATGGCAATCTCGTGAAGACACTGCGCGAACGCATCCCGAATTCGGACAAGGCCGTCTTTTCGGTGCACTGCCATAACGACCTCGGCATGGCCGTCGCGAATTCGCTCGCGGGTGTGAAGATCGGCGGGGCGCGTCAGGTGGAATGCACCATCAACGGCCTCGGGGAGCGCGCGGGCAACACGTCGCTCGAAGAAATCGTGATGGCTGTGAGAACCCGCAAAGATTACTTCGGCCTCGATCTTGGCATCGATACGACGCAGATCGTGCCGGCGTCGAAGCTCGTGTCGCAGATCACCGGCTTCGTCGTTCAGCCGAACAAGGCGGTGGTCGGCGCGAACGCGTTTGCGCACGCGTCGGGCATCCACCAGGACGGCGTGCTCAAGGCGCGCGACACCTACGAAATCATGCGCGCGGAAGACGTGGGCTGGACCGCGAACAAGATCGTGCTCGGCAAGCTGTCGGGCCGAAACGCGTTCAAGCAGCGGCTGCAGGAACTCGGCATCTCGCTCGACAGCGAGAGCGAACTGAACCTCGCGTTTCAGCGTTTCAAGGAACTCGCGGACCGCAAGGCCGAAATCTTCGATGAAGACATCATTGCGATCGTCACAGAAGAGTCGGCCGAAGCGCAGGAAAAAGAGCACTACAAGTTCGTGTCGCTGTCGCAGCACTCGGAAACGGGCGAGCGTCCGCACGCGCGCATTGTCTTCTCGGTCGAAGGTAAGGAAGTGGTCGGCGAAGCGAACGGCAACGGCCCCGTCGACGCGACGCTGAACGCCATCGAAACGGAAGTCGGCAGCGGTTCCGAATTGCTGCTGTACTCGGTCAACGCGATTACGACGGGCACACAGGCGCAGGGCGAAGTGACCGTGCGTCTGTCAAAGGCGGGCCGCATCGTGAACGGCGTGGGCACGGACCCGGATATCGTTGCGGCTTCGGCGAAGGCGTATATTTCGGCGCTGAACCGTCTGTATGCGGGCGCCGACAAACTGAATCCCCAACGCGCGGACATCTGACGGCCGCCTGCTGCGCGTGGCCGCGATAAAAAACCCGCAATGGCGGGTTTTTATCGTCGTCGCCTGATGCAACAGCCGCTTTGCGAGGCGGGTTTGCCCGGGTTTGCCATTGGGCGGTCACGCACTTCAGAAGAAGTTGCGCCGATCCGGATCGTGCAGCGGATCAGGCGTCTTCTGCGTCAGCCGCAGAATGCCCTGATCGTCGAAGTAGAAGCTGTACATCATGTACCAGTAGTTGTCTTCCAGATATCGATACGTCCACACCTCGCGCTTCATCAGCGGGAAGTAATTGGTTTCGACGGGACGTCCGAAGTTGATCAGCACGTCGTCGCGCGTCCACGTGCCGATTTCTGCGCGATAGAACTCGTTCGGCTGCAGTACCTGACGCACGTTCACAATCTTGCCGGACGCATCGATGTCCGCGGCCGTGGTGAATTCTCCCATCGGCTGGGTCGGCCACATCAACCGTTTGCCGCCATCCGGCAGGTCGTAGACCTCGCGCGGCGGCCCGAGGCGAGCGACGATCGTCGACTGGTCCGCGCCCGCCTGGTAGTTCTGCCACGGCTGCGCACATCCGGCCAGCACGAGGGTGCAAGCGAGGGCGGCGAGGGCGGCGCGCGCCGGGCGCACGGATGAAAGTCGGTTGAACATGACACCTCCAATGGTGTTCGATGACGGCTTGTTGTTGTCCTGATTGTTATTTTGACATGCGTCGCATGAAAAGATTGTCGGCCGGTTCGCGCGCCGGCACGGGCTTTCGCTGCTGAGCGCTTGCTTGCGGACCGTGCGCCGGCCTATGATCCGCGCTTCGATCGACAGACGGGGCATGCGTATGAAGGCAAAGTGGCTGCAAGCCATAATGGCGGCGATAACGCTGGCAGCGTCGGCGAGTGCGCATGCGCAAGGCATGCCGACGGGAGCGCCGATCCGTATCGCGATGATCGAAGGCATGTCCGGCCCGTTTGCGAATGCCGGCGCGGCCGTCGAGCGCAATCTGCGCTTCGGCGTCGAAACGGTCAACGCGCGCGGCGGCGTGAAGCTCGCGGACGGCGCACATCCGCTGGAACTCGTCGTTCTCGACAGCAAAGGCAGCGCCGAAGAGGCGCTCGTGCAACTGCGCGCGGCCGCCGACGGGCACATCGGCTTCATCATGCAGGGCAACAGCTCGGCCGTGGCCGCCGCGTTGCTCGCGGCGATCGACAAGCAGAACACGCGCGAACCGGACAACCGCGAGCTTTTCCTCAATTATTCCGCTGACGACCCCGCGCTGACGAACGCGAGTTGCAGCTTCTGGCATTTTCGTTTCGACGCGCACGCGGGAATGCGGATGGACGCGCTCGCCGACGTGATCCAGCGGGACAAGTCCGTGAAAAAGGTCTATCTGCTGAACCAGGACTACAGCTTCGGGCATGACGTGAGCACGCTGGCGCGCACGGCGCTCGCGTCGAAGCGGCCGGATATCGGCGTGGTCGGCGACGAATTTCATCCCGTCGGACGCGTGAAGGACTTCGCGCCGTACATCGCGAAGATTCGCGCGAGCGGCGCCGATGCCGTGATCACGGGCAACTGGGGCAACGATCTGACGCTGCTCGTGAAGGCGGCGCGGGAGCAAGGCCTCGACACGAAGTTCTACACCTTTTACGGCAACAGCCTGGGCGCGCCGGCCGCGCTGGGCGATGCGGGCGTCAGGCGCGTCATCGCCGTGGCCGACTGGCATCCGAACGCGGGCGGCGCGGCGTCGGACGCGTGGTATGCGTCGTTCCGGCAGCGCTTCCCGGCCGCGCGGGACGACTACCCCGTGCTACGCATGCCGCTGATGATCGAGATGCTGGCCGCGTCGATGAACCGTGCGGGGAGCGCCCAGCCGGAGAAAGTCGCAAAAGCGCTGGAAGGAATGAAGTACGACAACGGATTTCGTGCATCGTGGATGCGCGCCGACGACCATCAGTTGATCCAGCCCCTTTACGTGATGGAGATGGACAGGGTGGGCACGCCGGGCGTCCATTTCGACAACGAAGGCTCCGGCTATGGCTTCCGGACCGTGCTGGCGCTAGCACCCGAGCGCACGGTGCCCGTCACGACCTGCCGCATGAGGCGCCCGTGAAGGCGTACGGAAGCCGGGCTGCACGACGGATGCACGTCCATCCGCGCGGCCCGAAATGACAGGGTTCGCCGGATGAGCGCGCTGTGCTACAATACGCGACTCGTTTTGGTTGTAACCCACGGCACGGCCCTTCTTCCGTGACCGCCTGTGATTCAAAGGAAATCAACATGTCCGTAGCTGAAATCAAGAAATCCGACGTCGTCGCGCAATTCGCACGCGGTGCGAACGACACCGGCTCCCCCGAAGTTCAGGTCGCTCTGCTGACCACGCGCATCAACGAACTGACGGTTCACTTCAAGGCCCACACGAAGGATCACCACAGCCGCCGCGGTCTGCTGCGCATGGTGAGCCGCCGTCGCAAGCTGCTCGACTACCTGAAGGGCAAGGACGCTGATCGTTACCGCGCTCTGATCGAGAAGCTGGGTCTGCGTAAGTAATCCGGCGCATCGGACTTTCTGTCAGCAAGATGCCTGTGTCAGTTCCGCTGATACAGGCATTTTGTTTTTCAACGGTGCGCTTCATGTGAAGTTTGTCGTTGAATCAACCCTTCGGTGTGCCGGTTGCGCCGCGGGTAAAACGAAATAAGCCGGGCTTCAGGGTAGGGCGCTGTGTCATTCCAGCGGTTCGCGTGCAAGTGGAAGCATCCACGCGATCCTCTGGAATGGCATAACACTCCTCTACCCGAAAGGCTCCGGTCCTGACGATGCCGCGTGTGGTCAGGCGCGGCATGACCAAAGATCAAGGAGGACAAATGTCTCTGTTTAACAAGGTCGTCAAAGAGTTCAAGTGGGGCCAGCATACGGTTCGCATGGAAACGGGCGAAATCGCCCGCCAGGCGAGCGGTGCCGTGCTCGTCGACGTCGAAGACACGGTGGTGCTGGCCACCGTCGTCGGTGCGAAGACGGCCAAGCCGGGTCAGGACTTCTTTCCGCTGACCGTCGATTACATCGAAAAGACCTACTCGGCGGGCAAGATCCCCGGTGGCTTCTTCCGCCGCGAAGGCCGCCCGTCGGAAGGCGAAACGCTGATCTCGCGACTGATCGACCGTCCGCTGCGTCCGCTCTTCCCGGAAGGCTTCTACAACGAAGTGCAGGTCGTCATCCACGTGATGTCGATCAACCCTGAAGTCCCCGCGGACATCCCCGCGCTGATCGGTGCGTCGGCGGCGCTCGCTGTGTCGGGACTGCCGTTCAACGGCCCCGTCGGCGCTGCGCGCGTTGCTTACATCAACAACGAGTACGTGCTGAACCCGACCCGCTCGCAGATCAAGGGCTCGCGTCTGGACCTCGTCGTCGCCGGTACGGAGCGCGCAGTGCTGATGGTCGAATCCGAGGCGGATCAACTGCCGGAAGACGTGATGCTTGGCGCTGTCGTGTTCGGTCACGAGCAGATGCAAACGGCCATCGACGCGATCCACGAACTGGTGCGTGAAGGCGGCAAGGCTGAGTGGGAGTGGCAGGCTGCGCCGAAGAACGAAGCGCTGATCTCGCGCGTCAACGAAATCGCCTACAACGAACTGCTGTCGGCGTACCAGACGCGCGACAAGCAGGCTCGCTCGACGAAGCTGAAGGAAGTGTACGCTGCGACGCAAGCCAAGCTCGAAGAAGAAGCGGCAGCAGCGGGCACGGTGGCAGCCGACAAGGCGTCGGTGGGCAACGTGCTGTTCGACATCGAAGCGAAGATCGTCCGTTCGCAGATCCTGAACGGCGAGCCGCGTATCGACGGCCGCGACACGCGCACGGTGCGCCCCATCGAAATCCGCACGGGCGTCCTGCCGCGTACGCACGGCTCGGCGCTCTTCACGCGCGGCGAAACGCAGGCGCTCGTCGTCGCGACGCTCGGCACCAAGGGCGATGAGCAGATCATCGACGCGCTCGAAGGCGAGTACCGCGACCGTTTCATGCTCCACTACAACATGCCGCCATTCGCGACGGGCGAAACGGGCCGCGTCGGCTCGCCGAAGCGCCGCGAAATCGGTCACGGCCGTCTGGCGAAGCGCGCGCTGGCCGCGTGCCTGCCGAGCGCCGAAGAGTTCGGCTACTCGATCCGCGTCGTGTCGGAAATCACCGAATCGAATGGCTCGTCGTCGATGGCATCGGTGTGCGGCGGCTGTCTCGCGCTGATGGACGCAGGCGTGCCGATGAAGGCGCACGTCGCGGGCATCGCAATGGGGCTGATCCTCGAAGGCAACAAGTTCGCGGTGCTGACGGACATCCTCGGCGACGAAGATCATCTCGGCGATATGGACTTCAAGGTGGCGGGCACGGCTGACGGCGTGACGGCACTGCAGATGGACATCAAGATCCAGGGCATCACAAAGGAAATCATGCAGGTCGCGCTGGCACAGGCGAAGGAAGGCCGCATGCACATCCTCGGCAAGATGACCTCGGCTGTGTCCGGCGTAAACACGGAACTGTCGGCGTACGCGCCGCGCATGATCACCATCAAGATCAACCCGGAAAAGATCCGGGACGTGATCGGCAAGGGCGGTTCGGTGATCCGCGCGCTGACGGAAGAAACGGGCACGACGATCGACATCTCCGACGACGGCGTCGTCACGATCGCGAGCACGAGCTCGGAAGGCATGGCGGAAGCCAAGAAGCGGATCGAGAACATCACGGCGGAAGTCGAAGTCGGTCAGGTTTACGAAGGCACGGTGCTCAAGCTGCTGGACTTCGGCGCGATCGTCAACCTGCTGCCGGGCAAGGACGGTCTGCTGCACATCTCCGAAATCGCCAACGAGCGCATCAAGGACATCAATGACTACCTGAAGGAAGGCCAGCAAGTGAAGGTGAAGGTCATTCAGACGGACGAGAAGGGTCGCGTGCGCCTGTCGGCGAAAGCGCTCCTGAACGAAGCAGCACAGACGGAGCCGACGCCGCAGCAGTAACGCGGTGAAAGCGGGACGGCCGGTAGCGCAAAAGCGCGCCGGCCGTTTTTCATGTAGGGTGGATTGCAGTGCGAACCGGTTTTTGTCTGACCGGTTTGCAGCGCTATCCAGACCTGGGAGAGACGACGATGAACGCAATCGAAATCACCGAATTCGGTGCGCCGGAAGTCTTGAAACTCGCCGAACGGCCGATGCCGGAGCCGAAGGCAGGCGAAGTGCTGATCAAGGTGGCCGCATCGGGCGTGAATCGCCCGGACGTGTTCCAGCGCAAGGGCGGCTATGCACCACCGCCGGGCGCGTCGGACCTGCCGGGGCTCGAAGTGGCGGGAGAAATCGTCGGCGGAAACATCGACGAAAAGCGCAATCCGTTCGGTCTGAAGATCGGCGACCGCGTGTGTGCGCTGATGGCGGGCGGCGGCTATGCCGAGTACGCAACGGTGCCGCTGCTGCAATGTCTGCCTGTGCCGAAAGGCTTTTCCGATATCGAAGCGGCGGCATTGCCCGAAACGTTCTTCACGGTCTGGAGCAATGTTTTTGACCGTGCAATGCTCGGCAAAGGCGAGGGCGGCGAGAACGAGACGTTCCTCGTGCAGGGAGGTTCGAGTGGCATCGGCGTGACGGCGATCCAGATTGCGCATGCACTGGGTTTTCGCGTGTTCGCCACGGCCGGCACGGACGAAAAGTGCCGGGCGTGCGAAGCGATCGGCGCCGAGCGCGCCATCAACTATAAGACGGAAGACTTCGTCGAGGTGATCAAGTCGCTCACGAACGATCGCGGCGTCGACGTGATTCTCGATATGGTCGCCGGCAGTTATGTGCCACGTGAACTGAAGGCGCTGGCCGATGGAGGTCGTCTGGTAGTGATCGCGCTGCTGGGTGGCGCGAAGTCGGAAGTGAACCTGAACGAGATTCTGCGGCGCCGCCTCACGGTCACGGGTTCGACGCTGCGCCCGCGGCCTGTCGAGTTCAAGGCGAAGATCGCTGCGCAACTGAAAGAGCATGTTTGGCCGCATCTCGAAGACGGCACGATCAAGCCGGTGATCTACAAGGTGTTCCCCGCGGCTGACGCCGCGAAGGCGCACGAACTGATGGAAAGCAGCACGCACGTCGGCAAGATTGTGCTGAATTGGGGCGCGGGCGCTTGACAGCGCTCGTTTAATTGAGTTTGACCGGGTCTGTCAGCACACAGTAAAATCGCACGTTTTGCGCGTTCTGCATGGTTTTTGCATGCGGACCGGGTACCGGGCGCCGACGAAACGGACGCGTTCATCACCCGCACCACGATAAATCAGGCGAGACGATGGCGAAACAACGAGCAAAACTGGTAGTCGGTAACTGGAAGATGCATGGCCGGCTTGCCGACAATCGCGTGCTGCTGCAAGCGGTCTCGCGCGGCGCAGACGATCTTCCGGACGATGTGCGGGTGGGTGTGTGTGTGCCGTGCCTCTATCTGGCGCAGGCGCAAACGCTGCTCGAAAGCGGTCGCGTCGCGTGGGGCGTGCAGGATATCTCCGCGTACACGCAGGGCGCCTACACGGGCGAAGTCGCGGCCGAGATGGCTGCCGAATTCGGCGCCACACTTGCGATCGTCGGGCACTCCGAGCGGCGTGCGTATCATCGCGAAAGCGCTGAGGTCGTCGCGCTGAAGACGCAACGCGCGCTCGAAGCAGGTTTGACGCCGATCGTCTGCGTCGGTGAGACGCTCGAAGAGCGCGAATGCGGCAAGACGGAGCAGATTGTCGGCGAGCAGATCGATGTTGTGCTCGCGAAACTGTCGGTTGAAGATGCCGCTCGCATCGTCATCGCTTACGAGCCTGTGTGGGCGATCGGCACCGGCAAGAGCGCGACGGCGCAGCAGGCGCAAGACGTGCACGCGTTTCTGCGCGCACGTCTCGTGGCGAAGGGCGGCGATGCCGCGAACGTGTCGCTGCTGTACGGCGGCAGCGTGAAACCGGAGAACGCGGAAGAGCTGTTCGGCCAGCCGGACATCGATGGCGGTTTGATCGGCGGAGCGTCGTTGAAGGACAAGGATTTCCTGGCAATCTGCAGTGCAGCTGTCGCGGCAACGGCCGCGCGCTGATATCAAGGCAGAATGCCCGGGCGAGGATGACCCATTGCGTGCAGCATGCGGTGCTGTGCGGTTAAATAAAGACTCAGGTGAGTGTGATGCTGTATTTGAAAACGTTGATCATTGTCGTGCAGTTGCTGTCGGCGCTGGGTGTCATCGGCCTCGTGCTTCTGCAGCACGGCAAGGGCGCCGACATGGGCGCAGCTTTCGGTAGTGGTGCGTCGGGCAGCCTCTTCGGCGCGACAGGTTCTGCTAATTTTCTGTCACGTACCACTGCGATACTGGCAGCTGTATTCTTCGTCACCACGTTGGCACTGACTTACCTCGGCGCGTATCACTCGAAACCTTCTGCAGGTGTGCTTGGTAACGTGCCGGCTGCATCGGCGCCTGTTGCGGCATCGGCTGCTCCTGCTGCGTCGGCATCGGCTAATGCATCGGCTCCAGTCGCCGCATCTGCAGCTTCCGCGCCAGGCCAGGACGTGCCGAAATAAATTTTCGAGGAAAACACGTTTGTGCGTTGAACAAACTGTTTAACCGGGTTACAATTCAAGTCTTGAAGCGATTCGCGGGTTTTACAAAAAGTTGTTCCCGGATTGCAGACAGTGCCGACGTGGTGAAATTGGTAGACACGCTATCTTGAGGGGGTAGTGGCGAAAGCTGTGCGAGTTCGAGTCTCGCCGTCGGCACCAATGTTATCTAATGCCAGCCGCTTGCTTCAGCTTCGGCTGGCATTTTCACTTCTGGGGTAGTGTTTGCTGTGGGCTTTCAACCTCAAGCATCCCGAAGTGTTTCGCGTCAGGGGTTGTTCAAGGTAGTTCGCGTCTCCTGACGTTACTCAGAACCAACCGATTGAGGATAGCTTTGAACCTCGCAGCCTATTTCCCCGTATTGATGTTCCTCCTCGTGGGCACCGGTTTAGGCGTAGCACTGGTCAGTATCGGCAAGATCCTCGGTCCGAATCGACCGGACACCGAAAAGAACGCACCGTATGAGTGCGGCTTCGAAGCTTTCGAAGATGCGCGCATGAAGTTTGACGTGCGCTACTACCTGGTCGCCATTCTCTTCATCATCTTCGACCTTGAAACGGCATTCCTGTTCCCGTGGGGCGTGGCTCTGCGCGATATCGGCTGGCCCGGCTTCATCTCGATGATGATTTTTCTGCTCGAATTCCTGTTGGGCTTCGCCTATATCTGGAAGAAAGGTGGCCTTGACTGGGAATGACGGGTTAATCGCCGGTGTGTATGGGTGGCGACGGCTCGCCGCCCGTCTGGAGTGGAAAACAAATGAGTATCGAAGGGGTCTTGAAGGAAGGGTTTGTCACCACGACGGCTGACAAGCTAATCAACTGGACGCGCACCGGTTCGCTGTGGCCGATGACGTTCGGTCTTGCGTGTTGCGCCGTCGAGATGATGCATGCGGGCGCCGCCCGTTATGACCTTGACCGTTTCGGCGTGGTGTTTCGTCCCAGTCCGCGTCAGTCGGACGTGATGATCGTCGCCGGCACGCTGTGCAACAAGATGGCCCCGGCGCTGCGCAAGGTCTATGACCAGATGGCCGAGCCGCGCTGGGTTATCTCGATGGGTTCGTGCGCGAACGGCGGCGGCTACTATCACTACTCGTACTCGGTGGTGCGTGGCTGTGACCGGATCGTGCCCGTCGATGTGTACGTGCCGGGCTGTCCGCCTACGGCTGAAGCGCTGGTGTACGGCGTGATCCAGCTGCAGGCAAAGATCCGCCGCACCAACACCATCGCCCGTCAATAAGCCGAAGCCCCCCACAATATGGCAAGCAAACTCGAGACCCTCAAAGCGAACCTCGAGGCGGCCTTTGGCGGCCGCCTGACGAGCATCACCGAATCGATCGGTGAGCTGACCATCGTCGTGAAGGCAGACGATTTCCTCGAAGTGGCCACGCGTCTGCGCGACGATGCGAAATTGCATTTCGAACAGCTGATCGACCTCTGCGGCATCGACTATCAAACCTACGGTGAAGGCGCTTACGACGGTCCGCGTTTTGCCGCCGTCCTGCATCTGCTGTCCATTACGAACAACTGGCGCCTGCGTGTGCGCGTGTTCGCACCCGACGACGACGTGCCGCTCATTCCCTCCGTCGTCGAGATCTGGAATTCAGCCAACTGGTACGAGCGCGAAGCGTTCGATCTGTACGGCATTGTGTTCGAAGGTCACCCCGACCTGCGCCGCATCCTGACCGATTACGGTTTCATCGGTCACCCGTTCCGCAAGGATTTCCCTGTCTCCGGCTATGTCGAGATGCGTTACGACCCGGAAGAGAAGCGCGTCGTCTATCAGCCGGTGACGATCGAGCCTCGGGAAATCACGCCGCGCGTGATCCGCGAGGATCGCTATGGCGGCCTGAAACACTAAGAGAACGTCATGGCAGAGATCAAGAACTACACGCTCAACTTCGGTCCGCAGCACCCGGCAGCGCACGGCGTGTTGCGCCTCGTGCTGGAACTCGACGGCGAAGTGATCCAGCGCGCCGATCCGCACATCGGCCTCCTGCACCGCGCTACTGAAAAGCTCGCGGAAAGCAAGACCTTCATCCAGTCGGTGCCGTACATGGACCGTCTCGACTACGTGTCGATGATGGTCAACGAGCACGGCTATGTGCTGGCGATCGAAAAGCTGCTCGGCATCGACGTCCCGATTCGCGCGAAATACATTCGCGTGCTGTTCGACGAAGTCACGCGCGTGCTGAACCACTTGATGTGGATCGGCGCACACGCGCTCGACGTCGGCGCGATGGCCGTGTTCCTGTACGCATTCCGCGAACGCGAAGACCTGATGGACGTGTACGAGGCGGTATCCGGCGCACGTATGCATGCCGCGTACTATCGTCCGGGTGGCGTCTATCGCGATCTGCCGGATGCGATGCCGCAATACAAGGCATCGAAGATTCGCAATACGAAGGCTCTGTCGAAGCTAAACGAGAACCGTCAGGGCTCGCTGCTCGATTTCATCGAAGATTTCTTCAACCGCTTTCCGAAGTGCGTCGACGAGTACGAAACGCTGCTCACCGACAACCGCATCTGGAAGCAGCGTCTGGTCGGCATTGGCGTCGTGAGTCCGGAGCGCGCGCTGCAGATGGGCCTGACGGGTGCGATGCTGCGCGGCTCTGGTATCGAGTGGGATCTCCGCAAGAAGCAGCCCTATGAAGTGTATGACCAGATGGATTTCGATATCCCCGTGGGCGTGAATGGCGATTGTTACGACCGCTATCTGGTG
This sequence comes from Paraburkholderia phymatum STM815, assembly GCF_000020045.1. Taxonomy (GTDB): domain Bacteria; phylum Pseudomonadota; class Gammaproteobacteria; order Burkholderiales; family Burkholderiaceae; genus Paraburkholderia; species Paraburkholderia phymatum. The sequence continues at coordinate 2,257,943 of NC_010622.1, read as the reverse complement.
CGCGTCGAAGAAATGCGTCAATCCACGCGCATCGCGAAACAGTGCATTGAGTGGCTGCGTAAGAATCCCGGCCCCGTGATGACGGACAATCACAAGGTCGCGCCGCCATCGCGCGTGGGCATGAAGTCGAACATGGAAGAGCTGATTCACCACTTCAAGCTCTTCACGGAAGGCTTCCACGTGCCGGAAGGCGAAGCGTATGCCGCCGTCGAGCACCCGAAGGGCGAGTTCGGTATTTATCTCGTGTCGGACGGCGCGAATAAGCCGTACCGCCTCAAGATCCGTGCGCCGGGTTATGCGCATCTGTCCGCGCTCGACGAAATGGCGCGCGGCCACATGATCGCCGACGCCGTGACGATCATCGGCACGCAAGACATCGTGTTCGGTGAAGTGGACCGTTAGCCCGTCGACACAAAGCGGTTTTCATCAAGGCACGCGCTCCCGCAGCCGATAAAGCATGAGAAGCGGAGCGCGCGTCAAGCAAAGGAACGCCGGGTCTGTCGCAATATGCCGCAATACGCAGTGCGCGACAGGTTTTCGTTCGGTAGGAATTGAAAGAGTCGTGTCTGAAAATGATCTCAGCTGAAGGCCTGAAAGAAATCGATCGCGCGATCGCGAAGTACCCCGCCGATCAGAAACAGTCCGCCGTGATGTCGGCTCTGGCCGTTGGTCAGGAAGAGCATGGCTGGTTGTCGCCCGAACTGATGCAGTTCGTGGCGGACTATCTCGGCATGCCGGCCGTCGCCGTGCAGGAGGTCGCCACCTTCTACACGATGTATGAGACAAAGCCGGTCGGCAAATACAAGATCACGCTCTGCACGAACCTGCCGTGCCAGCTCGGTCCCGATGGCGGTTCGGACAGTGCCGCCGAATATCTGAAGCAGAAGCTCGGTATCGACTTCGGCGAAACCACGCCCGACGGCAGGTTCACCCTCAAAGAGGGCGAGTGCATGGGCTCGTGCGGTGACGCCCCCGTGATGCTCGTGAACAACCATCGTATGTGCAGCTTCATGAGCCGCGAGAAGATCGACCAGCTCCTCGAGGAACTTTCGAAATGACGTCTTTACACGATCGTCACATCAAGCCGCTGATTCTCGCCGGCCTCAACGGCGACAACTGGCATCTTCAGGACTACGTCGAGCGCGGCGGCTACAAGCAGCTGCGCCGCATTCTCGAAGAAAAGATTCCGCCCGAGCAGGTAATCGCCGACGTGAAGGCGTCGGGGCTGCGCGGCCGTGGCGGTGCGGGCTTTCCGACGGGGCTCAAGTGGAGCTTCATGCCGCGTCAGTTTCCTGGGCAGAAGTACCTCGTCTGCAATTCGGACGAAGGCGAACCGGGTACGTTCAAGGATCGCGACATCCTGCGCTGGAATCCGCATGCGCTGATCGAAGGCATGGCGATCGGCGCCTACGCGATGGGCATCACCGTCGGCTACAACTACATCCACGGCGAAATCTTCGAAGTCTATCGACGCTTCGAAGCCGCACTGGAAGAAGCGCGCACAGCGGGTTTCCTCGGCGACAACATCATGGGCTCGGGCTTCTCGTTCCAACTGCATGCGCACCACGGTTATGGCGCATACATCTGCGGCGAAGAAACGGCGCTGCTCGAATCGCTGGAAGGCAAGAAGGGTCAGCCGCGCTTCAAACCGCCTTTCCCGGCGAGCTTCGGCGTGTACGGCAAGCCGACCACGATCAACAACACGGAAACGTTCGCAGCCGTGCCGTTTCTGCTGGCCGTCGGTCCGCAGAACTACCTCGAAATGGGCAAGCCGAACAACGGCGGCACGAAGATTTTCTCGGTGTCGGGCGACGTCGAGCGTCCGGGCAACTATGAAATTCCGCTCGGCACGCCGTTCGCCACCCTGATGGAACTGGCGGGCGGCATGCGCGGCGGCAAGAAGATCAAGGCCGTGATTCCTGGCGGTTCGTCGGCCCCGGTCATTCCGGGCGACATCATGATGCAAACCGACATGGACTACGATTCGATCGCGAAGCAGGGCTCGATGTTGGGCTCGGGCGCGGTCATCGTGATGGACGAGACGCGCTGCATGGTTCGTTCGCTGCTGCGCCTGTCGTACTTCTATTACGAAGAGTCGTGCGGTCAGTGCACGCCGTGCCGTGAAGGCACAGGCTGGCTGTATCGCGTCGTGCATCGCATCGAGCATGGTCTGGGCCGCAAGGAAGACCTGGACCTGCTGAACTCGGTCGCCGAAAACATCATGGGCCGCACGATCTGCGCGCTCGGCGATGCGGCTGCGATGCCGGTGCGAGGCATGCTCAAGCACTACTGGGACGAATTCGAGTATCACGTCGCCAACAAGCGTTGCCTCACGGGCGGTCATGCCGACGCGGCGGCGGCCTCTGAAACGGTCGCTGCATAAAGCTGAGGCAGACGCGGGCGCTGCTGCGTCGCGATGAGCGAAGCAGCGAGCGGGCGAACGATTGAGCGGTAACAGGTTAAGGAAGATTGACCATCATGGTTGAACTTGAAATAGACGGCAAGAAAGTAGAGGTGGCCGAAGGCAGCATGATCATTCAGGCTGCGCATAAGGTCGATACCTATATCCCTCACTTCTGCTATCACAAGAAGCTGTCGATTGCGGCCAACTGCCGGATGTGTCTCGTCGATGTCGAGAAGATGCCGAAGGCCGTGCCTGCGTGCGCGACGCCGGTGTCGGCGGGCATGATCGTGCGCACCCAGTCGGAAAAGGCGGTGAAGGGCCAGCAGTCGGTGATGGAATTCCTGCTGATCAATCACCCGCTCGATTGCCCGATCTGCGACCAGGGCGGCGAATGCCAACTGCAGGATCTGGCTGTTGGTTACGGCAAGTCGTCGTCGCGTTACAGTGAAGAGAAGCGTGTGGTGTTCCACAAGAACGTGGGCCCGTTGATCTCGATGGAAGAGATGTCGCGCTGCATTCACTGCACGCGCTGCGTGCGCTTCGGCGAAGAAATCGCTGGCGTGATGGAACTCGGCATGCTCGGCCGCGGCGAACACTCGGAAATCACGTCGTTCGTCGGGAAGACGGTGGACTCCGAACTGTCGGGCAATATGATCGACCTTTGCCCGGTCGGTGCGCTGACCAGCAAGCCGTTCCGTTACAGCGCCCGCACGTGGGAGCTGTCGCGCCGCAAGTCGGTGAGCCCGCACGATTCCGTCGGCGCGAACCTGGTGGTGCAGGTGAAGAACAATCGCGTGATGCGCGTTCTGCCGTTCGAAAACGAATCCATCAACGAATGCTGGATTTCGGACAAGGACCGCTTCTCGTACGAAGGCCTCAACAGCCCGGAACGTTTGACGCGCCCGATGCTGAAGCAGGGCGGCCAGTGGATCGAGACGGATTGGCAGACGGCGCTTGAATACGTCGTCAAGGGCCTGAAGGGCATCAAGGACGACCACGGCGCGAACGCAATCGCGGCGCTCGGCAGCGCGCATAGCACGGTCGAGGAACTGTTCCTGCTCAAGCAGATCGCTCAGGCTGTCGGCACGCCGAACGTCGACTTCCGTCTGCGTCAGACCGATTTCTCGGCGGGTGCAAACGGTACGCCGTGGCTCGGCACGTCGATCGCCAATCTGTCGATGCTCGACAGTGCGCTGGTGATCGGTTCGTCGCTGCGCCGCGACCATCCACTGTTTGCCGCGCGTCTGCGTCAGGCAGCGAAGGGCGGCGCGACGATCACACTGCTGCAGGCGACGCGCGACGACGCGCTGATCCCGCAAGCGGCGCGCATCGCCGCGGCGCCGTCGGCCTGGCTCGACGAACTGGCTGGCATCGCGGCTGCCGTGTCGGAAGCGAAGGGCGTCGCATTGCCAGAAGCATTCGCAGGCGCAACGGCCTCCGATGCCGCGAAGCAGACGGCGGCTGCGCTCGGGGCAGGCGAAACGCGTGTCGTGCTGCTGGGCAACGGCGCTGTCCAGCATCCGGAATTCGGGCGCATTCACGCAGCGGCTCAGTGGATCGCACAAACGACGGGTGCGACGCTCGGCTTCCTGACGGAAGCGGCGAATACGGTCGGCGCGCATCTCGTCAACGCATTGCCGGGCGAGGGTGGTCTGAACGCTCGCGAAGTGTTCGAACAGCCGCGCAAGGGTTATGTGCTGCTGAACCTCGAACCTGAATTCGATACGGCTAACCCGGCGCAGGCGTTGGCCGCGCTGAACCAGGCGGAAATGGTCGTCGTGCTGTCGCCGTTCCAGACGGGCGCCGAGTATGCCGACGTCCTGCTGCCCATCGCGCCGTACACTGAAACGGCCGGCACGTTCGTCAACGCGGAAGGCACGGTGCAGATGTTCAACGGCGTCGTGCGTCCGCTTGGCGATACGCGCCCGGCGTGGAAGGTGCTGCGCGTGCTGGGCAACCTGCTCGGCGCGTCGGGCTTCGACTTCGATACGGCGGAAGAGGTGCGCGCCGCGGCGCTGGGCGACAGCGACCTCACGCCGCGTCTGTCGAACAGCACGTCGGTCGCCGTTGCGCGCAGCAGCGCCGCGAAGGCAGCGCAAGGTACGTTCGAGCGCATCGCCGATGTGCCGATCTACCACGCCGACCAGCTCGTACGCCGCGCCGAATCGCTGCACCTGACGGCAGCGGCGCGGGCTGCCCATTCGGTCGGTCTGCCGGCCGCATTGTTCGACCGGCTGGGTTTGAAGGAGGGCGACGCGGTGCGCGTTCGTCAGGGCGATCGCTCGGTGCAGATTCCGGCCGTGCGTGATGCGAATCTTGCGGAGACGGTCGTCCGCGTGTCGGCGGCTACGCCTGCCGGTGCAGCGCTGGGCAGCCTGTTCGGTGAACTGGTGGTGGAGAAGGCGTAAATGACCTTGTTCGAATCGATCAACGCGGGCGGCACCCAGATTCTCGGCGTCGCATGGCCCACCGTGTGGGCCCTCGTGCGCATTCTCGTAGTGGCCGTCGTCATCCTGCTGTGTGTCGCGTACCTGATCCTGTGGGAGCGTAAGCTGATCGGCTGGATGCACGTTCGTCTTGGCCCGAATCGGGTCGGCCCCGCCGGTCTGCTGCAGCCGATCGCCGACGTGCTCAAGCTGCTGCTGAAAGAAGTGATCCAGCCGACTCAGGCAAGCCGCTGGGTCTATCTGGTTGCCCCCGTCATGGTGGTGGTTCCCGCATTCGCGGTCTGGGCGGTGATTCCGTTCCAGGCGGGCGCGGTGCTGGGCGACATCAATGCGGGTCTGCTGTACGCGATTTCGATCTCGTCGGTCGGCGTGTACGGCGTGATTCTGGCGGGCTGGGCGTCGAACTCGAAGTACGCGTTCCTCGGCGCGATGCGCGCAGCGGCACAGATGGTGTCGTACGAAGTGTCGATGGGCTTTGCGCTGGTCGTCGTGATGATGACGGCGGGCACGATGAACCTGTCGGACATCGTCGGTTCGCAGATGCGCGGCATCTTCGCGAGTCACGGCGTAACGTTCCTGTCGTGGAACTGGCTGCCGTTGCTGCCGGCCTTCGTCGTCTACTTCGTGTCGGGTATCGCCGAAACGAACCGTCACCCGTTCGACGTGGTGGAAGGCGAGTCGGAAATCGTCGCGGGTCACATGATCGATTACTCGGGTATGGCGTTCGCGCTGTTCTTCCTCGCCGAGTACATCAACATGATCGTCATTTCGGCACTGGCATCGATCCTGTTCCTGGGCGGCTGGAGCGCACCGTTCGAATTCCTGTCGTTCATCCCGGGCATTGTCTGGCTGGTCCTGAAAGTCTTCCTCCTGCTGTCGGTATTCATCTGGGTGCGTGCGACGTTCCCGCGCTACCGCTATGACCAGATCATGCGTCTGGGCTGGAAGGTGTTTCTGCCTGTCACCGTGATCTGGGTCGTGGTGGTCGGCTTCTGGATCATGTCGCCGTTGAATATCTGGAACTAAAGGGCGGACGAACCATGACCGCAATCCAAAATTTCTTCAAGACCTTCTTTCTGACCGAGCTGCTCAAGGGCCTCGCGCTGACGGGACGCTACACGTTCCAGCGCAAGATCACCGTGCAGTTCCCGGAAGAGAAGACGCCGATCTCGCCGCGTTTCCGCGGCCTGCATGCACTGCGCCGCTATGAGAACGGCGAAGAGCGCTGCATCGCCTGCAAGCTGTGCGAAGCAGTGTGCCCGGCGCTCGCGATCACGATCGAGTCGGAAACGCGCGCGGACAACACGCGCCGCACGACGCGCTACGACATCGACCTCACCAAGTGCATCTTCTGCGGTTTCTGCGAAGAGAGCTGCCCGGTCGACTCGATCGTCGAAACGCACATCCTCGAATATCACGGCGAAAAGCGCGGCGATCTGTACTTCACGAAGGACATGCTGCTGGCCGTCGGCGACCGTTACGAAGCGGAAATCGCTGCGAACAAGGCAGCCGACGCACCGTATCGCTGATTCGGGTTGATACAGCAGTTCGGCGCTGCGTGGTCTGACAGGCATGAGACCGCGCGGCGCAGCCAGACCGCTCCGGCGCGGCGTCGAGCAACACAATGCAGAATGCGACGCGCGCCAGGGCACCAAGCCTGACGATGGCCTAACGATGAATCGGTAATCATGGACTTCACGACCGTACTGTTCTACATCTTCGCGCTACTCCTGACGGTGTCAGGGCTGAAGGTGATCACTTCGCGCAACCCGGTGTCGTCCGCGTTGTTCCTCGTGCTCGCGTTCTTCAACGCGGCCGCGATCTGGATGCTGCTGCAGGCGGAATTCCTCGCGATCCTGCTGGTGCTGGTATACGTCGGCGCGGTGATGGTGCTGTTCCTGTTCGTCGTGATGATGCTGGACATCAATCTCGACGTGCTGCGACGCGACTTCAAGCGTTTCGTGCCGATGGCGACCGTGGTGGGCGCGATCATCGTGATCGAAACGGCGCTCATCTTGTGGCACGGGTACGGTGCAACGGTTCAGCCGGTGCGCGACACGACGGCCGCCGTCGCGGGCGCCGCGGACTGGTCGAACACGCGTCTGATCGGCAAGATCATCTACACCGACTATATCTTCGCGTTCGAAGTGGCCGGCCTCGTGCTGCTCGTTGCGATCATCGCGGCGATTGCGCTGACCACGCGTCACGGCAAGGACAGCAAGCGCCAGCGCGTGTCGGATCAGGTCAAGGTGCGCCGCGAAGACCGTGTGCGCGTGGTCAAGATGGCGGCTGAAAAGGAACGTCTGGCCGAACCCGAAGCCATTACCGGTGACTCGGGCGCCGGCAAGAACAGCTGACGTCAGGAGGAGAAAAAATATGTTGTCCCTTGCCCATTACCTCGTGCTCGGCGCGATCCTGTTCGCAATCAGCATCGTTGGCATATTCCTGAACCGCCGCAACGTCATCATCATCCTGATGGCGATCGAGCTGATGCTGCTGGCGGTCAACACGAACTTCGTCGCGTTCTCACATTATCTCGGCGATGTGCATGGCCAGATCTTCGTCTTCTTCGTGCTGACGGTTGCAGCAGCAGAAGCGGCGATCGGTCTTGCAATTCTGGTGACCCTGTTCCGTAGCCTCGACACGATCAATGTCGAGGATCTCGATCAGCTCAAAGGTTAACTTCAGGCACAGGCTGTTATGTCAACGACACTCAATGAAAACCTGTTGCTGGCGGTTGCGCTTGCACCGCTGGCCGGCTCGCTGATCGCGGGACTGTTCGGCAATGCGATCGGGCGTGCCGGTGCGCACTCGGTCACGATCCTCGGCGTCGCGATTTCGTTCGTTCTTTCGTGCATCGTCTTCCTCGACGTGCTGAATGGCGGCAGCTTCAACGCCACCGTCTACGAATGGATGACGGTCGGCAAGGTGAAGTTCGAGGTGGGCTTTCTCGTCGACACGCTGACGGCGATGATGATGTGCGTCGTCACCTTCGTGTCGCTGATGGTGCACGTCTACACAATCGGCTACATGGCCGACGAAGAAACGGGCTACCAGCGCTTCTTCTCGTACATCTCGCTGTTCACGTTCTCGATGCTGATGCTCGTGATGAGCAACAACTTCCTGCAACTGTTCTTCGGCTGGGAAGCGGTGGGTCTCGTGTCGTACCTGCTGATCGGCTTCTACTTCAAGCGTGAAAGCGCGATTTACGCCAACATGAAGGCGTTCCTCGTCAACCGCGTGGGCGACTTCGGCTTCATTCTCGGCATCGGCCTGATCCTCGCGTACGGCGGCTCGATGAACTACGGCGACGTGTTCGCGAAGAGCCACGAACTCGCTTCGCTGTCGTTCCCGGGCACCGACTGGGGCCTGCTGACGGTCGCGTGTATCTGCCTGTTCATCGGCGCGATGGGTAAGTCGGCGCAGTTCCCGCTGCATGTGTGGCTGCCCGATTCGATGGAAGGCCCGACGCCGATCTCCGCGCTGATTCACGCGGCAACCATGGTGACGGCCGGTATCTTCATGGTGACGCGCATGTCGCCGCTGTTCGAGTTGTCGGACTCGGCGCTGTCGTTCATCACGGTGATCGGCGCGATCACAGCGCTTTTCATGGGCTTCCTGGGCATCGTGCAGAACGACATCAAGCGTGTCGTCGCTTACTCCACGCTCTCGCAGCTTGGTTACATGACGGTCGCACTGGGCGTGTCGGCCTATCCGGTCGCCGTGTTCCACCTGATGACGCACGCGTTCTTCAAGGCGCTGCTGTTCCTCGGCGCAGGTTCCGTGATCATCGGCATGCACCATGACCAGGACATGCGCAATATGGGCGGTCTGCGCAAGTACATGCCCATCACGTGGATCACGTCGCTGATCGGTTCGCTGGCGCTGATCGGTACGCCGTTCTTCTCGGGCTTCTACTCGAAAGATTCGATCATCGACGCGGTGAAGCTGTCGCATCTGCCGGGTTCGGGCTTCGCATACTTCGCGGTTGTCGCGAGCGTGTTCGTGACGGCGCTGTATTCGTTCCGCATGTACTTCCTCGTGTTCCACGGCGAAGAGCGCTTCCGCGGTCCGAAGCATCCTGACTCGCCGATGGGTGCAGAAGCGGCTGCGCATGGTCACGGTCATGGTCACGACGATCACGGCCACGGTCATGACGACCACCACGCTCACGAGCCGCACGAAACGCCGTGGGTCGTCTGGGTGCCGCTGGTTCTGCTGGCCATCCCGTCCATCGTGATCGGCGCGATCGCGGTCGGGCCGATGCTGTACGGCGATTTCTTCCAGCACGGCGTCGCATTCGAGAAGGTGATTTTCATCGGCGAAAACCATCCGGCGCTGCACGAAATGGCGGAAGAATTCCAGGGATGGGCCTCGATGGGCCTGCACGCTGCATCGGGCCTGCCCGCGTGGCTGGCGCTGGCGGGTGTGGTGGTGGCGTGGTTCCTGTACCTGAAGCGTCCGGATCTGCCCGCCGTCGTCAAGCGTGGTTTCGGTCCGATCTACACGCTGCTGGATAACAAGTACTACATGGACAAGATCAACGAAGTCGTGTTCGCACGCGGCGCCGTGGCCATCGGCCGCGGCCTGTGGAAGGAAGGCGATGTCGTGGTCATCGACGGCGTTGTCAACGGTAGCGCGCGCTTCATCGGCTGGTTTGCGAGCGTTATCCGTTTCCTGCAATCGGGTTACATCTACCACTACGCATTCGCCATGATTATCGGCATGCTGGGGCTCTTGACCCTGTTTGTAACGCTCGGCGGCAAATAAGAACAGGCTGGAGACACTTCTCATGCACACGACGTTTCCGATTCTGAGTATCGCGATCTGGATGCCGATTATTTTCGGCCTGGTGGTCCTGGCCATCGGTTCAGATCGCAATCCCGGTCCGGCGCGATGGATTGCGCTGATCGGGTCGGTGTTGAGTTTCATCGTGACGATTCCGCTGATCACGGATTTCGACACGAGTACGGCGGCATTGCAGTTCGAAGAAAAGGCTAACTGGATCGAGCGCTTCAACATCACGTACCACCTCGGCATCGACGGTATCGCGATGTGGTTCGTCGTGCTGACGGCGCTGATCACGGTGATCGTCGTGATCGCCGCATGGGAAGTGATCACGAAGAACGTCGCGCAATACCTGGCGGCGTTCCTCATCCTGTCGGGCATCATGGTCGGCGTGTTCTGCGCAGCTGACGGCATGCTGTTCTACGTGTTCTTCGAAGCGACGCTGATTCCGATGTACATCATCATCGGCGTGTGGGGCGGGGCGAACCGCGTGTACGCGGCGTTCAAGTTCTTCCTCTATACGCTGATGGGTTCGCTGCTGATGCTGGTGGGCTTGCTGTATCTGTACACGCAGACGGGCACGTTCGACCTGGCCGCATGGCACGCCGCAAAGTTGTCGATGACGCCGCAGGTGCTGCTCTTCATCGCGTTCTTCCTCGCGTTCGCCGTCAAGGTGCCGATGTGGCCTGTCCACACGTGGCTGCCGGACGCGCACGTGGAAGCGCCGACGGGCGGCTCGGTCGTGCTGGCGGCCATCATGCTGAAGCTCGGTGCGTACGGTTTCCTGCGTTTCTCGCTGCCTATCGCACCGGACGCAAGTCACTTCCTCGCACCCGTCGTCATTACGCTGTCGCTGATCGCGGTGGTCTACATCGGCCTCGTCGCGATGGTGCAGGCCGACATGAAGAAGCTGGTTGCGTATTCGTCGATTGCGCACATGGGCTTCGTCACGCTCGGCTTCTTTATCTTCAACCAGCTGGGCACGGAAGGCGCGATCGTGCAGATGATCTCGCACGGTTTCGTGTCGGGCGCGATGTTCCTTTGCATCGGCGTGCTGTATGACCGCATGCACTCGCGTCAGATCGCCGACTACGGCGGCGTCGTGAACACGATGCCGAAGTTCGCGGCGCTCGTGATGCTGTTCTCGATGGCGAACTGCGGCCTACCGGGCACCTCCGGTTTCGTCGGCGAGTTCATGGTGATTCTGGCCGCTGTCCAGTACAACTTCTGGATCGCGTTCGGCGCGGCCGTGACGCTGATTCTCGGCGCGGCCTATACGTTGTGGATGTACAAGCGCGTGTACTTCGGCGCGGTTGTGAACGATCACGTGAAAAGCCTCATCGACATCAACCGCCGCGAATTCTTCATGCTGGGGGTGCTCGCGGTGTTGACGCTGTACATGGGCATCTATCCGAAGCCCTTTACCGAAGTAATGCACGTGTCGGTGGAAAATCTCCTGTCCCACGTTGCGCAGTCGAAGCTGCCGCTACCGCAGTAATGCGAAGCGGAGGAATTTAAAGATCATGCAAAACGCACCTATGACCGCCTTGTTACCCGACGCGCTGGTGATGGCCGCTATCGTCGTCGCGTGGCTCATCGACACGTTCGTTGGCCCGAACAGCCGCCGCACGACGTATTTCATCGCGCTGCTTTCCACGGTCGTGGCCGGCATCTGGTTCGCCATCGATGCCCTCACGCCGGGCGCCGGGCCGCAATACTTCTTCTCGCGCATGTACGTGGTGGACCCGTTCGCCAGCGTGATGAAGGCGGTCGTGTCGCTGGGCTACGCGGTGTCGATCGTGTACTCGCGCAAGTATCTGGAAGACCGCGGCCTCTACGAAGGCAACTTCTTCCTGCTCGGCATGTTCTCGCTGCTCGGCCAGCTGGTGATGATCTCGGGCAACAACTTCCTGACGCTGTATCTCGGCCTGGAACTGATGTCGCTGTCGCTCTATGCGGCAATTGCGCTTCGTCGCGAGAACGCGCCGTCGACCGAAGCCGCGATGAAGTACTACGTGCTGGGCGCGCTGGCTTCGGGCTTCCTGCTGTACGGCATCTCGATGCTGTACGGCGCGACGGGCTCGCTGGAACTGAACGAAGTGCTGAAGGCCGTCGCATCGGGCCGCATCAACGACGTCGTGCTGCTGTTCGGCGTGATCTTCATCGTCGCGGGTGTCGCGTTCAAGATGGGTGCAGTGCCCTTCCACATGTGGGTACCGGACGTGTATCAGGGCGCGCCGACTGCAATGACGCTGATCGTCGGCGGCGGTCCAAAGGTCGCTGCGTTCGCATGGGGGCTGCGCTTCCTGGTGATGGGCCTGCTGCCGCTCGCCGTCGACTGGCAGGAAATGCTGGTCATTCTGGCTGCGCTGTCGCTGATCGTCGGCAATATCACGGGGATCGTCCAGCGCAACGTCAAGCGGATGCTGGCGTACTCGGCCATCTCGAACATGGGCTTCGTGCTGCTCGGGCTGCTGGCCGGCGTGGTCGACGGCAAGACGGGCGCGGCTGCGAGCGCCTACGGTTCCGCGATGTTCTACAGCATCGTCTATCTGATCACCACGCTCGGCTCGTTCGGCGTCGTGATGCTGCTCGCGCGCCGCGAATTCGAAGCCGAAACGCTCGACGACTTCAAGGGTCTCAATCAGCGTAGTCCGGTGTTCGCGTTCGTGATGATGGTGATGATGTTCTCGCTCGCAGGCATTCCGCCGGCAGTCGGTTTCTACGCGAAGCTGGCCGTCCTCGAAGCGACGATGAACGCGGGTCTCACGTGGCTCGCCGTGCTGGCTGTGATCACGTCGCTGTTTGGCGCGTTCTATTACCTGCGTATCGTCAAGTTGATGTACTTCGACGATCCCGTCGACACGACGCCGATCGTCGGCGACGCCTGCAAGCGCACGCTGCTCGCACTCAATGGTGTGGCCGTGCTCGTGCTCGGTATCGTTCCGGGTCCACTGATGTCGATCTGCCTCAACGCGATTTCCCATACGCTGCCGCTGTAATGTCGGCAGCGGGGTGGTTCATCGTGCTGTTGGCGCTCGTCGGCGCCAACCTGCCGTTCCTGAACCAGCGCGTATTCGGTGTCGTGCCTTTGCGGGCCGCCAGGAAAAGTGCGTGGATCCGGATCGGTGAACTGATCGTGCTGTATTTCATCGTCGGCGCGCTCGGCTTCATGCTCGAAGCGCGCGCCGGCAACCGCTTCGAGCAGGGCTGGCAGTTCTACGCGATCACGTTCAGCCTGTTCATCGTTTTCGCCTTCCCGGGCTTCACGTTTCAATATCTCGTCAAACGGCGCTGACGGTTTCGGCCGTCGCGCCCTTTGCTGCAAAGGGGTCGCACATGGCAGAACTTCCCGATCACGACGCTGCACTCAAAGAGACGTGCATTACGAGCGAAGTCGCGTATCAAGGGCCGTTCATGACGGTCAAGTTCGACACGGTGCGCTTGCCTGATGGCAAGCACGCGACGCGCGAGTACGTGAAACATCCCGGCGCCGTCATGGTGATTCCGCTCTTCGACGACGGCCGCGTGCTGATGGAAAGCCAGTATCGCTACGCGATGGGCAAGGTGATGTACGAGTACCCGGCGGGCAAGCTCGATCCTAACGAAGATTCTCTGACGTGCGCAAAGCGTGAGCTGCTGGAAGAAACGGGCTACACGGCGCGTGAGTACATCTATCTGACGCGCGTTCATCCCATCATTTCCTACTCGACTGAATTCATCGACATTTACGTCGCGCGCGGCCTGACGGCGGGTGAGCGCAAGCTCGACGACGGCGAATTCCTCGAGACGTTCATCGCGAAGCTGTCGGATGTGTCGGAGTGGGTGCGCACCGGTCAGCTGAGCGATGTGAAGACGATCATCGGCACGTTCTGGCTCGAAAAGCTCCTGTCGGGCGCATGGCCGGAAAATGCGCCGGAAGCGGGCTGATTCCCAGCGCAACACCGTTCGGTGTCGAACGAGAACGGCAGCCTTGCGCTGCCGTTTTCGCTTTTTGCGCTCGTGGAAGTTCAGTGATTCGCGCGTCGGCGCGCCAGACGCCAAAGCGCTAGAATGGCTGGTTACCGTTCGCGGGCGTGCTGATCGTTTCGCAAAAGGCGCCTGGATTTAGCGAACGACCGTTCATAAATGTCGTTTTTGCGATAAACTCGTACGCAAGCCCTGATTCCCATGAAGGTCCTTGATCTACAGTGTCCGCACGATCATCGGTTCGAAGGCTGGTTCGCTTCCGCCGATGACTTCGAGTCGCAGTTGTCCCGCAAACTGGTTGCCTGTCCCATTTGCGGTGCAACGGAAGTAAGCCGTTTGCCGTCGGCGCCGCGCCTGAATTTGTCGGGTGCGACGAGCGCGTCGAGCGCATCGAAGGAAAAGGCGGCTGCGGACGTTGGCGAGCTGCAGGCGCACATGATGCGCGCGCTGCGCGAGGTGCTGGACAAGACCGAGAACGTGGGCGACCGCTTCGCCGAGGAAGCGCGGCGCATTCACTACAACGAAGCGCCCGCTCGCAGCATCCGGGGTGTGACCACGCCGGAAGACGCACGAGCCCTCGTCGAAGAAGGCATCGACGTAATGCCGCTGCCTGTGCCCGCCGCACTGAAAGAGCCGCTGCAATAAGCGAACGCTTGCAGTGCTCCTGGCGGCGCAAGGCCGCGGCCAGGAGACTCTGCGCATGGATCTGAATTATTCCCCCGCCGACGACGCATTCCGCGCCGACATTCGCGCATGGCTCGAGGCTAATCTGCCTGACGCGCTCCGCGACAAAGTCCTCAATCACAAACGTCTGAACCGCGACGATTACGCGAGCTGGCATGCGCTGCTCGGCAAGCGTGGCTGGTCGGCCCCTGCATGGCCGGCCGAATACGGCGGACCGAACTGGAACGTGACGCAGCGTCATATTTGGGACGAGGAGTGTGCCCGCCTCGGCGCGCCAACCGTGTTGCCGTTCGGTGTGTCGATGGTCGCGCCCGTGCTGATGAAATACGGCAGCGAAGCGCAGAAGCGCCGCTATCTGCCGCGCATTCTCGACGGCAGCGACTGGTGGTGCCAGGGCTATTCGGAGCCCGGCTCGGGTTCGGATCTCGCATCGTTGCGCACGCGTGCTCAACGTGTAGGCGATCACTATGTCGTGAATGGGCAGAAGACCTGGACGACGCTCGGCCAGCACGCCGACATGATGTTTTGTCTCGTGCGCACCGACAGCGGCGCGAAAAAGCAGGAAGGCATTTCGTTCCTGCTGATCGACATGAAAACGCCGGGTATCACGGTGCGGCCCATCGTCACGCTCGACGAGGATCACGAAGTCAACGAAGTGTTCTTCGAAGACGTGAAGGTCCCTGTCGAGAACCTGGTCGGCGATGAGAACCGCGGCTGGACTTACGCGAAATATCTGCTTGGGCACGAGCGGACGGGTATCGCTCGCGTCGGCCAGTCGAAGCGCGAGCTGGCGTTTCTGAAGCAACTCGCGCTGAATCGGAAGAAGAACGGCAAGCCATTGCTGCACGATCCGCTCTTCGGCGCGAAGGTCGCGAGTCTCGAAATCGAACTGATGGCGCTTGAAATAACGGTGCAGCGCGTCGTCGCGAATGAGGCGGGCGGACGCGGGCCGGGACCGGAGGCGTCGATGCTGAAGATCAAGGGTACGGAAGTGCAGCAAGGCCTGACTGAACTGATGTACGAAGCGGTCGGCCCGCTCGCGGCGCCGTTCGATGTGCCGTTCCTGGAAGGCGAACGGGCGCACAGCATCGCGGGCGACGACGATGCCGCGCCGCTCGCCGCGTACTACTTCAACTACCGCAAGACGTCGATCTACGGCGGCTCGAACGAAATTCAAAAGAACATCATCGCGCAGATGATTCTCGGACTGTGAGGCGCGGCGCATGAACTTCAATTTCACCGATGAACAGCAACAATTCGCCGACGCGCTGCGCCGTTATCTAGACAGGCACTACGCATTCGAAGCGCGCCAGGCAATCGTGCGTTCGGAAGCAGGCGTATCGAACGAGCATTGGTCCGCGTTCGCCGAACTCGGATTGACTGCGTTGCCCGTGCCCGAAGCACGGGGCGGCTTCGATGGCGGCACGGTCGACATGCTGGTCGTGATGCAGGAACTGGGACGCTCACTGGTCGTCGAGCCGTACTGGTCGACGGCCGTCGGCATCGAGGCGCTGAAGCTGTCCGGTACGGGCGAGGGCGACGATGCGGCGTTGCTGGAACGCGCGGCGCCAGGAGAGATCAGACTGGCCGTCGCGTTTCATGAGCCGCACGCGCGCTACGACCTGTTTTCCGTCGGCACGACAGCGACGCCTGAAGGCGACGGCTACGCATTGAGTGGAACGAAATCGGTCGTGCTGCATGGTGCGCAGGCCGATTACTGGATCGTGCCCGCGCGGCTCGACGGAGAGATCGCGCTGTTCGTGGTCGCATGCAACGCGACAAACGCACAGGTCACCGATTACCGGACGATCGACGGCCAACGCGCCGCGACGCTCGTCTTCAAGGCGACGCCGGCGCGCAAGCTGAACGGCTCACATGCAGGCGCGGCGGCGCTGGAACACATCGCCGACTACGGCATCGTGTTGCTGTGCTCGGAGGCAGTCGGTGCGCTCGACGCACTGAATCACGCGACCGTCGAATACACGAAGACCCGCCAGCAATTCGGCGTGCCGATCGCGCGCTTCCAGGCGCTGCAGCATCGGATGGTCGAGATGCTGATCCACGCCGAGCAGGCGCGTTCGGCCACCTATCTTGCGGCCGTGCGCTACAGCAGCGACGACGCCGACGAGCGCCGCCGCGCGGTGTCGGCTGCCAAGGTGCGAGTGGGGCAAGCGGCGCGCTTCGTCGGCCAGCAGGCAGTGCAGTTGCACGGCGGCATGGGCGTGACGAACGAGGTGGCGGCCGCGCACCTGTTCAAGCGTCTCGCTATCATCGAAACCACGCTCGGCGATGTCGATCATCACCTTGCTCGGTTTGCGTCGCTGCCGGGATTTGCAACGGCCGGCGCGTGAACGCACGCACAATATATGCAAACGAGGTGAAACATGAATTTGGCCTACGAGGACATGGAAGTCGGCACGACGCACGAGGTCGGCTCGCACACGTTCACGCGCGACGAGATTATCCAGTTCGCAGAACAGTTCGATCCGCAGCCGTTTCACGTGAGTGATGCGGGCGCATCGGCGTCGCCATACGGGACGCTGATCGCGAGCGGCTGGCATACGTGCTCGGTGATGATGGGCTTGCTCGTGCGCAATGTGCTCGCGGGTTCGACGTCGATGGGGTCGCCCGGTATCGACGATCTGCGCTGGTTGAAGCCCGTGCATGTCGGCGACACGATCCGCATGACCAACAGCGTGCTCGACAAGCGCGTATCGACTAGCAAGCCGGACCGCGGCATCGTGTCGACGCAATGGCAGGGGTTCAATCAGCATGGCGAGCTGGTGATCACCGTGCGATCGAAGGCGCTCTTCGGACTGCGTCATCCCGGGGCTGCCGCATGACGCCCGACCTGACGCCCGCTCTGACGCTCCGCTCGGCCGACGACGTGCGTGCGCTGGTCGGCCAGCCGACGCGCGTCAGCGATTGGGTCGAAGTCGATCAGGCAAGCGTCGACCGCTTCGCTGTGGCAACGGGCGATCATCAATGGATCCACGTCGACGCCGAACGCGCGAAGCGCGAATCGCCGTTCGGCGGGCCGATCGCACATGGGTTTCTGACGCTGTCGCTGATTCCGGCGCTGCTCATCGATACATTTCGCTTCGAGCAGCGCATGGGCGTCAACTACGGACTCAATCGCGTGCGTTTCACGGCGCCCGTGCCCGTCGGCTCGCAGTTGCGCGCGAGCTTCGCGATCGCGGGCGTGACGGACGTCGAAGAGGGTGGTGTGCAGATCGCGTGGAATGTGACGCTCGAGCGGAAGGGGAGCGAGCGTCCCGTGTGTGTCGCAGAGTTCATTACGCGGCATTATTTCTAGGTGCATCGAAGCGACTTCGCACCATGCGATGCCGATGTTCAGTGCTTCGCGTACTGTGTCGCACCGAACAACACTTCCTTGGCCTTGTCGTCCATCAGCGGCACGCGCGCCGACGCCAGCACTTCGACGCCGCGTTGCACGGCGGGGCGCGCGGCGATTTCTTCGTGCCAGCGTTTCACGTTCGGATAATCGTCGATCTGCAAACCCTGGTTTTGCCATGAGCGGGTCCACGGAAACGTCGCAATATCGGCGATCGTATAGTCGTTGCCGGCCAAATAGCGGGTCTTGCCGAGTTGCGTATCTATCACGCCGTAGAGGCGTTTTGCTTCGTTCGTATAGCGGTTGATCGCGTATTCGATCGGCTGCGGCGCGTAGACGCGGAAGTGGTGTGTCTGGCCGAGCATCGGACCGATGCCGCCCATCTGGAACATCAGCCATTGCAGCGTTTCGTAACGCGCGGCGGGATCGGTGGGCAGGAATTTGCCTGTCTTCTCTGCGAGGTAGATCAGGATCGCGCCTGATTCGAACAGGGAGAACGGCGCGCCGTCGGGGCGCTTCGGACCTTCGGTGTCGACGATGGCGGGGATTTTATTGTTGGGGCTGATTGCCAGGAAGTCTCTCGCGAACTGGTCGCCGGCGCCGATGTTGATTGGGTGTGCTGTGTATTCGAGGCCTGTCTCCTCGAGCATGATGTGGATCTTGTGGCCGTTCGGGGTGGCCCAGCTGTAGACGTCGATCATTGGTGTGCTCCTTTGAGTTTTTGCCTGCGGCGTGGCGTTGCCGGTTTCTGGGGACTATCCGTCAGCGAGACCAGAAACTGACACCCAGCGTCGCAAACAACAAAAAAATTAGATCACCGTTCACAAAACCCTGCTGACGGAGCGACAAACACACCGACGTCAAAACGGACCTGAATCAGCCGGCTGGGCATACTTGCCCAGCTCGATCTTGGCTATCGCATTGCGATGGACCTCATCGGGCCCATCCGCAAACCGCAACCACCGCGCGGTTGTATACGCATAAGCGAGCGGAAAGTCATCGCACATACCAGCGGCGCCATGCGCCTGAATCGCCCAATCGATCACGGTACAAGCCATGTTCGGCGCCACAACCTTGATCATCGCAATCTCGCCGCGCGCTCCCTTGTTACCGACGGTATCCATCATATAAGCCGTCTTCAGCGTCAACAGCCGCGCCTGCTCGATCAAACAACGTGCCTCCGCAATACGTTCCTGCGTGACCGTCTGCGCAGCAATTGGCTTGCCAAACGCAACCCGCTGAAGAGCACGCTTCGACATCAGTTCAAGGGCGCGCTCAGCAAGCCCGATCAATCGCATGCAATGGTGAATACGTCCCGGGCCTAATCGCCCCTGCGCGATTTCAAACCCGCGTCCTTCGCCCAGCAGCATATTCGCGGCAGGCACGCGCACGTCGTCGAGCGTGATTTCCATGTGACCGTGCGGCGCGTCGTCATAACCGAACACCGTCAGCGGACGATGCACCGTAATACCCGTCGCATCGGCGGGCACGAGAATCATCGATTGCTGTTGATGACGGGGCGCGTCGGGATCCGTCTTGCCCATCACGATCAACAGCTTGCAGCGCGGATCGCCCGCACCCGACGACCACCACTTGTGCCCATTGATCACATACGAGTCGCCGTCGCGCACGATGCTCGTCCGGATGTTGGTCGCATCGGATGAAGCGACTTCCGGCTCGGTCATCAAGAATGCCGAACGGATCTGGCCTTGCAGCAGCGGCTCCAGCCATTCGCGTTTGTTTTCCTCGCTCCCATAGCGCTCGATGGTTTCCATGTTCCCGGTGTCGGGCGCGCTGCAGTTGAACACCTCGGGCGCCCACGGCACGCGGCCCATGATTTCGCACAGCGGCGCGTACTCGAGATTCGTCAAACCCGCGCCGCGCTCCGAGTCGGGCAGAAACAGATTCCACAGACCGGTATTGCGCGCCTGCTGCTTCAGGCTTTCGATGAGTTCGGTCGGCACCCACGCATTGCCCGCCTGACGGTTGCGCGCCACCTCGGCGGCAAAGGCCTGTTCGTTCGGATAGATGTGCTCGTCGAAGAAGGCGACGAGCTTGTCGCGCAATGCCTGAACCTTCGGGGTGTAGTCGAAATTCATTTTGCCCTCTGGATGACGTCGAATCCGTTCTACAACGTAAATGTGTGGAAGAGCCGCCGCTGCGCGCGTTCACTCAACGCACTTTCTGCGCATAGCGCCACGCAAGTTCCGCCATCGGGCGCGCCCGCCGTCCCGCATCGAGCGCCTGTTCGCTTGCAGCCGTGCCATCGACGACGCGTTTCATGATTCCTTGCAGAATCGCCGCAATGCGGAACATGTTGTACGCGAGGTAGACGTTCCAGTCGCCGCGGATTGTCAGGCCGGTGCGCTCGCAGTAGCGTTGCACGTACTGTGCCTCGTCGGGAATGCCGAGCGCGCGCCAGTCGAGACCCGCAATGCCGCGAAACTGCGCGGGATCGACGTGCCATGCCATGCAGTGATACGCGAAGTCGGCGAGGGGATCGCCGAGCGTCGACAGCTCCCAGTCGAGCACGGCGAGCACGCGTGATTCGTGAGGATGGAAGATCAGATTGTCGAGCCGGTAATCGCCGTGCACGACGGTTGCGCGCTCGCCCGTGTCGGCGGGCACATGTTGGGGCAGCCAGTCGATCAGACGATGCATCGCGTCGATCGGCTCCGTTTCCGATGCCTGATACTGCTTGCTCCATCTGCCGATTTGTCGCGCGAGATAGTTGCCGGGCCTGCCATAGTCCGCAAGCCCGGCCTTGGCGACATCGACGGTATGCAATGCGGCGATCACGCGATTCATCTCGTCGTAGATCGCAGCGCGCTGCGGGGGCGTCATGCCGGGCAGCGAGGGATCCCATAGCACGCGGCCCTGAACGAACGCCATGACATAGAACGCGCGGCCGATCACGCTTTCGTCTTCGCACAGCGCGAGCATCGTCGCGACGGGCACATCGGTGTCACGCAGCGCGAGCATCACGCGATACTCGCGTTCGATCGCGTGCGCGGACGGCAGCAGTTTCGCCGACGGACCGGGTTTCGCGCGCATCACATAGGCGCGCGTCGGCGTGATCAGCTTGAAGGTGGGATTCGACTGGCCACCCGCGAACTGTTCGAGCGTCAGCGGTCCCGCGTAGCCGTCAACGTGCTGCGCGAGCCACGCGGAAAGCGCTTCGATGTCGATGCGTTGCCGTTCGCTGACGGGACGTGTGCCTTCGAAGGCGGTGTAATCGGTTTGAGTCGTCGATCCGGCTGGTGTCGCGGCGTGCGGCATGTCTCCTCCGTTGGATGATCGAATGATCGACTGCTAGCTGCCTCTGCTTTGCAGGAATTGCGCGTACAGCAATTCCATCGACGTATTGCGCACCTCGCGATGCAGTGGCGCAAGCGGGGCGTGATTGATGAGCCGCACGACCCAGTCGCGTTGCGCGGCGCCCACATCGAGCGCATTGATACAGCCCATTGACTGTGCGAGATGGCCGAAGAACGTGCGGCCGCCCGCCGTGATCGCGTGCGAGAGAATCGCGCGATTGACGCCGCCATGCAGCACGAGCAGCGCGACGTCCCATGTTGCATCGTTACGCAGCGCCGCGAGCGCTGGCAGCACGCGATCGAACAGTTCGCCGATCGTTTCGCCACCGAGAAACTGCACGTGTTCCGCGACGATGCCGTCGAACGCGCTGAGAAAGGCTGCTTCGAGGTCGGCGAGCGGGAGCGAACCCGGCTTGCCGCTGCGGATTTCTTCCCACGCGGGCTCGATCTCGACAGCGGCATCAGTGCCCATTTGCGCGAGCACGCGCTGCGCGGTCTCGACCGCGCGCGGCAGGCCGCTCGCAATCACGCGATCGAAGCGCACGTTCTGTTGCGCGAACACACGACCGGCGGCATCCGCCTGCGCGCGGCCTTTCTCGTTCAGCGGCACGCGCTCCGGGTCGATCGTGCCACCCGACTTGTCGAAGTAGGTGACGTCGCCATGCCGCATCAGATAGATGCGGCGGCGTTTCGGCAACTGATAAGCGGGCGTGCTCATCGGTAGTTCGGCGTGCGCTTTTCGAGGAATGCCGTGATGCCTTCGAGTCCGTCGCGATGATGCAGCGACGCGACAAAGCTGTCGCGCTCCGCGACGAGCTGATCGGGCAGCGACTGCTCGCCCGCGGCCGCGATCAGGCCTTTGATGCGTGCCTTTGCATTCGGCGAGACCTTGCCGAGATCGTCGGCCCACGCGACAGCCGCATCGCGCACGGCACCCGGTTTCGCGAGGCGGTTGACGACGCCGAGTTCATAGAGACGCGGCGCACCGATCGGCTTGCCTTCGATCAGCACTTCCGTTGCGATCTGACGCGGCAGCGCACGTGCGAGGAACCACGAGCCGCCGCCGTCGGGCGTGAGGCCGACACGCGCGTACGACATCACGAACTTCGCGTCGTCGGCGGCGACGATCAGGTCGCATGCGAGCGCCAGCGAAAAACCTGCACCCGCCGCCGCGCCTTCGACGGCAGCGATTACCGGCTTCGACGACGCCTGCAGTGCGGCAATCCATTCGCCGAGCAGATCGATGCTTTGCGCCTGCACGGACGGATCTTTCGCGCGGTTCTCGAGCAGGCGGTTCAGATTGCCGCCTGCGCAGAAGAAGTTGTCGGCGCCCGTGATGACGATCGCGCCGATCGACGCGTCGCGCTCGGCCGTGTTCATCGCTTCGATGCCGGCCGCGTACATGTCCGGGTGCATCGCGTTGCGCGCCCCTGGGTTCGAGAGTGTCAACACGAGCGTCGATTCGCTTTCGGTCGGGCGCGAGGCGAGCAGTTCGGCGGCCATTATGCGTGCTCCTGAGTGTCGTAGTTGTTGTCGTCATTGTCGGTGGCATCGCGTTGCGTGAGCGGCATACCGAGTTGCGCGCGGCGTGCGAGCCACGGTGAAGGACGATAGCGCGGATCGCCGAGCACCTTGAACATGTTGCGCAGAATCGTCAGGATGGTCTGCGCGCCGAGCGCATCGCCGAGTGCCAGCGGTCCGCGTGGATAACCGAGGCCGAGCGTGACGGCGAGATCGATGTCTTCCGGCGACGCGATCTGCCGCTGCGCAATATCGCAACCAATGTTGACGATCGTCGCGACGACACGCTGCGCCACGAAGCCCGTCGAATCGCGGATCACGGTGACGGGTACGCCGTCGTGTGCGAACAGGGCGTGCGCGGTATCACGCGCGGCGCGCGTCGTCGCGGGCGTTGTCATCAACGTGCGGCGTTGTGCTTCGACGAGCGGGAAGAGCGTGTCGATGGCGACGACGCGGCTCGCATCGAGACCTTCATCGACGGCGGCTGTCGTTGCATCGAAACCCAGCGGCGTCACGACGATCAGCGAATCGGCGCCGGGCGTCGCACCTTGGTCGACGGCGACGCCGGCCCTTGCAATCAGCGCGACTACGGCATCGCGTGCAGCGGGCCCACGCGCGCTGACCCACACGCGCTTCGGCAGTTCAGTTGGTGCCGGGGCTTCGGCGGGCGCCTGCTGCTTGCCATCGACGTAGACATAGAAGCCTTCTCCCGCCTTGCGTCCGATCAGGCCGCCCGCGAGGCGCGTGCCTGTGATCGGCGACGGCGTGAAGCGCGCCTCTTCGTAGAACTGGTGATAGATCGATTCCATCACGGGATGCGACACGTCGAGCGCGGTCAGGTCGAGCAGCTCGAACGGTCCGAGCCGGAAGCCCGCCTGCTCGCGCATGATGCGGTCGATGTCGACGAAACTCGCAACACCTTCATCCGCTACTCGCAGGCCTTCCGTGTTCATGCCGCGGCCCGCGTGATTCACGATGAAGCCAGGCATGTCTTTCGCGCGCACGGGCGTATGGCCCATGCGGCGTGCGAGATCCATCAGCGCGTTGCCGGCGGCGGGATCGCTGCGCAAACCGTCGATCACTTCGACGACCTTCATCAGCGGCACCGGATTGAAGAAGTGATAGCCGAGCACACGCGACGGGTCCGTGCATGCGGCAGCAATTGCCGTGATCGACAGCGACGACGTGTTCGACGCGAGTATGCAACGTTCGCTGACGATGCCTTCCAGCTCCTTGAAGAGCGCGCGCTTCACGTCGAGCTTTTCGACGATTGCTTCGACGACGAGATCGCAGTCCTTCAGTTCTTCGATGGCGTTGGCGCCCGTCACGCAGGCAAGCGCCGCGAGCGAACGCGAACTGTCTAGCTTGCCTTTGGGAACGAGCTTCGAGAAGGTGTCGGACAGATAGTCGCGCGCCGCGCCGACCGCTGCGGCGTTCGTGTCGTAGAGCCTGACCTGGAGGCCCGCGAGCGCGGCGATCTGGGCGATGCCGCGTCCCATCGCACCCGTGCCGACGATGCCGACAGTCTCGATGCTGTACTGGCGAGAGGTGTACGGTGACATGATGTGACTCACTCCATGATTGTTCTAAAATAGTACGTGCGTTCCAAATTCATCGCGCTGGCCCGCCGCATTGTCAACGTGCGCGGCGAACGGCAAAGCGTCTTTCGACAACCATCCGCAGGGAGACACCGGATGATCAAGCTGCACGGTTTTGCGCTGTCCAACTATTACAACAAAGTCAAGTTTGCGCTGCTCGAATTCGGCATTCCGTTCGAGGAAGTGGCCGTGCAGCCGAGCCAGCATGAGGCGTTTCTCACGCACTCGCCGCTCGGCAAGGTGCCGTACATCGTGACGGAGCACGGCAGCCTCTGCGAGTCGCAGGCGATCATCGAATATCTGGCCGCGGCCAATCCCGACAAGGCGATTTTCTCTCCTGACCCGTGGGAAGCCGCGAAGGAACGCGAGCTGATCACGTTCGTCGACGTGCATCTCGAGCTGACGGCGCGCAATCTGTACAAGCAGGCGTTCTTTGGCGGCACGATCACCGACGCCACGAAGGGGCGCGTCGAGAAACTGCTGATCCATCATATTCGCGGCTTCCGGCGGCTCGCGGCGTTTACGCCGTATCTGCGCGGCGAGCGCTTCAGCATCGCGGACGTCGCGGGCTTCGTGAGCCTGCCGCTCGTCGGCATGGCGACGCAAGCCATTTACGGACGCGACTTCTTGCTCGATGTCGGGATCGACTGGAAGCCGTACGTGAATACGCTCAACGCACGGCCGGCCGCGCAGCGCGTGACGGACGACCGCAAGGCGTATATGGAAGCGCAAAAGAAGAAGTGAGCGTGCAGTCCGCCTGCGTGCGCGACATGCCGGTGCGCCAGCGCTGCAACGCATCGCGCGCGATGGCGAAGAACCCGGGCTCGTTCGCAACATCGCGCGCGCCATATCAGAGACGCGCCAGCCGTTCGAGCGCGGTGGCGAGCGTGTCCTCTTTCTTCGCGAAGCAGAAGCGCACGACGCCCGATTCGTGCCGCTCGTGATAGAACGCCGACACGGGAATGGCGGCCACGCCGATCTCGCTCGTCAGCCATTGCGCGAATTCCGCTTCGGGCATGTCGCTGATGGCCGAATAGTCGACGCACTGGAAGTACGTGCCCGTGCACGGCAACAGCTTGAAGCGCGATTGCGCGAGACCCGCACGGAAGAAGTCACGCTTCTTCTGATAGAACGCGGGCAGATTCAGATACGGCGCCGGATCTTGCATGTAGTGCGCAAGGCCGAGTTGCATGGGCGTGTTGACAGTGAACACGTTGAACTGATGCACCTTGCGGAATTCCGCCATCAGCGCGGCGGGCGCGGCGACATAGCCGACCTTCCAGCCCGTCACGTGATACGTCTTGCCGAAGCTCGACACGACGAAGCTACGCTGCGCGAGTTCCGGATAGCGCGCGACGCTCTCGTGCGGCGCGCCGTCGTAGACCATATGCTCATACACTTCGTCGGACAGGATCAGAACATTCGTGCCGCGTACGATGTCCTCGAGCTTCTTCATGTCCTCCGCGCGCCAGACAGTGCCCGTCGGGTTGTGTGGCGTGTTGATCAGGATCATGCGCGTCCTCGGCGTGATCGCGGCAGCGAGCTTGTCGAACGGGATCGCGTAGTCGGGCGCGTCGAGCGTGACGAACACGGGCTTGCCGCCCGCCAGTTCGATCGACGGCAGATAGCTGTCGTACGTCGGTTCGACGACGATCACTTCATCGCCCGGATGAACGGCACACAGGATGGCCGTCAGAAGTGCTTGCGTTGCGCCCGCCGTCACTGTGATTTCCGTCGTCGCGTCGTAGCGGCGGCCGTACAGGCTCGAGATCTTTTCGGAGATCGCCTGGCGCAGCGGTGCGACGCCGGCCATCGGCGGGTATTGATTGTGTCCTTCGCGCATCGCATTGGACACGGCATCGACGATGCGTGGATCGCAATCGAAATCCGGAAAGCCCTGGCCCAGATTGACCGCGTTCTTTTCGACGGCGAGCGCGCTCATCACGGTGAAGATCGTCGTGCCGACGCTCGGCAGACGGGACGGGAACGAGGGTGTGGTGGTCATAGGCGTAGTCGTCGTCGGATCGTGCGGTGCGTTCATGTCGATTGTAGGGAAAAAGGGCGCGGCGGTTGAGTGTGCGGGACTGCGCGTATGAATTGCGTAGCGTCTTGCGGGCGTCAGGCTTGCGCGGCTTCTTCGGCTGTCAACGCACATTCGGCGACGAACGGCGCGGGCTGTGCGATCCGGAAACCGAAGTCGCGCGCAATCCGCCTTGCCATCCTCAGTACCGCGCGATCCTTCGAGACCAGCCAGTCCGCCTGCATCGCATGCGCGAGCTCGAGAAACTTCTGATCGTCGCGGTCCTTGCATTTGGGCAGCGGGCGCGCGTCTTCGGCGGGCGCGGGCTGGACGAACGTCGAGAGGCGCGCGACCGTCGCCAGCGCAGCGGCCTTGTCGACGGCGCGCTTCTCGAACTGCGGATAATCGAGCACATGCGTCAGCTCGGCGAGACACCGTGCGTCGATCAGCGCGCGCAGTGCGCCGCTTTCGAGCGCGGCGAGAATGGGGCGCGTGTGGGGATCGTCGAACACGAGAATGTCGATCCACACGTTCGAATCAAGCACGACGGCGGGCACGGCCGCGAGCATGGCAGCAGGCGCGTTCTGTTCAGGCGAGGCAGGGGTTTCGGGCATTCGTTACAATCTGGCTTTCGTCTTTGACCGCCAGGCACGGCGTGCCTGAAAGCCTCTATGATAATCGTTCTGTCGCCGGCCAAATCGCTCGACTACGAGACGCCGCCGCACGTCAAGAAGCATACGATCCCCGATTTCGTCGATGACGCCGCCGAACTGATCGGCGGTCTGCGCCGTTTGTCGCCGCAAGACATCGCATCGCTGATGGACATTTCCGATCAGCTCGCGCATTTGAATTTCCAGCGTTACGCCGACTGGTCGCCGACCTTCGATTCGTCGAACTCGAAGCAGGCCGTGCTCGCGTTCAACGGCGACGTGTATGAAGGCTTCGACGCGAAATCGCTGTCCGCATCCGATCTCGATTACGCGCAACAGCACGTGCGCGTGCTGTCGGGGCTGTATGGCCTGTTGCGTCCGCTCGATCTGTTGCAGCCGTACCGGCTCGAAATGGGCACGCGCTTCGAGAACAGTCGCGGGAAGGATCTGTACGCATTCTGGGGTGCGCGCATCACGCAGGCGCTCAACCAGCAACTGGAAAAAAAGAAGGGCGGCTCGCGCGTGCTGATCAATTGCGCGTCGACGGAATATTTCAAGTCGGTCAAGCCGAAGCAGCTCTCGGCGCCCGTGATCACGCCCGTATTTGAAGACTGGAAGGGCGGCCGCTACAAGATCATCAGCTTTCACGCGAAACGCGCGCGCGGCTTGATGGCGCGCTACCTGGTGGAAAATCGCTTCGACACGCCCGAACAGATGAAGGCATTCGATTCCGAAGGCTATGCATTCGACGCTCAGGCCTCGAACGACTCCACCTATGTCTTTCGTCGGCGCGTCGCAGACTGACGCCGCGCCGAACCAGCAGGAACATCAACATGACGCTATCCATTACGAGCAACTTCGACGCCGGCGCGATCGAAGTCCTGTCCTGCGCGCAGGCCGACAACATCCGTTTGCGCGTGCGTCCGGACAGCCACGCGGACTTCGCGCAGTGGTTCTACTTCCGGCTGTCGGGTGGCCGAGGCGAGCGCTGCGTCATGACCTTCGAGAACGCTGCCGACTGCGCATTCGCCGAAGGCTGGCGCGACTATCACGCCTGCGCGAGCTATGACCGTGTGAACTGGTTCCGCGTGCCGACCTCGTACGACGGCCGCGTGCTGACCATCGATCACACGCCCGATTTCGACCGCGTCTACTACGCGTACTTCGAGCCATATAGCGAAGAGCGCCACTCGGAATTTCTCGGCGCAGTCCAACAGATGCCGCATGCTGCGCTGACGGAACTAGGCAAGACGGTCGAAGGCCGGCCGATGTCGGTGTTGACCCTCGGCACGCCGACGCTGCGCGACGACGGTACGCTGAAGCCGAAGAAGAAAATCTGGATCATCGCGCGTCAACATCCCGGCGAGACGATGGCTGAGTGGTTCGTAGAAGGGCTGGTGAAGCGGCTGGTGGGCTGGGGCGATTGGTCGGGCGATCCCGTTGCGCGCAGGCTCTACGATTACGCGGACTTCCACATCGTACCGAACATGAACCCGGACGGCAGCGTGCACGGCAATCTGCGCACGAATGCAGCGGGCGCGAATCTGAATCGAGAATGGATGGAGCCGGATGCCGCACGTAGTCCTGAAGTGCTGCTCGTGCGCGACGCGATCCATGCGACGGGCTGCGATCTGTTTTTCGACATTCATGGCGACGAAGCGCTGCCGTATGTGTTCGTTGCGGGCTCGGAGATGCTACCGAGCTTCACCGAGCGGCAACGCGAGGAACAGACGGCGTTCATTGAGGGCTTCAAGCGCGCGAGTCCAGATTTCCAGGATAAGTACGGTTACGAATCGAGCAAGTATCGGCAAGATGCGCTCAAGCTGGCGTCGAAGTATATCGGCAACGAGTTCGGTTGCCTGTCGCTGACGCTGGAGATGCCGTTCAAGGACAATGCAAATCTGCCCGACGAACGCATCGGCTGGAATGGCGAGCGCAGCGCGGCGCTCGGCGCGGCGATGCTGCAGGCTATCCTCTGGCATATGGAGGCCTTCGCCTGAGGCGCGTGTTGTGTCGACACGTTGACCAGTCGTCAAGGTATGCGAAAAAGCGAGGCCACGTGGAATGCGTGGCCTCGTTTTGTTGATCATGCGCTGTGCCCCGTCCGATGTTCGGACAAGGCGCAAGCAGCATCAATGCTTCTTCTTTGTGCTCGACTTCTTCGTGCTGCTGCTCTTGGTCGTCACGGCCTTGCCGGACGATTTGCCCGACTTTTTGTTGCCCGACTTGTTCGGCGAGCTCTTGGTCGATTTGCCGGAGTTCTTCTTCGAACCCTTGCCGCTGACGGCATGTTTGCCCGTCGCGCTGTGAGAGCCCGACGACGTGGCGCTGTGCGCGCGCAGCGGCGGCACGGGATCGTTCCAGCTGAATGCGAGCATCTGCGCACCGACATAGCCGCAGCGGAATTTGAGTGGTGATGGATCGCCGCCCGCTTGCGGAATGCCCAGACCTTCGACGGTCACAATGCTGTCGACCTTGACCTTCTGCTTGCCTTCGTCGAACGAATCGTTCCAGGGTGTGACAGCCGCATGAGCGCTGTCGAACGAACTGGGCGGGAACTCGACGTGATCGAATGCCGTCGATGTGCTCGCGACAAAATTGCCATGCGCGGCGCAGTCCGCGACAAGCGGATCCGCATGCATATCGTTGACGAATTTGTTGACGAGGTCGTTGTGCTGTCCGAGTTGATCGGCAAAAGCGGGCAGCGTGCAAGCGAGCGATGCGCTCGCCAACCACACCGCTAACCGGCCGACCAACCGCGGCAATCGGCGCGGTGCGTTCGTGCGATCCATCTATGTTTGGTCAATGCTATGAAGACTTCAGGCACATAAGATGCCTGTCGGCAGGAATGAGTTCAATCCTGGCATAAATATTTTGTCGTGTCGTGGTGTGCCGGCTCGATGAGCGAGAGATCGGCGGATGGTGCATGGATGCGCGAACGCATGAAGAGACTACGAACCCGGCAGAGCCAGGTCCATGTCGTTGCTCTATGCACGAACGAAAAGCGATCAGGTACGCGGGCCGCCGAGACGGTAGCGGCGCACATCGTAGGTGGTGACCCACGCGGGACGATAGACCGCGATCAACGCAGTCGACATACCTGTGAACCACGATTCTCCCGACGCAAGCAGGAACACGCTAAAGGCATAGCCGGCGGGGATAACGGACATCGATCCGTCGGCGAGCGCGATGTGTGTTGCCAACGCAACCGCCGACGCGACTGAAACCGCGATGGCCGGCGACACGAAGCCCTGGCCGAAGATGAACATGAAGAGGTTGCGTGGCAGCCAGGCAATGCTCGCGCGTTGCAGCAGCGTCGAGACTCCGACGGGCACGGCGCCGAAGACGAGAAACGTGAGCGCAATGCCTTGCCAAGGTGCATCGAAGACAACCGCGGCGAGCCCCGTGACGATGGCCATCGCGATTAGCGCCAGGCCCCAGTCGAAGAGCGTGACGACGAGCGTCGCACCCAGCAGATGAATGACCGTGCCGTCTTCGAGCCATGCATTGGTTGCCCACAGCACCGAGACGGCGACGATGATCGCGAGCCACACGTGCTGAAGCACGGGTTCCTGCAATCGTCTGAACGGGTTCTTCCAAAGCGCGAGTGCGAGCAGCGCCACAGCGGCGATCCAGCCACCGACAGCGACCCACAACGGAAGCGGTGTATAGAGGAAACCCATGTCTTCATATTACTCGTTGAACGGTGAAACGTGTGAGCGGATTCCATGCCAGCGATGATTTAATGTCGATTGACATCAGATTCCTTTCGACCTTTACATCGCGCCATCGTCGCGTTCCGCGCTCGGGCGCCTCGCGCCGTAGGGCGCCGTTGCTTCGGCTGCCATCGGCAGGGTGGCGGGAGTGTCGCTGCCGGGCAACGGATAGCGGAAAGTCCGCTGCTTTCGCTGACGCAGCGGTACGACGTTGGGCGCAACGCGTGCCTGACGCGGGATGCGGTTTTGTCCGCTGCGCAGCACCTCGAGTTGCGCGGTGAGCCAGCCGTTGTAGATCGCGACAGCGGCGGCGCGGTTGGGCGCGCCGAGTTGCTGGAAGATCGTGGCCAGATGGATTTTCACCGTGCCCTCGCTGATGCCCAGCGCGCGAGCGATCATTTTGTTCGTGCTGCCCATATGTACGCAGCGCATGATCTGTTCTTGCCGCGGCGAGAGACCGCCCGTCAGGTTTGACCGCTTCGGCGTAGCGAACAGTTCGAGCGAGCGTGGGTCGTCTAGCTGGCGCACGCGTCTGCCTGGCGATGCACGTCCGTCGAGCGACAGTGCGCCAGCGGGAATGTAATGGACGCCCAGCAGAACCATTTCGAGCGCGCGCACGATCACGCGCGGGTCGGTCGAGCGCGGGATCACGCCGAGCACGCCTTTCTCGACAAACGCGCGCACGTGAGCGGGCGAGATATCGTCGACCAGCACGGCGACGGGCAGGCCCGGATGATTGACGAGCAACGCGCGGGCGTCGGCGGGCGACATCCAGTCCTCCCAGTCGATCAGCAACAGATCGGGCTGCAGACGGCGCAACGTGCGCTCGGCCTGTGGCCAGTCCTGTGCTTCGCCGAAACGTGCTTGCCGGTCGACTTGCCGTAAGAGCGCCTTGAGTCCTTCCCTGCGTTCGGCGTCTGAGTTGAGAACTGAAAATCGCATGCGTTGGCTCCTGATCGATCGGTCATGACGGCGCGATGCGCGCTACGTTCTCGTCGTTGCGCAGCGATGCACCGTCGTGTCGATAATGACAAATTCCCTGTCGGCAGGCGGCCTGTCCGAGTGGCATAGGACGAGTGCCATAAAAAAAGCCCCGCGCGCGGCGGGGCCTGATTCGATACAGAGAAAATTCCGAAGTGATCAGTGGAAATGCGGTTGAGCAGGCTCGGCATCTTCCGGCATTTCGGCGTGAACGATCTCGCCGAGCGGATCCGCATACAGCGGGACGCCGCAGTCGTCGCAATATTCCGGCTCAAAGCGGCCGGCGTGGCGACGGATATCGGTGATACCCGTTTCCTTCAGTAACGCGACGATGTCTTCGAGCGGACCTTCGGGCGACATCGCCTCCTGCGGTTCCTCGTCGATGCCCGGGTCGCCGTTCTCGCGCCCGTACAGCGGCCACACAACGCCATAGATCACGTCGTTGCTGCCGCGGCGCGTGAAGCCGATGCGATATTCATCGATGCGTCGTTCGCCGAAGCCCGCGACAACGGCGCGCAGTTCGTCGGGCGTTGCGCCGATCGTGTCGAACAGGTAGCGCACCGCCGTGCGGACGGTGTGCGGACGCACGCGTTCGTCGGCGTCGCGGCAGGCCGAGTAATAGGCGTCCGGCAGCAGGCATTCGAATTCGCAACCGGGCAGCACGACGGCCAGATTGGCGCCGCCTTGCGCCGCCCACTGCTCGAGGCACTGGCTGCGTTCGATGCGCGAGCCGTGCTCTTCTTCCTGCCAGCGGAACACGGGCGCGCCGACGGGTGCCGCAACAACGGCCAGCAGGAAACGCGGGTCAGCCAGGATGGGCGAGGTTTCCGGCAATTCGCCGAAATTGATCTTCGCGTTGGCGCCGGCGACGGCCGCCTGCGCCAGTTGCTGCGCGAGGCGCCACGTTTCGACCTGGTGACGCGGCAACTGGTCGATGCTATACATAAAGGGCGCCATCGCGACGCGGGTGTCGGCAGCCAGCACGTGCGCCTGCATTTGCGCGCGCAATGCGTCGGCCGCGTCGCTTTTCAGTGCGCCCGACGGAATGACATAGCGCGTCCAGGCCAGCACCGGCGCGGCGATCAACAGCGCTTCATACTGGACGCCGTCGTGCTCGACGATCAGCGACTCGCTGTGCGTTTCGGCCATGTCGGCAAGGGCGCCGTAGGCGTCCGGATGATTCTGCTGAAGATGGTCGAGTGCGGCGTCGAGCGTCGTCTGGTTGCCGTTGCGGACTATTTTTGCGAGCAACGCGTCGAGCTTGGCTTCCCAGAAGCGGTCCTCGGTGCGGCTACCCGACGCGAAGAGCGCGAGCGACAGACCGACCAGCTTGTCGGCATCGGGGGGGAGACGTTTGGCGATTCGCGAGCGCATAAATCCGGAGGTTGTGTGCAGAGAACCATATATTCTAGTCGTTTCTTCGTCGTCATATTAACGACACGCGCCGTAGGCAGAGATTCCTCCGGGATACGGGCTTGCTCACCGCTGAATGACCCACCTGAGGCCGCGCTTTCGTCGCTTTATCCGGGGCTTTTCTATACTCGTTCTGCAGGGCGTGGCTCGAGATGGCATGGCACGGGGAGTGGTGCATGGTGAAATCGGACCAACTGATAGAACGGCTGGCGGCCGTATTTGCGTTGCTGTTGCTGGTCGGCGGCTCGCTGCTGGTGCTG
The DNA here is from genome assembly GCF_000020045.1 of Paraburkholderia phymatum STM815. Lineage (GTDB taxonomy): Bacteria > Pseudomonadota > Gammaproteobacteria > Burkholderiales > Burkholderiaceae > Paraburkholderia > Paraburkholderia phymatum. Next base: position 2,224,820 of record NC_010622.1, on the reverse strand, counting down.
GCGCCGTTCACGACCGCGTTGTTGTGGGGCGCGATCCTGAGTTTTAGCTCGTGGGGCTTGTACTGCAAGCTGGCGACGAGCCTGGGCGGACGGCGCAGGTGGGCCGCGACGTTGATCGTGCTGATCATTCTCATCGTCGTGCTGGGGCCGTTCGTCTATGCGGGGTTTGCCCTTGGCGCGCATACCAGGGACATCACCGCGCTTGTTCAGCACCTGATGGACGCCGGGTTGCCGGACCTGCCAGATTGGGTCGCACGGATTCCCTTGGTCGGTTCGAGCATCGAGTCGTTCTGGGAACGCGTGACCAGTAGCAATTCCGAGATGGTTGCGCAGCTGCGCGGACTGGCGGCCCCGGCAGGCAAATGGATTCTCGCGGCAGCGCTCGCCGTTACGCATGGCTTGGGCTTGCTCGCGCTCAGTATCATCCTGACGTTCTTCTTTTATACGGGCGGCGAGGGCGCGGCCGCATGGCTCAACGCGGGCATGCGGCGCATTGCCGGCGAACGCGCCGATTATCTGCTGGCTTTGGCGGGAAGCACGGTGAAGGGCGTGGTGTACGGCATTCTCGGCACGGCGTTGGTGCAGGGCGTGCTGGCCGGCTTCGGCTGCTGGATTGCGGGTGTGCCCGCGCCGGCGTTGCTCGGGCTCGCGACGTTTTTTTTGTCGGTGATTCCAGGCGGCCCGGTCGTGGTATGGCTGCCCGCGGCGATCTGGCTGTATCACGGCGGCGAGACGGGGTGGGCGATCTTCCTCGTGGTGTGGGGCGTGGTCGTCGTGGGTATGTCCGATAACGTCGTCAAGCCGATCCTGATCGGCAAGAGCAGTGACATGCCGTTGATCCTCGTGATGCTTGGCATCCTCGGCGGTGCATTCGCGTTTGGTTTCCTTGGCGTATTTATCGGGCCGACTTTGCTCGCTGTGGCCTATACCGTGCTGCATGACTGGACGATTGGTTCGCCCGAGGCCCGCGAACTGATTGCGAAGGCGGGTGAAAAGCCGGTGGACACAGTCGTGCAGGTCGAGAAGGCGCCAGGGAAATGATGTGAAAGTGACCCCGATAAAAATCTGCGTCACACCCTTGTCATGAGGCGCGGGATGGCCTAAGATTCGCGTCCTCGTTCGGGAGCGCGGTGTTCTGCGCGATGGAGCGGGGCCGCGACAGAAGCGGCGCGGTGTGGAGTCAGCAGGTTTTTCAGGCGATGCTAAAAAAAACCGGTTGACGAAACGAAAAAGGTTCTTCATAATCTCGTTTCTCTGCTGTTGACGCAGCAACGCGGTGAAAGCAAGGCGCTTCCTGCGAATGTTCTTTAAAAACTAACAGCCGATAAGTGTGGGTGCTCGATGGCGAGCGCGCGGTGATCTTCGGATTGCCGCAATAGCGAAAGTAATCGAGTCTCACACGAAGAAATTGAGGAAGGTTTGAGCAATCAGATCTTTCGTCAGTGATTTTGAGTGAGCGACCGGGTTCGAGAGAGCCCGAAAAACAGTAACAGGTTTGAACTGAAGAGTTTGATCCTGGCTCAGATTGAACGCTGGCGGCATGCCTTACACATGCAAGTCGGACGGCAGCGCGGGCTTCGGCCTGGCGGCGAGTGGCGAACGGGTGAGTAATACATCGGAACGTGTCCTGGAGTGGGGGATAGCCCGGCGAAAGCCGGATTAATACCGCATACGCTCTGAGGAGGAAAGCGGGGGATCTTCGGACCTCGCGCTCAAGGGGCGGCCGATGGCAGATTAGCTAGTTGGTGGGGTAAAGGCCTACCAAGGCGACGATCTGTAGCTGGTCTGAGAGGACGACCAGCCACACTGGGACTGAGACACGGCCCAGACTCCTACGGGAGGCAGCAGTGGGGAATTTTGGACAATGGGGGCAACCCTGATCCAGCAATGCCGCGTGTGTGAAGAAGGCCTTCGGGTTGTAAAGCACTTTTGTCCGGAAAGAAAACTTCGCCGCCAATACCGGTGGAGGATGACGGTACCGGAAGAATAAGCACCGGCTAACTACGTGCCAGCAGCCGCGGTAATACGTAGGGTGCGAGCGTTAATCGGAATTACTGGGCGTAAAGCGTGCGCAGGCGGTTCGCTAAGACCGATGTGAAATCCCCGGGCTTAACCTGGGAACTGCATTGGTGACTGGCGGGCTAGAGTATGGCAGAGGGGGGTAGAATTCCACGTGTAGCAGTGAAATGCGTAGAGATGTGGAGGAATACCGATGGCGAAGGCAGCCCCCTGGGCCAATACTGACGCTCATGCACGAAAGCGTGGGGAGCAAACAGGATTAGATACCCTGGTAGTCCACGCCCTAAACGATGTCAACTAGTTGTCGGGTCTTCATTGACTTGGTAACGTAGCTAACGCGTGAAGTTGACCGCCTGGGGAGTACGGTCGCAAGATTAAAACTCAAAGGAATTGACGGGGACCCGCACAAGCGGTGGATGATGTGGATTAATTCGATGCAACGCGAAAAACCTTACCTACCCTTGACATGTACGGAACCTTGCCGAGAGGTGAGGGTGCCCGAAAGGGAGCCGTAACACAGGTGCTGCATGGCTGTCGTCAGCTCGTGTCGTGAGATGTTGGGTTAAGTCCCGCAACGAGCGCAACCCTTGTCCCTAGTTGCTACGCAAGAGCACTCTAGGGAGACTGCCGGTGACAAACCGGAGGAAGGTGGGGATGACGTCAAGTCCTCATGGCCCTTATGGGTAGGGCTTCACACGTCATACAATGGTCGGAACAGAGGGTTGCCAAGCCGCGAGGTGGAGCCAATCCCAGAAAACCGATCGTAGTCCGGATCGCAGTCTGCAACTCGACTGCGTGAAGCTGGAATCGCTAGTAATCGCGGATCAGCATGCCGCGGTGAATACGTTCCCGGGTCTTGTACACACCGCCCGTCACACCATGGGAGTGGGTTTTACCAGAAGTGGCTAGTCTAACCGCAAGGAGGACGGTCACCACGGTAGGATTCATGACTGGGGTGAAGTCGTAACAAGGTAGCCGTATCGGAAGGTGCGGCTGGATCACCTCCTTTCCAGAGCTTCGCGTTCACAAGTTGAGCGCTCACACTTGTCGGCTGTTGTTTGAAGACAGGCTTTGAGGGGTCTGTAGCTCAGTCGGTTAGAGCACCGTCTTGATAAGGCGGGGGTCGTTGGTTCGAATCCAACCAGACCCACCACGTTGTCTGCGGTGTGACGAGTGAAACCTCAAGGTGCGGTATCTGCGGGGGATTAGCTCAGCTGGGAGAGCACCTGCTTTGCAAGCAGGGGGTCGTCGGTTCGATCCCGTCATCCTCCACCAGTTTCCAATGCCTAGTGTCCGGTCCGGAAGGGGGCCGCGCGTTATGCATTGGCAATTGAGCCAGTCAGACTGGATGTGCGCAAGCGCATATCGGCTGTCGTTCTTTAACAATCAGGAAGAAGTAGTAAAGAGATTCGCGAAAGCGTGCTTAGAGATGGGCGCGCGAGTAGGCGAATCAGGGTTGTGATTGTATCGAAAGTATTTAAGGGTTGTCGAAAGACAGCCTTGGAATACGGCACAACACGCAGTGTGTGGGCTCCCCGATAAGTGCTGAGGCACTAACGTGGACCGACACGCGAAAACTCAACCTGTAGCGGATGTTATCGAAAGAGACATACCCGTTATAGGGTCAAGCGAACAAGTGCATGTGGTGGATGCCTTGGCGATCACAGGCGATGAAGGACGCGGTAGCCTGCGAAAAGCGGTGGGGAGCTGGCAAACGAGCTTTGATCCACCGATATCCGAATGGGGAAACCCGGCCCGTATGGGTCACCCGCAACTGAATCCATAGGTTGCGTGGAGCGAACGCGGTGAACTGAAACATCTAAGTAACCGCAGGAAAAGAAATCAACCGAGATTCCCAAAGTAGTGGCGAGCGAAATGGGACCAGCCTGTACTCTTTATCTTCGTTGTTAGCCGAACGCTCTGGAAAGTGCGGCCATAGTGGGTGATAGCCCCGTAGGCGAAAACAGCGAGGAAGAACTGGGTGTACGACAAGTAGGGCGGGACACGTGAAATCCTGTCTGAAGATGGGGGGACCATCCTCCAAGGCTAAATACTCGTGATCGACCGATAGTGAACCAGTACCGTGAGGGAAAGGCGAAAAGAACCCCGGGAGGGGAGTGAAACAGATCCTGAAACCGCATGCATACAAACAGTCGGAGCCTCGCAAGGGGTGACGGCGTACCTTTTGTATAATGGGTCAGCGACTTACATTCAGTGGCGAGCTTAACCGATTAGGGCAGGCGTAGCGAAAGCGAGTCCGAACAGGGCGAATCAGTCGCTGGGTGTAGACCCGAAACCAGGTGATCTATCCATGGCCAGGATGAAGGTGCGGTAACACGTACTGGAGGTCCGAACCCACTAACGTTGAAAAGTTAGGGGATGAGCTGTGGATAGGGGTGAAAGGCTAAACAAACCTGGAAATAGCTGGTTCTCTCCGAAAACTATTTAGGTAGTGCCTCGTGTATCACCTTCGGGGGTAGAGCACTGTCATGGTTGAGGGGTCCATTGCGGATTACCTCGCCATAGCAAACTCCGAATACCGAAGAGTGCAATCACGGGAGACAGACATCGGGTGCTAACGTCCGGTGTCAAGAGGGAAACAACCCAGACCGCCAGCTAAGGTCCCCAAATATGGCTAAGTGGGAAACGAAGTGGGAAGGCTAAAACAGTCAGGAGGTTGGCTTAGAAGCAGCCACCCTTTAAAGAAAGCGTAATAGCTCACTGATCGAGTCGTCCTGCGCGGAAGATGTAACGGGGCTAAGCCATATACCGAAGCTGCGGATGCGTGCTTTGCACGCATGGTAGGAGAGCGTTCCGTAAGCCTGCGAAGGTGCACTGGAAAGTGTGCTGGAGGTATCGGAAGTGCGAATGCTGACATGAGTAGCGATAAAGGGGGTGAAAGGCCCCCTCGCCGTAAGCCCAAGGTTTCCTACGCAACGTTCATCGGCGTAGGGTGAGTCGGCCCCTAAGGCGAGGCAGAAATGCGTAGCTGATGGGAAGCAGGTCAATATTCCTGCACCAGTGTGAAATGCGATGGGGGGACGGATCGCGGAAGGTTGTCCGGGTGTTGGAAGTCCCGGTCGCTGCGTTGGAGAAGGTGCTCTGGCAAATCCGGGCACGGGATTCAAGGGCGTGGCGCGAGTCGCTTAGGCGACGAAGCAATCGGAAGGGGTTCCAGGAAAAGCCTCTAAGCTTCAGTTTCACATTGACCGTACCGCAAACCGACACAGGTGGGCGAGATGAGTATTCTAAGGCGCTTGAGAGAACTCGGGAGAAGGAACTCGGCAAATTGGTACCGTAACTTCGGGATAAGGTACGCCCCTGTAGCTTGATGCGCCTGCGCGCAGAGGGTGAAGGGGTTGCAATAAACTGGTGGCTGCGACTGTTTAATAAAAACACAGCACTCTGCAAACACGAAAGTGGACGTATAGGGTGTGACGCCTGCCCGGTGCCGGAAGATTAAATGATGGGGTGCAAGCTCTTGATTGAAGTCCCGGTAAACGGCGGCCGTAACTATAACGGTCCTAAGGTAGCGAAATTCCTTGTCGGGTAAGTTCCGACCTGCACGAATGGCGTAACGATGGCCACACTGTCTCCTCCCGAGACTCAGCGAAGTTGAAGTGTTTGTGATGATGCAATCTCCCCGCGGCTAGACGGAAAGACCCCATGAACCTTTACTGTAGCTTTGCATTGGACTTTGAACCGATCTGTGTAGGATAGGTGGGAGGCTATGAAGCGTGAACGCCAGTTTGCGTGGAGCCGTCCTTGAAATACCACCCTGGTTTGTTTGAGGTTCTAACCTTGGCCCGTGATCCGGGTCGGGGACAGTGCATGGTGGGCAGTTTGACTGGGGCGGTCTCCTCCCAAAGTGTAACGGAGGAGTACGAAGGTACGCTAGGTACGGTCGGAAATCGTGCTGATAGTGCAATGGCATAAGCGTGCTTAACTGCGAGACCGACAAGTCGAGCAGGTGCGAAAGCAGGTCATAGTGATCCGGTGGTTCTGTATGGAAGGGCCATCGCTCAACGGATAAAAGGTACTCTGGGGATAACAGGCTGATACCGCCCAAGAGTTCATATCGACGGCGGTGTTTGGCACCTCGATGTCGGCTCATCTCATCCTGGGGCTGTAGCCGGTCCCAAGGGTATGGCTGTTCGCCATTTAAAGAGGTACGTGAGCTGGGTTTAAAACGTCGTGAGACAGTTTGGTCCCTATCTGCCGTGGGCGCTGGATATTTGAAGGGGGCTGCTCCTAGTACGAGAGGACCGGAGTGGACGAACCTCTGGTGTACCGGTTGTCACGCCAGTGGCATCGCCGGGTAGCTATGTTCGGAAGAGATAACCGCTGAAAGCATCTAAGCGGGAAACTCGCCTTAAGATGAGATATCCCCGGGGCTTCGAGCCCCTTGAAGGGTCGTTCAAGACCAGGACGTTGATAGGTCAGGTGTGGAAGCGCAGTAATGCGTTAAGCTAACTGATACTAATTGCCCGTAAGGCTTGATCCTATAACAGGTCTGTCTCGGTACCACACAGGTTGAGACAACAGCGTTGTGCCCGCAACACGACACAACACAACCCCCCTCTTTACGCTTCTTCCAGATTGGCTGTGGCGCACCGCGATGCGACGCAGCAACCCGTCATGCCTGATGACCATAGCGAGTCGGTCCCACCCCTTCCCATCCCGAACAGGACCGTGAAACGACTCCACGCCGATGATAGTGCGGATTGCCCGTGTGAAAGTAGGTAATCGTCAGGCTCCTTACCCATCACCAAGACCCCGCCCTCAAAAGCGGGGTCTTGGCGTTTGTGCGGCCGATGTTTTGTTCAGCTTCGGTCGATCATGAGGCTCTGAGCAAGACGTCTCTCTATCTCTTCAAAAGCTTCTTCTGATGACATGGGCGATCGATTCGTCCTTTCTTATATTTGTCGCGTCGAAGCTGCACTCCGGTTCGCCTGGCTGGCGGTTCTGCACCAACCATCCATCTTTCCCCGTTGAGCAACCGTTGCATCAGTATCGGACGATGCGACGATGCTCGGGCCCCGTTTTCGACTTAGCGATCGACTGCGCGCCTGATCCATCCGCTAACCAGGCTATCCGGTCCAAACACCCCTCTGTCTAAAAAAGGGTGCCATTCTTCTCGTCATTTCCGTGTAGGATACTGTATAAATATACAGTTATTTTCCTACGCTGATGTTGGCCGACGCTACCCATGCCGAAGAGATCCACCCGTCGCTATGGCGAGCGTCGCAGTTCGCACGCGGGGGGCGACGCACGCTCGACACCGGTTATCCGGCGCTATCCACTGAGTTGCCTGGCGGCGGCTGGCCGATCGGCGCACTGGTTGATTTGCTGGTTCAAACGCCCGGCGTCGGCGAAATGCGCCTGTTACGGCCGGCGTTGAGTTCATTGGGCAACCGTCCCATCGCACTGGTGCAGCCGCCACACATCCCGGATGGTTTAGGTCTCGATTACATCGGACTCTCGCTCGATCAACTGCTGCAAGTTAAAGCCCCCAAAAGTGCCGACGCCTTCTGGTCTGCCGAGCAGATCTTGCGCGCCGGCACCTGCGGCGCGTTGATCTTGTGGGCGCAGCACGCGCAGGCGTCGTCGCTGCGGCGCCTGCATTTGGCCGCGCAGTCGTCTGAGACGCTCTTCATCATGGTTCGGCCGCTCGCGTCGGCTCAGGACTCCTCGCCAGCTTTATTAAGACTGGCGCTACGACCTTCGGCCGATGGCCTGATGGTCGACATCGTGAAACGACGAGGCCCAACACGCGCGGAGCCTCTGTCGATTCCTCTTCAACCCACACCCGTTTTGTTTTCCCGTCATGCGCGTCTTTCTCGCCGTCCACTTGCCGAAGTTGCCGCTCGAAGTCTTTCGACCGAGGTGGTTGCCTGAGCCCGTACACGGCTGCGCTGTGCTGGAGAAAGACAAGGTCGCGATTGCCGACGGCGCGGCCCGCGCAGCAGGTGTTCGGCTTGGGATGAAGCGCGGTGGCGTGTTGACATTGTCGCCGGAAACGGCGATGTACGAGCGTGACATCGCGCGCGAGAACGCCACGCAACGCGAAGTGGGCATCGCGCTAATGAAATTTTCGCCCGATGTCGCGCTGCACGACGAAGCCACGGTGCTCGTCGAAGTCGGCGGAAGCGTGCGGCTTTTCGGTGGATTGCTGTCGCTGTGTCGTCAGGCGAAGGCGATTCTCGACGCGCTCGGTCTGACGGCACGTATCAGCGCGGCGCCGACGGGACAGGGCGCATGGTTGTTGGCGAAGCACGGCAATCGTCGCGTGCTGCAACTTGCGTCGCTGGAACGCGTGCTCGAGCCGCTGCCGATGCTGGCCGTACCGGAGATCCGTCCATTTGTCGACTGGTTCGGCGGACTTGGCTGCGAATCGATTGCCGATGTGCGCCGTTTGCCGCGCGCCGGGCTGCAGCGGCGTTGCGGCGAGCACCTGCTGGATTCGCTCGACCGCGCGTTCGGCACCGCGCCGGAACTGTTCGATTGGCTCCAGTTGCCACCCACGTTCAGCGCACGTCTCGAATTGCCCGATCGTCTGGAGCATGCGGACGGCGCCGTGTTTGCCGCGCATCGGCTGATCGTGCAACTGTGCGGCTGGTTGTGCGCGAAGCAGCTGGCCGTGACGGCGATCACGCTGTCGTTCGAGCACGAGCGCGGCCGCGAAGCCATCGCGCCGACGTCGATCGACATCGCGTTGGGCGAGGCCGCGTGGCGTGAAGATCATTTGCTGCGTCTCGTGAAGGAGCGGCTGCATCGCCTCACGCTCGATGCGCCTGCCATCGCATTGCGGCTCGATGCGTCGAAGGTCGACACTGCCGAGCCCGCTACCGATCAACTCTTCCCGCAACCGGGCGGTTCTCCTGCGGATCATGCGCGGCTGATCGAATTGCTGATCGCGCGCAATGGCGAAGAGAACGTGCTGCGTCCCGCGCCGACGGCCGACTACCGGCCTGAAATCGCGAACCGCTGGGTGCCCATGAATCACGCGGAAAAGAAAATGCATCTGCCCAAAGGCTTGCCGCGCCCGACGTGGATGCTGGCGACGCCCGTGCGTCTGCTCATGCGCGAGCACCGGCCGTTTTATGGTTCGCCGTTGAAAATCGCATCGCCGGGCGAGCGGATCGAAGCGGGCTGGTTCGATGGCGTACTCGTCACGCGCGACTACTTCGTCATGCAGGGCGAAGATCGCAGTTGCTACTGGGTTTATCGCGAGCGCGTCAGCAGCCGCGATGCGGAAGAGGAACCGCGCTGGTTCCTGCACGGCCTGTTCGGATGACGCGATGGACGCGACGTTCAATGTCTTGCCGGCTTATGCCGAACTGTTCTGCCTGTCGAACTTCACGTTTCTGCAGGGCGCGTCGCACGCGGAGGAGCTGGCCGAGCGCGCGTCCCAGCTCGGTTACTCCGGGCTCGCAATCACCGATGAATGTTCGCTCGCGGGCGTCGTGCGCGCGCACGTGGCGGCGAAGGAAAAAGGCTTGCCGCTCGTCATCGGTTCGTACTTCCGGTTGCGCAACGCCGATGGCACGCCTGCGTTCGGTCTGATCCTGCTCGCGCAGAACCGCGAGGGCTACGGCAATTTGTCCGAGTTGATCACGCTCGCACGCACGCGCGCGCCGAAGGGCGAATATCGGCTCACGCCGCACGATCTGTCGCGGCCGGATCGCGAGAACGCGCACTTGCGTGGCATGCCCGATTGTCTGGCGATCCTCGTGCCCGATTTTCCGGCCAATGAAGCGGTGCTCGACGCCCAGATCGAGTGGCTCGACGAGACATTTCAGGGCCGCGCGTGGGTCGGGCTCGTGCTGCATCAGCGCGCGATGGACGACATCCATCGCGGTTCGGTCGAATATGTCGCCAACCAACAGAACGTGCCCGTCGTCGCATTGGGGCATGTCGTGATGCATGTGCGGTCGCGCAAGCCGCTGCAGGACACGATGACGGCAATCCGCGTCGGCAGACCGGTGCACGAATGCGGCTACGAGCTCGCGCCGAATGCCGAACAGCATCTGCGCTCGCGATTGCGGATCGCAAATCTGTATCCCGATCACACTGTGCGCGAGACCATCAGCGTGCTGTCGCGCTGCGCGTTTTCGCTCGATCAACTCCGCTACGAATATCCCGACGAACTCGTGCCCGCAGGCTACACGCCGACGCAATATCTGCGGCAGGAAACGTACATCGGCGCGCAGCACCGTTTCCCCTCGGGCATTCCATTCAACGTGCAGCAACAGATCGAGCACGAACTCGCGCTGATCGCAGACCTCGGCTATGAACCGTACTTTCTAACCGTCTACGACATCGTGCGTTATGCGCGCAGCCAGCACATCCTATGTCAGGGACGCGGGTCGGCGGCCAATTCGGCTGTATGTTACTGCCTTGGCGTGACCGAGGTCGATCCCGCGCGCGGCAACATGCTGTTCGAGCGTTTCATTTCGAAGGAGCGGGGCGAGCCGCCAGACATCGACGTGGACTTCGAGCATCAGCGGCGCGAAGAAGTGATCCAGTACATCTATCGCAAGTACGGACGCGACCGCGCGGCGATCGCTGCGGCCGTGTCGACGTATCGGCCGCGCGGCGCATTGCGCGAAACGGGCAAGGCGCTCGGCGTCGATCCGCAGCTCGTCGACACCGTCGCGAAGTCGCACCACTGGTTCGACACGAGCCACGATCTGCTCAAGCGCTTCGAAGAATCGGGCCTCGATCCGGAGAAGCCGCTGATTCAGGCATGGGCGCGTCTCGCGGCGCAGCTGCTCAATTTTCCGCGCCATCTGTCGCAGCATTCGGGCGGCTTCGTGATCAGCCGCGGCAAGCTCACGCGGCTCGTGCCCGTCGAAAATGCGGCAATGGCCGACCGCTCGGTGATCGAGTGGGACAAGGACGATCTCGAAGCGCTCGGTCTGCTGAAGGTCGACGTGCTCGCACTCGGCATGCTGTCGGCGATCCGGCGCACGCTGGATCTCGTGGCGGACCGCACGGGCGAGCGCTTCGAGATGCAGGACATTCCTGCTGAGGACAAGGCGACCTACGACATGATCTCGAACGCCGATACGATCGGCGTGTTCCAGATCGAATCGCGCGCGCAGATGAGCATGCTGCCGCGTCTGCGCCCACAGAAGTTCTACGACCTTGTGATCGAGGTCGCGATCGTGCGGCCGGGACCGATTCAGGGCGGGGCGGTGCATCCGTATCTGCGGCGGCGGCAGAAGCTCGAACCCGTCAGCTATCCGAGCGAACAGCTGAAAATCGCGCTCAAACGCACGCTGGGCGTGCCGATTTTTCAGGAGCAGGTGATGCAGGTCGCGATTCTCGCAGCGGGCTTCACGCCCGGGGAAGCCGACCAGTTGCGTCGCGCGATGGCTGCATGGAAGCGCAAGGGTGGGCTCGAAAAATACTACGATCGCATCGTCAACGGCATGCGCGAGCGTGGCTACGAGCAGAGTTTCGCCGAGGCTATTTTCGAGCAGATCAAGGGCTTCGGCGAATATGGTTTCCCCGAGAGCCACGCGGCGAGTTTCGCGTTACTGGTCTACGCGAGCAGCTGGCTGAAATGCCATGAGCCGGAGGCTTTTCTCGCCGCGATGCTCAACAGTCAGCCGATGGGTTTCTATTCGCCGTCACAGCTCGTGCAGGACGCGCGGCGGCATGGCGTGCGCGTCTTGCCCGTCGACGTGACGGTAAGCGGCTGGGACTCGTCGCTCGAAACAATCCGCGGCCAGCAGCGTCCTGCCGTGCGCCTCGGCTTGTCGCTGTTGCGCGGCATGAAGGACGGTGCGGCCGAGCGTATCGAGAACGCGCGCGCCGTGCGGCCATTCAGGAGTGTTCACGATCTCGCGCGCCGCGCGCAGCTCAACCGGCGCGATCTGCACGTGCTCGCCGATGCGAACGCGTTGTCGTCGCTGGCGGGCAACCGGCGCGAAGCGCTGTGGCATTCGGTGGCGGCTGTGCCCGACAAGGACATGCTGTCCGTTGCCGCCGTTCAGGACGACACGCCCGAGCTGGGTGCGCCGTCGGAGGCGCAGGACATAGTCGCGGATTACCGCTCCGTGGGATTGACGCTCGGCCGCCATCCGCTGGAACTGTTACGGCCCGTGTTGCTGGAACAGCGCCTGCTGCCCGCGTCGACGTTACGCGACTATCGCAATGGCCGGCTCGCGCGCGGTTGCGGCATCGTTACGGTGCGGCAGCGGCCGGGCACTGCGAAGGGCGTGCTGTTCGTGACGATCGAAGATGAAACAGGCAACGTCAACGTGATCATCTGGCCGAGTCTGCTGGAGAGGCAGCGGCGGGAAGCGCTCGGCGCGTCGCTGCTCGCCGTGTATGGCACGTGGCAATGCGAGGGCGAAGTGCGGCATCTGGTGGCGCAACGGCTCGTCGATATGTCGCATCTGCTTGGCGGCCTGCAATCGACGAGCCGCGATTTCCACTGACATCTAACCGCGCCACGGAAACAGCGCAAAAACCTCGCGGATCGCCGTATCGAAGGGCGTGCGTCGGCCGATGCCGAGCGCCTCGAGCCGTGCCGAATCGAGCTGGCAGTTGTACGGGCGCGGCGTGGCGTCCGTCGGCGTGTGCTGCGGCGTCAGTTGCGCGTCCATCTGCAATGCGTGCGCGAGACGTTGGGCGATCTCGTACTTCGTCATCGGCTCGTCACCGGACCATTGCACTGTCCCGCATATCGCTTCGCCACGCGCGTGCCGTTCCAGCAACTGACGCACGACGACGGCGACGTCGAGCGTATAGGTCGGATAGCGGATCGCCCACGCGTCCATCACGGCGGGTTTCGCTCCGGATGATGCGGGCGCCGACGCCGATGCTGCGATCGCGGGCACGAGACTCGTCACGGCCGATTCCTGCCAGTCGACGATCGGCCCGAACAGCAGCGGCAGGCGCAGCACGCAGCCCAGATCGGCCGCGTCGGCCAGCGCCCGCTCGCCTTCGAGCTTGCTGCGGCCGTAGGCGTTGATGGGCGACGGCGTCGCGTCGTAGCGATAGGGCGGCGCCGTGCCGTCGAACACATAGTCGGTGGAAATGGACAGCACCCACGCGTCGTGCCGGCGTGCAGCCGATGCGATCGCGCGCACGGCGTCCACGTTCAGCGCACGCGCGAGCGCCGGATTGTTTTCGCACACATCCGGTCGCCGCTCGGCTGCCGCGATGACGATGGCGTTCGGCCGCTCGCGCTCGACGAACTGATCGACCGCGCTAGCGTCACGAATATCGAGCGGTACGCTTTCGGGCATCGGGCGGCTGAATGTCGTCTGCACGATCTGCCAGTCCTGCTGCCGCACGAGCTCGCCCGCAATCGTGCGCCCCAGCAGACCCGACGCGCCGATGACGGCAACCTTGAACATGCGCGCGTTCCCCATTCAGTTGCTGTTGACGCCGACGACCGTGTAGCCGGCTTCGTCGATGGCGGCCTTGAGCGTGTCTGCTGACGCGCCCGACTGGACGGCGACTTTGCCCGCCGACAGATCGACCTGAACCTGTGCGCCCGCGTCCTGTTCCTGGATGGCGCGCGTGACAGCCGCGACGCAATGCTGGCAACTCATTCCTTCTACCTTGAACTCGATGTTCATGCTTTTCCTCTAGCTGATCAATCCTGCGACGGTTGAATTATGCCTGTCGACGGGCCATATCATGATTAACCTTCCCACAGTGGGAAGGTCAAGAATCATGCAACATACGTGTAGCAAAGTGGGGAAAGAGTGATGAATATCGGTGAAGCGGCCCGCGCGTCGGGCGTGACGGCGAAGATGATCCGCTACTACGAGAGCGTGGGATTGCTCGCCGCAAAGGAGCGTACGGCGGCAGGGTATCGTGTTTACGGCGCGCCGGAAGTCCATTCGCTGCGTTTTATCCGCCAGGCGCGGCGGCTGGGGTTTCTGGTCGAGGATATCCGCAGGCTGCTCGCGCTGTGGAACGACCGGTCGCGAGCGAGCGCCGAGGTGAAGTCAATCGCGCTACAGCATGTCGCCGAACTGAACCGCCGGATCGCTGAACTGACTGCGATGCGCGACACACTGACGCATCTCGCCGAGCATTGCCACGGCGACGATCGCCCCGATTGTCCGATCATCGAAAGCCTGGCGGCTGCCGATTCGACGATCGCTACGCCGGATTGTCACGGCCATTGAAAAACAGTGCCGCAGCGTAGAGATCAGTCGAACATAATGCACTTATGTGGTGCAAAAATAAGGTTGGGGTCAACGGATTTTCCCGCGGGTCTCTAAAAACCGACCACAATCAATGATTTATTGAAAAATCGGTGACGCACCATTCCAAAACGGAATGCACGCTATTCGTGCAATTCACTGGCGGCGTTGCGCTGGACCAGTATAATTCGGGTTAACCCTTCTACGGGAAATCCCTGATGCCCAACTCACCGGGGATTCTTAACTGATCCTTGGAGTACATCATGTTTGCGTTTGTGATCGAAAAGCTGAGCAACTGGTTTGAAACTGCTGAACGTAGCCGCCGTGAGGCCTACCTCGCAGCGTCGTCGGACATCGTCCAACTGGAGCAGCGCATCCGCTCGCTCGAAACCAACGGCTACTCGCTGTAAGAGCTTTACGCCCCGGTATGAGCGGCAGCGTACTTGCCGCGATCGGGAGTCGCGACGTCAAGCCCCGCATGCGGGGCTTTGTCACATGTGGAGCTGGCGAATTGCACTACGCCGACCGGCAGCGACTAGCCCAAATACCTGTGCCGGGATAAGGTAAGATGTTTTCGCGATAGTCGGCATTCCTGCAATCATCCGGGGCGCCCATGTTTTCAGACCACTCGTTTCATCTGCTGCGGTCAGCAGCGCTCGTCATGCTGCTGGGGGCGGCGTCGACGGCATTTGCCGGCTCGTCGACGAACCGCCAGCCGCTGATTCTCGATACGCAAGGCGGCATCAGCGACGGGCAGGGCGGAATCGCGCTGCAGACGGCGCCGCTGTCGCGCAGCCGCATCGTCGAGGCCCAGCCGATCGCGGCGCCCGAAGAACTAACGCCCAACGGGGCACCCCCTTACATCGTCGCGCCATATATCCAGTTGCCGGGCGCGACACCGGCTCCGTATCCCACCCCAGCGCCGCTGCCGCGGCGCGTACCGCACTCCCAATAGTCCCAGACTCGGCAAGGACTCGCATCATTCGGGTTTCGGCGCATGGCGTGCGCCACTTCATCGGACGACAATCGTTGCGCGATCATCGCCCGCGGACGCGCATCTCACGCTGGTCCGCGCAGCGAGACGAACAAGTCCAACAGAACGGAGACGACGAATGCGCAACCTGGATTTCCGCCATGTAGCGAGCGCGTGCGCGGCACTGCTGGTATTCATGGCTCACTCTGCCATTGCGAAGGACACGCCCGAGAAACCGGCGCTCACGATGGCCGTCGGCGGCTTGCCGGGTCTTTATTATCTTCCTGTCCTGACCGCGTCCCAGCTGGGCTTTTTCAAGGAGGAGGGGCTGGACGTGACGCTCGAGGATTTCGCGGGCGGATCGAAGGCGCTGGAGGCGGTGGTTGGCGGCAGTGCCGATGTCGGTGCTGGCGCCTACGAGCACACGATCTTCATGCAGGCGAAAGGCCAGCACTACCGTGCGTTCGTGCTGATGGGCCGTGCCCCGCAGATCGCCGTCGCGGTGACGAAAAGTAAAGCTGATACGCTCAAGTCGCTGGCCGACTTCAAAGGCGCGAAAGTGGGCGTGAGTGCGCCCGGTTCGTCGACCGATCTCGTGCTGACCGTCGCACTGCGCAAAGCTGGCGTGCAACGCAACGATATTTCCGTAATCGGCGTGGGGAGCGGCGCAACCGTGATCTCCGCTGTGAGCAACGGGCAGGTGGATGCACTGTCGAATGTCGATCCGATGATGACAAAACTGCAGCGCTCGGGTGAGGTAAAGATATTGGTCGATACGCGCACCGTGAAGGGCACGCAGGAGGTGTTCGGCGGAACGATGCCCGCAGCCACGCTCTACGCGTCCGACAGCTTCATCCAGAAGAATCCGAAGACGACTCAGGCATTGGCGAACGCGATCGTGCGTGCGGACCGCTGGCTGCAGACGGCAAGCGATGCCGATATCGTGAAGATGGTGCCTGCCGTGTATCTGCTCAATGACAAGGCGCTGTACATCGACGCCTTCCACAACGTTCGCGAAGCGTATTCGCCAGACGGGCTGATGCCTGCCGACGGGCCACCGACAGCGCTGCGTGCGCTCGCTTCGTTCGATTCACGGCTCGACCCCTCGAAGATCGATCTGAAAGCGACTTACACAAACGACTTTGCGCGCAAAGCAGCCGAACAGGCCAGGTAAACCGTGTGACTCAGTCGCCGCGATGTTCGATCTTGAACTGCGCGGCCTTGTCCTCGCCGAGTGTCTCGACGAGCCACGGCAGCGTTTCTTTCAACATCTTCGGCAGCGTGTAGGGCGGGTTCAGAATGAACATGCCGCTGCCGAAGAGTCCAAAGCCATCGCTAGGTGGGCTGCTAACTGTCAACGACACATGCAGCCAGTTCCTGTCCTGCAGCCGCTTCAACTGCTCGGGAAAGCGCTGGGACTCCGGTCGCGCGACTTGCGGATACCAGACGGCATACGTTCCTGTCGCAAAACGCTTCAGACTTTCTTCGACGCAAGTCAGGGTTCGCGAGTAATCGCGTTTGTCTTCATAGGATGGATCGACGAGCACGAGCGCGCGGCGCGGCGCGGGCGGCAAAAGCGCCTTGATGCCGTCGAAGCCATCGCCTGCGAAGAGCATCGCGCGGCGCCCCGCGTCGCGAAAGTTGTGGCGCAGCACGTCGATCTCGGTGCTGTGCAATTCGAACAGGCGCATACGGTCCTGCTCGCGCATCAAGCGCCATGCGAGATAAGGCGATCCGGGGTAGTAGCGCAACTCGCCATCGGGATTCAGCGCCGATACTTCGTCGACGTACTCGGCCAGCATGGGCGGCAAGTCCTTGCGCTCCCACAATCTCGCAATGCCCGTCTCGAACTCCGCGGTCTTGGTCGCGTAGCCTTCCTTGAGCGAGTAGACGCCGGCACCCGCGTGCGTGTCGATGTACCAGTACGCCTTGTCCTTTTGTCCAAGGTAGCGCAGCAACTGCACAACGACGGCGTGTTTCAGGACGTCGGCGTGATTGCCTGCGTGAAAAGCGTGGCGGTAACTGAGCATGGCGATGATTACGCTGTGAAGATGCGGATTATGCGGGAGTCGCGAGATGCGAATGCCGATGAATCGAATGGTGCGACGTGCATTGTGTCCGCTTCGGCATCCGCGTGTGCAGCTGCACGGTCAGACGTTGGGGCTGCGTATTGTACGCGACCTGCCAACTCTGTTTGCGGCGCGGGCCGCGCGCGTCAGTGACCCGGCCGCGCGGCGCCTCGGCCATCACTGATAAAGGTCGCCGACGATCGCTTCGATCTTCTCCTTGATCTCGGGCGTGATCTGCTCGGCCACGTCCTTCGCCTTCATGTTTTCCGTGATCTGCTCGACGCGCGATGCGCCAGTGATGATCGTGCTGACGTTCGGATTGGTCAGGATCCATGCGAGCGCCAGTTGCCCAACGGTGCAGCCAAGTTCGTCCGCGAGATTGCCCAACTGGCCGACGACGCTGTTCTTGCCCGAGTCGGTCAGTTCCTTGCGCAGCCAGTCGTAGCCTTGCAGCTCCGCGCGGCTGCCGGCAGGCACCCCGTTGCGATACTTGCCCGTCAGCAGACCGGAGGCAAGCGGACTCCACGTGGTCAGACCCAGGCCGATGTCTTCATAAAGCCGCCGGTATTCCTGCTCCACGCGCTTGCGATGGAACAGGTTGTATTGCGGCTGCTCCATCACTGGCTTGTGCAGATGATGACGTTCGGCAATCTCATAGGCCGCGCGAATTTCATCGGCGCTCCATTCGGACGAGCCCCAGTAAAGCGCCTTGCCGCGCGTGATCATGTCACTCATCGCCCACACCGTTTCTTCGATCGGCGTGTACGGATCAGGACGATGACAGAACACCAGATCAACATAATCGAGCTGCAGACGCTTGAGCGAGTGGTCGATCGCGTTCATCAGATACTTGCGGTTCAGCGTGTGATACTGGTTCGGCGCCTCATTGAGGCCCCAGAAGAATTTCGTCGAAACGATGTAGCTCACGCGCGGCCAGTTCAATTCTTTCAGCGCTTCCCCCATGATCTGTTCGGACTTGCCGCCCGCATAGACCTCGGCGTTGTCGAAGAAATTGACGCCCGCGTCGCGCGCGGCCGCCAGCGATTCCCGTGCGGCCGTCCGGTCCACCTGATTGCCGTAAGTCACCCATGAGCCGATGGACAGCTCGCTGACTTGCAGGCCGGAACGGCCGAGACGTCGGTAGTTCATCCAGTTTCTCCTTTTCTGAGGTGTCGTAGCCGGAACCCCACACATTAATCCGAATCGGCGAGGCGTGCCTTTGGGTGTGTAGTTCGCGTCGCTTCATGCACAATAGCGGAGTCGGCCGCAGTGCAGCAATCGACCGAACGGCATATGCCGTTCGGTCAGCTTTACGATGCCTGCGCGCCATGTTGTCATTGCTCAATCAACTGCATGGAGGTTCTGGATGTCGTCATCGAATGAGAGTCTGAAAGGCAAGGTCGCCGTCGTCACGGGTGCAGCGAGCGGCATCGGCAAGCAGATCGCGTTGACGCTGTCGGCAGCGGGCGCGGCCGTCGCGATAGCGGACCTGAACCAGGACGGCGCGAACGCCGTCGCTGAGGAGATCAACAAGGCGGGCGGCAAGGCGCTCGGCATTGCGATGGACGTCACGAACGAAGACGCCGTCAACCAGGGCATCGACAAAGTAGCCGCAGAACTCGGCTCGGTGGATATCTTGATCTCGAACGCCGGCATCCAGATCGTTAATCCGATCGAAAACTACTCGTTTTCGGACTGGAAGAAGATGCAGGCTATCCACGTGGACGGCGCATTCCTCACCACGAAGGCAGCCCTCAAGCATATGTACAAGGACGATCGCGGCGGCATCGTGATCTACATGGGCTCGGTGCACTCGCACGAAGCGTCGCCACTGAAGTCGGCTTACGTGACGGCCAAGCACGCGCTGCTCGGCCTGGCGCGCGTGCTCGCGAAGGAGGGCGCGAAACATAACGTGCGCTCGCATGTCGTATGTCCGGGCTTCGTGCGTACGCCGCTCGTCGACAAGCAGATTCCCGAGCAGGCGAAAGAACTGGGTATCACGGAGGAAGAAGTGGTCCGTCGCGTGATGCTCGGCGGTACGGTAGACGGCATCTTCACCACGGTCGAAGACGTTGCGCAAACGGTGCTCTTCCTGTCGTCGTTCCCGACTGCGGCGCTCACGGGCCAGTCGTTCATCGTCAGCCACGGCTGGTACATGCAATAACCGATGTAATCATCAGGAGGTGATGATGGCGCAACGCGACTCACAACGTAGCGTGAAGCGGGCGCGTGCCGGCGACGCCGGTGCGGGAGCAAGCGAGCAGGCCGGCGCGGCGTCCGGCGTCCGCGCCAGTCATCACGAGGCGCTGCCTCAGTACGAGACCATCGCGCTGATGCTGCAGGGAGGCGGCGCGCTGGGCGCGTATCAGGCGGGCGTTTATCAGGGGCTGGACGAGGCGGGCATCCTGCCCAACTGGCTGGCTGGCATTTCCATTGGCGCGCTGAACACGGCGATCATTGCGGGCAACGCGCCGCAACATCGCGTCCAGAAGCTGCGTGAGTTTTGGGAAACCATTTGCCAGCCGGCCTTCGGTCCGCCCATGCCGCCTTCCGTCGAACAGGCGCTGTTCAACTCGAATGACACGGTGCGCAAGGCGTTTACTGCAATGCAGGCGGTGGGCGCACTCGTCGACGGGCAGAAGGGTTTCTTCACGCCGCGCTTTCCGCCGCCGCTGCCCGCTGTTTCTGTCCCTCCGCAACTCGCGAGCTATTACGACACCACGCCGCTCAAGGCGACGCTCGAACGGCTCTGCGACTTCGAGCGGATCAATTCGAAGAACATGCATGTGTCGGTGGGCGCCGTGAATGTGCACACGGGCAACTTCGCCTATTTCGACAACATGCACACCACCTTGAAGCCAGAGCATTTCATGGCATCGGGCGCGTTGCCGCCGGGATTCGGCGCTGTCGAGATCGACGGCGAGTATTACTGGGACGGCGGCCTGATGTCGAATACGCCGCTCTACGAGGTTGCGCAAGCCAGTCCGCGGCGCGATACGCTTGCGTTTCAGGTCGATCTGTGGAGCGCGTTGGGTCCCGTGCCGGACAACATCACCGACGTCCAGGGGCGGATGAAGGACATTCAGTATTCCAGCCGCACGCGCCTCGTCACGGACATGATGCAGCGCACGCAGCGCTTCCGGCATGTGCTGCGCGAAGTGCTCGAACGCGTGTCGCCTGAGCATCGCGACGATCCCTGGTCCAAGCTCGCCGAAGAACTGTCGTGTTCGAAACGCTACAACATCGTGCACCTGATCTACCGCAACAAGGAATACGAAGGGCACTACAAAGACTATCAGTTCGGTTTGTCGACGATGCAGCAGCATTGGGAAAGTGGCCTGGACGACATCCGCAACTCGCTCGCGCAACCCGGCTGGCTCGATATGCCGGACAACGATGCAGGGTTCGTCACGCACGATATTCACCGCGACTCGCGTTGATGTTGCTGGGCCGATGGTTGTCTGCGCAGCACGAAAAAAGGCGCTCATAAGGAGCGCCTTCTTCGTTCCAGCAGAGACAGCGACTCACGCCGTCATGCAGACAAACGTTACTTCAACACAGCGGCAACGGCGTTCGCGACGACGTCAAGGTTGCGCGTGTTCAGCGCAGCCACGCAGATGCGGCCCGTGCTGACGGCGTAGATGCCGAACTCTTCACGCAGACGGTCAACTTGAGGCGCCGTCAGACCCGAGTACGAGAACATGCCGCGTTGTGCGTTGACGAAGCTGAAGTCACGGTCGATGCCCGCCGCCTTCAAACGTTCGACGAGACCATGACGCATGGCGCGGATGCGATCGCGCATTTCGCCCAGTTCCGTTTCCCACGTCGCGCGCAATTCCGGCGATGCGAGTACGGCTGCGACGACGGCGCCGCCGTGCGTCGGCGGGTTCGAGTAGTTGGTGCGGATCACGCGCTTGAGTTGGGACAGCACGCGAGCGGCCTCTTCCTTGCTGCCCGTAATGATCGACAGCGCGCCGACGCGCTCGCCATACAGAGAGAACGACTTCGAGAACGACGACGACACGAACACGTTCAGTTCCGATTGCGCGAAAAGGCGCACAGCCGCTGCGTCGGCATCGATGCCGTCGCCGAAGCCCTGATACGCGATGTCGAGGAACGGCACCAGTTCGCGCGCCTTCACGACCGCGACCACCTGCTTCCACTGGTCGACCGTCAGATCGACACCCGTCGGATTGTGGCAGCACGCGTGCAGCACGACGACCGTGCCCGGCGCGTAGCTGTTGAGCGCCGACAGCATGCCTTCGAAGTTCACGCCATGCGTCGCCGCATCGTAGTACGGGTACGAGACGACCTCGAAACCCGCGCTTTCGAACAGCGCGCGGTGGTTTTCCCAGCTCGGATCGCTGATCGCGACCTTCGATGCCGGATTGACGCGCTTCAGGAAGTCCGCGCCGATCTTCAGCGCGCCCGTGCCGCCTAGCGCTTGCGCCGTGACGACGCGGCCCGCGGCGATCAGCGGCGAATCGTTGCCGAGCAGCAGCTTCTGCACCGCTGCGTCGTAGACGGCGATACCTTCGATGGGCAGATAGCCGCGCGGCAGCGCTGCTTCGATGCGTGCCTTTTCTGCTTCGCGAACCGCGCGTAGCAGAGGAATCTTGCCTTCCTCATTGGTGTACACGCCCACGCCCAGATTGACCTTGGTGGTGCGCGCATCGGCGTTGAAAGCTTCGTTCAGGCCCAGAATCGGGTCGCGGGGAGCGAGTTCGACAGCGGAGAACAGAGACATGATGATTCGGCAGTAGTGAAAAGAGGGACGACTTCGGATGCTGCTAGGAACCGCATGCGCCTTGCTGCGACCGTGTTTGGACCTGGCGGCTGAACAACTGGCCCGGGTTCCGACGGCGCCTGTGTCCAACGGTCGCGCTGACGCGCAACGTGCCATTGTAACGAATCTGATCGGCGTTTTTGGTATTCGCGTGGCCGACAAGCGGATTAATCGCAATAAAAACAGCGATCTGGCGATGTTTTCGGGCCGAGACTGCAGCGCTTTCGCCGTCGCAGCGGCCAGGCGCCGGAAGCCGTCGCGGCCGCCAGGCGAGCCCTCAGCCCGCACGTTCGCAAAACGCTAAAATAGTCGTTTGCTCCCGGCCGAGGTGCTGCTTCCATGTCCGAACATCATCTGAGTGAAGTCCAAGACGCTCTCGACGAATCCAAATTCGTGACGTTCGACGGCTCACCGTTCCGGCTGTACCAGCCGTATCCGCCTGCGGGCGACCAGCCGGCGGCGATCCAGACGCTCGTCGAGGGTGTCGAGGACGGTCTGTCGTTCCAGACGCTGCTCGGCGTGACGGGCTCTGGCAAGACCTACACGATGGCGAACACGATCGCGCGTCTGGGCCGCCCGGCCATCGTTTTCGCGCCCAACAAGACACTTGCCGCGCAGCTGTACGCGGAGTTTCGCGAGTTTTTCCCACGCAATGCCGTCGAGTACTTCGTCTCGTACTACGACTATTACCAGCCGGAAGCGTACGTCCCGCAGCGCGACCTGTTCATCGAAAAGGACTCGTCGATTAACGAGCATATCGAGCAGATGCGTCTATCCGCAACCAAGAGTCTGATGGAACGGCGCGA
The DNA here is from genome assembly GCF_000020045.1 of Paraburkholderia phymatum STM815. GTDB lineage: Bacteria > Pseudomonadota > Gammaproteobacteria > Burkholderiales > Burkholderiaceae > Paraburkholderia > Paraburkholderia phymatum. Next base: position 2,201,991 of record NC_010622.1, on the reverse strand, counting down.
TGTCGTGATCGTGGCGACGGTGTCGGCGATTTACGGTATCGGGAATCCGTCGGAATACCACCAGATGATTCTGACGCTGCGTACGGGCGACAAGATGGGACAGCGTGACATCATCGCGCGTCTGATTGCGATGCAGTACAACCGCAACGAAGCCGATTTTCAGCGCGGCTCTTTCCGCGTGCGGGGCGACACGATCGATATTTTCCCGGCCGAGCATGCCGAAATGGCCGTGCGCGTTGAACTGTTCGACGACGAAATCGATACGCTGCAACTGTTCGATCCGCTGACAGGCCGCGTGCGTCAGAAGATTCCGCGCTTCACCGTCTATCCGTCGTCGCACTACGTGACGCCGCGTGAGACCGTGATGCGCGCCGTCGAGACGATCAAGTCGGAACTCCGAGACCGTCTTGAGTTCTTCTACAACGACGGCAAGCTCGTCGAAGCGCAGCGGCTTGAGCAGCGCACGCGCTTCGACCTTGAAATGCTGCAGGAACTGGGCTTCTGCAAGGGCATCGAGAATTACTCGCGGCACTTCTCGGGCGCCGCGCCCGGTGAGCCGCCGCCGACGCTGGTGGACTATCTCCCGACGGATGCCATCATGTTCCTCGACGAATCGCACGTGCTGATCGGCCAGTTGAACGGCATGTACAACGGCGACCGCGCGCGCAAGGAAAATCTCGTCGACTACGGCTTCCGGCTGCCGTCCGCGCTCGACAACCGGCCGCTCAAGTTCAACGAATTCGAGCGCAAGATGCGCCAGGTCGTGTTCGTGTCGGCGACGCCCGCCGACTACGAGAAGAAGACGGCGGGGCAGGTGGCCGAGCAGGTCGTGCGTCCGACGGGCCTCGTCGATCCTGAAATCGACGTGCGGCCGGCACGCACGCAGGTCGACGACGTGCTGGCCGAGATCAACGAACGCGTTGCCGCGGGCGACCGCGTGCTGGTCACAGTGCTGACCAAGCGAATGGCCGAGCAGCTGACCGAGTTTCTCGCCGATCACGGCGTGAAGGTGCGCTATCTGCATAGCGACATCGACACCGTCGAGCGTGTCGAGATCATCCGCGACCTGCGGCTCGGTACGTTCGACGTGCTGGTCGGGATCAACCTGTTGCGCGAAGGTCTTGATATTCCCGAGGTCTCGCTGGTCGCGATCCTCGATGCCGACAAGGAAGGCTTCCTGCGCGCCGAGCGCTCGCTGATCCAGACGATCGGCCGCGCCGCGCGTAACGTGAACGGTAAGGCCATTCTCTACGCGGACAAGATCACGGATTCGATGAAGCGCGCCATCGACGAAACCGAGCGGCGGCGCGCGAAGCAGATCGCGTTCAACGAACAGATGGGCATCGTGCCGCGGGGTGTGGTCAAGCGGATCAAGGACATCATCGACGGCGTCTATAACGTCGACGAAGCCCGCGCCGAGCTGAAGGAACAGCAGGTCCGTGCGAAGTTCGAAGATATGTCCGAGAAGCAGATCGCCAAGGAAATCAAGCGTCTAGAGAAGCAGATGATGGAGCACGCGAAAAATCTCGAATTCGAAAAGGCGGCTCAGATGCGCGACCAGCTTGCGCTGCTGCGCGAGCGGGTATTCGGCGCGAATGTCGGCGATCATTTGACGGGCACGAACTAAACGGCTTCCAGAAAGGGTCGGCCGCGCGGCCGATTGTCGCCGCGCGTCGTCCAAAACCGGCTTGGCGCCGCGATGCCTTCCGAAAACTTCGCTTAAGCTCCCCGTAAGACCCTGCTGCAGCAAGGCTTTCAAGGTTTCCACATTTGTTCTTCCCTCTGAACAGTGATACACTGATTCAGGTATTGAGAATAGTTCGCATTACCGTTCGTTACTGCTTTCGCACTTGCGACAGCGCTATCGGACAATTGCAAAAGACGGGAAGACTATGGGTATGCGGGACCGCTTCAGCGCGCCTTTCCGAAGTCTGCTTTTCATTCCTTGAGTCTAAAAATGTCAAAGGAGTTTCAATGCGCGTTTCGTCAATCTTGAGCGGCAGCGTAGCTGTTCTTGCTGCCGTGGCCGCGATGTCGGCGGCGGCTGCTGAATATCCCATCGGTAAGCAGCAGATTCAGGGCGGGATGGAGATCGGCGCCGTATATCTGCAGCCGATCACGATGGATCCGGAAGGCATGATGCGCAAAGCGTCCGATTCCGATGTCCACCTGGAAGCGGATATCCACGCAGTGAAGAAAAATCCGACGGGTTTCGCAGAAGGCGACTGGATGCCTTATCTGCAAGTGCGCTATGAACTGACGAAGCCGGGCGCGAGCTACAACCAGAAGGGCGACCTGATGCCGATGGTGGCAGATGACGGTCCGCATTATGGCGACAACGTCAAGATGGCGGGTCCTGGCAAGTATCACCTGAAGCTGATCGTCGAACCGCCGATGCAAAGTGGGCACATGGCATTCGGCCGTCACGTCGACAAGGAAACGGGCGTGGGCCCGTGGTTCAAGCCGATCACGATCGAATACGATTTCACGTTCGCGGGCATCGGCAAGAAGGGGGGGTACTGATCGTCATCGATCGCATCGCGATTCCTGATGTTGTGACAACGGCAGTCGGCGGCGCGTGACAGCGCGCCGCATTTTTAGGAAGGGTGCATGAGAGTGAACAGGAAGATTGCCGCTTTGGCGATGGCGGCATCGTTGATTGGCCTCGCGCACGCTGCCGAGGAAGCCGTGACATTCAAGCTGGAAATGACGGACGGCAAGCTGACGCCGGCGCGCATCGAAGTGCCCGCGGGCAAACGCATCCGGATCGAAGTGAAGAACACGGGCAAGGGCGCAGCGGAATTTGAGAGCGTCGAGTTGCGCAAGGAAAAGGTTCTGGCGCCGGGCGCCGAGTCAGTCGTCGTGATCGCGCCGCTCGATCCCGGTACCTACAAGTTCTTTGACGATTTTCATCAGCAGGCGCAGGGCGTGATTGTCGCCAAATGACGTCGCGGCAGTACGAGTCGTAATTGGGACGCTGGCGTCCACTGAAGTAGCGGGGGGTTTCGATGGGTCAGGTAGTGTTCATCGTGTGGCGGGAAAGCGTCGAGGCGCTGCTCGTCGTCGGCATTCTGTACGCGTGGCTGAAGAACGGCGACGAGCAGGCACGGCACGGTTTGCCGTATCTGTGGGCAGGCGTCGCCGCCGGCATTCTCGCTGCGATTGGCCTCGGTGCGGCGCTGGTCGGCTTCACCGAGGTGCTTTCGGGCGATGCGCAAGATTACTTTCAGACCGCGATGGTGCTGATCGCATGCGTTCTGATCGTACAGATGGTGATCTGGATGAAATCACACGGGCGCACGCTCAAGCGCGACATGGAACAGTCGCTGAGGAAGAGCACGCAGAGCGCGAGCTGGTGGGGTATCGCCGTGCTGGTCGCGCTGGCGATCGCGCGTGAAGGCAGCGAGACGGTGATCTTCCTGTATGGCCTCGGCTTCGGTCAGTCCGGTCATGTGGATGCGAGCCAGATCGTCGCGGTTCTCGTGGGTCTTGGGCTGGCATTCGTTACGTTCTACGTGCTGCAGCTGGGCGGCAAGGTCTTCTCGTGGCGGCTCTTTTTCCGCATCACCGAGATCATGCTGCTGTTCCTGGGCGCGGGCCTGTTTCAGACGGGCGTCGATAAACTGATCGACAAGGAAATCCTGCCGACCATCGTCGACCGCGTTTGGAACACCTCGATGATCATCGACGACTCGAGTACGATCGGTTCGCTCGTGGCGACGCTCACGGGTTATCGCGCGCATCCGGCGCTGATGAACCTGATCACCTATGCGCTGTACTGGGCGGTCGTGTGGATCCTCATCCGCCGTTCGAAGCGCGCTCCAGCGCAACAGACGGCAGGGCGCGCGGCATGAGCAGTGCAGTTGCAAACCAACGCAGCCGGCTTGCAGAGGTCGGCCACTGGATGCAGCGCCACGGCGCTGCCATCCGCTGCATCCAGTGGGTTGTCGTTGCCGTCTACGCGTTTCTGATTCTTGTGCCTGCGTTCACCGAACTGCCGGGCGACACGGCTCATCTGTGGAGCAACCTGACGCTGGCCGCGCAGTTCGTGTTCTGGGGAATCTGGTGGCCGTTCGTACTGCTGTCGATGGTGATGCTCGGGCGCGTATGGTGCGGCGTGCTGTGCCCCGAAGGCGCACTTGCGGAATTCGCAAGCAAATACGGACGAGGCTGGGCAATTCCGCGCTGGATGCGCTGGGGCGGCTGGCCATTCGTCGCATTCGGTCTGACGACGATCTACGGCCAGATGGTCAGCGTCTACCAGTATCCGAAAGCGGTCTTGCTGGTCCTGGGCGGATCTACGTTTGCCGCGATGGTCATCGGATTGCTGTACGGTCGAGAGAAGCGCGTCTGGTGTAAATACCTGTGCCCCGTCAACGGGGTTTTTTCGCTTTTGGCGCGCCTCGCGCCGTTTCACTACAAGGTCGACGAAGACGCGTGGCGTCGTTCGTATAAAGAAGGCGAGCACGGCCATCGCGTGATTCCGATCAACTGTGCGCCGCTGGTGCCGTTGCGCAATATGAAGGGCGCGTCGTCGTGCCATATGTGCGGCCGTTGCAGTGGGCATCGCGACGCGATCGCGCTGACGTGGCGCGCGCCGTCGTCGGAAGTTGTGAATCTCGGCGACAGACAGGCGAGCGCCTGGGACACGGCACTGATCCTCTATGGCCTGCTCGGCATCGCAATCGGCGCCTTCCACTGGACGGGCTCGCCGTGGTTCATCGACATCAAGCAGTCGCTCGCGACCTGGCTCGTCGATCGAGACATCATGTGGCCGCTCGACACGAACGCGCCGTGGTTCCTGTTCACGCACTATCCGGAACAGAACGACGTGTTCTCATGGCTCGACGGCACGATGATCATCGCCTACATCCTCGCGACGGCCGCCGTCTACGGCACCGCGCTGTTCGCGCTGCTGGCGGGTGCGACGCGCGTGCTGGGCCGCTTCTCAATGACGCGCCTGCATCATCTGGCGCAGGCCCTGATTCCGATCGCGGGAACGGGCGTGTTCCTCGGTCTGTCGGCGACGACGCTGTCCTTGCTGAAGGCCGAGCATGTGCCGCTCGACTGGGCATCGGATGTGCGTATCGCCATTCTCGTGATCGCGAATACCTGGAGCGCATGGCTCGCGTGGCTCATTACGCGCCGTTATACGGCGCGGGTTTTGCGGCGCACGTTGTCGATGGTATGGTTCATGGCAGCACTGGCCGTCGTCGATAGCGCGTGGTGGCTGATGTTCTGGTACTGGCCGGCACACTGATCGGCGGCGCGCCGCGTATCCCCTACGCGAGGCGCCTGTGAGAACCAAACCCGTATTGACCGACGAAGACGTCCGTAAGATCGCCGCCGCCGCTGAAGCGCACGCGGCGGCGAATCACTGGAGCGTCACGATCGCCATCCTCGACGATGGCGGACATCTCCTGCATCTGCATCGAATGGACGGCGCTGCGCCCAGCACGGTCGACATGGCGACCGCGAAAGGGCGCACGGCGGCACTCGGGCGCCGCGAGACGAAGGCCTACGAAGACATCGTCAAGCAAGGCCGTATCGCGTTTCTGAGCGCGCCGCTCGCCGCGATGGTGGAGGGCGGGGTGCCCATCGTCGCGCAAGGCGAGACGGTCGGCGCGATCGGCGTATCGGGCGTGAAGTCGGAGCAGGATACAGCCGTGGCGCGCGCGGGCATTGCCGCGCTCGAATTGGGCTGAGTCTCCTATCCCTTGACGCCTCGACGGCGTCGCAAAAGACAAAAGCCGTGCAGATGGCTGGACCTGCACGGCTTCGTTTCTATCGTTCGTCAAACGGCGCGACTGATTGCGCACACGTCGTGGTGAGAACCAAAAAAAAGCGGCGTGGCTTGCTGCGACGGCTGGCTTGGTGTCTGCACGAAGGGGTCTAGATCTCGCGTGCAAGCCGTCGTGGCTGGCTAGTGCCCAACACCTCTCTGGGAGGTGGTCCCCACAATACCCGGTACTATCGCAATCGCTACTTTGTCAGAATCAACTTGCCCAAGCGGGTTGCGCGCAACTGGTACGTCTCGCCGTTGTGCACGATGCTCACATGGCTGCGGCCCTGAAGCAGCGCGTCGCTGCGCAGCACGCGCTCCGTCGACTCGGCACTGTGCGCTGCATGGCCGCTGTTGCTGCCCTGACTAGCCTGGCGTTCCGCAGATGCCGTCGTCGCGGATCGGGCCGGACGGCTGGTCGTCAGTGCCGCTGCTGCAGGGCGGCGCAGGCTGAGGGTGGAAGAGCGCATCATGGTCGTCATGCTTGCCGGTAGTGTTCGTCGATTCGTTGGATTGATTCTAAATGATAACCATTCCTATTTACAAGATTGCGGATTCAATCGGATTGGCGTTTCGATAGGCAAGGAAAGTGACGCCGCCCGAGGAGTCAGGCAGCGCAGGACTTAATGCAACTGGTCAGGCGTATTGCGCGCGCTGACGTACTGGCGGATCAGGCGAACGGTATCGATATCCGACTCGCGGTACGCCGATTTCACAATCTCTTCCGTCTGGTGCGCATCGGGGTCGCCCTTTTCGTCAGCGGAAGGGAGGCTCGTTTTGTACTCGAAGCGCAGAAACAGCTGCAGTTCGTCGGGCTGCTCGATGGTCATCGTCAACGAGCCGCCGACGTAGTCGGCCGTCGCGCGAATGTCGTAGCGCACGCTTTCTTTCGGCGTGAGCGTGACATGATCGCGCACGGTCGCGTGACCATAGTGCAATTCGCGATCCAGCGTGCTTTCCGTACGAGACAGGATCGAGCAGCTGTCGAGGCCCATCACGAACAACTGCGGCTGCTCCGCGCGCAGCACAAGGCCTTCCCACAGCTGTTCGCGCGTCATCGTTTCGACGAACGGGTTGAGCGGATCGTTGATCTGAATGAGGTGTTCGAAGTTCAAGACGGCAGCTTCCTCTTAAAGCTCATGATTCACGCAGATTCAAGCAACAGCCAGGCCCGTGCGAATCGAGATCGGATTGGTCAGGATCTTGTGCACAGGACACGCATTGGCGATTTGCAGGAGTCGTTCCTGCTGTTCGTCCGACAGATTGCCCGTCAAAACGATTTGACGGTCGATCGCCGTGCCGTCGCCTTCTTTCTGCATCGACAGCGTCACGCGCACTTCGTCGAGCGGCCACCCTTTGCGCTGAGCGTACATCTTCAGCGTAATCGAGGTGCAAGCGCCGAGACTGGACAACAGGAGCGAATTCGGCGTCGGGGCGCGATCGCCGCCACCCAGCGACTCGGGTTCGTCGGCGAGCCACGTATGTGCTCCGTCGTCGAACAGCACCTGAAAATTCGTCGAGCCGATGTGTGCGGTGACCTTCGTGTCTGCCATGCGCGCTCCTGTGCGGGGACATTGGATTGGAACGGATGATGCCGCGCGGCGCAGAACGCGCCGCGCGGCTCGAATCGCTATTGTGAACGAATTCGCCGCGATTCGCGGCTGAGCGGCCGTCAGACGGCTCGCGAAACCCGGCGCAGCGCTAGTGCGCGATCTGCCCCATGCGGCCCGCCTGATAGTCGACCACCGCCTGACGGATCTCGTCTTCCGTGTTCATCACGAACGGGCCGTAGCGCACGACCGGCTCGTTCAGCGGCACGCCGCCGAACAGCAGCACATCGAGCGGCTCGTCGCCGGCGGCGATCGTCACCGTGTCGCCGTCGTTGTCAAACACGATCATCTGCTGCGGCCCGATTTCGAGCCGCTCGTCGCTATAAAAACCTTTGCCTGTCAATCCGTAAGCGAACACGCGATAGTCGCGCGGCACGGGATGCACGATCCGCGCGCCCGGCTGCAGCGTGAAATGCTGGTACAGGATCGGCGTGCGCGTTTCGATCGTGGCCTTCACGCCAAGCGCTTCTCCCGCGATCACCTTGACTCGCACCTTGCCGTCGTCGGACGTCGCGACGGGGATGCCCGCAGACGGCATTTCCTGATAGCGCGGCGCGATCATCTTGTCGCGCTTAGGCAGGTTCACCCACAACTGCAGTCCATGCACGCGGCCGCCCGTCGCGACGAACGATGGGTCGGGCATTTCGCTGTGCACGACGCCCGCGCCCGCCGTCATCCACTGGACGTCGCCGGCGCGCAGCGTGCCCGAGTGGCCCGCCGAATCTTGATGGCCGAACTGGCCTTCGAGCACGTATGTGACCGTTTCGAAGCCGCGGTGCGGATGATCGGGCGCGCCTTTCGCCTCGCCGGGCGCGTAGTCGATCGGGCCCATTTCGTCGAGCAGCAGAAACGGGTCGAAGTCCATCAGCATGCGGGTCGGGAACGGGCGGTGGACGACAAAACCGCCGCCCTCAACCGTGCGTACGGAAGGATACGTGCGTTCGATCGTGCGGGTCGCGCTCATCAAAATCACCTCGAAAAATGGGGAATAGCGTTATTTCTGAAACATAGGGCTATTATATGGACCGCTTTTGGCCGTGACAGGCCGTCTATCGCAATGGATTGTTCTGCTAGTGAAACGATGACATGAAGATCGATTCGCATAACCTGAACGACCTGATGTACTTTTCGCAGGTCGTCGAACACGGCGGGTTTTCCGCCGCCGAACGCGTGCTCGGCATTTCGAAGTCGCGCCTGTCGCGCCGGCTGACGGAGCTCGAGGCGTCGCTGGGCGTGCGTCTGTTGCAGCGCTCGACGCGCAAGCTCGCGTTGACGGAAGCAGGGCAGCTCTTTTACCAGCACTGTCAGGCGATGCTGTCCGAAGCGCAGGCGGCCGTCAATGTCGTGCAGCAGCTGCGCGCGTCGCCGCGCGGCACGGTGCGCGTCAGCGTGCCCGTGACCATCTCGCAGACCATCATGTCGCAGATCCTGCCGGAATTCATGCATCGTTATCCGGAAGTGCGCGTCGTGATGCGCGTGACCAATCGCGTCGTCGATCTGTTCGAAGATTCGATCGACGTCGCGCTGCGCGTGCGCTCTGAGCCGCCCGAAAACGCGAATATCGTCGTGCGGCCGCTGTGGCGCACGCAGCAGATGCTGGTCGGTGCGCCGAGCCTCCTGAGCCAGAACGCTCCGCCGCTGGAGCCCGCCGATCTGAAGCGCTTCGAAACGCTCGATACGCCTACGGGCGACGGCCGCCACGTGTACAACCTGATCGCGCCCGACGGCACGCGACACGCGCACGAACACGAGCCGCGTCTCGTGACGGCCGACCTGATGATGGTGACGGAAGCCGCACTCGCGGGCGTCGGCATCGCGGCGCTGCCGGAGATGATGTACGGCGCCGCGCTGCGCAGCGGGCGTCTGTCGCCCGTGATGCCCGGCTGGACGCTGCCGTCGCCGCAGCTCTATGCCGTGTTCCTGTCGCGTCAGGGCATGGTGCCCGCGGTGCGGACCTTCGTCGACTATCTCGTCGAAATGCTCGATCCCGATACCGGCAAGCATATCCAGCAGGAATGTCCGGAGCGCGAAGCGAAGTTGCGGCTGAAAGCGGCCGTGGCCTGATGCATCGGGCGTGAGCCGTGCGAGCAGGCAGAGCAGGGCATATCGTTTTTGCCATTTAAGCGCTGCCGGCGATGGATACTTTCAATGGCCGCAGGCTTGAACGCAAAAGCCGCCGGGCTTATATTGAAATCCCTTCGCTAAGGAGTGTCCTATGCGAAAAATCACGGCCGCTTTGATAGTGAGCCTGATAGGGCTGAGCGCGTTGTCCGTGTCGACCACGGCATTCGCATGCGGTGATCAGATCCAGAGCAGAAGCGACGGAAAATGATCCCGCCGCCCGAAGGCGCCGAGTGCGCATGAAAAAAGGCCTTCATCCGACGATGAAGGCCTTTTACTTTGAACCCTGAAAACAGGGCTTTTCTTCGAATCAGGGCGGGGGCGCGTTCAGTGCGCCTTCGGCGCGGTGACGAATCCGATCTTGGTCAGACCGCCCGCCTGTGCAGCCGACATCACCTCGGCAACTTTCTCGTACGCGACCTTGCGATCCGCGCTCAGATGCAGTTCGGGCTGCGGATTCTGCTGCGCAGCCGCGGCGATTTTCGCCTGCAGCGTGTCGTCGGAAATCTTCTGTTCGTCCCACATCACGTTGCCGTCGGCGTCGATCGATACCGTCACCTGCGCGGGCTTCATGTCTTCCTTCTGGCTGCTCGCGTGCGGCAGGTCGATCTTCACCGCGTGGCGTATCACGGGGATGGTCACCATGAACACGATCAGGAGAACCAACATGACGTCGACGAGGGGCGTCATGTTGATCTCGTTCATGAGGCCGTCGTCTTCGTCGCCGGCAAAAGGGCTCATTGCCATCGCTATGCCTCGCTATTTAGTTGGTGCGGGTCGCGAGCCGAAGACCGTCGCCGCGTTTCGACGACGACAGGCGCGCGCCCGTGACGAAGAACGCATGCAGACCGTGGGCAAACCGGTTCAGCTTGCTGACGATGCCTTTGTTGGCGCGCGTCAGCGCGTTGTAGCCGAGCACGGCGGGGATCGCGACGAACAGACCGAAGGCCGTCATGATGAGCGCTTCGCCGACGGGACCGGCAACCTGATCAATCGACGACTGGCCAGTCGCGCCGATCGTCAACAGCGCGTGATAGATGCCCCACACCGTGCCGAACAGGCCGACGAACGGCGCCGTGCTGCCGATCGACGCGAGAATTGCGAGGCCGGCCTGCATGCGCGCAACGCTTTCATCCATCGTGTCCTTCAGGCAGCGCGTGACCCAGTCCGACACGTCCATGCGGTCGTGCAGATGCGGCTGAGTCTGATGATGGTGATCCGCGGCTTCCTGGCCCGACAGCGCGAGCGCGAGGAACGGGTTTTCAGTGGGCGACGACGTGTCGCTGCCGAGCTTCTTCGCGCCGTCGGCGAAGTCATCCGAATGCCAGAAGGCCTTTTCGGCGTTCCGGGTCAGACGGTTCAGGCGCATCACGTTCCAGCTCTTGACGACGATCACGCTCCACGACAGCACCGACATGATCAGCAGCGCCAGCGCGATACCGCGTGTGACGAAATCCCCTTGAGCCCAGACGTGGGCGATACCGTAATTCTGCATGGCAATTCCTTTTCTTCTTTGAAATCTTTTCCGGCGGATCAGTTGTTCAGGCTGAAGTCGAACGGCTGGACGGCAGGCACGCGCGTCGCTTCGCCGTCCACCACATAGGGCTTGCACGAACTGGATCGAATCGCGTCGAGCGCGGCCTGGTCGAGGCGTTCGTAGCCGCTGCTCTTTTTCAGTTCGACGTTTTCGATCCGGCCGGACGCCGAGAGGATGAACTGGACCACAGCGCGTCCCGTTTCGCCGCGTCGGCGCGACATTGCCGGATAGGCGGGCTCGACGATGCTGCAACTCAGATGCGATGCGTCCTTCGGTGCAGTGATCGACATGACGGGCTTTGCTGCCGGCGCCGCGGGCGCCGCAGGCGCGACGGGTGCCGGTGCGGGTGGCGCGGGCGGCGTCGGCGCCGTTTCGGGCGCGCTGATTTCGTGCTGCGATGGTGCCTGAGCGACGGGCATCGGCGCTGGCGCGGGCTTCGGCGTCGGGCGCGGCTGCACCTTCGGCTTGACCTTCTGCACAGGGACGGGCTTCGGCGGCGGGGCCGATTCGATCGCGACGGGCGCGGCGGCGGGCGCAGGCGGCGGCAGCAATTCTGCCGTGATCGTACGCTGCGTCTCGACAGGCAGCGGCGGCACGTCCCGTACCGCCAAGGCAATCGCAAGCCCGACGACATGAAGCCCGATGACGATCCCCGTCACCGTGGCGACACGCGGATTGATTCGGGCGGAAGCTTCCGGCGTGAAACCGGGTGGAAAAGAGGGCGTGGCCTGCATGGTCAGCGTGGCGGCGCGCCGTCGATGCAGCACGTCATGCGAAACAGCGTCATGTTCGGAATATCAGCAACGAAATACAAACGGTGGTCAGAAAACCGATCAGCAATTCCATCTTGAACTCCTGGAAGGATGGGGTCGCTGGCTCGTATCGACTGGCTTGCTGACGGCACAAAGAAAAACTGCGGCGCCCGAGACGGGCGCCATTTCGGACGCTACGTTCAAACGCGGGAAGGTCGGGAACGCGGAATCAGGCTGCCTTGCGTTCGAAGAAAGTCAGCGGCACAGCTTGCGTGTGATGCTCGACGCCGCATCGGCTCGCGCAGACGCCGCTTTGTGCCATTACGTCCCGCACGGACTCTTCGCATTTGCCGCAGCACATCGCGACGCCCAGCTCGAACTGCAGTTCGTCGAATGTGTGGATGCCTTCGGCAATCGACGCACGGATCTTTCGGTCGGAAACTGACTTGCACACGCAGACGATCATGACAGCTCGCGATAGCTAACGTTAATGCGAATTATTATCATTTTGTTTGACCGGTTTGGCAAGCGTCACAGCTACATTTTTGTAACAAAACCAGCCAGTTAGAAGGGTTTTAACCGGTGTGCGGAAGGGCCGCCGTGGCGCGTCGCCTTTGCCTGATGGGCGTTGCCGTCCCGTCTGCGCTTCAGGCGGCTTGTGCATCAAAACGACGCATCAAGCCGGCTTTGCGGGCAGGCGGCGTCAGGCGGCGTGGGGATCTCGTGCGATCGTGCGGCGCGAAGGGATATGTACGCGCTCGACAGGCGCGTCGATATTCAGCAATGTTTTGGCGAGCTGCTTCAGATGTGCGCCGTCGCTGGTCGAGCAAAAGCGCGGCGGCGGCACGGTATCGCGCTCCGGCGAGCGCAGCCCTTGCTGGTCGAGCACGCGTTCCAGTTGCCGGGCGATCGCGACGCTCGTGTCGATCAGCGTCAGCCGGTCACCGGCGATGTCGCGGATCGCTGCGTCCAGAAACGGGTAATGCGTGCAGCCGAGCACGAGCGTGTCGGCGCCCGCGTCGAGCATTGGCTGGACGTAGCTGACGAGCAGCGCGCGCAGTTCGGCCGATTCGATGTCGCAGCGCTCCACAGCTTCCACGAGGCCGTGTCCTGGCTGGCACAGGAAGCGGCAGTCGCTGGCGTAACGTTCAAGCAGGCCTTGGAAGCGCGCGCTGCGCAGCGTGACGCGGGTCGCGAGCACGCCTGCGACACGCGATTTCGACTGCTGCGCCGCGGGCTTTACACCCGGTTCGACGCCGATCAATTGAATGGGCAGTTTTTCTCGCACCAGCGCGATCGACTGCGCGGTCGCCGTATTGCACGCGACTACGAGCGCCTTCGCGCCTTGCGCGATGAGCCATTCGCCGATCGCGAGCGTGCGGTCGGCGATGAAATCGTCGTCGCGCTCACCATAGGGCGCGTAGAGCGAATCCGCGACGTAGACAATCGCTTCACTCGGCAGTTGCGAGCGAACCGCGCGCAGCACCGACAACCCGCCCAAACCCGAATCGAAAATGCCGACAGGCGCGCGCGGATCGAGCGAGACAAGCGCCGGCAATGAAGTGGACGAGGTGGAAATGGGGGGCGAAGCGGTCATGGTTTCAACGGAAGCCATATAAGAAAATCCGCGCAGCGCTGCCTGGAACGTTGCGCGGATCGGACCGCAGAAGTGTAGCAGGACTCGGGACGCTTCCTGCTGGCGGTTTGTCTTATTTATTCCGGTGAACCCATCGCCGATTGCTGGTAGTTCTGGATGCCGACCTTGTCGATCAGGTCGATCTGCGTTTCGAGCCAGTCGATATGTTCTTCGGTGTCGTCGAGAATCGTCGTGAAGATTTCGCGCGAGATGAAATCGCGCACCGACTCGCAATACGCGATCGCTTCTTTACACGTGCTTTGCGAAGTCTGTTCGAGTTTCAGATCGCATTCGAGAATCTCTTTGGTTTCTTCCCCGATCAGCAGCTTGTGGAGATCTTGCAGATTCGGCAAGCCATCGAGCATGAACACGCGCTCGATCAGCATGTCGGCGTGCTTCATTTCACCGATCGATTCGTCGTACTCATGCTTGCCGAGCTTTTCGAGACCCCAGTGCTTATACATCCGCGCATGCAGAAAGTACTGGTTGATCGCGGTCAGTTCGTTCTTCAACTGGGCGTTCAGGTATTCGATGACTTTTTTATCGCCTTGCATGGTCTTTCCTCTTCAAGAACCGGGTTTGCCAACAACAATAAACGCCTGAAAACGAATTGCCAAGGACGGATATGGTTGTTGAGAATCATTCGCGCAATTTAATTTGCATTTCGCGCGAACAATAAAAAAAGCCGGGACTATCACGTCCCGGCTTCGCTAAACAAACAAAATCGTTAAGCCGTCGCGACGGGAATCTTGCCGATCTTCGCCTGCCATTCCTTCGGTCCCGTCTGGTGAACCGAGGTGCCGTTCGAATCGACGGCGACCGTCACAGGCATGTCCTGTACGTCGAATTCATAGATGGCTTCCATGCCGAGGTCCTCGAATGCAAGCACCTTCGCGCTGCGGATCGCCTTCGACACGAGGTACGCCGCACCGCCGACGGCCATCAGATACGCAGCCTTGTGCTTCCTGATCGCCTCGATCGCGACGGGGCCGCGCTCGGCCTTGCCGATCATCGAGATCAGCCCCGTTTGCGCGAGCATCGTTTCCGTGAACTTGTCCATGCGCGTGGCCGTCGTCGGGCCGGCCGGGCCGACGGCTTCATCGCGCACCGGGTCGACCGGGCCGACGTAATAGATCACGCGGTTCGTGAAGTCGACGGGCAGCTTTTCGCCCTTGGCGAGCATGTCGGCGATGCGCTTGTGCGCGGCGTCGCGGCCCGTCAGCATCTTGCCCGACAGCAAGAGCGTCTGGCCCGGCGTCCACGATGCGACTTCTTCCGGCGTCAGCGTGTTCAGGTCGATGCGCTTGCTGGTTTCCGTGTTCGGTTGCCACGTGACCTTCGGCCATGCGTCGAGCGGCGGCGGCGTGAGCTTCGCGACGCCCGAGCCGTCGAGCGTGAAGTGCGCGTGGCGCGTGGCCGCGCAGTTCGGGATGATTGCGACCGGCTTCGATGCCGCGTGCGTCGGCGCTGCCATGATCTTCACGTCGAGCACCGTCGCGAGACCGCCCAAGCCCTGCGCGCCGATACCGAGCGCGTTGACTTTCTCGTGCAGTTCCACACGCAGTTCTTCGATCCAGTCCTTCGGGCCGCGAGCGATGACGTCCTGAATGTCGATCGGGTCCATCAGCGATTCCTTCGCCATGACCATCGCCTTTTCAGCCGTGCCGCCGATGCCGATGCCGAGCATGCCGGGCGGGCACCAGCCCGCGCCCATCGTCGGCACGGTCTTCAGGATCCAGTCAACGATCGAATCCGACGGGTTCAGCATCGCGAACTTCGACTTGTTCTCCGAGCCGCCGCCCTTCGCCGCGACCTGCACGTCGACCTTGTCGCCCGGCACGATCTCGTAGTGGATCACGGCGGGGGTGTTGTCCTTCGTGTTCTTGCGGCCGCCTTCGGGCGGGCTCACGATCGACGCGCGCAGCACGTTGTCCGGGTTCAGATAACCGCGTCGCACGCCTTCGTTGATCATGTCGGTGACCGACATCGTCGCGCCATCCCAGCGCACGTCCATGCCGACCTTCACGAATACCGTGACGATGCCCGTGTCCTGGCAGATCGGGCGCTTGCCTTCCGCGCACATACGGCTGTTCGTCAGGATCTGCGCGATGGCGTCCTTGGCGGCGGGGCTTTCTTCGAGCTCGTATGCGCGGCCGAGCGCCTCGATGTAATCGAGCGGATGGTAGTAGCTGATGTATTGCAGGGAGTCCGCAATACTCTGGATCAGGTCTTCCTGTTTGATGACGGTCATGGCTAGCTCAGTGGGGCAGGGTGGCGGTGTGATGCGGCTGCTTGACGACGCGGCCGCTCACGCGCCTTCAGGGGAGTTGTAAATCGTTGTAGGGGCACCGGACGCGGCTGCGCCCCGCACGGCGGGCTCGTGAAAATGCGCCGGATGCGTGTGTGTGGTCAGCCGGTCGACGAGCGCCATCACCACCGCGGACACGAGGAACGCGACGTGGATGATGACCTGCCACATCACGGCATGTTGCGTGTGCTGGTCCGGGTTGATGAAGGTCTTGAGCAGATGGATCGACGAGATGCTGATGAGCGCCATCGACAGCTTCACCTTCAGCACGCCCGCATTCACGTGATCGAGCCATTCGGGCTCGTCGGGATGGCCTTCGACGCCCAGGCGCGAGACAAAGGTTTCATACCCGCCGACGATCACCATGATCAGCAGGTTCGAGATCATCACGACGTCGATCAGGCCAAGTACGACGAGCATGATGTTGGTTTCGTCGAGCGTCATCGAGTGCGACACGAGGTGCCACACTTCCTTGAGGAACAGCACGACGTACACGGCTTGCGCGACGATCAGGCCGAGATAGAGCGGCACCTGCAGCCAGCGGCTCATAAAGATCACGGAAGGCAGCAGACGCATGCGGCGTCGGTTGCCAGGCGAGGCGGGGCGCGGAACGGTCATGAGTGGTCGGCGTAGTGTTGGCGCTTCGTGGCGATACTGGGTGATAACGGAAAATCGAACGGAAAAAGGGGGCACGGCGGCGCTCGCATCGACGGCGTATCACGCGCAAAGCGGAACAGCCGACGATCGACGATCCGGCGGCGCGGATGAAACCGGCCGGCGGAGCGCGCTGGGCGCGTTATTGTACAGCGTGATCCGCGACAGCCGCGCCGAACCGCGCAGCGCGGCGCGAACAGGCGCGGCCGCGCTTGGCCGGCAAGCTAGGACGCCACGGGCGGCACGCGCCGCGCCTTGAGGCTGGCGAGCGCGATGCCCGCGATCACGCAGGCGAGCGCAGCGCCATGCGCGAGCGTCGGCCGTTCGTCGAGAAAGACGATTCCGTAGACGGCGGCCGCGACGGGCAGCACCGCGCTGAACACGCCCGCGAGGCTGCCGGGCACATGGCGGATGCCCTTCATCCAGAGCCAGAACGAAAAGATGCTCGCCGACAGTCCGTACCACAGCACGAGCGTCCATATGCTGACGGGCACGCTCGCATAGTCGAAGACGACCAATGACGACACGCCGAGCGGCAGCATGAGCAGCAGACCGAACAGATGCGTGTATGCGCAGATATCGATGGGCGCGAGTGTCTGCGTGAGACGGCGCGACAGAATGATGTAGAGCGATTCGCAGCAGACGGCGCCGAGCACCATCAGGTTGCCGGCGAACGAGCTTTCGCTGGATGCGCCACTACCCCGTTCAGCATGCGCGAGATTGATCACGACGACGCCGAGGATCGCGAGGGCAATCGACGCGAGCGCGCGTCCGTCGGGTCGTTCCTTGAGGAAGAGCCATGAGAACAGCGCGACGACGGCAGGTATGGTGCTCGTGATGACGCCCGCCGCAACGGCGCTCGTGCGATGCACGCCGTTGAGCATCAGCAGCGTAAACCCGAATGTGCCGAAGAGCGCCTGCAGGAAGAGATTCATCCATTCGCCCTTCCTCACGCGCCGCAGCTTGCCGATGCGCAAGAGCGGCCACAGCGCGGCCATGGCGATCACGAAGCGCAACAGGGCGAAGAGCGGAACGGGAACGAACGCGACAATCGACTTGCCGATACCGACGTTGCTGCCGACGAGCAGCATCGCGGCGATCAGAAACAGGGAGTAGCGGTTCAACTGGAATCCGGACGGCTAGTTCAGTTAGCATTGTAAAAGGGCGCTAAAGACGGTGCAAAGCGGGAGAGGTCATCAGCACGCATCGGGCAACCGGGCGCAAGCCTTGCGGCATGCTTGCATGCCCCGCTTCACCGCGACGCGTGGATACCTGGTGTTTTCGCCTATAAAGCAGTCGGCGGGCACGTAAGTACGCGGTAAGTTGCAACGCTTATCGTGGGAACTGATCGAAGCTGTTGAGTGCTCGTGACATTGAGCACGAGGGTGGGAGACACGCCGCAGGCAAACTCGAGCGGCGCCACTTACACGACACGGAGCGACGCGCTGCGCCAGCCAAGGCCTGCATCGCGAGCGCACCGGCAAGAATTGACGTTTCATCTTCACCAAGGGGTTGTCGATGTCTGCGATTGAATCGGTTCTTCAAGAACGCCGCGTGTTTCAGCCTTCGGCCGAAGTGGCGGCACAGGCGACTGTGTCCGGCATGGACGCATACAAGGCGCTCGTCGCCGAGGCGGAGCGCGATTACGAAGGCTTCTGGGGCAGGCTGGCGCGCGAGACGCTCAGCTGGAACAAGCCTTTCACGAAGGTGCTCGACGAATCGAACGCACCTTTCTACAAGTGGTACGACGATGGCGAGCTGAACGCGTCGTACAACAGCATCGACCGGCATGTCGAAGCGGGTAACGGCGAGCGCGTCGCGATCATCTTCGAAGCCGACGACGGCACCATCACCAACGTCACATACAACGACCTGCTGCAACGGGTGTCACGCTTCGCGAATGCGCTGAAGCAACGTGGCATCAAGAAGGGCGATCGCGTCGTCATCTATATGCCGATGTCGGTCGAAGGCATTGTCGCGATGCAGGCGTGCGCGCGGATCGGCGCAACGCACTCGGTGGTGTTCGGCGGCTTTTCTTCGAAGTCGCTGAACGAGCGTCTGGTCGACGTGGGCGCGGTTGCGCTGGTCACGTCGGACGAACAGATGCGCGGCGGCAAGGCACTGCCGCTGAAGAACATCGCCGACGAAGCGCTCGCGATGGGCGGCTGCGAGGCCGTGAAAAGCGTGATCGTCTATCAGCGCACGGGCGGCAAGATCGGCTGGGACGACAAGCGCGACCTGTGGATGCACGAGATCACTGCGAGCGAGTCGGATCACTGCCCGCCCGAGTGGGTCGGCGCCGAGCATCCGCTCTTCATCCTCTACACGTCGGGGTCGACGGGCAAACCGAAAGGCGTGCAGCACAGCACGGGCGGCTATCTGTTGTGGGCCGCCCAGACGATGAAGTGGACCTTCGACTGGAAGCCGACGGATGTCTTCTGGTGCACGGCCGACATCGGCTGGGTCACGGGCCACAGCTACATCACGTATGGTCCGCTCACGCTGGGTGGCACACAGGTCGTGTTCGAAGGCGTGCCGACCTATCCGAACGCGGGGCGCTTCTGGGACATGATCCAGAAGCACAAGGTCACCGTGTTCTACACCGCGCCGACGGCGATCCGCTCGCTCATCAAGGCCGCGGAGGCCGACCCGAAAGTGCATCCGAAGAGCTACGACCTGTCCACCTTGCGCATCATCGGCACGGTCGGCGAGCCGATCAATCCGGAAGCGTGGGTGTGGTACTACGAAAACGTGGGCGGCTCGCGCTGCCCGATCGTCGATACGTGGTGGCAGACGGAAACGGGCGGCCACATGATCACGCCGCTGCCGGGCGCGACGCCGCTCGTCCCGGGTTCGTGCACGCTGCCGCTGCCGGGCATCATGGCGGCAGTGGTCGATGAGACCGGTCAGGACGTGCCGAACGGGCAGGGCGGCATTCTCGTCGTCAAGCGTCCGTGGCCATCGATGATCCGCACGATCTGGGGCGACCCCGAGCGTTACAAGAAGAGCTACTTCCCGGAAGAACTGGGCGGCACGCTGTATCTCGCAGGCGACGGCTCGGTGCGCGACAAGGAGACCGGCTACTTCACGATCATGGGCCGTATCGACGACGTGCTGAACGTGTCGGGCCACCGTCTCGGCACGATGGAGATCGAGTCGGCGCTGGTCGCGAATCCGCTCGTCGCGGAAGCCGCCGTGGTAGGCCGTCCCGACGACACCACGGGCGAAGCCGTGTGCGCGTTCGTGGTGCTCAAGCGCGCGCGTCCCGAAGGCGAAGAGGCCGCGAAGATCGCGGCCGATCTGCGCAACTGGGTCGGCAAGGAAATCGGCCCGATCGCGAAGCCGAAGGACATCCGTTTCGGCGACAACCTGCCAAAGACGCGTTCGGGCAAGATCATGCGCCGTCTGCTGCGCTCGCTCGCGAAGGGCGAGGAGATCACGCAGGACGTCTCGACGCTCGAGAATCCGGCGATTCTCGATCAACTGGGCGAGTCGCGCTGAACGTAAGTACGGCCTGAAGGTGAGTAGAAGAATGAGCGGCGCATCTCCTGCGGATGCGCCGTTTTTCATGGAGCGCCACGCCGCTTTGTAGGGCGTTCGAGCCGCGAGCAGTTCGTTGCGCGGACAACCCCGATTGCCGATGCCACACGTTTTTGATAAATAGGCGCATGGCCGCGCCACACGACATTTCACGACACACGATCAATCCCATGCCCGAACCGCCGCCCGTCACGGAGGCGATGGCGCGCGCGCACGCGCGTTACTGGCGCTTCAATGTCGCGTTGATTGCAGCGTTGATGCTGATCGGCTTTTTCGTCTCGTTCGTCGTGCCGCTGATCGCGCGCAGCCTTGTCCAGGTGCGCTTCGCGGGCTTCAGCCTGCCGTTCTACATGGGCGCGCAGGGTGCGATCGTCGTGTACCTGGTGCTGATCGTCGTATATATCCTGCTGATGCAACGCGCGGACGCGACGCTTCAACGCGTGCTCGAAGCCGGCGCGCAGGACGACCTCGCCGGGCGTACAGCCGACCGATGAAACTCGCGCATCGGCTCATCCGTTCGTATTCGTTTTACACGCTTGGCTTTTTCGCGTTCATCTATCTGCTCTGGCGCATCGAGGCGGCGAGCGGGCCGGGCATGTGGATCGGCTACGTGTTCCTGTTCGTGCCGATCGCCGTGTATGCGGTGATCGGGCTGCTGTCGCGCACCTCCGATCTCGTCGAATACTATGTGGCGGGGCGGCGCGTGCCGTCCGCGTTCAATGGCATGGCGACCGCGGCGGACTGGCTGTCGGCGGCGTCGTTCATCGGGCTCGCGGGCAGTCTGTATGCGACGGGCTACGACGGTCTCGCCTACACGATGGGCTGGACGGGCGGCTACTGCCTCGTCGCGTTTCTGCTCGCGCCCTATGTGCGCAAGCTCGCGCGCTACACGATTCCCGACTTCCTCGGCACGCGCTTTTCGAGCAATGCTGTGCGCGGCCTCGCCGCGCTGTCTGCGATCCTGTGTTCGTTCGTCTATCTCGTTGCGCAGATCCAGGGGGTCGGTCTGATCGCGACGCGCTTCATCGGCGTCGACTTTGCGATCGGCATCTTCTGCGGGCTCGCGGGCATTCTCGTGTGCTCGTTCCTTGGCGGCATGCGCGCGGTGACGTGGACGCAGGTCGCGCAGTACATCATCCTGATCGTGGCGTTTCTGATTCCTGTGTCGATGATTGCGCACAAGGACGGCCTCGGCTGGGTCCCGCAACTGAGCTATGGGCGGTTGATGGAACGCATCGAACCGCTCGAGCGCAGCGTGCGCGATGCGCCGTCGGAGCAGGCGGTGCGCGACGATTATCGGATGCGCGCCGCGTTGATGCAGACACAGATCGACAGCCTGCCGCAGTCGTTCATCGACGAGAAGAGCCGCCTGACCGAGCAGCTGGACGATTTGCGGCGGCATAACGGACCGCTGCGCGAGATCGCCGATCTCCAGCGCCGCATCGCGCGCTTTCCGCGCGATGCGGCGACGGCGCAGATCGTGTGGGCGCAGCAGCGCGACGAGATGATGCAGCGCGCGGCGCAGCCTGTGCCGATGCACGAGCCGTTTCCCGCCGCGAACGAAGACGAGCGCCAGTTGCACCAGCGCAACTTTCTTTCGTTGCTGCTGTGTTTGTCGCTCGGGACGGCGAGCCTGCCGCATATCCTCACGCGCTATAACACGACGACGTCGGTGGCGTCGGCGCGGCGCTCGGTCGGCTGGACGCTGTTCTTCGTCGCGCTGTTCTATCTGACGGTGCCCGTGCTGGCGGTGCTGATCAAGTACGAGGTTCTGTCGAATCTGGTTGGGCATCGCTTTTCCGAACTTCCGCAATGGGTGATGCAATGGCGGCGCGTGGAGCCGTACCTGATCGGTATCGCCGATGTGAACGGCGATGGCATCGTGCGCTGGAGCGAGATCCAGATGCAGCCTGACATGGTCGTGTTGGCCGCGCCTGAGATAGCGGGGCTGCCGTATGTGATGTCTGGGCTGATTGCGGCGGGCGCGCTGGCGGCGGCGCTATCGACAGCCGATGGGCTGCTGCTCACCATCGCCAACGCGCTCTCGCACGATGTGTACTACCACATGGTCGACCCCGAGGCGTCGAGTCAGAAGCGGGTGACGGTCTCGAAGATTCTGCTGCTCGGGGTCGCGCTGCTGGCGTCATACGTGGCGTCGCTGAATGCGGGGAACATCCTGTTTCTGGTGGGCGCGGCGTTTTCGCTGGCGGCGTCGAGCCTCTTTCCCGTGCTCGTGCTCGGTGTGTTCTGGAAGCGCACGACGCGCCTTGGCGCGGTGGCGGGGATGGTGGCAGGACTGCTTGTGTGCATCTGGTACATCGTGTCGACGTATCCGTTCTTCACGCAGTTGACGGGCTTCGTCGGGCCGCGCTGGTTCGGCATCGAGCCGATCAGTTCGGGTGTGTTCGGCGTGCCGGCGGGATTTCTGGTAGCGGTGCTGGCGAGTCTCGTCGACCGGAAACCGGATGCGTATACGCGGGCGCTCGTGGACTATATCCGGCATCCGTGAGGGGCGTGGGGCGGACAGAGGGGCCGCCTGGAACCCTGCCAAAAGAATCCGCCGTTTTCCGCGAACCCCAATACTGGCGTGCATTATGCCAATCTGGCACGCCATAACCTAGCTTTCCAATCCGCGCGAATCCGCTATATTTTTGTGGGTCGCGATAACGCGGACCGCCGCAATTACGGCGCGCGCTTTTTGCCGTGTTGGCGGCGGCCACCGCAATTGCGGTGCGGCCTTTTCGCAGCCCTCACAGGGTCCGCCGCAACTGCGTTGCATTTCCTGTCGCTTCGCGATTGACTTCAAGCCATGCCGCGCCATCCCGGCGCGCACCTTACCCCACCGAGGTGAGACATGGCAGACAAAACCATCCCCGTTCTTATCCCGCGTCGCCGCATGAGCGAGCTTTGCGGCTTGCAGAGAAGCGCGACTTATCAGCGCGTTTCTGATGGTACGTTTCCGAAGCCGGTCACCATCGGTAGCGCGGCGGTGCGCTGGGTCGAGAGCGAAGTCATAAGCTGGGTGCAGCGTCAGATAGATGAGAGCCGCAATCCCGGCGCGAACAAGTCCAAAAAGGAGTGAGGGCCATGTTGACGACTCACGAAGTCATGCGCCTTCTCTACCTTCGCGGCGGCGAGTTCAGCGAAGAGGCCCGCGCCTGGCTCTCCGGCGTGGATGACGACAACGACGCCCTGGGCTGCATCGCGGACACGCTTGACGAACTCGACGACGGCGAGATCGACGAGCAGACGGCGTTCAGGAAAATCACGTCCATCGTCAAGACGCGTGCGAGCGATGATGACGATGACTGATCTTGACAGCTACCGCGCCACGCACGCGCGTGCGCTCGGCTTTATCAACGACTGGCGACCGCATGCGAAAACACGCGCACTTCAAAAACCGCCGCCAGCCATCGCAACAAATGGTGTAGAACGTCCGGTATCGGCAACAGGCGCGCGAGCGCAAGCGGAGGCCGGTATGGACGAATGGCTGGCGGGATATCGCACTTTCGAACGCATCCGCAACGATATCGAAACAGGGTTGATTCACTGGGTTGAGCGGGATGATTTGCGCTGTCCTTTCCGGTGGCGACAGTCTGAAGGGCGCGTGGACGACGACGAGAGCGACGATTGGGACGAGGCTGGCGACTGTCCCGCCAGCACGCCGCGCATCTGTAATCGAGGCAAGTAGACGGGGCACATGGTGAAGGGGTTCAGGACAGGCGGACGGGTTGCCGGGACGCCAAACCGCACCACCACCGAGATTCGCGCGCTGGCGGGCCAGTACGGCGGCGAGGCCGTGGCGCGCCTGGTGGACCTGATGCGCCACGCCGAGAACGAGGCGACGCGGCTGGCGGCGGTGCGCGAACTGCTGGACAGGGGCTTCGGCAAGGCGGTCCGGCATGCCGAGGTGAGCGCCGAGGTCAACACGACGCCGCGCAGCGTGCGCGAAATGTCCGACGAGGAATTGCTGGCGATCCTTCAGGAGGGACGCGCAGAGGGAGCGCGGACGCATAGCCGGGGCCAGTAACGACGTGCGCCATACTGAGATTGTCGCGTTCACAGCGCGGCCCCGGATTGGCGTCCGGGAATGTCGTAGGCGGGCAACCGCCGGTTGGCGGTTTTTTTACGCCCGTACATCAAGAGCCTATGGTCGGGCCTTGGTGAGGGAGCGCTTGCGCTCGCCGGTATTGAGCGTGCCTTAGGATTTTGCGCCGCACGTTCACCTGAATCTCCGCCAGCCGTCCGTAGCAGTGGCAGTGTCAATTTTCGTTAAACGTGCATCTCAAAAATTGCATCCGTCCCCCTTCGAGGGTAGAACTGGGCGGTCAACGGTTGCGCGCGCAACGTGGCGAATCGTCTGGCCCACGGCCACGGAGCTGTCTTTGGGACGGCGCGGCCTGATCGCCCGGTGGCCGCCGCGTATGGCGTGCGCGAAGTCTGCCGATCTTCTTTCCTGATTCACCACGGAGCACCGCATGTCATGGCTTGACCAACCCCGTACGCTGGAGATAGTCAGCGCGGGCCTGCCGAAGTGGCAGGATGAATGCCTCTTCACGGTATCGCGCCTGACCGGCACCGAAAAGCTCGGCAGGCTCTACGACTACACCGTCGAGATTGCGACGAAGGACGATATCGGCCTGACCGTGCATGAGGCAAGAGCCATGGTCAAGGTGGACGAACTGGTCGGCAAGCAGGTGACGGTGAAGATCGCCACCGAGGGTAGCGGCACCTACGAGACGGGAACAATCGGCGTGTCCCCGTCGATCAATATCGGCGCGGGCGTGCGCGAGATCACCGGCCTGATCGTCTCGGCGCAGTGCGTCGGCTCGGATACGCGGCGGGCGTTCTACCGCTTGAGGATTCGCCCATGGCTCTTTTTAGCGACCCTCAACCAGGACTCAAGAATCTTCCAGGACCTCACGGTCAAGGAAATCTCCGAAACGATCCTGAAAAAGTATCCGTTTCACTATGAACTGCGCCTGGCCGGCCCCGGCTTTGGCCGGCAGTATCCGAAGCGCGACTACCAGCGCATGTACTGGGAGAGCGACTGGGGCTATCTCAATCGCCTGTGGCAGGAATGGGGCATCACGTTCTTCTACGATGGCCCGACGCTCGTGCTGTGCGATTCGACCGCCGCCTACAAGAAGCACGGCCCCGCGTATGCAACGCTGCAATACCAGGACCGCGACGGCCAGCGCATCGATGAGGAACATGTATACCAGTTCGAGATCGCACGCGCCCTGACCACGGGCAAGGTCAGCGTCACCGACTACGACTACACGCAGTCGCGCGCGAATCTCGCCGCGAAGGATTCGGACTACCGCGAGCGCGCGAACGACAACATCGAGCACTACGCCTGGGGCGACTACTCGCAGCCGCTGGCCGGGGCGATGGGGACCGCCGCGCAGCCCAATGAGGTGGACTTCGAGGGCGAGCACCTGGCACGCGTGCGGCTGGAAGCAAAACGGGCGAAGAGTCTGCGCGGCAAGGGGCGCGGCAACATGCGCGGGCTGAGGGTGGGCTATACGTTCCACCTGGAAGGCTATCCGCTCGCACCGGGCAATGGCGAATACCTGGTCGTCGCGACGAAGATCGAGATCGTCAACAACGACACGGTGACGAACCGGGGTGCGCTGCAACGTCAGTACACGTGCGACACGCAGTTCACGGTGCAGCCCGCCAATACGTATTTCCGCACGCCGCAGAAGGCGAAAAAACCGCGCTCGCACGGCGAGGTGGCGATTGTGACGGGCTATTCGGATTCAAAAATCTGGACCGACAGGTATGGCCGCGCGAAGGTCTGGTTCCCGTGGGATCGCGAGGGCCAGCAGGACCAGGACTCAAGCTGCTGGGTGCGGGTGTCGTCGCCATGGCAGGGTGCGAACTACGGCGCGATCTACATTCCGCGCGCGGGCCACGAGGTGGTGATCGGGTATCAGGACAATGATCCGGACAAGCCGTATATCGCGGGACGGCACGTGAACCAGTTCCACGAACCGCCGTGGCCGCTGCCCGCGAACCAGGCGCTTTCGGGCTGGCTGAGCGAGGACCTGGAGGGGCCAACGACCAACAGCGTTGTCACCGACGATACACCGGGCAAGCTCCAGGTGCAGGTGGCAAGCGACCACGCGCAGTCGCGTCTGGTGCTGGGCAGCAACACGCGCATCGACCGGCACCAGGGCCGCAGCGAGGCACGTGGCGAGGGGTTCGAACTGGCGACCGAGGCGCATGGCGTGGCGCGCGCAAACCGGGGCCTGCTGCTGACGACCGAGACGCGCGCTGGCGCGGGTGCGCCCGTAAAGGACATGGGCGAGACGGTGCAGCGGCTCACGCAGGCGCGCGAACTGCACGAGGACATGGCGCAGTTCGCCAGGCGGCACAAGGCGCAGGACGCGCAGGTGAGCCAGGGCGACGCAGCGGCGGGCATGAAGGCGCAGAACGACGCGATCAAGGGCGGCGCGAAAAGCACCGCGAACCCGTCGCCGGAGATGACGCGGCCCGACCTCGTACTGGCGAGCGCGGCGGGCATCGCAGCGACCGCCAGCGACAGCATGCATCTGCACAGCCAGAACGATCACGCGATCACGGCGGGCCGCGACGTGAGCATTGCGTCGGGCCGCTCGTGGCTGGCGTCGGTGCGGGGTGCCCTCTCGTTCGTGACAGGGCTTGGCATCCGCCTGTTTGCGGCGAAGGGCAAGGTCGAGATTCAGGCCCAAGGTGACGCAATGGCGCTGGCGGCCCTGAAGGACCTCACGATCAGCAGCACGAACGGAAAAATCATTATCACCGCCGCGAAGGAAATCTGGATTGGTGCGGGTGGCTCGTATATCCAGATCAACGGTAGCGGCATTGTGAACGGCTCGCCGGGACCGATTCTGGAGAAGGGGGCGAAGTGGAGTAAGTCGGGGGCGGCTTCAAAGCGCTTACCGTTGCCGCCAATGCCCATCATGTCACTGATGCAGAGCCCTGCTGAGTTGTATTTGCAGAAGTTTGATGTCGGTACGATCGCTGAAAACCAGGGAGATGGACTTACCGTCGCCAACCAGCCGTATCGCATCTATCTGCCGGATGGCACGCTCAAGCAACAAGGCATGCTGACCGATGGTGCAACGTTGATCGTCAGCACGGCAGAAGCGGTGAAGGTCAGGTGTGAGATCGGGGCGGGAGATTGGGGCGTGGTCGAAGACGCTTACGACCACCACGAACTGGAAGATGACTCCGCGCAGGCTTGAAACGGGCTTGCTCTTTAAAATGATTTGTGAAAGGTAATTGATGGCTCATCCGCATCACACACAGCATCCGGCAGGGCCTAAGGCTCCGCCGTCACCCTACGTCGAAGTGACTTTCCTGTTTAGGGATACGCTGCAAAAACCAATTGAAGGGCTCACCGTTCAGATTAAGGCGGGTGCGGGCGCTCCGCAAGCGCCCGCATGGAAACTTGGACCAGACGGTGATGATCCGCCTGCTACAGATCCGGCGTCGGCCCCCGCAGCGAATCCTTCCGTGCCGATGGTGGATAACAAGGCAGATGCGCTAGTAACGGACAAGGACGGCTACGCCCTGACGATCCAGAACGCTGCGCGCAACCAGCCGATTGATGTGCTGGTGAAGAACCAACGTGGCGAGTACGTGTGGAAGGCGACCGTGACGCCGAAAAAGGACATCAGCGCATTCACGATTGTCAGTCCAGAGTACCACCTGGAAGCGACGACGAAGCTGACGCCCACAGAAGAGTTGCAGCAGAACCTCGACCTACCGGTTGTTCAGCAAGGCGAGGTTATGACCATTGCGCGTCTGGTTCACGACTTCGGGCCGTATATTGGCTGGTCGCAGAAAGTTACCGAGCAGGGTCGCGTGAAGAAGGATTTTCCCGAGAAAAAGAAGGACGTGACGGAAGATCCTGTAACCCATAAAAAGAAAACGAAGATTACCATTGAACACCATTACAAAGTTGTCGATACCGGCAAGCCTCAAACGGTCGCGCTCAATGTGCTTGGGTCCAGGCTTAGTTATCCGAAATCAATACTATTGACGGATGACCACTTCAGTTATTTGGCAAATTCGCTTGGCTGTGAGGCCGCAGCTATTAAGGCGCTATCAAAACAGGAAACTGTCGGCAAAGGGATGTGGCAGCCGGATCATGGATTTGATAAAAATGGCTTGCCACGAATTCTATATGAGCGGCATAAATTTTACGCTTATACTATGCCTGATACGAATAAAAATAGTAAAAATAAACCAGTAAGCCCCTACGCAAAAAAATATCCGGACATCTGTAATCCGGCATCAGGTGGATTCGGAAAGGAGGGGTTGCATCAATACGAAAGATTCTGCCGTGCGGCAAGCTTGGATATGGAAGCCGCTGCTAAGTCGAGTTCGTGGGGCGCGTTTCAAATACTTGGTGAAGCTTACGATGGATGTGGATTTTCTTCTGCTGTGGATTTTGCAAACCAGCACATGAAAGGAATAGATGAGCAGGTAAAAGTTTTTGAGGCTTTCATGAAGAATGTGAAACCACAAGCTGTTAAGGCTTTAAAGGACAAGAAGTGGGAAGATGTTGCAACTTATTACAACGGCGGGAACTGGCGCAAGAAGAATCCAGACTATGCAAAGAATTTAGGGGATTTCTATGCGTCGTTTAAATGAATTCATTACCATGATTGTCGCCGCTTTGTCATTTTCGGGTGCGACTAATGCCGCTGATCTGTTGATTTTTGATTCTCCAAATATGATTATGTTAAAAGATCGGGGGGAGGTGATTGGCTATTACGGTTCGGTCGAGGGTGACAAGAATTGTGAATTCTTTTTCTATCGGGCTATGAAGTCTTCAGTCAAGGAAGGAGAGTATTCTGGTGCTGGCATAAATTCGTTCTCCTTTACCTTCCCCCCTAAATCATATCGATACAAGGATCGAGATGGTCGCTTTGATTCGGCAGGGGATGTGTATAGCCTGCACGACCAGCGGATCGTCCGCATTGACAATCCTGCACCAGGATGCGTCGGCTGGGCAGTTGGTTCGTTTGGAAAGAGGCCAAGCGACAAAGATGTTGTTCGCTATACTGTCGAGAATAAGATTGAAGCAATTGGTATTCGCGCAATTTCTAAAAAATCAGTCTTCTATAAAAGAATCGGCTCACGCTTTGATAGCACGCGGGCGTATCTAGTGACCGGGGATGTGGTGGTCGTTCTAAAGACTTCGAGCAATTATTCCTATGTACGCTATACGAATCCTGATTCGGCCTCAGAAGGGCGAGTCACAACCGGCTGGGTCCGTTCCGCTGACCTTGTAGACCCGTTTCCACCAGCGAATAAACAATGATCAATCTCATCCGTCTCGGTGACACCAACGACCACTGCGGCAAAATCATCATCCCGTCAGGCTGCGCAAGGGTGGTCGGAACGAATGAACTGGAAGGGAAAGAAAAGTATGGGCAAGGCACTCGTATGTAACCGCGACGAAACGACGACGGGCGGACATGTGATCGCGAAGGCATCCACGATGTTCGACGGCGAGCGGCGCATCGCCCTTGACCGGGAAATGGCGACCTGTGGCAGGTGTCCGGGCGAGCATCCGATTCAAGGTACGGGAACGGAGATGGACGAGGACGGGCGCGCGAGCGTACTCGACGGCGACCAGGTGCTCTGTCCATGCGGGGCCAATCATGTCAAGGCAAGTCCCGATGCGGGATGTTCGACCTGAATGTCTGCCCCATTGACGCTGGACGATATGCAACGGCTGGCCGCTCGCCACGGTGGGCGGTGCATATCGACCGACTACCGGAATATCCATACGGAACTCCGCTGGCGATGTGTGCGGGGCCACGAGTGGGAGGCGACACCATTTAGTGTGCGTCAGGGCAAGTGGTGTGCGACTTGCGCCCACGACGAACATAGCGCGGTCTGGCTCCCTGCAATGCACACACTCGCTCGTGAACGCGGCGGCAAATGCCTTTCCGAAACCTACGTGAACAGCCGCACAAAACTGTGGTGGGAATGTCATCAAGGCCACACGTGGGAGGCCACGCCCGCCAGCATACGTGTGGCCGGGGCGTGGTGTCCGGCGTGTGCCGCTGATAGCCGGAAGGGGACCATGAATGACATGCATGCGCTCGCAGCGAGGCATGACGGCCAGTGCCTGTCTACGGAGTACGCCGGTCCGACAGGCAAGTTACGCTGGCGCTGTGCCGAAGGTCACGAATGGATCACGTCCCCCGCCAGGGTACGCAACGGCTTCTGGTGCGCAATCTGTGCGAAGCAGGGACGCCGCTCATCGAGGCTTGAGGACATGCACCTGTTGGCCGCGAGTCGCGGTGGCAAATGCCTGTCGGACACCTATGAAACGAGCGCGCGTCTGCTGCGCTGGGAATGCTGCCGTGGACACCGCTGGCTGGCCGCGCCCGCAAATATCAAGGGTGGAACATGGTGCCCGAAGTGCGCCCATGCGGAACGCTCGAACCATACCATTGGGGAAATGAACGAGATCGCTCGCGAGCGTGGCGGGCGCTGCCTCTCGGACGCCTACGTGAACGTCACGACGAAGCTCGAATGGGAGTGCGCACGGGGCCATGCCTGGTCAACGGCCCCGATGACAGTGCTGGCGGGTCACTGGTGCCCGGCGTGCAAATATTTGGATCAATGCGTATCGGACGAGGCCAGGCGCAAGTATCTGGCCGTTGCCGGGTGCCCTTGACCCGGCGCAGCAAAGACCGGGCATGTAACGTTAGCCGCGCCTCGTGCGCGGCTTTTCATTGGCGTATGTTCAATACTCGAAACGAGTCCATGTAGCTTTAGACAGTGCGCGGGGAAGATGCACGCGCAATCAAAGGCCGTTGCAATGTGCGAGGGGTGCTGACCGTAGTTGTTTTGTGGGTCGAAAAAACAAAATCCCCGCAAATCATTGAATTACGGGGCTTTGTCATTGAATCTGGCGGAGAGAGGGGGATTCGAACCCCCGATAGGCTATTAACCTATGCCGATAGCCGCCGCTTTAGACAAAGAAAACAATAGGTTGTGCGTTCAACAATGTGCCATAGGTGAACATCGTATGATTCGCTAAGCCATTGTTTCTATTGGCGTTGCTTTTCTCCTATGGCACGCGTTCAGGCCATCAGCGGAGCGGCTTCACGCGCTCCGGTTTGCGACGATAAATCCTCTCCGTCACCTTGCCGTCCGCATGCGCGAGCAGCGCTTGCGCGTGTTCGAGCGTCTCGGCATCGCTGGCGCATTTCGCCCGCATGTCGTGCTCGGTGAAGTGCTCTTTGACCTTCGTCTCGCCGAGGACGCGCTCCATGAAGTTGCGCCACATCGTGTCCCATCCGCCGGCGCGCCCGGTTTCCTCATTGAAGTAGCACTCGCCGCGGCGGTTGCAAAAGAGCCAAGGCGCGATCGTCACCGGCCGCGCGGACTTCGCCATTGCGACGGCGCCGCGCAACTCGTCGGTCCACTCGTAAATCAGCCGCTTGCCCGTCGTGTTCTCAGTCTTGCCGGGCGTCACGTGAATCCCGTCATCCTTCAGATCGGACATCGTCAGTCGCAGCAGGTCGCCACGGCGCAGGCCGGTGAGCAGCTTGATCCGGATGTACGCCTGAATCGCGAGCACGCTTCCGGACTTTCGGCGCGCTTCGAGCGACAGGCATTCGACGATCTCCCAGTCTTCGATGTAGCGGGTGCGCGGCTTCTGACCTTCGAGTCGGACTTCTCGTTTGAACGGATGTCGGTCGAGATAGCCCCACTCGACGGCCTTCGTGTACGCGTGCGAGAGAACTTCGATTTCGCGCTTCGCTGCGGTCTTCGCTGAGCGCTTATCGATGTATTGATAGACATGGCGCGGCTTGATCGACGTCAGCGGCACGGCGCCGAGCACGGCGCGCAGGCGCTTGATCGCAACGGCGTTGTGCGCCTGTGTCGTGATTTCCTTGTTCGGCACGACTTCAAGCGCGTACCGGTCGAGCAACTCGCCGATGGTCTTCGCATCGTCGAGCGTCGCCAGACGGTCAGCCCATGCCTTGTATGCTTCCGGCAGCGTCTTACCGAGCCGGAACTGCTTCTTCCCATCCCATGCAGATTCCAGCCCGTCCGGCACGCGGTAGTAGTAAGCCCCGTGAATCTGACGCCAGCGGGCCGGGAGGCCCTTGTTCTCTTTATTTCTGGCCTTCGGCATTACGCTGCGCTCCAATCCGGCATAACTTCGTGTTGCGCGCTGCTGTCGCCGGCCGCGCCGAGCTGCTGCTCGACGTGACGGCGCGAGACGACCAGGCGGCCATCGGCGCGTACCTTGTGCTCGATGCCCATCGCGCGCAGCGCTGCTTCCTGCGAAGCGCGCTGGCGGCGGCCGGTCAGTTCGACGAGCTCTTCTGCTGAAAGAAACATCGATCCGATCATTTGATGCTCCAGTTGCGGCGGGTGGTTTCGAGTAGTCGCTGTGCTGCTGCTTCCATGCAAATTCTTCTTTTATGCTCGGTGATGTGATTCTGGTCGCGTGCTGTAGTACTGTGTCTTCGTCCCTTAACGAAGGAGGTGTCATGGCGATGGAGCAGAGTTTTCAAATAACCGACGTCAGCGACGTTACGACCGGTGATTACATCAGTTTCGTGGTTCGCGACCGGGACGGTAACGTGCCTGCACGGATTACTGGCACCGCCCTCGGAGTGCTCGCCGGAAGTGAGCACTTTGCAAAGCGGCTGGACATATTCCAGACGCATGCCGAGAAGATTCGCGAGGCCGCGTACAAATCCCGGCGAGCCAATCCGACTCTCGCAATGGTTCTGCTCGGCGCAACTGACTTCGGCGGGTAGGCGTTGATCGGCCCGCGGATCGACGTGAGCGCGGGCTGTGATCGCGCTCATGCCGCATCTCGCGGAAATCCATCGCGCGTGCGGCCGTCGAGCAGGCGGCCTGCGGCTTTCTTGCCGACGTGTGCCAAGAGGGCTGCGGCGCGCTGGCCATCCTGTTCTGAATAGGGGGCGCCGTCGCTCCACATCAGGCGTCGACTATCGATACCCGGGTCGCAGTCATCAGCGTCGGCAGGCATCCACTCGCCCCATTGCTTGAACAGGAATTGAACTCCGGCCGCATCGCATTGATCGCGCAGCGATCGCGCCCAGTCGGGATGCATCGGTCGCGCGCCATGGCCGCTTTCACCGCCGCAGATGACCCAGTCTGGGAGCAGTTCGGATGGTATGTCTCCGAGGTCGCCGAGCATCGGTTCGACGCTCCAGAAGCGCACGCGCGCCTCCACAGTGAGAAGCTTTTCAGCGTCGCGCAGCATCTCTGACCGGTTGACGATGGTCGCGCCGAGCCACACGTTCCACGGCAGGCCCGTAATGCCGATCTCTGCCAACATCGCTGGGACGTTGCCGATGCGCTTGGTCAGAAGCAGCCAGTCGAGGTTCGGTGTCTGCTTGATTAACGCGAAGAGATCGGCGCGCCATGCCGGATCAACGGCGTTATCAAATACGTCCGCGAGCGATGCGCAGAACACGCGCTGGCGACGACCGTGCTGATAGAGGAAGTTCCCGTGCACCGCATTCCAGTGCAGCGGCTTACGCCAGTTCGCAGGCGACGTGCGGCGCCGCGGCGCGCCCGGTCCCCAGTTGATAGCGGTACCGCCCGCGAAGCGCGCATTGCGCGTCTCGGCGTAGCAGTGATCGCAGCCGGGCCCGACCTTCTGGCAGCCTTCCCACGGATTGAACGTGTGGTCTGTCCATTCGATTTTGCTGTTCTCGCTCATGCTACGATGCCTCGAAAAACGGGGGTTTTATGGGTGCAAGCTTTAAAGACGACCATGCGCTGGAAACATACAAATCGATGATCACGGTATCCATCGAGGCCTTTAAGCTCATGGCGCTCCTCAACGGCGGCGCCGCCGCGGGCATCATTGCTGCGTACGACAAAGTCAGTGCGGCAGTTGACCCCGGGTCTCTTAAGCTCTCGATATGTCTGTTTGTTCTCGGTCTTGTCTGCGTCGGCGGAGCGTTTGTTTGCTCGTACCTTACTCAAAACGTCCTTTTCAATGAGTTGATGGGGTTTAAGGAGCCGGATTCGCACATGCCCATTCTGAAATTCGGTATGGGATGCGTGGTCTTTAGCCTCGCTTTCTTCAGTGCCGGCGCCTTGGTGGCTGGCTTCAACATTCACGAGGTTCAGCCCTGTGCGCGGATGCCGCGATAGCGGCGTCGATGGCTTCGTCGAGATGCTGAGATACGGCGCCTTTCATGACATTGCCAAGCGGCGCAACAGCGGGAAACTCGAACCATTGCAGCCGGGGGGCAGCGCCAGTCGATACGCCACCGAAAGTCTGCTGGCCGCGCGTGAAGTGGCGCAGATACCGATACCGCTCTGCATCTTTCGCCATTGCAGACGCTTCTGCATCGACATTCGGAAATTGCCGAATCACCGCGGGGCGCTGTTCGTCGATCATGTCGTCAGCGGGCCAGACGCAACCCTCGGAATGCCCGCAGTTCTTGCCTCGCTTTCCATTGGAAGCGGGGCTTTTTTCTGCGCTGTCAGCGACAGGGGCGGCGCGCCGATTCCACGCGTCGATCGCGGAAGCCTCTTTCTCGGGAGAGAATGCCACGCAAAGCCCAGTCTTATTGCATGCGGAGTCGAGGCCGCATGAGATGCCGACGATTCCTTCGCCTCGATGTAGGAACGGCGTTGCACCGCAAAACGGGCACGGAAGCAGAGTCTTGTTGTTGTCAGTCATTTGCTGTTCCTTCAAAACGGGATGCGTTCGAGCACGAGATCGAGCACATAGGCGTCGTCGTACCAGAGCACGCCGTGCGGATCGAAATGTTTGCGCTGCCGGCGCATGTAGTAGCGGATTGCGCTTTTGATCCGGCGCGAGCCATAGCGCGACAGTCTGCCCAAGCGTCGTGCGGCCGCTCGGTTTGCGTTGTCTCGCCACTCGCTCACGCCGGACCTCCTTGAGCGCTGTCGCTGGCTGCGCGCTTCATGAACACGAGCCAGTGCGTCATTCCCTTGCGTCCGCTGACCTGGCCGAACAGTGGCTTCTCAGGCGTGAGCGCGAGCACCTCGCCGACCTTGATCTGCGTTTCATTCCACTTGAAGACCAGCACGCCGTGATCATCGAGAACGCGGAAGCACTCGGCGAAGCCGCGGCGCAGATCTTCACGCCAGTCCTGTGACAGCTTTCCGTACTTCGCCGCAAGCCAGCTTTTCGGGCCTGCGCGCACCAGGTGCGGCGGATCAAACGACACGAGCTTGAATGAGGCCTCGGGATACGGCAGTGCGCGGAAGTCCATCAGAAAATCCGGTTCGATGTTCAACGTGCGCGTACCGTCTTCGCGGCCGTGTGAGCGGTCCGTGACGGTGACGGTCTCGCGTCGCTGGTCGCCGAACACGACGGCAGGATTCGCGCGATCAAACCAGAACATGCGGCTGCCGCAGCAAGGATCGAGAATCAGCTTCACGCTCCCTCCTTGTCGCTGGCTGTGGCGCTAGAGGCGGCCAAGTCCTGCTCAGCCGTCTTCCATGTGATGCGCCGAATAATCTTGTACATCGCTGATTCGACAATGCCGAACGCACGCGCAAGGGAAGCGGTAGTCTCGCCAGCGGCATGCCGGCGACGCGCTTCAACTACCTTCGCCGGGTTAAGCTTCGCAGAGTGTTGGCGGATACCTCGCGACGAGTTCTGACGTCCCTTGCTAACACAGTCCTGAATGTTGTCGTTGTTCGTGCCGAGGAAGATGTGATCCGGGTTCACGCACGGCGGGTTATCGCAGGTATGGCAAGCAAACAGGCCATTCGGAATTTCGCCCTTGTGATGCGTGTAGAACGCCCGGTGCGCGCGCCAGTCCCTGTCGCGCCACCAGACTTGCCCATAGCCGTATGCGTCCTTCCGACCTTGGTAGATCCAGCAACCATTCTCGTCGACCGTGTAGTTCGTCAGCGGGTCGATCTCGTATCGCTTGCCCATGTCATTCCCCTTTCTTAGCGGCTGGAGGGGCGGTGAAATACAGCGCGCGAGTCTCGTAATGCTTCGGACGGTCGCTATCGAGCGTCGGCACCGTATTCGCCCACAGCGGGCCGTTCTTCGGATGGATCGGCACGTAAGCAACCGGCTCCCCTGCCGCCGCCTCTGCGGATAGTGCGGTGCGGTTCATTGCGTACCGCACGAGTTCGGTCGCCGCGTTGTGAGATTTGAAATCGACGTCCGTCCCGCGCAGTTTCAGCCAGTCGTTCCACACGGCTTGCGCCGAATCGAAATCGGCTGCGCTCGCTCCATCGACGGCTGGCGCGGAAGGGGCTGCGGGAATATCTCGCGCCGCGGGGAAATGGCATTTCTCCGCGAGTTTCAGCGCTTCGCCAATCTGAGCCGGTTTCAGCGGATCGTGCGCGCCCATGCCGAGCGCGAACCTGATCGGCTGGCCGACGGGCGACGATCCGCCCTGATGGTGGTAGAGCACCCATACGAGCGCCGCGCGGGCGCTGTCGGTGAATTCTGGAGACATCTCGAATTCGGCCAGCTCGCGCTTGAACTGTTCTCCGATTGCGTCCACCAGTTCCATCAGCGACAGGCACTGAGCGCTGTCTGCCTTTACGCCGTCTTCGATAGCGTTGCGCAGCGTCGCCAGCTTGTCATCGAGCATTGGATATTCGGTCATGGTTATCGTTGTCCTTGCGGTTAGATCAGATCAGGCGGCGACGCCGGCAAGTTGCTTTTCGTGCGCGAAGTTGGCGACGACAAGTGCAGTGGAAAGATCCGGGCAGACGCTATTGCCGATCATCCGTACTTGCGCAGTCTTAGAGAGCGGCTTGCCTTCGAACACGGGGTCGAGCACGTAGCTGTCGGGAAATCCTTGGGCGCGCGCCAATTCGCGCGGCGTGAGCATGCGCATGCCAATGTCGACGATTGCGTATTGCTCGCCGCGGATCGTTACGATGCCGAGCGCGTCGGGGCCGTGATACTTCTGCAGCAGCGTGCGCACTTCGCCGACGTGGCCGCCGCCCGCTGTAAGCGTGGGCATCGGCTCGCGCACGTCCTGGCCAAACTGGTTGTTGCGCAGCTTCAGCAAGTGCGACGTCACAACCGAGTGATGGTCGGTGGTCGTCACGGTGCCAGTTGGCACATCGACGCCCGTACCGACAACGCCGCCATAGTGTTTCGCGAGGAAGGCAGAAACGACCGCATGCTTGACGCCGCCCGCGACGGCCGTGCCGAGCGGCTTATCGAGGCCGGGAACGCGCGGCGATTGGCCTTCGCGCTCGCCGTAACCCGTCTGGATCAGCGTCGCCGACACGAGCGCCTGCTCGCCGCGATGCGCGCCGGTCACCGTCGCCAACGGTTGGTTGAGATCGCCGTTACGATCAGCGCCCTGGTGCGTCAGGTGCATGAGCGTCGGCGCAACGACGGCGAAGCGGTTTGCTGTCGTCGGCGTGCCGAGCGGGGCATCGACAGGCTGTCCACGGAAACGGTCGTCCGCCGTGTAATACGAAACGATGAACGGATCGGCGCTATTCACGACGAACTTCATGATGCCTTTCGCGATTCTGCGCAGCGTCGCGTCCTTCAGCGGCTTGGAGCGCTCGAAGATCGACGGGCAGGGCAGCGACCAGTCGATGCACTCTGCGGCAGTGCGCCACGGTTGAAGTTTCCCCGCGCGCACGGCTGCGCTCTTCGGGTCGCCGTGCGTGGGCGTCGGCCACACGATGGGCAGATGATCGCGGCGTGCGACAAGAAACAGGCGCTTGCGGATCGTCGGCGCGCCGAAGTCGCAGGCGCGCAGCTCGCGCCAGTCGACTACGTAACCCTGCGCACGAAGCGCATTTACGAACGAACGGAACGTGCGGCCCTTCTGCTTCGGGTCGGGGCGGCCGTCGGCGGCCAACGGGCCCCACGTCTGAAACTCTTCAACGTTTTCGAGCATAATCACGCGCGGCTTGACCGTCGCTGCCCAGCGTAGGCCGATCCACGCGAGTCCTCGGATCTTCTTCGATACCGGCGTGGAGCCCTTCGCTTTGCTGAAGTGCTTGCAGTCGGGCGACAGCCACACCAGCGCAGCGGGCTGATTACGCGTCACTGCAATCGGATCAACGCCGAAGACGCTCTCGCAGTAGTGCGCGGTGTGCGGATGGTTCGCCGTGTGCATAGCGATCGCCTCCGGGTCGTGGTTGATCGCGACGTCGACGGGACGGCCGAACGCGCGCTCGAGGCCGGTGCTCGCACCACCGCCGCCAGCGAAGTTGTCGATGATAAGTTCGCTCCCGAGGTCCAGCGGCAAGCTGATCAGATCGCGTTTCATGTTTTCGGTTATTGGTTGATTGCCGGTTGCGCCGGCCCGCTGATTTGCTTCCGTACTGCTGCCGCGTGCGCCTGTGACTTGCCGAGGAACTTCCTGATTTCCGCGACCGTGCCGCGCATCCGCCCAGCGGCAATCTCGGCGAGTACGCGCGCGGCGTCGTCGGGCGCTTCGATGACGGCTGCGACGGGTTGCGGCGGCGGTGGTAACGGGCCGTTGGCGTCCGGAACGTAGCCGCGATACTCGGTCACGACTGGTGACTTGATGTTCGTGACTGGCGTTACTGCCGCGCCAGTATTGGGTTTGAGCGATTCGACCGGGCGCAGCGCGAGCAGCCAGCAGAAGCACGCGACTGCTTCGAGTACTGCCGCGAAAGCGAGACCGGCGAGCAGATCGACGCGACCCGACGGGATGCCGAACGCGGTCACGGCGCCCGTCACAGGATCAGCGACGGCAGCGGCGCGCGCGGCGTCGGCGCGGTCCTGCGCGGATTCCTGACGCTTCGCCTGTGCTGCTTCGGCATCGATCGCATCCAGCCGAGCAGCAAGCGACGCGCGCTCGATGCGCAGGCTCGGGCACGGTTCGGCACAGCGGCGTTCGGTAGCTCGGGCCAGTCGCGATACGAGCGCAGCGCGGTCGGCGGCGATGACTGCCGGGTTACGGCCGGTCGTCGTGACTGCCGGGACTGCTGCCGCACGCACCTCGCCAGCATGCTTCTGAGCCAGGAGGAAAAAGACCGCGTGCCCGTAGCAGGTGGCCGCCATGCAGCCGATCCAGAGCAGGACGCCGACAAACCGGATACGCCGGCCATGCGAACGGATCAGGGCAGGGAGCAGGTGAGCGGCGACAAGCAGCACGACGCCGACGGCGATCCAGAGCACCCGCTCAGCCAGAAACCCGCCACGCTGCCAGCCTGCCATTACTGACAGACACGCAGCAGTCAGGGTCGCCGGGACTGCGAGTAATGCTGGTTGCGCTCTCATTGGCATGGTCACGCCCCGGTCCGCTTGAATTCGACGACCCAGACCCACGGGTTAGCATCCCAACCGAACCCGCGAGCGGCGTTGATGCTGTCCCACAGCGTCCGGAACGACTCGCGAGCGCTTAAGCAGGTCAGTTCGTCCTGATGCTTCGTCGACCGCAGGTAGTCTTTCCAGTACTCGCCTTCGTTGCGCAGGCTCTCGACACCTTCGGCGGCGGCGTCTGCCTCGCTGATGTCCCGCACGCGCTCGACGCGCACATTGGCGATTACGAGCTCGAGTCGGCATGCCCACCGCGGCATGTGGATCGACGGCACGACCTTGGCGCCGCTATAGGACCGAAGAGCGGTTTCCCGCGAGCATCCGGCGACGTTGTAACTGGCACCGGGCGCGCGTGTTTGCTCGACCCAGTAATCGCCGATTCGAAGCGTCGTCGGCTCATCATGACGAAAGATGTGAAAGTCGCTCGCAGCGAGCTTGATCTTGACGCCGCTTTCCCGAACCCAAAGCTGATCGCCAGGCTGCCCGTGCGGACACATCAAGCTGTCGCCGGTACGGGTGTGCCAGATGGCGCCTTGAAAAGGAATCGTCTCGCCGCTGGCGGTGCGTCCGCCGTCTGGACCGCCGATAGTCGTCGGCTCCCACGAACCCAGCGGATTGTTGTGCGGCAACTTCACGACGCGACGCGTTTGTCCCTTGCGGCCGTCGAGCAGAGCGCGCACCATCGGGCCGCTGAAGAGGATCGGACGTTCTTTCATGACTATTCCGCGTGTCCTAAACTAGATTTGCTCTGCTGCGAGACCCGACACGGACCGGGGATTCTCGTGGAGGTGCCCAATCGACTGCTTATCAGGACAGACCTTTGGCTGCGGCAGAGCCTTCGATTCAAAAAGAGAGGGCCGGGACCGCACCCTCAAAGCGCTGGCTCGGGGAGCCGCCGCACTCGCAGTTACTCGGGGGAACCCAGCAGGATCGTCGTTGCCGTCTGCTCTTCGATTTGCGACCAGATGGCGCGGAAAGCGGTTTCGAGCACCTTGTGCGGGCGCACGAGCTCGTACCAGATGGTCAGATTGCCGTCTTTGATGCGGTACTTGATGCGTGCCTCGACGGGCGACGGCTGGCCGTTCTCGAACACGGGGATTTCGAGCGTGATCTGCGACGGCATCGCGACCTTGTTGCCGGTGGCGTTCACGTCTTCCTTCCAGACGAAGTTCGTGCTGCCGTCCTGCAGGCGCGCGGCCGACACGAAGTTGCCCTCCTTGCTCGCCTCGAAGTTGAGCGCGACGCTGAGCATCGTCGAGCCATCCGGCGACACGATGTCGGGCAGGTTGTCTTCGATCAGCTCGGCGAACTGGAGTTGGTTGAGACCCTTGCGATCGGAGCCCGTCCAGACCTTCCACTCGCGCGAGGCCGGCACAGCGAACTCGACGCGATAGCCGCGCCAGTTAGCGCCGTCGCCCTGCGATACCGTGCTATATGCGCGGTGATCGTCGATCACGCCGAGGATCTTTGCCGGGTCGAGCGATGCGTAGATCAGACTTTCGGGA
The DNA here is from genome assembly GCF_000020045.1 of Paraburkholderia phymatum STM815. GTDB lineage: Bacteria > Pseudomonadota > Gammaproteobacteria > Burkholderiales > Burkholderiaceae > Paraburkholderia > Paraburkholderia phymatum. The sequence goes on along the minus strand of NC_010622.1, from coordinate 2,161,261 downwards.
CGCTTCTGGCGGTTGAAGTAGGACACGAAGCTGTTCGCGTCGCGGAGCTTCACGAGACCGCTTGCGCGCGCCGGATTGCCGAACACTTCGTCGACAATCTGCGCCTTATAGCCGTCCGGAACGATGACGAACGGCTTGCCATCTTGCAGGGGGCTTTTCTGTGCACCTGCGAGGGAGGTGCCAGCGGCCAGCACAGCGGCGACGTCGCGTTCGCCTTGGAAATCGTTGAGCATGTCTTATCCGTTTTGGTATTGGTGGTGGGAGGTTTGCCGCGCGATTAGCCGAGCGACACGCGGGGGCTGGGAGTGTCTGCCAGCGAGATGCCAGGCAGCTCTGTTTGACGCTCGCTGTGACGCGAGAGGTTGTTTTCGACGGTCGGGAAGAACACCTCGGCCGATTCTTTTTCCTTCGGCAGCGTGGCGACGACCTTGCCGGTCACTTCGAGCGCGTCTTGCACCTTCGCGAAGGGTTTCACCTCGACGGTGATCGTGATCTTCCCGGCCTTGCCGGTATCGCGAACCATCGCGACCAGCGTGTTCAGTTCGTTGGTCGCCTCTTCGACGACTGCCCCCCCGCGCAACTCCATGAGGGTCTGCGTAAATGCCTTCTTCATTGATTAACTCCGTGTGTGAAGGGACTGCGGTTTATTCGTAGTAGCGCGGGTAGGGCGCCGCGTCGCTTTCGTGCTCGACTGCGTTGTCGCTGCGTTTTCCCGCCATGCAGAACAGCACCGATGCAACGCCTAGAAAAGCGCCTACCACCAGTCCACTGAGGACTGCGAAACAGATAGCCATGATGAAGTCCATTTCGGTGAGCCTTTTCGGGATCAGGTGCAGCGAACCACGCTGCAGCGTTGGTATTCAGCGGCGGTGTGGTCGTTTGCGGAGCAGAGCATCAGATACACCACGACGACAACAGCGGCGCCAGCCCAGATTCGGATCTGTTCGCGCATCACCACACCTTCAGCAAACGGCAGACGCCTTCAGCGATGAAGGGCAGCGCGGCGAGGATCGCGAAGCAGAGAAGCGGGCGCTTCGTGGTGCGGCGGGCATACTGCGCCTGCTCGGCATCGCTGAGCGGGGGCATGCTGGCGAAGTACTCGACCTCATCGAACATGCGCGACGCTGCGGAGTGCAGGGGTTGAACGGCTTCCATCTCGATCACCTGTGCGATCAGCGAGGCGCAACGATTCGACCGGCAGAGAACGCCACCTGAATACGCGCCTTCGGGCAATGGGCCAGATCAGAGAGGGTGAGGACTACGGTCGAGCGACCGATGCGAGCTACGAAACGGCAATGGCCGTCGAGGCTTTTGAACTGCGCACGGTGCATCGCTTTGCTGACGTTCATCTCTCACTCCAGACGATCTGGTTGTGTGTGAGATGCGCTCTAAGTACAAAACACTGCGCGGCAATGTTCTGAGCTTAGGGCGCTCCGCACGTCCGCGCTGATCACTCAGCGCTTGAGATGTATTAAACACCATGTTTAACCGCATGTCAAACACTGTGTTTAATTTTTCTGCGTCTGGACGGTGATGAAACAAAAAAACCCGCCATAGCGGGTTTGGTCGTCTTGGTTGGCCTGTCGCCTAGCTCTGGGCTCTATATGCCGAGGGCTTCGCAATCCAGCCGACGTAATGCATGTGCTCGATATTGGCGCGCTCGACGGAAATCTTTCCGTGTGCCTCGTTCGTCGATAGCAGAAAAATCTTGCCTTGGGCCTCGTAGACGAATTCCTTCACCATGACGCGGCCGTCTTTTGCCTTTACAAGCACCTCGTCGCCCGGATTGATCGGCTGGTTGGGCTCGAGCACGACGTACTCGCCGTCCTTAATGCGAGGCCGCATCGAGTCGCCCTTGCAACGAACGGCGTATGCGTCCTTGTCGAGGCTGGCAGTGGCGACGTACCCCTCGCCATATTCGATCTCAGCCCAATATCCGTTATCGCCTAGTTGCGCCATGCCCTTCACCGGCACGAGGTGCCAATTCTTAAATGTCACCGGTCGCCACTCATCGTCGTATCGGACGGCGACGCCTGGTGTTCCCTTACCTTTGAGAATCCAAACCGAATTAACCCCGTATGTATTCTGTAGCGCGACGGCCTGAATGAGTGTCGGCTCGGGGCCTTGACCAGCTAGCCAAAGCGATGCGACGTCGGCACCGACGGCTGCGACGCTTGCCAGCGTTTCAGCTGTCAGATTTTGCGGCCCGAGCGAGGCCCGGATCCGCTGCGGCCCCGTCAATGTCGTGGGATCTAGATTATCGGGGGTCGCGATTTCCGAAGGCTCGGAGACGGGCGCCTTATAGATGCTATTCGGGTCTTTGATTTCGGTAGGTGTGTGCTTAACACCGGCCGACGCCATTTCCCCTTCGCCTGTCCGGATCCACGTGGGGTTCGCTCCGAGCTTCTCTTGCGCGGCCAGCATGCCTTCCTTCGATACGCCGCGCCGCATCCAGTTCGTCGCCACCTGCGGAGAGACACCGAGCACACGCGCGAGGTCGGAAGGGCCGCTTACGCCTTCCTGGCTCAACGAGGCGGCAGCTAAAAGCAGGCGAGCTGCGGTCGGATGGATGGACTCTGTCATGGCGCGGATTGTCGCCCAAGTAAACGTTTTGTTGTTACACGTGGTGTTTGCTTTTTGTTTAAACATGGTGTTTAATGAACGCACTATGAGCAAACACTCCGACATCGCTGCTGACCGGCAGCTCATCGACGAACTGGGCGGCCCGGCGAAGGTTGCCGAGTTGCTCGGTTATGACAAAACAGCGGGCGGAGTCCAGCGCGTTCAGAACTGGAAAAAACGCGGCATTCCTGCCGACGTGAAAATCGCTCACCCCGAACTGTTCCTGACGAAGCTCATGGAAACGAAGCGCATGGCCGCGTCGGATGACGTTCAGCCGCCCGTCGGCGGACTCAAAAAGCATAGCAAGTTGGCGCGAGCCAGTGCAGTGCAGTAGGTCGGTCATGGAATGAAGGCGTCATTGAGACGCCTTCATTTGAAGTGCTGACCGAGTCGTAATTCCAGTTGGAATCCGGTTGTTTTTTTCTATAGGACCTAACGATGCAGATGGAACAAACGCCGCATAAGGCCGCTGCACCTGTTCTGGAGCCCATGATGCGCGAGGGTCGTGCGTCGGCGAAGTTTCTGTCGCGCGAGCAGATCGCTGCGTGCGCGTCTTTCCGTGATGCCGTTGTGCTCGGATGGGATAACCGGGCCGTGCGCGGCATGACGCAAAGAACGTGTGCCGAGCTGCTCGACGTGCCGCCGTCGCACATGTCGAACATGCTGAACAGAGTCGCTGTGGATCGGCACGGTAAGGCGCGGCAGGATCTTCCGGCCCGCCTGGTCGCTGATTATGAGCGTGTTGTGGGGAACCGCGCTGTGTCGCAATGGCTGTCGCGCAACGCGATGCTGACGCTGATGGAAGAGGTGATACAGAGACAGGAGACGCCATGAAATGACACACGACGAGGCTCTTCGGATAGGCCGACAGGCCACAGAGGAAGCCCGGAAGCAGGTTGGGGGCAACGACAAAGACGCACTGTTGAAAGGAATTGAAAAACAAGCTGCACAAAAGCCCGAAGTGGCAGAAGCATTCCGAGTCTTGGGCCATCTGCTGCTCGATTCACACCAGGAAACGAAGCATTAACAGGGGTGGCCGCTGAAAGACGCGGTCATCTCGACGGGGATCAGAAGCTGATCTGCAACACAAGGCGATTGCAATGCCAGCCGCCTTCTGTTTCCGATTAGCAGTCCTACGCGGCAGGCGCCGCAGGAGATCACCCATGTTGAAACTCGCAAGATCGATTGGTCGCACGATCGCGTCCGTCGCTGGTTTGTCCACGACGGGTGCCCCTCGCGTCGGCACCAGCAAGTACATGCCGCATATCGGCGCGAAGGAGCAGGAACGCGCGAAGCGCTGCTGGATGTCGGAATTCATGGAGTGCGGGGAGGGCCTTACGCGCTATCGCTCATTGCGTAGCGCCCCGACGCTGTGCCAATCGGCCAAACCGCGTGCCTGACTGGAGATCCGCCATGCAGACGGACATCTACAGCGGCCGCTCGGGCCGCCGCGTCGCCGAAACGCAGAGCGACGCTTACCACGCACTCACCGTCAAGGATTTGACAGACGGCCAGAAGATGGTACTCGACGCCTTCCGCGCCGGCCGCCCCCCGCTCACGCGCGAGGACATTGCGGCTATCACGAATCTGAAACTGGGCAGCGTCTGTGGTCGCGTTCGTGAACTGCTCGACGCCAAGCGCCTTTTCGTGGTCGGCAGTCGCAAGGATCTGGCGACGCAGACGAGTCATCAACTGCTGTCGACGAAGCCGGTGGTGTCTGCATGAGCGTGAAGGTCATGGGCATGGTCTTCGACCGTTATCCGGCCGGCGGCGGCGAGATGATCCTCGCGCTGAAGCTGGCGGATCACGCGCACGACGACGGCACCCACATTTTCCCTGGCATCGCGAGCCTCGCGGAGAAGACGCGCCAGTCCGAGCGCGCCGTGCAGTACCAGCTGCGCAGCATGGAGAAGTCCGGCTGGCTGATCCTCGTCGGCCAGGGCAAGGGCGGTCGTGGCAAGTCGCGCGAGTACCGCATCAATCCCGACTGGATAAACGGTGCAGATATTGCACTCATTGTTGACAACTCAAAGGGTGAAGAAATTGCACCCATTGATGAAGATGCAAAGGGTGCAAACGTCGACACGAAAGGGTGCAATCCGGAACAAGAAAGGGTGCAAAACGAAGCACAAAAGGGTGCAACAGCTATTGCACCCGAATCGTCAGTAACCGTCAAAGAACCATCAGGTAACCGTCAACCCGCGCGACGGACGTCGCGAATTGCGTTGCATGTCCAGCTGCGAGCAACCGAACTGCCCGACTGGTTGCCTCAAGCCTCGTGGGACGACTGGTGCGAACACCGGGAGACCAAGCACGCCGACGGTGATGCGCCGTGGACCAGAGTCGCTGCAAAGGTATCGATCCAGAAGCTGGCGATGCTGCGCGAGCAGGGGCACGACCCGGTCATCTGCATCAACGAGGCAGCGCTGCGCGGCTGGACGGGCCTGTTCCCGGTCAAGGGCGAATCGCAGCAGTCGAGCGGCGCGCAGGCAATCCCCGCTGACTGGCACAAGACGACCGCTGGCGTCACCGAGCAAGGCAGGCGGCTCGGCGTCACGCAGAAGGAAGGCGAAGTCTTCATGCGCTTCAAGGCACGCGTTGTGAAGGCGGCGGGCCCGGGTGAATGGATGGAAGACATGCTGCGCGACGCTGCGCGCTTTGGCGACGACCACTACGACGGCCTGTATCGCTACTTCAACGACATTCCGCGCGACAAGGTCGCGCTCGCGGAGGCCGCATGAGCACGATCCTCGTCGAACCGAATCCGTTTTTCCTCGTCTGGTCGCCGACTGGCGAAACGCCGCCGAGCTTCAAGCATCAGTCGCGGCAGAGCGCAGTGAACGAAGCCGAGCGCCTTGCACGCCTGCACCGCGGCAAGAAGTTCTATGTGCTCGCCTCGACGGACAGCCGCATGGTCGACGACAGGCAGCGCACGACGTTCACGCACACGGATGAGATCCCGTTCTGAATGCTGGGAGCGATTCGCGGCTGCTGTGCGCGAGGCGCACGAAGGCCGGGGCAACAAAGCATGGGATCTCGTCGAGTCGGTACGGAAGAAGTTCGGCGATAGGGCGGCAGAGAGGCAAGAGCGCGAACTGCGCAATTACGTGGACAGCAACAAACCAGCATGACGAAGCGAGCGACATCACTGCGATACCCGGAAGGCACGACGCAAGTCGGCACGGCGCGCGTGCGCGAGGCGTCGCTGGCGACGATGACGACGGCGCAACGCCGGATCTACGAAAAGACGGGCGTGCCGCCGCAGACGGCCGCGATCGACGTCGACGACCCGTTCGATCCGTCGCTGATCCGGCCGGCGACGCCCGCGAAGAAGCCGTCGAAGTACCGAAACGAGAAGTGCGAGTCGGGCGGCATCAAGTTCGACAGCAAGCGGGAAATGATGCGCTGGCACGACCTGGTGCAGATGCAGGCGCGCGGCGAGATCAGCGAACTCGAGTTGCAGGTGCCGTTCATTCTCGCCGAGCCGGTCATGATCGGCGGCCGCAAGCGCCCGGCGCTGCGATACGTCGCCGACTTCGTCTACGAGCGCAACGGTGAGCAGGTGATCGAAGACGTGAAGGGCCGGATAACCGAGGGGTACCGCATCAAGCGCCATTTGATGGCCGCGCGGGGACTGAAGATCGTGGAGGTGAAGTGATGGGGAATCGATGGTCTGACGAAGAGCGGGAAATCATCCGCGAGATCTGGAGGAGCCCGGTGTACCTGAAAACCGATTTCGACAGGCTTCCGGGTCGCACCTTCGCCGCGGTGGCTAAAGAGGCATCGAAGCTTGGACTGGGCAGGAAGGCGAAGCCCATCGGACCGATGTTCTCGTTGATCAATCGGCTGATGGCTGACCGCAAGCCGCGAACGGCGAAGGAAGTTGCGTCTGCGCTGGCAAGTCGACGCACGTCTGTCTGGGAGGCATTGGACGGCGCCGTTAAGCGCGGGGAATACCACATCGCGGGCTATGGGATCCATCCGGACCACGCGCGCAATGAAGCTGCGTACGTGATCGGTAAAGGCAAATCGGCCGTGAAGCCGAGGCCCGAAACATCGGCAGAGCGTGCACGCCGATTCCGCAAGGAAGTGGACAAGGTCGAACATAGTTTCAAGCGAAAGCAATACACCCTCAACCAAAAAATCAAACGCGGCGGCGTTAAGCGAGATTCGCTTTCGTCGGCGCTGTACGGGAGCGCGGCATGAAACTGTATCTCAGCGGGCCAATGACTGGCCTTCCGGACCTCAACAAACCGGCGTTCCACGCGGAGGCCGCCCGGCTGGAGGCGTTGGGATTCGAAGTCGAGAACCCGGCGCTTGTCGATCTCGGCCCATTTGCTACATGGCTCGACTACATGCGAGTCGACATCAAGCTTGCCGTCGATTGTGATGGCATTGCAATGCTCCCCGGATGGGAGCAGTCGCGCGGCGCTCCGATCGAGCGGAACCTCCTGCGCGATCTTGGCCTGCCGGTTTATCGCGCCAGCACGATTATTGGCCTCGCCGCTGGGATGGTCGTCTTGAGTGCTGACGTACTCGCGCCGGCGGACGCGGAGGCTGCTTGAAGCGTTCCGCTCCGCTCCAGCGCCGCACGCCGCTCGCGCGCACCGGCTTCAAGCGCAAAGAGCCGATGCCGTTCGCGCTGGCGGATCGAAAGACGGTCGAGCACCAAGCGCAGAGGAAGCGCCGCGTTAAGAAGCCGACAGTCGCCGAAGGATCGAAGTATCTCGCGGCATGCCGCGGCGAGCAGTGCTACCTGGCTGTACCGGGTGTATGCCTCGGCGCCGAAACAGTTGTTCCGTGTCACTCGAACCAGAGCCGACACGGGAAGGGCATGGGCAAGAAGGCAGAGCACCGATACACCGTGCCGGGTTGCGTTGCATGTCATGCATGGATCGATCAGGGCAGCGCGTCGCGCGAGGCGAAATTCGCGCGCTGGGATCTCGCATACGAGCGGTGGGCGCCCGTAAGGGCGAGAAAGATGGGAATTCAACTGCAGGAGGCTGCTTGATCACGAAATACGTGCGGCGCTTTGCGCGCAACACCGTCGGCATCGACTATGCCGTCGGCGACATCCACGGCTGCTTCGCCGCGCTCGAGATCGAGCTCGCGAAGATCCGTTTCGATGAGAGGGTCGACCGTCTCTTTTCCGTCGGCGATTTGGTCGACCGTGGCCCGCAGTCGGATACCGCCGTCGAGTGGATCAGCAAACCGTGGTTCCACGCCGTTCAGGGCAATCACGAAGACATGGCTATCCGCTACGTCGAGCCCGGCAATCGGGACCGTGACCATTACATGATGACCGGCGGCGCATGGCTGATCGAGAAGCCGCGCTATGCGCAGGTCATGATCGCCGACGCTCTCGCCGAACTGCCGTACGCGATCGAGGTGGAGACGGATGGCGGCCTCGTCGGGATCGTGCACGCCGACGTCCACGGCAAAAGCTGGTCTGACATGGTCCAGGCGTTCGCCTGCGCCGACAGCGGCACGAAGCTGCGACGTATCACGAACAGCGTGCTGTGGAACCGCGACCGCATTCAGGACGAAGACCACTCAGGTGTGCCCGACATGCGCGCCGTGGTGGTCGGCCACACGCCCCTGAAGCGCCCGGCGGCGTTGGGCAACGTCTATCACATCGACACGGGTGGATGGCTGCGCGGCGGCAGCTTTACATTTCTGCGCCTTGATGACCTCCAGCCCTCGACGCCTGCGTCTCACGAACTGAATTGGGAGGGCGCTTGAGGCTTGTCGTACGTATGCCGCTGCCGTCGTACCGAAAGGGTCGTCGATGGATGGAAAACTATCACTCGTTCGAATGCCTCGTCGTTCGCGTGCGCGGGCCGCAGCACACGATGCACGGCGGCAAGCCGTCGGGCGCGTGGATTCATGCCGATGTGTATCTGCCCGAGAAGTACGCCGTGGACGCGACGGCGACGCGCTTCAATCCGGACGGTACCTACACGGTTGAAGTAGTCGTCGCACACAACTGGAAGTCATTGCAGCCGTTTCTCGCGAGCGGCGATCTTGAATGGGATGTGAAGGAGCAGCCGTGAAGCACCAAGAGAGCGACTACATTCATTTTGACCCTTGGGAAGGCGACGAGTCCGACATCCGGTGCCGCACGGTGAAGCTCGTCAAGGTTCGCAAGCAGCACGCTTGCTTCATGGGCGCGCATCCGAACCATGGCGATCAACACATCATCGAGCGCGGCGCAGTTGCTCGCGTCGAAACAGCGCTGATCGATGGGGATTTTTGGGGGCGCAGCTATGTGTGTATCCCGTGCATGGACAAATGGCTCGATGAAATCAATGGCGAGGACGACGACAAATGAGCGCACACGCATACATCCAATGGGCCGACGTGCCTGACCACCTGATCGCCGGCAGCAGCCAGCGTGTCGACAGCATCACGCAGGCGAAAGTGATCGCGTTCGATGGCTGTCCGCTGTGCGGCGAGATCGAGCAGGAAGACGCGAACAACCCGACTGACCGCGTTCAGGTGCAGTTCCCGTTTCCGCGCGCGGCGGAATTGCGGCATTCCCTCGTCGATTGGTTCATCTATCACGGCATCAGTTTCACGGTGGTGGCGGCATGACGGCGCGCGAAAAGGGCGGCCCACTTGCGAATCTCGCCGGTCGGTGGGCGAAGGAGCCGTTGTTTATCGAATGGATGTGCTCCACGAACCAGCCCGCGAACAGCCCGACCGACGCCGCCGAGTTTATCCGTGCGCGGTGCTGCGTTGAAAGCCGCGCGCAGCTCGACCACAGCGCGGAGGCAAAGGCGCGGTTCGATCGCTATGTGCGCGGCCCGTACTCGAAATATCGCGCGGCGGCGGGGTGCCAATGAGGCGAGGCGACTTCCGCGACCCGGCCGTCGTGCTGGAAGAAAAGCAAAGCCGCACCTGCCTCGGCTGCAATCAACTGGAGCGCAGCTGGTGGGGCGGAACATCGAAATACGTGTGCAGCATCGGAATGCAGAAGGCGCGGACGGACGTCTACGAAATGCCGCGATGCAAGAAATACTCTGACGGGGAATCCATGACGCGCGACCAAAGCGAACAAATCGAAGAACTGCTGCTGACGTGGTATCGCTGGCAGATCCGTCAATCGCACGCGGAGACGCTCTCGCATTTCTATCGTCCGGAGGATCGCACTTGCCGCGGCTACGTCACGCCATCGAGCGCGGACGAGGACGATGAGGTCGCATATCAGTGGGCCGACGATCGCCAGTCAGAGCAGGTACAGCTTTGCGTCGACATGCTGCGGCCCGAACAGCGCGCGGCAATCTCGACGAGCATGCGCAACAAAGAGAGCGGACGCACGGTTTGGAGCAGCGCCCGCGCCGGGGACCAGCATGCAACGTATCAGGCGGCGAAAGAGCGCCTGTTGCCCATGCTTCTGTCGCGGCACCTTATCAAGATCGTTGAACTCGGTAGGGAAAATACCAGCGACGTGTAAGGCTAAAGAAGGAATTGGAAGCGGCCGTAAACGCCACTATGAAAAAGAATCTAATGATCTGGGGGCTGGTCCTGTCGCTCACGGGCTGCGCTAGCTGGTGCAACAATAGCGATGACAAGGAACGATGTCTGAAGCGCGTTCACGTCGCTCAGGCGGTCGGAGCCGCCGCGCTGGTTGTGACCGCAGTGGTGGTCGCCGCGCGTGCGGGTGGCGGTGGTTCATCTACGCAACCTAGCAGCGACCAGCAATACCCCGGGAATTGCCAATACGATTGGCAAACCGCAGCCGATGGATCGCGCTGCGGCGCTCGGTCAGCCCAATCCAGACCGGGCGGATATTGAGCGCATTGAGCGTATGCTTCGCCATTGCATGGTTCTCGCCAGAGGTGCAGAAGTGAGTTTCTTCGAGTTGACAGATGCAACGGAAATGCTGCGCAAGGCGAAGCGGGAGCTAGCGCGCATTCAAAGCGACGCTTCAGTTGATCATGTCTACAATTTCTTCGTGACCGCCTACCACGTCATTGACTATGTCAAAGAAGGTGGCTCGGTGAGCCGCGAAGAATTGCAAGCGCTGCGTACCGATTGGATGATCCAGTACTGTGCCGACGTTTGCAATAAGGCGAAGCACATGCGACTTACGAGGCGCGACGATGTTACTCCGGTTCGTTTCTCCGGCACGGTCGGTGGCGCCCCTATCGGCATGCTTCCCTTGAACGCAACGGACGAGAGGTGGGTGATGTGGCAGGATGGAACCTACGTAGAAATGGTGTCTTTTGCGCGCGCGACCGTGGTGAGGTTAGAGCAGTTTTTCATCGCCAACAAAATCCCCTTGTAAACCCGTAAAAATTCCTTTAGGATTCTTCCCCGGGAGAGTGCGCCCAGTTAAATCGTGAAGCAGGCTGAAACAGGCTGCATTGCTCGATGGTGCGAAGCGCGTCTGACCAATAAATGTTCGCCCGGAGTGAGGGCCCCAAATGAACCTCAGCCTGCCGAGCCCTCTGGGTGTGTAGGCACAAATTCACGAGCCCGCCAGTCGAAAGACGGCGGGCTTTTTGTTTTTGTGCTTGCCCGCGAAATTCCGGGATACACGGAACAATGCCTGCGTCGTAGGCGCCGAACGGAATAGTTCTGAAACTGACGGAATAAACGATCGCTCTCACGCTTTCCGATTGTTTGAGTCGTAAGTCGTGAGGGTGATGCAATCGGTCGCGCGCCGCGATCGCGGGCCACTGCGCCATGCGGACCGAGCGCGGTAACTCTCTTCGAATGTCTCCTCCTGCGCCGAGAGTCGTGGGATTCGCCAGCGCGCCTTCGTCGCTGGCTTTTTTATTTCCGGTGACTGAATGGCACGTCCACCCAAGAAAATCGATGCGGAAGCCTTTGTGGGCGAGATCGCATTGATGCGTTCGTCGATCTGGCAGAACGGCAAGAAGGCGGTGGCAGCGATCATCACCGAAGCGACGACGGATGCGGCGCTGCTGCCCGATAAGGCTATCGCGCTCGTGTCGGTCACGGCATTCGCGCCCGGCGCTCCCTCGCGGCTCGTCCGCGACGTTCCGCTCTATCGCGGGGACGCCGGCGCAGACGTTTTACCGTCAGCCTGGCTCAAAACCTCGGCCTGACATGCTGAAGCTAAATGTTCACGCTGACGTTAAGGGCGTCGCGACAAGCCTGACCCGATACGTTGGCGAGCACCAGAAAGCGGTTGTCCGCGCGCTCAACAAGACGGCGATGCAGGCCCGAACGGCCGCCGCGCTGGAAGTGCGAAGCGCTGGCTACAACATCAAGTCGAGCGCGATCAAGAGTTCGTTCGCGGTGCAGAGAGCATCCCGCGGCAAGCTCGTCGCGGTGCTCAAGTCAACGGGTCGCCCGGTGGCGCTGATCAACTATGGCGCGCGCCAAGGCAAGAACGGCGTGAGCGTGCAGGTGAAAGCTGGTCGAACCGTTCTGCGTCACGCGTTCATCGCGACGATGCGGAACGGTCACAAAGGCGTTTTCGAGCGGACGGGCAAGACGCACAAGAAGGTCATGCGCAACGGCAAGGTTGTTCGATCCGGATTGCCGATCAAAGAACTGTTCGGCCCGTCGATTCCGCAGTCGCTCGCGAACGATGCGGTGCAGAAGGCGCTGATGAAGAAGATCCGCGAGAAGTTCCCGCAGATCCTGAAGCACGAACTCGCGTTCATCGCGTCGAAGCGCTGACGCGCGCGGACTGGCGCTGCACGTCGCGATGCACTGCTCTGGTGAAAAGCATGCTTTTTTGACCGGCCGGGTCCTTCCCGGGCAATCGCAGCAGGGCGGGAGCGAAGACTCGCGAATTTCCACCAGCGCTGAGTTTTGAAAATTGGGTAACAGGTAACAGAACCGGCGATGAATCAGAGCGAGTTCGCGGCACTCCACGGCGTCAGTCGCAAGACGGTGACTAAATGGAAGGAGCGCGGCTGGCTTGTGTTTGCGGGCGATGCGATCGACGTCAAAGCGTCGAACGCGAACCTGACGCGATACCGTCGGGATGGTGCTCCCGCTGTTACCCAATCAGCGAAGCAGACGGCCAAAGGTAACAAACGGCAGTCTGTTACCCTGGCGGCGAAAGGGGTAACGCTCGAAGATGGAGAGAGCGCCAGCGAGGTAGCCGGGCGAATCCTTTCGGGCAACGTCGAGCTGCTCAGTTTCGACGAGGCGCGCTGTCTAAAAGAGAACTACCTCGGGCTGATGGCTCAGCTCGAGTACGAACGAAAGTCCGGGTCGCTCGTCGAGCTGGATACCGCAACTGCGATCCTCTTCGAGGAATTCCGGGCACAGCGCGATGCGTGGCTTAACTGGCCGACCAGAGTAGGTCCGATCTTGGCAGCCGATCTGGGCGTCGAGGCCGACCGGGTTGTCGAGACCCTAACCGCGCATGTCCACAAGCATATTGCCCAACTCGGCGAACCGGAAGCCAATTTCTCGGAACGAGAAGGCTGACCGGCTTCGTGCGTCTGTACGCCGCGCGTGGACGCCGCCGCCGCGTATAAGCGTGCCGGCATGGGCAGACGAATTTAGAAAGCTCGCGAAAGAGGCGGGCAGTACCTCGGGCAACTGGGAAACCTCAACGGTCGAGATCGCCCGCGGCCCGATGCTGGCGGTTACCGAGCCGGGTGTGCATGTGATCACCACGATGGTGAGCACCCAGCTGCTGAAGACCGCGTTGCTCGAAAACGTCTTCGGGTACTTCGCGCACCTGGATCCTTGCCCGATCCTGCTGCTGCAACCGAAAGAGGACGCGGCGGAGCAGTTCAGCAAAGAGCGAATCAGCCCGCTGATCCGCGTGACGCCGGCGCTGCGCGAGATCGTCGGCACAAGCAAGACGCGGAATGCCGATGAGACGCTGCTGTTCAAGGCGTTCCCTGGCGGCTTTCTGGCTTTGGCGGGCGCCGGTAGCCCTGACAACTTGGCGCGGCGCCCGGTGCGCGTGATCCTCGCGGATGAGGTCGACAAGTATCCGGTGACGCGCGAAGGCGAGCCGATCGCGCTGGCTGAAGAGCGGACCGCGACGTTCGGCGTCAACTGGCTTTCGATTCGCGCATGCTCGCCCACGGTCGAGGATGAGAGTCGGATCGAGGCGAGTTACAAGGAATCGGATCAACGCCGCGCGTCGATCGCGTGCCCGCATTGCGGGCATCGCATGTTTCCCGACTTTTTCAAGCACGTCGATTGGGACAAGCGCCGCGACGACAGCGGCAATGTCGTCGAGCACTTTCCGAAGACGGCGAGGATCTCGTGCGAGTCATGCGGCCAGATCTGGTCGGAAGGCGACCGGCTGCGTGCGCTGCAGACCGCGCGGTGGCATCAAACGAAGCCATTCGAATGCTGCGGCGGCCGGCATGTGCCACTGGATGCTTACGAGCGCGCCTGGCGTGGGCCTGAAGACTCGCGCGAGACGAAGATCGACGCCGCGATCGCGCAGGTCTGGGACTGGTGGGAAAGCGATCGCCATGCAGTGTATCGCGCCAAGTGTCCGGAATGCGGCGAATGGAAGGTCGATAACGAGCATGCTGGCTTCCAGGCGAGCAAGCTCTACAGCCCATGGCAGAAGGATAAGCCGTCCGACATCGCGGCGAAGTGGCTCAAAGCCGAAGGCGACGAAGAGAAGAAGCAGACCTGGTGGAACACACAGGCCGGCATGCCGTATCGCCCGAACTCGGGCAAGGTGCTGCGCCTCGAGGCGCTCGTCGCGCGCGGCGAACGGTGGGCGGCGGAAGTGCCCGACGGCGTCGCGGTCATCACGATCGGCGTCGACACGCAGGACTATCGCTTCGAAGTCGAAGTTGTCGGTTGGGGGCGCAACGAAGAGAGCTGGTCGATCGCCTATGAGGTGATCGAAGGCGACATGGAAACGCCGGAGCCGTGGGAGCGGCTCGACGCTCTGCTCAATCGTGTCTGGCATCGCGCTGACGGACGACCGTTTGAAGCGATGGCGGTCTGTATCGACTCGGGCGGTCACCACACGCAAAAGGTCTACGACTTCTCGAAAGCGCGACTCGGCCGCAAGGTCTGGGCGATCAAGGGCGAGTCCGCAGTCAGCGGTAAGCGTAATCCGGTCTGGCCGATCAAGAAGCCGACGCGGAAGACGAAGGCATCGTTCCGCCCGGTGATTCTCGGCGTGAATGCGGCGAAGGACACGATCCGGAACCGACTGCACGTCGAAGAGGCGGGGCCGGGCTACATGCACTTCCCGAACGACCGAGACATCGGCTACTTCGAGCAGCTCACGTCCGAACGTTCCGTCGTGAAGGTCTCGGGTGGCCAGAAGTATCGGGTCTGGGAGTTGCCATCGGGTCGTGCCAATGAAGCGCTCGACTGCCGCGTATATGCGTATGCCGCGCTGTGCGGTCTGACGCATCTCGGCCTGAAGCTAAATCGTCGCGCGGATCTCGTTGCACAGCCACTTGACTACGAAGCTTCGCAGCCGCAAGCCGAGCAGGCAGTTCCGCAGGCCGCGCCGGCGGCATCACAGATCGAAGTTAAACCCGTCAGGAAGAAGCTGACGAACCGCCTCGCATAGGAAAGAAATGGCAATCACGGATGGAATGAGCACTGCGGACATGCAGTCGCGGTTGGCCGCGCTTCAGGCGGCCTACTTCGATCTGTCCTCGGGCGCGAAGATCGTGACTGCCACCTACAACCAGGGCGACGGCACGAAGTCGGTCACGTATCAGCAAAGCGACATCACGCAGATTCGCAAAGCCATCGAGATGCTGCAAATGGCTCTCGGAATCATCTGTAACTATCCACGCGCACGCAGGGTTCTTTTCTGATGACACTCATCGTCGATTCCACCGGCAAGCCGTTCGCGGATCTGCCGGCAGGGGGGCGTGCGCGCGCAGATTCTGGATGGGGCGGCCCGGGCATCACGCAGCCGTCATATTCGAGCCTCTTCCCGTACGAGGCCTCGAACATCCAGACGCCCGAGATGGGCCAGTGGTTTCCTTACATCCGCTCGCCGGATTCGGAAATCAACCAGTTCCGCGATCGCATGGTCGCGCGTTCGCGCGATCTCGCGCGCAACGACGGCTGGGCTAGCGGTGGCATCACCCGCATTCTGGACAACACTGTCGGCGCGCATCTGCGTCTGTCGGCAAACCCGGATTACCGATCGCTCTCGATGCGCGCGCGCGGATTCGATGCAACGTGGGCAGACGAGTTCCGACGTGCTGTCGAAGCGCTCTGGCGCAACTACTCGGAGGACATCGAGCACTTCAACGATGTCTCCCGCCAGTTGACGATGTCGCAGCAGCTGCGGCTTGCGCTCCGGCATAAGCTGATCGACGGCGAAAGTCTGTTCGTCAGCTACTGGATGCCGGAGCGGATCGGCGTGGGAGGTGCTCGCTACGCTACGAGCTTCATGCTGATCGATCCGGACCGCCTGTCGAATCCGTACCAGATTGTCGACACGAAATATCTGCGCGGCGGCGTTGAGATAGACGATTACGGTGTTCCGCTCGCGTATCACATCCGCAGGGCGCACCAGAACGATTGGTACAACGCTGTGGAGTCAATGGAGTGGGAGCGAGTCCCGCGCGTCGACGAAGACGGCTGGCGTCGCGTAGTGCACGACTTCGAGCGCGATCGCGCGGGGCAGAACCGCGGCATTGGTGTTTTCACGCCGGTGCTGGCGCACGCGAAGATGCTCGCCCGGTACTACGGCGTCGAGCTGCAGGCCGCGACCGTCGCGACGATTTTCGGGACATACGTGACGAGCCCCTTCGATCCGAAGATGATCGAGTCGGCGATGGACAGCGATGGCGAAGAACTTGGGTTCTATCAGGACCTTCGCGCCGACTGGTCGAAAGAGCGTCCCGCGATGCTCAACAGTGTTCGCATCCCAACGTTGGCGCCAGGCGAAGACATCAAGCAGGTCAACGCCGCGCATCCGCACAGTGGATTCGGCGAATTCGCGCATGAGATGCTCCGCTCGATCGCGGCCGCGCTTGGCGTATCCGCTGAGCAAATCACGCAGGATTGGAGCAGGACGAACTATTCCAGCGCTCGAGCTGCGATGCTCGAAAGCTGGAAGACGCTGTCTCGTCGAAGCGCTGACTTCAAGGTCGGCACCGCAACGCCGATCTACGCGTGCTGGCTTCGGGAGGCGATGGAAAACGGGGATCTCGACGATGTCCTGCCGCGCAATGCGCCCGACTACATCGAAGCAGCAACCGAATACTCGCGCTGTGACTGGCTTGGCGTTGGACGGGGATATGTCGACGTTACAAAGGAGGCGGCCGGAGCAGTAATGCGCATGGATGGCGGCCTGTCGACGCTCCGCGACGAAGCGAAGGAGCAGGGCCGAGATTGGGAGGAAGTCCTTCATCAGCGCGCACTGGAAGTCAAGATGTTCAAGGAGCTTGGTCTCAATCCGCCCGACTGGGCTGGTGAGGTTGCCGCCGCCGAGGTGGGCAAGCCAGAGCCAACACCGCAACCGCAATAGTCCTTGACGCGCCTTCGGGCGCGTCTTCGTTTCAGCTGAGAAGAATGGAAAGAGAAACGAAGATTTACGTGCTTCGTGACCCCCGCACGCATGCTGTTCGGTATGTGGGCAAAACGGTGCAAAGTCTCGCTCGGCGGCTAAATGCGCACGTTCATAGAAGCGATGCTAAGAAAACGCACCGTGACTGCTGGATTGCAGGGCTCAGGATGGCCGGGCTAATACCGGTCATCGAATGTGTAGCGACAGCAGGTGCAGACTGGGCTGAATGCGAGCAATTCTGGATCGCGCACTATCGCGCTGCTGGCTGCGACCTCACGAACCAGACGGACGGCGGAGAAGGAACTCCGGGAATTGAGGTCAAAGATTCTGTGAGGGTTGAGATGTCGCGGCGGCAAATCGCCAAGATGACCCCGGAGTATCGAAAGCAACTCAGCGAGAAAGTAAAGAGCGGCTGGACGCCGGAGCGTCGAGCGGAATGGGCCGCGAAGATGGCTGAGCGGCAGACCCCCGAAGAGCGTGCTCGACGATCCGCCCAACAGAACGCGCCCGAAATGCTGGCAAGGCAGCGAGAGAAGCAGAAGGAAGTTTGGACGCCAGAGCGTCGCGCCGCTCGTGCGGCACAGGTCAAGGCGCAGATGACGCCTGAGCGAATCGCCGCACACAAGGAGCGGCTTAGGAAGACGACGTCCGACCCTGAGTGGAAGGCGAGACATTCGGTGTCTCAGCGCGCCAAATGGACGCCTGAAATGCGAGCAGCACAGGCCGCGCGTACGCGTGCCCAGTTTGCTGCGAAGCGGGCGTTAACCCAGAGCGAGTCTCAATGAAAACCTATCCGTTTGCAGCGGCGCGCGTGTTTGACGTGCCGCTGGCGATCCACCCCACCAAGGGACAGGTGATTGCGAAGGTGCTCGCCGGTCGATTCGGAATTTCCGATGTCGAGTTCGCCGGCGAAGCGCCGGTTTTCGTGAAGCCGATGGCTTACGACGAGTGGGACGACGGCCCGAGCGAGCAATACGAAGAGACGCCGTATGACCTGACGCAGGGGGTTGCGGTCATCGACGTGTCGGGCACGCTCGTCCAGAAAAGCAGCAACCTTCGGCCGTATTCGGGGATGCTCGGTTACAACGCAATCCGCCACAACTTCCTTGCCGCGCTAGATGACAAGAAAGTGAAGGCGATCGTGCTGTCGATCGACTCGCCAGGCGGTGAAGTGGCTGGCTGCTTCGATTTAGCCGACCTGATCTACGAATCGCGCAGCGTCAAGCCAACGCTTGCGATCCTGAACGAGTCCGGGTACAGCGCTGCTTATGCGCTCGCAAGCGCATGCGAGCAGATCACGGTCCCGCGGACAGGCGGCACGGGCAGTGTCGGAGTGATCTGCATGCACGTAGATCAGAGCAAGGCAATCGACAAGGCTGGGCTGACCGTCACGATCATCAAATACGGTGATCGCAAGGCCGACGGCAATCAGTTCAACCCGCTCTCGAAAGAGGCGCTCGACCGGTACCAGGCCGAAGTCGATGAAATGGGCGAACTCTTCGTTCAGACGGTCGCTCGCAATCGCAACCTTTCCGCCGACGTCGTTCGAAAGACGCAGGCAACCACCTTTCTCGGTGCCGCTGGTGTCGAGATCGGCTTCGCTGACGCCGTGATGGCGCCCGACGAAGCGTTTCGCTCCCTGCTCAAAGAGCTGGGCTGACATTTCCCCAACCCAAGAGGTTCACATATGAGTATTCGCACCCTCGCGGCGCGCGGGCTCTCGTTCGCCCATCTCGCCGGCATCAAACCCCGCGGCGCGCGAGCCGAAGACGATCGTCAGGAAGACGACGAGCGCGCTGAAGAGCAGGATCAGGAAGAGCAGGATCGCGACGACGGCGACGCAAAAGGCTCGAAGGGCAAGAAGGGCAAACGTGCTGAAGATCGCACCGACGACCCGGATGCGGAAGACGAAGAGAACGACGAAGTCGAGAACGACTCCGGCAAGGGCAAGAAGGGCAAGCGCGCGGAAGACGACGAAGCGGACGAAGGCGACGACGACAGCGATCCGGACGCCGAAGACGATGACGACGAAATGCGCGGCAAGAGCGCCGTCGCACGCGCGCGTCGCCGTGAGCAGGCGCGCTGCGCTGCGATCATGGGCTCGAAGTACGCAGCCCGCAACGTCGAAATGGCAGCGAACCTTGCATTCAAGACGCGCATGACGCGTCAAGAAGCGCTCGCGGTGCTGCGTTCGGCGCCGAGCGGCGCGGCAACACCGCAGTCGCAGCGGCGGGCGGACCGCAATCCCCAGCTCGGCGCGGGCGGCGAAATGCAGCGCAACCCGCAACGCGAAGCATCGGCAGGCTGGGACCGCGCCTTCACGAAGGCGACGGGCAAGCGCGCGTAAGCGTACCTCTCACATCTTCATCTAAGGAACTCTCATGAGCTACGTTTCTCGCTCGCCCCTGATCGAGCAATGGCACGCGGGCGGCTTTCTGGTCTCGCAGCCGCGTGGTCACCGTCATATCGATCGTGGCACCTTCACGGGCGCCGTCAAGGTCTATCCCGGCACGGTGATGGGCCAGCAGACCGTCGGCACGACGGCGGCCGCCGCAGCGCTCGGCACGAACACGGGCAACGGTACGTTCGGCGCGATCACGGTCGGCGCGGCAAAGGCCGGTGCCTATACGGTCGAGTTCGACGATGCGACGCATTACGTCGTTTCCGATCCGACCGGCAAGGAAGTCGGACACGGCACGACGGGCGTTGCATTCAATGCTGGCGGCCTCGGCTTCACGATCACGGCAGGCGGTACGGCCTTCGTCGCCGGCGACAGCTTCACGGTCACCGTCGCTGCTGGCTCGGGCAAGTGGGTGCCCTGCGTTAAGACGGCGACGGACGGTTCGCAGATCGCTGCGGGCATCTCGTTCGGTCTCGTCGATGCAACGCTGAACGACACGCCGGGTGCAATCGTCGTGCGCGACTGCGAAGTGAACACGTCGGAACTCGTGTGGGATGCGTCGATGGATGCGCCCGCGCAGGCCGCCGCGCTCGCTGCGCTGCTCGCGCTGAAGATCATCGCTCGCTGATCCCCACAACTCGAAAAAGACAGGCCGCCTTCGGGCGGCTTTTTCATTTGAAGGAGCCGTTCAATGGCATCGCTTGATATTTTCAACCAGGACCCGTTCTCGACCGTTTCGCTGACGGCGGCCGTCGACAAGTATCCGTACCAGCCGCAGACGCTCGGCGAACTGGGCATCTTCGACGACGACCCCATCCGTACGACGGCGCTGGTCGTCGAGCAGCGTCAAGGCCAACTCGTCGTGATCCCGCTGAGCGAGCGTGGCGAAGAGGGCACTCAGCGCACGACGGAAAAGCGTCAGGCGCGTTACTTCGAAGTGCCGCGTCTGCGCCACGCCGATACGATCTACGCGAACGAACTGCAGAACATCCGCGCGTTCGGTACCGAGTCGGAGCTCATGCAGGTGCAGGACGAGGTTGCACGTCGCCTCGCAGGCCCGACGGGTCTGCTGAAAAACATCGAATACACGTGGGAATTCCAGCGCCTCGCAGCTGTGCAAGGAAAATTCACGGACGCCGATGGCACCGTGAAATACGACTGGTTCCAGGAATTCGGCATCACGCCCGCGACCGAAGTCGGCTTCAACCTCGCTGCCGCCACCGCGAACTCGCTGCGCCCGCTCTGCAACCAGATCACGCGCTCGATGGCGCGTAAGGCGCAGGGTGCGTTCACGCCGTCGACGAAGATCTTCGCACTGTGCGGCGACGCGTTCTACGACGCGTTCGTGAACCACCCGGACGTGATCCGTACGTTCGTGAACTGGAGCGATGCTGTCGAGATCCGCGGCGGCAACTCCGGCGGCGCATTCCAGGCATTCGAATTCGGCGGCATCCGCTGGCTGAACTATCGCGGTTCGGACGACAACGCGACGATCAAGATCGCCGACGACAAGGTCAAGTTCTTCCCGGTCGGCGCTCCCGGCATCTTCCGCCGCGCGCTCGCCCCGGGCGAGTCGTTCCAGTGGGTCAACACGCCCGGCAAGCCGGTCTACGTGGTGCCGATCATGGATCGTGACCGCGACGAGTGGTGGAAGATGGAAGTGTCGAGCTACCCGCTCCACATCTGCACCCGTCCGGAAGTGCTGTTCAGCGGCCGCTCGGAGGCGTAATGCCTGTCGACTGGAATGCCGAGGTCATCGGCCCGCTGATGGGTGTCTTCGGCGAGCCGGTCACCTATCGTCCACTCGCCGGCGGATCGCTCTCGATCACCGGCGTGTTCGACAACGCGTATCTCAAGGAGGTGATGTTTGAGGACGCGACGTCGGGTGTGACCGAGGTGTCGGCGGTCCTCGGCGTCCAGTTGTCGCAATTTCCTTCGGATCCCATGCAAAACGATCAGCTCTCGGTGGCGAGCGTCAATACGACGTTCCTCGTTCGGGAGGTACGTGTGGATAGCCGAGGCGGTGCAAAGCTGCTGCTTAGCAAGGTGAGTTCGCCATGACGACGTCCGCAGATCTTCGCGCGCTGTTCGTCAACGCGCTCATCGGGGAGACGGATGCTGGCGCGTCGGTCTTTTCGCCATTCGATTGGCCGACAGCCGGTGACGCATATCCCGCGATCCTGGTGCATGCGCGGCGCGAGCGGAAGGAATCGCTCGGGCCGAACGTCCCGGAGTTCAACGTATTCACGACCATCGACATTACGGCACGCACCAAGTCGCCGGCGCGCGTCGGCGACCTTGGAGCGGCTGACGCACTGTTGGCTGCCGAACGATTGAAGGCGCAGATCGAGGTCGCGCTGATCAACAACCCGGCCATCTGGGCTGATCCGAACGGTGGCCAGCGGATCGAGCAGTTCACGTCGGTCGAGTCGGACCTGATGTCGAACTCGGAAGGGTCGATGCCCATGGCGGAACTGTCGATGCAGATCGAAGTGAAGTTCTATCAGGGCCCGGAAGATTTCTTCCCGATTCCTCTGACGCCTCTCACGGAAATGACTCTTGCGGTTGAAGAGCCGGACGGCACGGTCGAGCCTGGCTTCAACATCGCACTCCCCCAATAGGAGCGCCTCATGCGCATCAAACCAGCACCGGGCCTGTCCGTACGGGACCCGGTGACGAAGCAATTGCTTCCCGCCGATGGCATTGAGGTGCCCGACGGTGACATTTTCTGGACCCGTTGCCTGAACGACCGCGACGTGGTTCTCGTCGATGAACCCGCGTCGCAGACGCCCGCCCGGAGCAAGTGACCGTGACGATCCCATTCAAGCAAATTCCCCAGAATATCCGGGTGCCGCTGTTCTATGCGGAGCTCGACAACAGCCATGCGAACACGGCGCAGGCCAACCAGCGAGCGCTGATCATCGGTCAGATCACGTCATCGGGCATCGCGACACCGAATGTCCCAATCATCTCGTCTGGCGCGACGGATGCCGCAGTGCAGGGCGGGGCGAGCTCGATGCTCGCGCTGATGACCGCTGCATACAAGGCGAACGATTCGTTCGGCGAGGTCTGGTGTCTGCCGCTTGCCGATGCGGCCGGCTCGACTGCGGCGTCGGGTTCGATTGCCTTCACTGCTGCGCCGACGGCGAACGGCACGCTTTCGCTTTACATCGCCGGTCAGCTTGTCACGGTCCCCGTGACATCCACGCAGACGACGGCCCAGATCGCGACCGCAGTGGCTGCTGCCATCAATGCAATTGCAGCTATGCCGGTGACTGCGACGGCGTCGACGAGCACCGTCACGCTGACAGCCGATAACAAGGGGCTGTGCGGCAACGACATCGACATCCGCGTCAACTATCAGGGCACGGCGGGCGGCGAAGCCACGCCGACGGGCCTGACGTTCACGATCACGGCGATGGCCGGCGGTGCGACGAATCCGACGCTGACGACGGCGCTCGGCAACCTGCTCGATATGCCGTTCGACTTCATCGTGTGCCCGTACACTGACACGACGTCCCTCGATGCGCTGAAGGGCTTCCTCAACGACACAACGGGTCGTTGGAGCTGGCAACAGCAGGTCTATGGCCACGTGTTCACGGCCTATCGCGGCACGTTCGCAAGCCAGACGACGTTGGGCCTCGCGCGGAACAACCAGCATGAAACCATCATGGGTTTCAATGATTCGCCGACGCCGAATTGGCAGTGGGCGGCAGGCTTGGCCGGCGCCGCGGCGGTCTCGCTGCGCGCGGACCCGGCGACGCCGCTGCAAACGGTAGTGATCCAGGGCGTGCTGGCCCCTCCGCTGCAATCGCGCTTCAACCTGTCGCAGCGCAACACGTTGCTGTACGACGGTATCTCGACATTCACGGTTGCGCAGGACGGCACGGTGGCGATCGAAAACCTGATCACGACGTACCAGACGAACAGCTTCGGGCAGCCCGACAACTCGTATCTCGAGGTCGAAACGCTGTTCACGCTGGCGTTCCTGTTGCGTGACTACGCATCGATGGTCACGAGCCAGTTTGCGCGAATGAAGCTCGCTGCCGACGGCACGCGTTTCGCCCCAGGCTCGAACATCGTGACGCCGAGCATCATCAAGGCGGCCATCATCGCGAAGTTCCAGGAGCAGGAATATAACGGCTACGTGCAGAACAGCAAGGCGTTCGCACAGGCGTTGATCGTGCAGCAAAACGCCAGCAACCCGAATCGCATCGACGTTCTGTGGCCGGGCACGTTGATTGACCAGTTGCGCATCTTCGCGCTGCTCGGTCAGTTCCGTCTGAGCTAAGGTAAAACCGCACCGCTGAGAGCCGCCTTAGGGCGGCTTTCGCTTTTCTGGAGAGCCCACGATGGCAAACCCCAACCGCCTCGCCGGCACCGCGACTCTCACGGTGGACGGGCAGAACTATCTTCTGGTCGGCGACTTCGAATACAACCCGTCGACCGTAACGCGGGAATCGCTGGTCGGCATGGATGATGTGCACGGCTTCAGCGAGAAGAAGAGAGTCGGCTCTATCTCGGGCACGCTGCGCGACACCGGCGGCCTGACGGTCGCCGATCTGAACGCGATGGACAACTCGACTGTCGTTGCGCAGCTTGCGAACGGCAAGACGATCATCGGCCGCAACATGTGGACCGTCGAAGACCAGACCGTCAAATCCACGGATGCAACCGTGGAAGTGAAGTGGGAAGGCCCGGCGGTCTCGGAGACCACGAGCTAAGTTATGAGCCAACCTGAAGAAAAGACCATCAAGCTTCGCAAGCCAGTCAAGCTCGGCTCGGGCGAAACCGAAGTCGTGTACGACTCGCTGAATTTGCGCGAGCCGACGGCCGGCGAGCTCGACAAAGCGATGTCGGCGTCGTCGAACATCGGTATCGGCATCATGCTGATTCACCTCATCTCGGGTGTGCCGAAGGCCGCCGTCGAGAAGCTCAGCCAACGTGACTTCACGGAGGCGAACGAGTATCTCGGGGGTTTTACCGACGATGGCCCGACGGCTGCGGAACAGTAGTCGCCGAGGTCACCTACTTCTTCCGCTGGGGGCCGCACGAGGCATGGACGTTGCCTTTGTCGCGTCTCGTCTGGTGGCTGGGGCAAGCTGAACGCATCAAAAAGCAAATGGAGTCGTGATGGCAGCGAGCACGCCATTCGTTGTGACGATCACCGCGGTCGACAAGGCTACGGCATCCGTCCAGAAGATCAAGGCGTCGCTTGCGAGCGTCACGAAGCCCGCTTCGGACCTGAAAGCGTCGTTCGCGAGCTTCAGCAAGGAAGCGGGCCTCGATCGCGTCGCGAAGTCGATGAAGTCCGTTGGCACGGCTGCCGCCGATACCGCGCGACAGGTCGCGTCCGTCATTACGCCGCTGACGACGATCGCAGGCATCGGATCGATTGCCGGCATAGCGCTGCTCGCGAACGAATGGGGCAAGTTCGGCGCCGAGGTGCAGCGTACGTCGGGCGTGCTCGGCGTGTCGACTCAGGATCTACAGGCGTTTCGCGGCGCTGCGAAGCTCGCCGGTCTCTCGGCCGATGACATGACCGGAAGCCTGAAGTCGCTCGGTCGCACGATCGAGGACGCCACATACGGGCGAAATCAGGACGCGCTCGTCATGATGCAGAAGTTCGGCATCACGCTGCATCGCACGAAGGATGGCGCCGTCGACGCGACGCGCGCACTGAAAGAGGTGGCGAACGCCATCGTCGCCCAGAAAGGCAACGTGCAGGCTCAAGGCCTCATTGCCGGAGCGTTTGGTGTGGAATCTCTGCTTCCTTTGCTGCAAAAAGGGGAGAAGGGTATCGACGAGTTCGTCAATCGCGCGCGGTCGATGGGCCTTGTGTTCGATGACAAGCAACTCGCGCGCGGTCAGCAGTTCAACGAGAACATGCTCAAGCTCGAAGCGTCGGCCACGCGGTTGAAGTACTCGTTCGGTGATGCGCTTGCGCCCGCGGTGCAGCGCGTACTCGACGTTGTTGGACGCCTCGTCGATAAATATGGCGACGTGGTCGCCTCGAAGGTGTCCGAGTACGTCGAGAAGTTCGCGAACTGGATCGATCACGTCGACTGGGACAAGACCACGAGCGAGATCGGAAAATTCGTCGATGCCATTGGCGGCGTGAAGGGGATTGCTATCGCGATCGCCGCGATTTCGTTCGCGGGCCCGATCGCAAGTGTGCTCAGCCTGATCTCGAATCTGACGCTGCTCGCAACTACGACGGTGCCGACGGCCGTGGCGGCGCTTGCGCGGCTCGCAGGCGGCCCGATCATGGCAGCTGTTCTCGCTCTGCTGCATTCAAAGGACCTGAATACCGGTGAAGACGACTATCTGAAGCAGCATCAGGCGCAGCCAGGCCAGCAATGGCAGGGTGACCCAATCGGCGATCGTCGGCGCGCGGGTGCCGCAGACGATGCTCAAACCGCAGGCGTCGTCGATCGGTTGACGAAGATGGGCTGGTCGAAGGAGCAGGCCGCTGGTCTGGCGGCCAACTTCTGGCAAGAGAGCCTGTTCAATCCTAATGCTGTAGGTGACAACGGCCACGCATATGGCATCGGACAGTGGCATGAAGATCGGCAGGCTGAATTCAAGAAGCTGTTCGGCACCGACATCCGTAAGTCGACGCTGGACCAGCAGCTTCAATTCGCGGATTACGAGCTGCGCCGCGGCAACGAACAGAAGGCAGGGCGCGCGCTGATGGGCGCGTCTTCGGCGCAGGACGCCGGCAGCATCGTGTCGCGTCTGTACGAGCGCCCGGCCGATGCGGCAGGCGAAGCGGCGCGGCGCGGCCAGATGGCGGCGGCGATAGACGGCAAGGTTCACGTGCACGTCGACATTCCGAACGCTCCGCCGGGCACGAAAGCATCAGTGCGCGCTAGCGGCGGCGCAACCGCGTCGGCACGCGTCGGCACATCGAACGTTATTGGACCATCGGTATGAGCACCGCATCCACGATTGGCAACGCTGTCGGAAGTATCGGCGGCGTCGCATCCGCAGCGGGCGCGGCGGCCAGTGATCTCGCCAAGCTGTTCAATGGTGGCACCGGATACTGGAGCAAGCTCCGCAAGGCAAGCTACAACGGCGTCCCGTTCGCCGTGCTCGCGGAAAGCGGCACGTTCGGGCGGCGCAATGCAATCCACGAGTATCCGAACAAGGAGACGATGCCGTGGATCGAAGATCTCGGCCTTCAGACCAACGTTTTCAGGATTCAAGCATTCCTGGTTGAGAACAGCCTGGTCTATGGCGGCGGAGATGTGCTCGCGCAGCGCGACCGCCTGATCAAGACAATTCAGGGCGGAACGACGGGAAGCACGAAGTCGCCGGGTCTCGGAACGCTCGTTCACCCGACATATGGCAACCTGAAGGTCAATTGCCTGCAGGCAGAGATCGGTTCGAGTTGGGATCGTGGCCGGGTGGTGGAGCTTCGGCTCGTGTTCGCACGCGGCGGCGATCGGCTTTACCCGAAGGCGCAACAGCAGACGAGCGGCGCGGTGACAGGCGCGGCAGATGCTGTCGATTCCACATCCCTGTCGAGCTTCATCACGGGGATTGCGTCGTCGATCTCAGCTGGCGCCGCAGTAGTCAAGACGGCCGTATCCACCGTCGTGAAGTGGTATCAGACCGTGAATATGCTCGTGCATGACGTCAAGCGATTCTGGAATTCGCTTTCGACATTGGCGGGCAACTTCGGTCGCCTGTTCGGCGGCGGAAACACGGGATATGCGGCGTCGAATCAGAAGGCCGCGTCGAGCGCAACGGCCGCGAGCTTGATTGCTGCCGATACGTCAAATCGTGCGGCTGTCGCGACGGCCGGCGCCGCACTGACGGCGGCTGCGGCGAACGTTGGAAGTGACCCGACGACGTTTGCGAATGCTGCTCAAGGAGTGGCTGCGGCGCTCGCGGCGTCGGCATCGTCGCCTGCGGATGCGATCCGGCTGCTGTCGAGCTTGATCGCTTTCAGCCCGACGCCGATTGTCGGATCATCGCAAATCGCCATTGCGCAGCAGACCATGCAGAGCGCATGCGCGGACCTGTTCCGCCGGGCGACGGTTGCGCAGATCGCAATATCGTCGTCAACTTATCAGCCTTCATCGGCTGATGACGCGTCGTCGATGCGCGACAGCGTGACCGCGCTGATCGACAACGAAATCCAGATTGCAGCCGATCAGGGCGAGGACGACGTCTATACGTCGCTCCGGGCGCTGCGGCAATCGGTTGTTGCGGATCTGGATTCACGCGGCTCAGGCCTGTCTGCGATAGCGACCTTCACGTTTTCGACCACGCTGCCGTCACTCGCGCTGGCGAACCGCATGTATCGCGATTCGACGCGTGCGGAGGAGCTGGTGACGCAGGCGGATCCGATTCACCCGGCATTCATGCCCACGCAGTTCAACGCTCTCTCAAGCTAAACGATGGTTGACGACGGAATCCTGCTCTCGATCGGCGATTACATGCTGTCGGGTTGGACGAGCCTGCGCTGCACTCGCGGAATCGAACGGTTTCCGAGCGACTTTGAACTCGGTATGACCGAGCTGTTTCCGGGTCAGGCGAACGACGTCGTCGTGCAGGAGGGCGACCCGTTCATCTTGACGATCGGATTGGATCCCGTTGTGACCGGGTATATCGATCGCGTGGTGCCGAGCATCAACGCGAACATGCATGAGATCCGTGTCACGGGGCGCGGGAAGTGTCAGGATCTGCTCGACTGCGCGGCGCAGTGGCCGAACGGCCAGATCAGCAATTGCACCGCAGCCGACATCGCGGCGAAGCTCGCTGTGCCATACGACATCACCGTCAATTGCGATGTCACTGGTCTGCCGATCATCCCGCAGCAGAACATCATGCTCGGCGAGACCGCATACGAGATCATCGAGCGGTCTTCGCGCTTCAGCGCGTTGCTCGTCTACGAGGATCCCGACGGATCGCTGCGGCTCACGCGCGCAGGCACGGAGGTGATGGCGAGCGGCGTGCAGGAAGGCGTCAACATGGAAAGCGCCGCAGTGACGCGGTCTATGGACCAGCGCTATTCCGAGATCATGGCCGTCATGATCGGCACGAACAACCTGCAGGACCTGAATGCCGTCGATGCGCCAGTTTTCACGGCGACTGATCCCAACGTAAAACGGCATCGCAGACGCGTCGTGATTGCGGAGGCCGGTCAGTTGGGATGGGACGTCGGCAAGCAGCGTGCGCTATGGGAAGTCGCACGGCGCCGCGGACGCTCGGAGGTTGTGACGCTGACCGTCGACAACTGGCGCGACGTCGACGGGAATCTCTGGGAGCCAAACAAGCTCATCGACGTTCTGATTCCGTCGCTGAAGGTGGCGGGCGATCAGGCTGGCACTGTGCCCGTGCGGTATCTGATTGCCGAGGTGACATATCACCTTGGCCTTGAGGGCACTCATGCGGAACTGACGCTGATGGCGCCGGAAGCATTCACGCCGCAGCCGGTTCTCATCCAACCGCAATACGCAGACGTCATCGGAACAGTCCCCCAGCAATGAGTGATCAGGTAGGAATTCTCGAACGCACCGCGCGGCGCGTTCTGCTGTCGCTCGCCCGCGCGCTGGTGACGACGGTGAATGACGCCGGCGGATTTCAGCGCGTGCAGGTGAAGCTAAACGCGCTGGAGACGGCAGACAACACGCCGCGCCCTGTCGAGTTCGGCCTCACGTCGAATCCGCCTGTTGGGTCGGACGCGTTTGTCGTGTTTCTGGGTGGCGATCGTTCGAACGGTGTCGTGCTCGGCACTGTGCACCAACCATCGCGCCCAAAGAACCTCGCGCCTGGCGAAACGATGCTCTATAGCCAGGACGGCAAAAACATTTATCTGACGGCATCTGGCGGGATCGTGGTCGACGCAAAGAATCAGGCTGTCACGGTCAACAACGCAACGACGGTGACGATCAACGCGGCGACCAAGGTCCGCATGGTGACGCCGCTGCTCGAGGTGACTGGCGACATCATCGATAACGCGGGCACCAACACCCACAACATGTCGCAGATGCGGCAAATCTACAACACCCATACGCACGCGGTCGTCAACGTCCAAACAGGCGGCAGCACGATCAACACCAACGTACCGAGCGCTACGGAATGACGGACACTTCGACAGTTTGGGACGTTGCGCATGGGCGCGGCGATTGGGTCGTCAATCCGACTACTCTCACGCAGACGCCTATATCTGCAGCATCACCAACGCTGTTTGGTGTTGGCGATGGACTGGCGACACAGTTCCCGCTCGTTCCAGGCTCAAGCCAGATCAGCAACATCGTTGCCCAGATCTACCGCAACGACTGGCAAGGCAACCAGTTGCTGTATGCGACGGCGCGGACGAACTATCTGAAGCAGTCGCGGTTTTTTAGCGGATGGTCTACTGTCGCATCGGGAAGCGCGACTGCCGCCATTACGCCGGCCTCGGCGAATGGTCCGGATGGAACGGTAAATTCTGCGGCCAGAGTCGTGTATTCGGCGACATCTGCTGGGCAAATTCCGATTGTGCGCATGGGAATTTCTATTCCCAACGGTGTGCCGATGTCGCCGAGCGTATGGGTGCTCGCGACGACCAGCATGACGCTCACATTGCGCTCGCCCGCTGCGAGCACGACGAATATTGCGGTCACTGGGTCGAATGCGTGGCAACGCCTCTCGCTGCCAGCCAGCCTCACGGGCAGTACGTTTTACAACTTCGACATTGGGTATGGTGCCAGCCAGCCCGGCGCGACAATCTATGTCGATTGCGGGCAAATGGAGGAATCTTCAGCGGTGGGAGTCGGCGCGACCAGCTACATCCCCACCACCACCGCTGCGGTGACGGTGACGGATTATGCGCTGTCTCCGTATGGACTCGTCACCCTCGCAAGTGCACCTCTGCTCGGCGCGTCACTCACGTGGACCGGTAGCTACCTGCTCAACACGGTTTCAATCGGTGGCGATGTTGAGACCGGCAATGACCTTGAAACGGCCATTTTGATAAGTCTGTTCACAGACAGGATAGCCGCGCCAGATGACGTTATTCCTGACGGCACGAACGATCCTCGCGGCTGGTGGGGCGATGCCGGCGAGACGGTCAATATCGGCTCGCGGCTCTGGCTTCTGACGCGAGCAAAGCAGACGCAGGAAACGTTGCAACGCGCCTACGACTACATCGTTGAGGCGCTGCAATGGATGATCGACGACGGCGTCGTCGCCAAGTTCGACGTGCTGGTCGAGTGGACCAAGGCAAGCGAGCTCGGCGCGCAGGTCGTCGCATACAAACAGGACGGCTCGACGTCGGCAACCGCCTATACGTGGGCATGGCAGGGGATTAACTGATGCCGTTTTCCAGACCGACACTGACGGACCTTCAGACGCAGGTCGCATCCGACATCGCGTCGAGCGTGCCTGGCTCCGATCCGCTACTGCGCTTTTCGAATCTGCGCATCACCGGCAGAGTGCAGGCCGGGCTCGCGCATCTGCATTACGGCTACATCGACTGGATCTCGAAGCAGGCTGTCCCGTGGACGTCGACCGATGAATACCTGGCCGGTTGGGGAGCGCTGAAGAACACCTATCTGAAGGAAGCGACGCTAGCGACAGGCTCAGTCACATTCCCAGGCTCTTCCGGAACGATTCTGGCCGGCACACAGGTTGTGCGCGGTGACGGCTTCATCTACACGACGAATGCGGACGCAACTGTATCTGGGTCGTCGGTGACGGTGGCTGTCACGGCAAGCACGCCGGGCGCGGCGGGCAATTGCGACGCTGGCACGGCGTTGACGCTCGGCACGGCTGTCACGGGCATCCAATCGGGCGGAACGGCGGCTGCAGCTTTCACGGGCGGCGCAGACGTCGAGACGCAGGATGCCTTCTACGGGCGCGTGATGTCCGCGTTTCAGACTTCTCCGCAGGGTGGAGCGAAGGGGGATTACGCGACGTGGGCGCTTCAGGTTGCCGGCGTGACGCGCGCGTGGGTAGCACCGAACGGCTTCGGTGCCGGGACGGTAGTCGTCTATGTGATGCTCGACAGCGCCGAATCTGCGCATAACGGTTTCCCGCAAGGAACGAATGGCGTCGCCGCAGGAGAGACGCGCGCGGCCGCGGCAACCGGCGATCAACTGACCGTCGCGAACTATCTGTACTCGCTGCAACCTGTGACGGCGCTGGTCTATGTGTGCGCACCGACGCCGAACACGGTGAACTTCACGCTCACCGGCACGACGTCATGGAGCACGACGACGAAGAACGCTGTTAGCGCGGCCATCGCTGGCGTATTGCTGTCGAACGGCGCACCGGGCGGCACGGTGAACATGTCAGACATCGAGTCGGCGATCGCGGCCGTATCCGGCACGGCTGGTTTCGTGATCACCTCGCCGACGGGGAACATCACGAGCGCGACTGGCGCATTGCCCGTGCTCGGCACCATGACCTTCTCGTGAGCTGACTGATGCCAGCACCGAACCTCACATCAGCCGACTACCTCCGCGCGTTTCAGGCACTGATGCCGCGCGGTCGGGTCTGGCCGAAGGATCCCGACGCCGAGCAGACAGCGGTCTTCACGGGAATCACCAAGGTATATGCGGGCAATACCGCGAGAGCGAATCAGCTACTCGTCGACGCGTTCCCCGGCACGACATACGAGCTGCTTCCGGAATGGGAGTCGACGCTGGGTCTGCCGGATCCGTGTGCCGGCGCATCTCCGACGGTTCAACAGCGTCGCGCGCAGGTCGTTGCTCGACTGTCTGCGACCGGCGGCCAATCGGTTGCATATTTCGTTCAGCTGGCTGCGAATCTTGGCTACACGATCACGATCACGCAATTCGCCCCGTTCAGATTTGGTTCGACCTTCGGGCAGCCCCTCAACGGCGTTGCTTGGGCGTATGCGTGGCAGGTAAATGCGCCTTCATTCTCAGTGAAGTACTTCCGATTCGGAGCGAGCGGCTTCGGCGAGCCGTTCGCAGCGTGGAATAACAACGTCCTGCAATGCGAGTTGCAGAAATACGCGCCGGCGCATACCCAACTCATTTTCAAATATTCCTAAGGACTATCGATGGACCGTCTGATTGCTTCCAACACCGTTGCAGTGGGCAGTGGTGATACTGCGCCCGCGACCGGGACGCCCGGGCAAGCCACGTCGGGAAATCCTGCCACGAACACTCCAGCAACGGTTTTTCCAGCGTATGCATGGAATGCCATTCAGGAAGAGATGATTGCCATCCTGGCTGCCGCAGGTATCACGCCTGATCGAAACAACAATGCCCAGATCGTCGCCGCGATCAAGGCGTTGTGCGGTCCAGGTCGCCTTCTCAATGGCGGCCCGACTGTGTACACAGCGGGAGCTACGTGGAATCGTAATCCCGCAACAACTTTCCTGATTGTTGAAATACAAGCACCAGGCGGTGGCAGTGCGGGTGCTCCGGCTACGGGTGCCAGCCAGTATGCTGGTTCGCCGGGGGCGTCTTCGGGTTCATACGCAAAAGTACTGCTAACTGCTGCACAGGCTGGTGCATCGCAGACCATCACTGCAGGTGCGCCAGGTGCAGCAGGCCCTACCGGCAGTGGAGCGGGCGGCACCGGTGGTACGGCCTCGTTTGGCTCTATCATCACTTGCCCGGGCGGCCTTGGTAGTAGCAGCTATGGCCCTACTGGCACTACCACGTCGATTCAGAACGCGCCTAGCGCGGCGGGACTCCCAACTATCACTGCCGGTATCGTTCTTACCTCGACCCCGGGAAATACTGGTGGTTACGCAATCGGCACGTTGACGGGCGTAGCATCTGCGCAGGGTGGTGCGGCGCCCATCAACGGTTCTACGACGTCAGAAGGCTCGGGCGGCCGTGGCACTGGCATTGGCGCAAGCACAAGCGCAGTGGCTGGTGCTGTAGGCGGCGGCCCCAAAATTATCGTTTGGGAGTTTGCATAAATGAATAACTGCGCAATCGTGCGGGACGGCATGGTCATCAACGTTGTGGTGTGGGATGGGAATACGGAACAGTGGCAACCACCAGAGGGCACGACCGCCGTGCTTGTTACCGATGAAACGGGCCCTGCGTACATCGGCTTCCCCTATGCTGACGGGCACTTTACGCCGCCGCCCGCGCCGGTCAACGCATAGCCAGAGCGACAACCCTATCGATGCCTTTCATGAGGTGACGCTCCACGATCGACAGGCAATAGCCGAAGGCGATCGTTATAGCTACTCCCGTGGCGCCGATTGCAACACACACGTCGGTGCGGTCGAGATATGGCGCAGATCTTGTAATGACGTATGACGAGAAGGTGCAGATCACGAGCGCCTGGGCAAGGTAGATTGGGAAAGAAACCTTGCCCAGAAACCTCGACACGCCGTTTTGGAAGAAGCGGCGCATGTCCTTGCTCAAATATGCGCCAATCAAGAACAGAACCGCCATCAGGAATTTCTTATTGTCTTGGGCGAAGATGGTGATTGAGTCAAGCCAGCTTGTGACATGCGTCACATCGGGAACGCTCAGGAATCGATACTCGAGAGCATAAGAGGCTATCACCAACAATGGCGCGATCACGCGTGTCGACATTTTTCCTCGAATGTGATCGAGTTGCCCGTTGACACGTAGGTGGCTGAAAAGCACGCCGAGGAAAAACAGCGTGTACCACTTGTTTGCTAAGAACGTGAACGCGATGATGACCGCGAGGGTCAGCGTTTGGCGCTTTATTCTGCTGTGCACATAGAGGTAGAGAAAAACCATTGCCGATCCAGTTAGCTCGATCGGCATCGTCCAGAGGAACGGATTAAACCCTTTCCCTTCTTCGCCAAACGAGAAAACCGTAAGGAATGGGTATTTGAGCGCATCTAGCATCGTGAAATCGCTAGGCATCAAGATTCCCAGCCAGTCCTCGCGGTGCACGATCAGTGCGCTTTCTTTGTTGTGTGTCAGCCCGATCCGAATTGCTACCACCGTGATCGCAGTCATGATTGCGATCGGTGCGACGAGCCGGAAATATCGTTTGACCACCATCTTGTCGAGAAGGGATTTCTTCTCAGTAGAAAGAAATGGGGTCGACAATGCGTCGCCGGAGAGGATGA
Source organism: Paraburkholderia phymatum STM815 (assembly GCF_000020045.1). GTDB lineage: Bacteria > Pseudomonadota > Gammaproteobacteria > Burkholderiales > Burkholderiaceae > Paraburkholderia > Paraburkholderia phymatum. The sequence goes on along the minus strand of NC_010622.1, from coordinate 2,126,740 downwards.
AGAAAACGTAGACAGCCATCGGGCCATCGAAGAAGAAAAACGAGCTCGGATTTACGAAATGTGGATGCAGCTTAGAGAAAGTTTCTAAGCAGACGTGAAAGACGACGACGCACAGCGCAGCCCAGCCGCGTATTCCATCAATTTCCTCAACGCGGCCGACTTGCTTTGTGGCAGCCGAAGTAGGAGATGTCGCCTTGTTTGGTACAAGGCGGCTCGGGTTCGCGGTTTCAGTCATTCTTACGCTGCGTTACATTTAATGTCCGCGCAGTGTATCAAATAACAGAAAGTTAGAACTTAACCTTGAGTTCCACTGTCGTGACGTCGTTCCAGAGCGGCGGCACGTTTCGATTGCGGCTGTTCAGGCCAGTGAAGTAGTGACGCGCCGCGACGCTCACGCGGCCGTATCCGACCGATACTCCGATGACGGGCGCGACTGACCAATAGGCGTCCGAGAGGTGCAGGGTCTGCGGCGGTACGCCGCCAACCTGCCAGCCGGCGATGTCCTCCGACCACGAATCGCGGTGGACATACGCGCCGACCTCGGCGCCGAGCCGCATGCCATATAGCCAGTAATATGCCTCGGCGGTCAACGCCGCGCCTTGCGAGCGACCTTCGCCCGTGAAGTATGCGGTCGGGACCCCTGTTTTGTTCGCGTACGTGTGCGAGCCGGGATCGTAGTTCTCGTCCTGAGGCGTGCAGGAGCAAGACGCCGCGAAGCGCCCGAGATTCACATAATCGAGATGCCAGTCGACGCCCCATGCGCCACGCGTGAGGACGGGACCAGTGAGACCGAGCGAGAAGGTCGGCGGTTTCGCCGTGACGTGCGAGCCGCCCGGAATGCCTGCTTGCTGCCATCGGCCGTCGGGAGTGTCGGCCTTGCTGATGCCGATGCCGGCCTGAAAATGAATTCCGAAGGGGCGGGCAACGTAGTCATCAATCACATCCGCGTGCGCAGCTGCTGCCGCGCAGCCAAGTGACATTGCTACGGCTGCTGTTCTCCATCTGGCACCGGGCTGAACTCGGCTCCGGCCCGGCGCATCCTTTCGAAGATGCGCTCGAGGGTTTCCTTGTCCAATTCGAGCTGCGCCATCATCGTAAAGAGCATTTGAGCGCTCATAGGACGCGGGTCGCGTGGATTGGTGTACTTGCGCCAGTGCTGGTCGCCCGCAAGCCAGCAGAGATCTGCCATCTGCTTGCCGGTGAGCCCAAGCTCTGCCTTCAAGTCGGCAAGGTTTTTCGCGGGAGGATGCTTGTAGTGAATGGGCATAGCCTGGCACGCGCCGGGCGCGAAATGTGAGCTTCATGATCATCGTCCTTTCGGGATAAGCGGGACTCGCGAATGCGTTTCCCTATGGACCGAACATTAGCCCTATAAGGGCTAGCAGTCAAGCATCAAATAACAACCGACCACCAGCCGCCTTCGGGCGGCTTTTTCATTTCCGGGGCCGCCTTTGAACCATCCACACGCAGATCACCAGCGGATTGCCGCACTGGAGAGCGAGATGAGCACGCTTCAGCAAGAGATCAGCGCATACCGCGCTGAACTTTTGGCAAACACAGAGGCGACGCTGCGCGTCGAGTCGAACACAAAAGAACTGGTCGAGCTGCTGAAGCTTGCGAAGTCAGGCGTCGGGTTTTTCACGGCGACCGGGCGCGTCCTGCGTCGAGTGGTGATCTGGGTCGGCCCGTTCCTCACAGTTGCGGGCGCCCTCTGGGCTCTCGCGCACGGCAAATGGCCGTCACTGGACTGACATGAACCTCACACCTTCCATCGTTGCTGCTGGCTGCGGTGCGACGCTGCTGCGCGCGACGCAATGGGTGCAGCCCCTTCAGGGTGCCTGCGACCGTTTCAACATTAATACGCCGCTACGCGCGGCTGCGTTTCTCGCGACGATCGGCGTCGAGACAGGGCGCCTGATGTGGGTGCGTGAACTGTGGGGCCCGACGGCAGCGCAGACCGCGTACGAGCCTCCATCGGCGAAGGCGGCGCAGATCGGCAACACGCAGCCGGGCGACGGGCGCCGCTTCTGCGGACGAGGCTGCATCCAGGTGACTGGGCGCTCGAACTACGCCCGCTGCGCAAGCGCCTTGGGGCTCGACCTCATCGCGCATCCTGAGCTGCTCGAGCAACCCGCCAACGCGGCTTTGTCTGCCGCGTGGTTCTGGTCGACGAACAAGCTGAACGCGCTCGCTGACGAAGGCGACTTCCTCGCGGTATCGCGCGCAGTGAACCTCGGCAATCCGAACTCGAAGGCCACGCCGAACGGCTATTCCGAACGACTCGCGCTCTATGGCGCGGTAAAGAAAGCATTGGGGATCGCATGAGCGACGTTACCGAAGTCCATCAAGAGAAAGAGACGCTGTCCGTCGAGGTAAACATTCCCGGGCATGCGCCGCGCACGACAACGGCGCTATTTGCCCGCACGCGGAAAATCCTGCTCGAGCGCGAAGGCGCGCGCTGCTTCATCTGCAATGCGACGGCCGAGCAATCTGGTCATCCGCTCGAGGCGCATCACCATCCGATCGAGCGCTCGCTCGCCGAAATGATCGATTGGGATCGCTTCAAGCAGGACGCGCAGGCCGGCTACTGGGGCCCAAACATTCAGGCATTCGACTGGGCGAGCTTCACCGACTGGACGCAGTTCGTCGACGACATGACGGTGAATGGAATGTTGGTGTGCCGCACTCATCACACCGCCAAGGATTCCGGAATTCACACATTGCCGTTCCCTTTGTGGGTGGCGCAAAAATACGCCAAGGAAGGCTACGCGTTTTCTGACCTCGAAACCATCCATCACTATGATGTGGATGTAAAATGAGCGAGCCGCCAAGGTGCTACCAACACCAGGGCGGCTCTAACCACCAATTGCCTGTGAAGAGGTAACCGATGGCTGAACCCCATTCTAGCCTAGCCGGGAAGAAGTTCTATTCGCTCACGTTCCTTCGCCCCACTACATCCGATCGTGGCATGATGCGCGGCCTCTTCAGATGTGACTGTGGTGCCGAGGCGGAGATCAGAATAGCATCCGTGAAAAGCGGCAATACGCGTTCGTGCGGATGCGGCAAAAGACGGCGCCCTCAAAACAGGATCAGCCTCGCTGGTGGTGAAAAATTTGGCATGCTTGCATTCGTCAGCGATGCACCCAAGCGATCAGGGAATCCAAATCGAAGAGTCGTCGCACGTTGCGATTGCGGTTCGATCGGGGAATATTTCTTGAGCGCGCTCAGAACGGGGAGTACCAAGTCTTGCGGGTGTTTGCGCGACGACCATTCAATTTATGAGACGCATGGCCACACCTCTGCGCGCACATTCAGCCCTGAGTACTATACATGGACGTCGATGAAGACTCGCTGCACCAATGCGAAATCGCGCGCATGGGCGGACTATGGCGGCCGAGGGATCACCGTCTGTGAACGTTGGATCGATTCATTTGAGAATTTTTTGGCCGATATGGGGCCTAGGCCACAGGGAATGACGCTTGATCGCTTTCCCGACAGCAATGGAAACTATGAGCCGGGAAACTGCCGTTGGGCTACCCCTGCGCAGCAGTCGGCCAACACGCGAAGAAACACGCTCGTCGAGTTCAATGGCGTCAAGAAAGCAATTTCTGAATGGGCGACAGAATATGGGCTCACGTACAACACGCTGATCGCGCGAATCCATCGCCTGAAATGGCCGATTGAAAAGGCTCTGACGACGCCGCCAAGACCATCGTATAAACGATGACCCCAACCCCGCTTCGGCGGGGTTTTTTATTGCCCATTCGAAGGAGCGCCTATGAATGACCTCATTAAGCCGGTCTCGGTCGGCCTGCTGTTCGTGTTTCTGGCCGTCTGCGATTACCTGAAGGTCAACGATCCGGCCTTGCGCGAAGCCGCGTTCGGAATGATCGGCCTCATCACCGGTTGGCATGGCGTGAAGAGCCTGCCGATCAGCCTCGGCAAGAGCAGCGCCGTTGCGCAAACCGTAGCACCCAGCTCCCAGCAGTAAATCCCCGCCGCGATCGCGGCATACCTGAAGGAAATCCCGAAATGAAAAAACTCATGCTGCTTGCGGCATGCATCGCCATGCTCGCCGGGTGTACGACTGCTCCGCAACTGACCTTCCAGCAACAGGTGTCGATGACGTGCGGGCTCGCGAAAGGGGAGATCGCCATCCTCCGGAGCGACGGCGTATTTACGGGTGGTGCAGCGGATACGCTGGCGAACACCGTTCAGCCGGCGCTCGACAAGGTGTGCGCCGCCGGTGCAAGCGTCGGCTCGACGGATCTCCAATCGATCGTCAATACGGCGTTGCCCGCGCTCAAGACACTGGTTGATGGATCGTCGATGGCCGATCAGGCGAAGAACGAAGCCAAGGCCGCAATCGACACGGTCATCCTGGCTGCGAATGCTGCACTCTCGATGCAGGCGGCCACGGTTGCGACGGCGCCCGTCGCGGCGAGCCAATAATGGCTAAGTTCCTCACTTCACTGGTGATGGAAAACGCCACCGGCATGGACGACGGCAAGTGGCGCCTGACGGCGCCGCTGATCTACGACTCGGACGTTGCGGGTAAGGTCATTGTCGTGCCGACGGGCTTCGTCACGGATCTGGCGTCCGTGCCGCGCGTGCCCATCGCCTATATGCTCGCTGGTGGAACCAGCAACGAGGCGTCTGTGGTGCACGACTACATCTACAGCTCGCACATCGTCGACCGAGCGACGGCTGACGCGGTACTGCGCGAGGCGTCGGCGGTGACGGGTGTCCCGGCATGGCGTCGCGCGATCATGTGGGCGGCCGTGCGCGCGTTCGGCGGTTCGCACTGGGATGAGAAGCCCATTCCCGCGTGAAAACAGTCCACAGCCTGTAAGTCGTGAACACAGGCTACGGACTGTAACTGCAGGTTTTGCCCCAAGATGCGGTATACGAATGCAGGGGAGTTTGCGCTAGAGGCTCTCGACCGCCGATGTACACGACGCGCGCGAACTCGTTGACTCCATTTCCGTCTCCGGTTAAGACGAGCTTCATTCCGTAATAATCGCCCACTCGGGCGACCGTCGCATCTGGAGGTTCGCCGAAAGTGAAGCCTTGTGCACATGCGAGGGCCTTGGAGGCCGACACCACAACTTGCAGGTCACCCTCGGTTTCCAAAATTGACTGCAGCTGGGCGATGTATTGAGACAGTTTCATCCAATCTCCTTGGCGTGCCACCAGGCAGCGCGTCAAGCGACTCCAATTTCGAGATGTTTGCCTAGGGCCTCGAGGGCCTCGGCAATAGTATCAATCTTCGTCGCGTGCTTGACGTCGACGATCCGATTCACGACCTGTGGACTAGTTCCGAGGCGACGCGCGAGCTCGGATGGCGTCACCTGCTGGCGGATCATCTCGTTCAGCAGTAATACCTTGGCCGATACGCTGGCGGGCAGGGCGACGAGTTCCTCGCCCTTTTTGGCCTTCGACGGCTCGGGCACCGGGCGGCGATCTTCGAAATAGAAGTCCATCGCCGTCAGCAGCGCGTCTGCCGCCATCGCTCGAGCTTCTTCCATCGTCTCGCCACTGGTCAGCGCTTCGGGGATGTCCCGAAATGACACGGCGAATCCGTCGCCATCCGGTTCGAACAGGGCGGGGTAACGCAACATAGTGCACTCCATTGCTTGAGAGACGGTGCGGAGAAAGCCCCGTTCGGGGCTCCCTTCACTTCAGACCGAGCTGCTTCAGAATCTTCTGCCTCAGACCTTCCCCGATTTCGTGGCCGGGGTGCCTCGGCAGGGTGGTTTGTTTGCCGTTCAGGTAGACCTTCGTGTGATTCGATCCTTCCTTGAATCTCGCGCCCTGATCAGCTAACCACCTCTTGAACTCACTCTGTTTCACCGTCCCTCCGTGTTGTTGACATGTGTTTATATTAAACATTAATGTTTAAACAAGCAAGGACTGTACAAGCATTTTTGCTTATTCTTTTGCTGCCCGTCCAAACCCGAGCGGTGCAGCCCTGCTATATGTGGGGTTCTTGACCTTGATCCAGTTCAGCGAGCGACCGCGCACGTATGGCGAATCTTTGCGCTTCGCGACCATACCCTCAAAGTCGTGGGCCTGTGCTTGCTCGAACACAAGATCTCCCACGCCTTCGACGTCGGTGACGTAGACCAGCGTGGGGGTATCGTCGAATGCATCGCGAAGCCGGTCTTTCCTGTCGATGAGCGGGTGGCCGCGTAGGTCGAGCAGAGCCTCCATCATCATGTCGAAGACGTAAAGGCGGGCGGGGCATTTTCGTGCGGCAGACGGAACGGTACGGGGAGAGATCGTCCGTGCCCGCTGCTGCAGACTGGCGAAGTCCGCACTACCTCGTGCGCTACCGACGGCCAGCTCTGTATCCCAGACGAAATCCCCTGGCACGTGGGCGACTGCGGCGACCACATCGGGGAACGAGGAGTTGAAGAGATTGCCTTCGCGGCTGATTAGATCGACTGTTTCGCCATGCTTGCGCACGAGGCAGCGGAATCCATCGAGCTTCCATTCGAAAAGCCAATCTCGGTTGGAGAACGGGCGCCTCTGAAGCGTCGCGTGCATCAGGTCCGAGGCTTCAATCACGGCCGCGCGCTGTCCATTCCCACACGAACGCCAGCTTCGCCCATTTGTCGTTCTTCGGGCAGCCTGTCACCGAACACATGTGCTCGAAGTCATCCAGTGCGGTATGGCCCAGCTTATTCGGCTCCGCGCGGAATAGAAGGACATCGAGAATCGCGTCAGCGTTGCCGTACTCGAACATGGTTCACCTCCACGGCTTCGGTTGAGCACGGGCCGGGCCCGATTCGTCATCTGAACCGATCGCACGCACCCAGAACACGCAGCCCGTTTCCGGCTGCGCCTGAACCGCGGGGTACTTTTCCCTGACGCATTCCGCATGCGAGCCGCCCGCTATCGGACCGCCGTAATGCTCACACCACATGCAGTGATGATCGTCACCATTTCGTTGCAAAAGTCCCATAGCGCACCTGTATGGATATACAGTAGTTTAGCGCGGCGCGGGATCTGAGGTGCTGAATCTATGGCACAACCCCGTTTCTATGGCACAGCGGCGGGATCGCGTCGGCTGGGAAGCCTTATGGGGAAAGTGGCGGAGAGACGGGGATTCGAACCCCGGATAGGCTATTAACCTATACACGCTTTCCAGGCGTGCGACTTAAACCGCTCATCCATCTCTCCGGCGGGAGGCGCATTATAGCAGGACTTTGGCGCTCATGCTAGTTTGCTGTCGCGCCGGGTGCCTTGCCGCGATGGCGGCATCGCGGGAGACCCACGCGAGCCACCGAGTCGGGCATTCCCGAGCCGGTTCCGGAGCAAGCTCAGCACGGCGGCACACCGTCGTGATATCGCATCGATACGTCATCCTGATTAAACGTCGACGCTAGCGGTCACGAGCGCTCATGCTTCCGACGAAACCAACTGGAACGCAAGTTACGGCCAACAAGCACCCCGAGCACAATCGACAATGGCGTCACACCCCACAGCACGACCGGCCAGAATTCCTCGCCACCCAGCGCACTCATATCGAGGCACCACCACGCGACGAGTTCCACGCCGATTACCCAGCCAAAAATCGTCGTCAATAATCCCTTTGCCATGCTCGTCTTCATGAGTTTGAGCCTGGCGTCGGCATGTGATTGAAGATCGGCGCTTCAACGGTGTTGAAAACGACGAAACGCCTGAAGGCATGATCGCCTTGTCTATATCCGCGGCGGAGGGCGTAATCCGTCCCGCGAACGCTGTCGAGTTGCTGCATGAAAACACGTGCTCGTGATTGCTGCTGGACTGCAATGATCCGGTGGCTGAGGGGCGCGGCGAGGTCGCGACGACAGCCAGCGCGATTCTATTGAGAGCACGGACTCATGATGTCAAAGAGTGTCAATGGCTCAGCGCGCGCGAACCTGTGCAATCGCGAGACGGCGAACGGCACGGTGCAAGTTGTCTCGACCACGATTCAACCGGAAGGACGCGACGTCACGCATGAAGGCGGCAACGTGGCGTGTCCGGCATGCCGTACGACGGGCACGATCCAGTGCGATGGTCAGCGCGAAGTGATGACGGCACCCGACGGCCGGCATGCCGCGTTGAGCGATGATCTGTGCATCTGCGGATGCAAGCCTCATCCGAAGCTGGTCGCTTCGCAGCAGGTGCTTTCCGTGGGCGAATGAGCATGCGGCGTCGTGCGCCGCATTCACTCCATCAGCCTCGCTACGATCGGTTCGATCACTTCGCGTTGCCGCTCCGCCTTGAGACGGTAAAGCGCATCCGTGGGGTGCACGCGATCGATCAGCAGCGAGCGCCAGTCGCGCATCGCGCCGATCGGCGCATACTGCCGCACCAGCGCAAGCCCGTAGCGTTTCGCCAGTTCATCGACGACAGCCACGTATTGCGGCACGACCGTCTCGTTCAACGCGTAATCGACGGGATTGGGTTCTTCGAGCACGACGATGCGTCCAGCGTTGCGCGATTCCTTGATGAAGCGCGTGAGCCGCGCGCGAAACGCGGCGGGCGGCTCCTTCACGTGATTGTCGGCGTCGTTGAGCGCGAAGTTGACGATCACGATATGCGCGGGCGATATCGTCACCCATCGCGAGTACGGTTGCCCATAACCGTTGACGCCTTGCTCGCGATCGACGAGCGTCGCGCCCGGCACGCCGTTGTTCTGCACAATCACACGCGCGCCAAAGCGCGCCTGCAACGCGGCCTGAAGCAATGCTGGCGGATTGTCGGGCGATTGCCACGACTTCGTGAAGCCGCCCGACGTCTGATAGCCCCACATCGTCGAGTCGCCTTGCGCATCGATGACGATCGTCTTGTGCAAGCCTGCCATCGTATGTCCCAACAGATGCGGCGCGGCGAGCGCCGCGCCTTGCGTTGCAACGATGCCGAGCAGCCCGGCGAACAGCTTGCGCAGCGGATGCTGGCCAGCGGCGCGGCGGCCCGGAATGCGCCCGAGGTGGAAAGTCATGGATGCCCCGTGTCGGTTCAATTGACGGAACACGCCGCGCACCATCCGCGGCGCCATCTGGCACGACAAATACCACGTCATAAAACGCAACACGAACTTGATGCACAATCAAAGCTGCGTTCGGCACATACGATCTCCACAGGAGCAGAGATGAGAGTTTCAGATCTGGAAGGCGCGGTACTCGATTACTGGGTTGCACGAGCGGATAATCTGCCGAAGCCGCGCGTCGACGACGGCTTTTGCTGGATCGAAGAACCCGCCTGCGACGGCGATCCCGCCCGCGCGCTCGAAGCGGCCTTCGCGCCGTCGACGGACTGGGCCCAATGCGGCCCGATCATCGAACGCGCGAGAATTCATCTGGTGCCGGCCGCAGCGGGCGACCGTGCTTCATGGACGGGTTCCGTTCCGGCCGGCGCGCGCACCATCGAACAGGTCGGCGCGACCGTGCTGATCGCAGCGATGCGCGCATTCGTCGCGAGCCGGTTCGGCGACGCCGTCCCCGACGAGGCAGACACGCGCTGAACACCGCCCGACATCTCTTAAAAGCACTCGAAAACCACTTCGACCGTCTGATTGCCTGCGCTACGCACGCCGTTCGTATGAATCTCGATGGTGTGCATCTGTTTTTGCTGGTCGCGGCAATACGTGTTGGCGTGCTTGAGGCCCGCGTTGCGGATGCTATTCCACGACGCGAGGCTGGTGCGTCCACGACTCGTGACCGAGAGATAGCCGTTCTGCTTCCTGTCCACGCCCGATACCGCCGTGCACGCGGCGAGCACGCCGATCCCGGCAAGCAGAATGCACTTCTTCATATTCCTCCCACAGTTGGGGCATTGTCGCGGGCGAGGGCCGCAACAGGCAACTGAAAAAAACGGAAGCAGCATTCAGCCTGTCTCGACGACCCGGGCGCGCACGCCATTACATTAGCCTTTCCGATCCGGGCGGCGTGCGGTCGGTCGCCCGTCGTACGCCGACGGCATCGCGAGCGGAGTAGCATGACAGGCAGCGCTTACAACAAGGAGACACAAATGCTGCCCGCCGCCGATACCTACGAAAGCCTCGTCACCGCGTTTGAATGGCGCATTCCGCCGCGCTACAACATCGGTGTCGATGCCTGCGACAAGTGGGCCGACGGCAGCGGCCGTCTTGCGCTGATCTGCGAGACGCGTGAAGGGGAGACTGCGCGCTACAGCTTCGACGAACTCAAGTCGCTGTCGGACCGTTTCGCTCACGCGTTGAGAAAGTGCGGCGTGAAGAAGGGCGATCGCGTCGGCATCTTCCTCGCGCAATCGGTAGAGACGGCGCTCGCGCATCTCGCCGTGTACAAATGCGGCGCGATCGCCGTTCCGCTCTTCGCGCTGTTCGGGCCTGACGCGCTCGAATACCGTCTGGCCGATAGCGGTGCCGTCGCGCTCGTGACGGACGTGGGCGGCGCGCAGAAGATCGCCGCGGTGCGCGCGAGCCTGCCTGAATTGCTCACGATCTTCTGTGTCGACGTCGATCAGGCGGATCACGCGTTGCAGGCCGACTCGTTCTGGTCCGCGCTCGACGATGCGCCGCCGGCCGGCTTCGACCCGGAACCGACGGCCGCCGACGATCCCGCTGTCATCATCTACACCTCCGGCACGACGGGCAAGCCGAAGGGTGCGTTGCATGCGCATCGCGTGCTGCTCGGCCATCTGCCCGGCGTGGAGATGCCGCAAGCGTTCTTTCCGAATGACGCGCGGCTCATGTGGACGCCCGCCGACTGGGCGTGGATCGGCGGGCTATTCGATGTGCTGCTGCCGGCATGGCATCACGGCGTCGCCGTGCTGGCGCGGCGCTTCGACAAGTTCGACGGCGAGGCCGCGTTCGATCTGATGCAGCGGCATGCCGTTACCCATGCATTCCTGCCGCCGACGGCGTTGAAGATGATGCGCGCCGTCGAGCATCCCGAGCGCTGGACACTCTCGCTGCGCGCGGTCGCGAGCGGCGGCGAATCGCTCGGCGCTGAACTGATCGAGTGGGGACGGCGCGCACTCGGCGTGACCATCAACGAGTTCTACGGGCAGACGGAATGCAACGTGGTCGTGTCGTCGTGCGCGACGCTGTTCGAGCCGTGCTTCGGGGCGATCGGCAAGGTCGTGCCGGGCCATCGCGTGGCGATCGTCGACGACACAGGGCATACCGTCCCGCGTGGCGAGCCCGGCAATATCGCGATCCACGCGCCCGACCCGGTGATGTTTCTCGGCTACTGGCGCAACGAGGCGGCGACACGCGACAAGTTTCGCGGTGACTGGTTGCTGACGGGCGACATGGGGCTGATGGATGCGCAAGGCTTCATCCGCTTCGTCGGCCGCGACGACGATGTGATCACGAGCGCCGGTTACAGGATCGGCCCGGCGCCCATCGAAGACTGCCTGCTGCGTCATCCCGCCGTGCGCATGGCGGCCGTGGTCGGCGCACCCGACGCGCAGCGCACCGAGATCGTCACCGCGTTCGTCGTGCTGAATCCCGGCTACGACGCGAGCGACGCGCTGGTGCAGGCGCTGCAGCAGCACGTGAAGACGCACCTCGCCGCGCACGAATATCCGCGCGCGATTTACTTCGTCGAAGCGTTGCCGATGACGGCGACGGGCAAGGTCATTCGCCGCGAACTGCGCGACCGCGTAACGCCTGCGCCGTGCTAAACCGCCTGTCTGCGTGCGAGCAGGGCCCAGATCAGGCCCATTCGCGCGGCGCGTCGTCTTGCGCGGCGAGCGTAAGACCCGCGACGGGCAGCGGCAACGCCGTCTTGTAGCGCACCTGCTTCAGCGCGAAGCTGGAGCGGATATTCGATACGCCCGGAATCTTCGTGAGCCACTGCACGATGAAGCGTTCGAGCCCCTGCATGTCGGGCACGACGACGCGCAGCAGATAGTCGGCGTCGCCCGTCATCAAGTAGCACTCCATGACCTCGGGGCGCTCGCCGACTTCCTGCTCGAAGCGGCGCAACGCCTCTTCGACCTGCTTTTCGAGGCTCACCTGAATGAACACGTTGATGCGCAGCCCGAGTGCTTCCGCGTCGAGCAGCGTGACCTGCTGACGGAACAGGCCGAGTCTTTCGAGCGCGCGCACGCGGTTGAAGCAGGGCGTGGGCGACAGATTGACGGCGCGCGCGAGTTCCGCATTCGTGATGCGCGCGTTCTGCTGGAGCTGCTGAAGAATCGCGATGTCGATGCGGTCGAGGCGCCGCGCTGCGGCGGCATGTCTGGCGTCGGAAGCCATAGTGTAAATATTCCATGTAAAGCCGATATACCAGAATAAATACACTATATGGAAGCGCCTGCGCAAGCAAAAGAGACGCACATTTTCCGGACGCATGGGTAAGCTGATGAGACCTTTTCGAGTCGCCTTTCACCCACGCTTTCTGCCGGAGTTGCGCCATGACGGATTTATCGAGCGGTGCCCGCCCCGTTGTTGCCTTGACCCAGGCTCGCATCGACAGCGATCCGCAGGAGACGGCCGAATGGCTCGCCGCGCTGGATGGCGTCGTGCAACATGTCGGCCTCGAGCGCGCGCAGTACCTGTTCGACCGGCTGGCGGCGCACGCGCTCGGCAATGGGGTCGCGACGGCGCGCGCGAACGTCACGCCCTACGCAAACACGATATCCGTCGATCAGCAGCCGCCTTATCCCGGCGACCTCGACACGGAAGAAAAGCTCGCCGCCGCGTTGCGCTGGAACGCGCTCGCGATGGTGGTGCGCGCCAATCGCGCGTACGGCGAATTGGGCGGCCACATTGCGAGCTATGCTTCGGCGGCTGATCTGTTCGAAGTCGGCTTCAATCACTTCTTCCGCGCCGCGAGCACTAGGCAAGACGGCAACGATGCGCGCGGCGGCGATCTCGTCTACTTCCAGCCGCATTCGTCGCCGGGCGTGTACGCGCGCGCGTTCCTCGAAGGCTTTCTGGACGAGACGCATCTGGAACACTATCGCCGCGAAATCGCCGGGCCGGGCTTGTGTTCGTATCCGCATCCGTGGCTGATGCCCGACTTCTGGCAGTTCCCGACGGGCTCGATGGGCATCGGTCCCATCAACGCGATCTACCAGGCGCGCTTCATGCGCTATCTGCAGAACCGCGGCCTCCTGAAGACGGAGGGCCGCAAGGTGTGGGGCTTCTTCGGCGACGGCGAGATGGACGAGCCGGAGTCGATCGGTGCGCTGTCGCTCGCGGCGCGCGAAGGGCTCGACAACCTCGTGTTCGTGATCAATTGCAATTTGCAGCGGCTCGACGGCCCCGTGCGCAGCAACGGCCGCATCATCGACGAACTCGAAGCGCAGTTCACGGGCGCCGGCTGGAACGTGATCAAGGTGCTGTGGGGCTCGGACTGGGATGCGCTGTTCGCACGCGACCGCACGGGCGCCTTGCTGCGCGCGTTTGCCCATACCGTCGACGGCCAGTTCCAGACCTTCTCGGCCAACGACGGCGCGTATAACCGCGAGCGCTTCTTCGGCCAGAATCCCGAGCTCGAGGCGCTCGCCGCGCATCTGAGCAACGACGATATCGACCGCTTGCGGCGCGGCGGCCACGACGTGCGCAAGCTGCACGCCGCGTATGACCGTGCGTTGAAGCATCGCGGCCAGCCCACGGTGATACTCGCGAAGACGATGAAGGGCTTCGGCATGGGCTCCATCGGCCAGGGGCGCATGACGACGCATCAGCAGAAGAAGCTCGACGTCGAGCAGCTGAAGGCGTTCCGCGACCGCTTCCGCCTGCCGTTGTCGGACGAGGACGTCGAGCAACTCAGGTTTTACAAGCCAGCAGAAAACAGCCCGGAAATGCAGTACCTGCATGCACGCCGGGTTGCCCTCGGAGGCTATCTGCCCAGAAGGCGGGCGGCGGCATCGCGGACACCGACCGTGCCCGCGCTGCCATCCTGGGGGCAATTCGCGCTGGAGGCGAACGGCAAGGAGATGTCGACCACGATGGCCGTCGTGCGCATGCTCGGCAGTCTGCTGAAGGACGCGTCGCTGGGCCCGCGTGTCGTGCCTGTCGTCGCCGATGAAGCGCGGACCTTCGGCATGGCGAACCTGTTCCGCCAGGTGGGCATCTATTCGCCGCTCGGCCAGTTGTATGAGCCGGAAGACATGGGCTCGATGCTGTACTACCGCGAAGACACGGGCGGCCAGATACTCGAAGAGGGTATTTCCGAAGCAGGGGCCGTGTCGTCGTGGATCGCCGCGGCCACGTCGTATAGCGTGCACGATCTCGCCATGCTGCCGTTCTACATCTACTACTCGATGTTCGGCTTCCAGCGCATCGGCGACCTGATCTGGGCGGCAGCGGACCAGCGCGCGCGAGGCTTCCTGATCGGCGCGACGGCGGGCAAGACGACGCTCGGCGGCGAAGGGCTTCAGCATCAGGACGGCACGAGTCATCTCGCGGCATCGACGGTGCCGAACTGCCGTTCATACGATCCCGCGTTTGCCTTCGAAGTCGCGCTGATCGTCGATGAAGGCATGCGGGAGATGCTCGAACGTCAGCGCGATGTGTTCTATTACCTGACCGTCACGAACGAGAACTACGCACAGCCTTCGCTGCCTGCAGCTGTGTCTGTCGATACCGTGCGGGAAGGCGTGCTGAAGGGGATGTATCCGCTCGATCAGGCATCGCTGGAAACGGCGCAGGTGCAATTGCTCGGCGCGGGCGCGATTCTCGGCGAAGTGCAGGCAGCCGCGCGCATGCTGAGGGACGACTGGAACATCCCGGCTGCCGTATGGAGCGTGACGAGCTTCACCGAACTGCATCGTAACGGCGTTGCAGCGGAACGTGCGGAGCGCCTCTTCGACGACGCGCAACACGCGTTGCCGTATGTGACGTCCGCGCTCGCTGCAGTGCGCGGCCCGGTGATCGCCGCGACCGACTATGTGCGCGCCGTGCCCGAACTGATCCGCGCGTATGTGCCGCGCCGCTACGTGACGCTCGGCACCGACGGCTTCGGGCGCAGCGACACGCGCGCTGCGCTGCGCGCGTTCTTCGAAGTGGATCGCGCGTCGATCGCGATTGCCGCGTTGAAGGCGCTCGCCGACGAGGGGGCGAGCGAACGCGACATCGTCAGGCAGGCGATCGACCGTTATGGCAAACGCGATGGGGACAACGGCGCGCCCTGGGAGAGGTGATGCGCGTCACATTTGCGGAGTTTGCGGAGTTTGCGCATGTTGCGCAGGTTGCGGCACGAGCAGATTGGCATCGCGCGCGAGCAGCCAGCGGCCGTCGGCCTCCTTGCGCAGAATGGTCATCGTGTTGCCGGCCAGGTGCATCGGCGGCGCGGAGCCGTCCTTCGGCGTGATGCTGATGGCGAGGCGCGAGCGCAGAAAGGCCCAGTCGCCCAGCACCTGAAGTTCGAGGATCTCGCTGTTGCCATCGATCGCGATGTTCTTCTGTCCCGCGGACGCCGCCATGAAGGCGGCTTTGCCGAACGGCTTCTGGCCGGGCACCATGAAAATCACATCGTCGGTCATCAGGCTCAGCACGGTTTCCGTGTCGCCTGCCTTGCTGGCGTCGAGCCAGGTGTCGATCAGCTGGCGGATGGCGCGCTCGTCGTCGGTCATGATGGGGTCCTCGCGGTCGGGATTCGGTCAGTCGATGCGTCGATTCTAGCCGCACGACCTCGCGCATCATTCGGACCCGATGGTCCGCTCATCGCGACGTGACGATCACACCGACGCTCGCACTCACGACGAACAGCGTGCCCGCCAGCTGCAGCGCCGTCATCGGCTGATGCAGTACGACGAAGCCCGCGAGCGCGCCGATCGCCGGTTCGATGCTCATCAGAATGCCGAACGACGAAGCGGGCATGTGGCGCAGCGCAATCATTTCCAGCGCGTAGGGCAAAAGCGGCACGAGCACGGCAAGGCCGGCCGTGGCGGCGAATTGCACCGGCGCGATATGCACGCCATGCTCGGCGAGGCCGAAGGGCGTCGCGACGAGCGCTGCCGCGACAAGCGAGACCGACAGGCCTTCGAGCCCATTGAAGAGCGCGCCCGTCTTTTTCATCAGCACGATATAGCTGCCCCAACCGCACGCCGCGCCCGCCGCCAGCAACATGCCGACGGGCTCGCCGATCCAGCCTGCGCGATCGCGCGCGAGCAGCAGCACGCCCGCGACCGCGAGCAGCGGCCACAGCAGCGCGCCCGGACGGCGCACAGCGAGCGTCGCGACCGTCAGCGGGCCGAGAAAGTCGATCGCGACGGCGAGGCCGAGCGGAATGCGTTCGATCGCCGAGAAAAAGCACAGCGTCATGCCCGCCATCGCCACGCCGAGCACCCCCGCCGCGAGCCAGTGCGCACGGGAATAGGTGCGCCACTTCGGACGCACGACGATGGCCAGAATGACGGCCGCCCACGCGAGCCGCAGCCACGTCGTGCTGAGCGCGCCGAATGCGTCCATCGTCGGCGCTGACAGTGCGGCGCCGAACTGGACACACGACATCGACATCAGGCCGAGCAGCGCGGCAACGCCGATGTGGCGCGTCTGCGCGGCGGGCGAGGGCGGGGCGTCGAAGGTGACGGATTGGGCGAGCGTCGAGTCTTTCATGTGTGTGGAGCGTGGCGTGCAACGGGCGATGAACGGTCATCATATCGGCGAAAAGCGGCTTAAGATAAGCTGATATTTCTTATGCCGATATAACGGATGCTGATGATGCGCGACTTCGACAACAGTCTTCTCCGCGCCTTCGTGACGGTCGCCGAAACGGGCGCCGTCAGTGCGGCGGCCGTACGCCTCGCCCGCACGCAGGCGGCCGTCAGCATGCAGTTGCGTCGCCTCGAGGACGACATCGGCCAGCGCCTGCTGGAACGCTCGCCGCGCGGCGTGCGCCTGACGGATGCGGGGCACCGGCTGCTGCCCTATGCACACGCAATCCTCGGCGCAGGCGAGGACGCGCGGCGCGCGCTCGAAGTCGGTGACGTGGCGGGCACCGTGCGCCTCGGCATGCTCGAGGACGTGGCCGTCGGCCGTTTGCCGCGCGCGTTGCGGCGCTTCTCGGCCGCGCATCCGCAGGTCGCGCTGGAGATTGTCGTCGATGCCAGTGCAGCACTGTCTCAACGTCTTGTCGACGGCGGGCTCGACGTGCTGGTCGGCGATCCCGCGATGGTCGACGCGACGCCGCTCGTCACCTGGACGCAGCCGCTGTTCTGGGTCGGCGCGCGCGGCTGCCTGCTCGATCCCGATACGCCATTGCCACTCGTCGCATTCGGCGGCACATGTCTGTGGCAGCAGCAGGTGATGACGATCTTGCGGCGCGCGGGTCTCGCGTGGCGTGTCGTGTGCACGAGTACGAGCCTGCCCGCGGTGCAGTCGGCCGTGGAGGCGGGGCTTGGCGTATCGGTGCTGCTCGACGGCAATATCCGGCACGACACGATGCGCGTGCTCGGCGCGTCCGACGGCTTGCCGGAGCCGCCAGCCGCAGACCTCGGCCTGTTCGTGCGGCATGCGGTGAGCACGCAGGAAACAGCCGTCGATGCGTTGCAGCGTTTTCTGTGCGAGGAGCTCGACCTCGGGCTCGGCCTCGTCGACCGTTCGTCGAGCGCGGCGCGCCGCTAGCCGAGCGCACACGCCGAGCACACGTGTAGGGGACGCGCCGCCTGTCGATTCGCCCGCAAGGGCGTGATACCCTCGCTTCGACGGGATCGCACTGAAGCATCCCACGATGCCACAATCGACTTGACCGATGCAGACTGCATGCGTCAACGCTCATGCGCGGTGACGTTGCGCATTCAACCAGATCAATTTCATTCATGCACGGAGTATCTTTGCCCACGAGTCCACCGTCGCGTCGGCGGCCCAAGCAGGCGCGCGCCGAATTCGCGCTCGACAGCATTCTGGAAGCCGCTGCCCGCACGCTCGAAGCGCATGGTAAAGCAGGGCTGACGACACAGCGTGTCGCCGATACGGCGGGTTTCAGTATCGGCGCGATCTATCAGTACTTTCCGAACAAGGAAGGCTTGATCGAAGCGCTTGCACGACGCGAGCTCGAACGCCTGACGGCGATGATGAAAGAGGCACTCACCCAGCCGGCGCCGTTCGGCACGGGGCTCAACGCGCGCCGCATCATGCGCGTGGTGGCGGCGTTCATCGGCGACCGGCCACGCCTTTACGGCATCTTGCGCGCGGAGTGGGCAGAAGCCGCGCCCGATACGCCAGTCGGACAGGGCATGCGGCGCTACTTTGAATTGATTGCGGGCACGCTGAACCGGGAGAGTCCTGAGCTGGGCAAGCGGGTCGGTAGCGACGAAGCGCGCTTCGTGCTGTTTCGCGCGATTTCCGGCGTGCTGCTTGCCACGGCGCAGGAGCGTCCGCATTACTTCGGCACCGACGCCTTCGAAGACGAAATGGTGCGCCTGATTCTCGGCTTTCTGAACTACGACCTGAGCCAGGACATGCCGCGCCTCGCGCGAGAGGGTGACAGTTTTACAAGCGCGTGAAAGTTGGCACGTTTCGGCGATAAACAACGGCGCGCTTGCGGCACCTTTCCCGTTGATGCCATATTGAGCGTCCGATGGCAGCCAGCACGGGCCATCTTCAGCACATATCAATGCGATGCTGCCGCGACGATGGGAGTCGATCTGCGCGGACGGTGCGGGCGGGGAAAGGCATGAACCATCATCAGCTTGAGTCGGATATCGGGCATCTGGAGTACATGCTGGCGCGCATTTCAGGCACGGATCCGCTTCCGCTGTCGTACTGGCGCAAACGCGTCGACGACGTGAGCGCCGCCGCCTGCCTGCCCGTGCAAAAGAGCCGCGCAAGAAGGCTTGACGAAGCGCTGAGCGTGCTCGAAATCCGCGCGGGCGCCTGAACCGGCCGCCAGAGCGATTGCAAGCGAACGCGCGGCCCAGCGCGCGTCCCCTCGCTCAGCGATGGCTTTGCCCGCAGTTTCAGCGTCTGATCACGCCCATGAGCAGCGTGACGAGAAAGATCACGATAAAGATAAAGAACAGCACCTTCGCTATTTCAGCAGCGCCTGAGGCAATGCCACCGAATCCGAAGACGGCGGCAATAATGGCAATGACGAAGAAGATGGCAGCGTATCGAAGCATGGAATCCTCCATCGAAGTATGACTGAACGGATCGATGCAATGAACGATCCTCGGGCGCGGAAACCGCGTCGGCAGACACAGGCGCCGCCGTCACGGCATGGAGCAACACCCATGCCTATCGACACAGCGCGGGCGGCAACCCGATATCGGCGACATGAAAAGGATACGCCAGGCAGCTGTTGCGGCGGTGCGGGTATCGCGGCTTCACGGATATCGATGATGTCCCGGCGTCAACCGGCGGCGATGGGTGATGCGGCATGGTCGCCGATCAACATCTTCATAACCACTGGCGCGCGAGCATCGCCAGCACGCTTGCTGCGATCGCGAGCAATACGGCGCCCGTCACGCGCTCGATCGACGCGCTGTGGCGCGTGAAGCGCGCGACGACAGCCGGATGTCCGATGCTCATTGCCACGAGCAGATCCCAGCCGAACACGGCCACGAACATCCACGCGCCGTAGACGATCTGTGCGCCGAAGGGCGCGTCGCGAGCCGCGAGCAACGCGAACAGGCTGGCATAGAAGAGCGCGTTCTTCGGATTGAGAATCGCGGAGGCGAAGCCTGTGGCAAAGCGTGCAAGCCAGGCGCTTGCCGTTGGCGCGGAAGTGCGATCCTGACCGTGCGTGCCGATCGACGCGGCTCTGGCATGCCGCAGCATCAATCCGCCCAGATAGAACAGATACACGCAGCCTGCCGCCTGGACGAGCGCGAACGCGGTGCCGTGCCGATGCAGCGCGGCCACACCGCCGAGCGCGAGTGCAATGAACACGCCATTCGCGCAGGCGATGCCGAAGCATACGGCGCCCGTCTTACGCCATCCGCGCAACAGCGCGCTGCGTGCGATCAGAAAGAAGTCCGGACCTGGGCTGAGCAGCGCAAGCAGATGCGCGCCCGCGACCATTGCGAATTGCTGAAGAGAAAGACCCATCTCGACTCCTTGTGTGTGCCGGGAGTCTGCTGGACGGGCGCGTGGAGATATTGAAGAAAAGTGCGCGCCGTTACGCCGTTGCTGTGCTCATGGGCCGACGGCGCGGCGGTAAGCGCCGGGCGTCATCGCGACGCGCTCCTTGAATGCGCGCTGGAAATGCGCCTGATCCGCGAAGCCGAGATCATGTGCGACGGCCGTGAGCGCGCATCCATCGCGCAACAGGCGGCGTGCCGCGTTGATGCGCAGATCCAGTTGATACGCGTGCGGCGCCATGCCTGTCGCGGCGCGAAACGCGCGAATGAACGCATAGCGGCTCATGCCAGCCATCTGCGCGAGTTGCTCGATGGGCAGGCGTTCGTCATACGCGTCATGTAGCAGATCCATGATCCGTCTCAGGCGATCAACTGCGACGCGCGGCACGGGCGGGACGTTGCGCGCCTCGCCGAGCCAGGAGCGTCCGCCGACGAAAAGAATCAGCGCCGCTTCTTTTTCCGCACTGTCTGCGTTCGAGAACAGCAGCCGGTTCAGTGCGCAATAACGCTGGTACGCATCGCGGTCCCGATTGATCGACGGACGCGCGAGCACGTCGTCGGCATTCGCAGTGCCGCTCTCGCGCAGCACCGCGCTCGCCCACGCGACATCGAGATGAAGCATCTGATAGCTCCACGCGCTGTCCGTATCGGGATTGCACGCGTGGACCCGCGTGGCAGGAATCAGCACGAGGCTGCCCGGGCCGAGGCGCGCGCGATCGTCGCCGCATACGTAATGGCTGTGGCCGCTGTCGACAGCGCCGATGGACAGCGTGTCGTGCGTGTGCGGGACGTAGCACGCGCGCGAGCCGAAAGCGAGCCGGCTTTCCACGAACGGCAGTTGCGGGTCGCGCCAGTAACATTGATCGTTCATGATCCGATGATCGCATAAACGCAGCCCAGTGGGAGTTGCACCGCATTGCAACCGCGAAATCGTTTGCGCGCCTTTCAGTTGTTCACAATTGCACTTTTAAATGACTCTGTTGTGCATGAAATAGTGGGCAATACCGTGGCAACGGAATAGAAAAATAACGAAAGCCAATTATCAACTCGTGATTATTGCGTTAAACGTTTGCGAGCCTTTCTCAGTATAAATGGATATTCTGGAAGCAAGCGGGCAGGGCGTTTGCAGCCTCGTGATATTTTTGCGACACCTCTTCCCAGCACGGCAGAACGCGTTAAAATGCGCGCCGATTCACAGAGACAGCGTTTCATATCTTCTGGTCTTTCCAGTGTCAGATTTTCATTCGTGCCGTGCATCCCGATATTTGACATTTCGGCATGCACTGCTGATCGAGGGGTAAATCCCGAAAAAACCGAATCTTTAAAGTCGGTCGGTAAAAAGCAATAACCGAAAGAAAAAAATCGTACGCGAGCGGGGATTCAAATGATATTCGAAGCGCAATCGGCGCTCGACGGGGTGTTGCAAGGCGTCGGCCAGGCAGGGCACGGCGCGATGATGGCGCGACCGCGCGCGCTCGTGCGTGCGCTGGCGCACGTCCGCGTGGTTGCGCTGGCGGCCTCTGCCGCGTTCGCGACGCATGGCGTCGCCGTGCACGCTCAGTCGCCGACCGCGCAGCCGTCCGCTCAGTTGCACGCACAAGCATCGGGCGACGCGCAGGCGCCGCGCATCAACATCGCGTTCTTCTATGGCTCGCGCGTGCCCGTCGGCGAATTGCAGGCCTTCGATGCCGTCGTGATCGATCCCGCCAGCGGATTCGATCCTGCCGCTCATCCGTTGCGCCATACCGTCTGGCTCGCGCGCACGCTCGCCGAGACCCCGCAAACGACACCCGGCGCGTTCGTCGGCACGCAAATCGAGCCGCTATGGAAGCGCGGCTATCGCGGCTTCCTGCTCGACACGCCCGTAGCGATTGCATCGCTCGACGCGATCCGCGCCGCGCATCCCGACGCACGACTCGTGATCGGCGGCGACGCTGCGTTGCAGGCCGCGCTGCCGCACGCGAACGCGCTGTATGCAGTCGTCGGCCCGCCGCTCCTGCGCGACGCACAGAACGGCAGCGTCGCCGCGAGCGAGCGCGAGGCTCGCCTTGCCGCTGCGCGCCGCTTCACGCAAACGACAGGCGTGCCCGTCGTGTCGATCGAAACCTGTCCCGCCGACGACCGCGTGTGCGCGCGCACGACGGCCGCGCAGGTGCTCGCCGCCGGCGTCACGCCGTACGTGTCGAATGCGTCGATGAACGTGATCGGAGTCGGCGGGATCGAGGTGCTGCCCCGCAAGGTGCTGATCGTGCAGGACAGCGAGGCCGAGCTGCCGCTCGACGAAACGCCCGGCGTGCGCGATCTGGCGACGCCGCTCAATTATCTCGGCTACGACGTCGAGTACGCGAACGTCAACGAGCCGTTGCCCGACGGCATCACGCCCGACCGCTACGCGGGCGTCGTCGCGTGGCTGCAGGGCGACGAGACCGCGAACAGCGGTGCGTGGCGCACGTGGGTCGATGCGCGCATGGCCGCGCACGTACCCGTCGTGTTCATGGGCCAGTTCGGTTTCGACGCGGCGGAAGACGAAGGCCGCGCGCTCGATCTGCAAGCCGTCGCGGGCCCGTTCGCCGACAAGATCGAAGCCGTGTCGCGCGATCCGATGGTCGGTTTCGAAGTCGATCCGAAGCTCGGTGCGCGCGACTTGACGGGGGTGCAAGTCGGAAGCGCGAGCAAATCGCTGCTGCGCGTGAAGAGCGGCGAAGCGACGCTCGACCCGATCGCGATCACGCCGTGGGGCGGCTTCGCGATGAGCCCGTACACGGTCGTGTCGCTCAATGGCATCGGTCAGGAGCGCTGGGCGATCCAGCCCATCGAGTTTCTGCGTCAGGCGCTGCGTCTGCAGGCGATGCCATCGCCGAGCGTCACCACGGAAAACGGCCGGCGGCTGTTCATGTCGCACGTAGACGGCGACGGCTTCGCATCGCGTGCGGAATTTCCGGGCGCCGACTACTCGGGCGAAGCGCTGTATCAGCAGATCTTCACGCGCTACAAGGTGCCGATGACGCTGTCGGTGATCGAGGGCGAAGTGGGGCCGAAGGGCCTGTATCCGCAGATCTCCCCGCGCCTGGAAGCGATCGCGCGCAAGATGTTTGCGTTGCCCTACGTCGCGATTGGCACGCACACGTACTCGCATCCGTTCGAATGGGAGAACGTCGACGCGAAAACGGGCGAGCGCGTGGACCGCGGCGGCGGCGACACGGCGTTCTCGCTGAGCATTCCGAACTACACATTCAATATCGATCGGGAAGTGACGGGCTCGATCGATTACATCGACTCGCGCCTCGCGCCTCCAGGCAAGAAGGTGACGATCCTGCAATGGCCAGGCAACTGCGAGCCGCCCGCGATCGTCGTGCGCAAGACTTATCAGGCAGGCGTCGATAATGTGAATGGCGGCGACACCGTCATCACGAAGAGCGCGAACAGCTGGACCAACATCGCGCCCATTGGCGTGATGAAAGGGCCGGGCGCGTATCAGGTGTACGCGCCCAACCAGGACGAGAACGTCTACACGAACGATTGGCTCGGGCCGTTCTATGGCTTCACGCGTGTCCTCGAAACCTTCGACATGACGGACAAGCCGCTGCGCTTCAAGCCGATCGACATCTATTACCACATGTACAGCGGCACGAAGGTCGCGTCGCTGCGCGCGCTCGACGAGATCTTCGCGACGGTGCTCAAGCAGCCCGTGCTGCCCGTGCACATGACGGACTATGCGCACAAGGTGCTCGACTGGCGCTCGTTCGCTGTCGCGCGTTCGGTGCAGAGCGAGGCGACCAACGCGAAGTCGAATGACTGGCTCGTGCGCGGCAACGGCGAGGTGCGCGAACTGCACTGGCCGCGGCCGACAGCGCCCGACCTGCACGCATCGCCCGGCGTGACGGGTTATGCGCCAGGTCCGGACGGCATATATATCCACATCACGGATGGCGCGGCACGCGTGTCGTTCGACGAAACGGGCGCGCTCCCGAAGGCGGGTCCGCTGCCGTACATCGCGGAAGCGAACGGTTTCGTGCGTGACTTCAAGCGCGATGGCAAGGGTCTGTCGTTCGAATTCGGCGGGTACTACGAGCCGTTCGTGAAGCTCGCGAATGCACAGACCTGCAGCGCCAGCGTCGCCGGCCGCCCGGTGCCGCTCAAACGCGAAGGCATCTACGCACGCTTCGACACGCCGCCCGTCAACGCGCTCGAAGTCCAATACCAGCCCGTCGAGATCCGCTGTGAACGATAAAACGAACGACAAACGTCCCCGTATCGTTCCGCCGTGGCTCATCTACACGCTCGCGGGCGTGGTAGTCGTGACGATGTACGGCGTGTCGCCAAGCGGCGGCCTGCGCCAGCGCGTCGCGTCCGTCGGTGCGCCGAACGAACTGAGCGTCGCGTATCTGGAAGCATGGTCGCGAGTGCGTCCCGACAATGAAGAGTTTCTTTCGCTGCTCGGCGCGCAGTATCTGTATCTGGGCCGCACCGACGACGCCGAACGCATCGCCGCACGCATGGAGACGCTCGGCACGGACGACATGCTGCGCAGCGCGATGATGCTGCATCTGTCGGTGACGGAGCAGCGGACCTTCGCGATTCCCGAAGACGATCCGCGCCGCGCGTCCGCGCTAGAGGATCTGCGCGCGCGTCTGACGCAGGCTTCGAAGCTGCCGTGGGCGCCGAGGGATCTCGAGTGGCTCGCGCAGCGTTGCGCCGCTGTCGGCATGCCCGATCTTGCTGCGCATCTATATGCACGGCTGTCGGCGAACGATCCCGACGGCCGCGACAAATGGGACACGCAGATCACGCGTTACGCGCTGCAGGTCGGCGACTATCGTGCGGCGGCCGATGCCTGGTTCCGCCAGCAGGCCACGGCGCAGACGCGCGATGAACAGCGCCGCTGTTTCGTCGCGGGCATTCGCACGCTTCAGTCGGGCAATCTGCTGAACGAGGCACTCACGGCCGCCGACGCGCATCTCGGCCCGCTCGCCGACGATCCCGCGACGCTCGTCGCGATGCTCAATCTCGCGCGCGCGGCGAACCGCCCGGATGCCGTCGACCGTTATGCGAAGCTGCTGGCGAAGTACGCGCTGGCCGAACCGGGGTTGCCGCCCGGCGAGCAACTGCGCGCAGCGGCGCAGGCGACGTATGCCTATATGGATGGCCCCGTCGCCTATCGCCGTCTCGATGCGCACGGCCGCCTGCGTGACGCGACGCGCGTGTCCGCCGAACGCAAGCAGGGCAGTGTGCGAGTGTTCCGCGTTGCAACGGCGGTCTCAGTGCCTCAAGCCACAAGCGGCGCAGCGGGCCTGGACGACGCAACGCGGGCCGCGCTCCGTTCAGACCCGAGCGTTGCCGGCGTCGTGTTCCAGGCGTTCGTCGAATCGGGCGATCTGGCGAGCGCGCAGAAGGTCGCCGTGCAGCAGGTGCAGCGCGATCCGCGCGCCGTCGACTGGGTCAAGCGTGTTGCGCAGGTCGCGGAATGGAATCGCGATCCGTCGCTCGCGCTGAAGTCGTGGCTCGACTATGCGCAACTGTCGAACGATCAGGTCGGCTGGCAGAACGTGCTGCGCATCGCGCCGATGCTCGACGACGACGAAGCGTATCTCACGGCGCTCGTGCACGAGGCGCGCGCGACGCCGAACGATTTGACGCTCATCGACAGCGTAACGGCCACCTACGAACGGCTGGGCCGCCCCGACGACGGCCTCGCGTTCCTGCGCTAGCTGCCGCGCGCGCAGAACGCCGACGCGCTTGACCAGCGCATCGGTCAGCTGGCCGAACGCGCGGGCCACGACGACCAGGCGCTTGCGACGTATCGCGCGGTGCAGGCGCGTCATCCCGACGATGCGAATGCGGCGCTTCGCACCGCGAGCGTGCAGTACCGTCAGGGCGACTATCGCGCGGCGTTGGCCGCGCTGCAGATGGCGCGCGCCGGCGCGAAAGACACCGACGAAGACTTCTGGCGCAACTACGCGGAACTCGCGCGCCTCCTGCAACGGGACGAGGACGCGAACGAAGCGTACGGGCATCTGATCGCGAGCGGCGCGGCGACGCCCGAAGACCTCGGCGACATGACGTACTTCTACGATCCCTATCCGATCGATGCCGGCCGCGTCGCCGAGTTGCGCTATCGCCGCGATCATACGGTTCGCGCATTGCAGGACGCGATCTTCTATTACACCGACGCGCAGGCGATGGACCGCATCGCGACGCTGCTCGCGAGTCTCACACCCGAGCAGCGCAGGGCAGCAGAGGCATCGCCGGCGCTGCTCGGCGTGCGCGCCGAATACTATCGCCTCGTTAACGAGCCGCAGATGGCGCTGGCCGATCTGAAGCGCGCCGTCGACCTGCCCGGCGCAAGTTCCGATCTGCGCGCCGCGTACCTGTGGACGCTCGTCGATTACGGCGGCGACGGCGATCTGCGCGAAGCGTTGAAGCGCTGGCGCGGTAGTGCCGATCATAGCTCGGCATTGTGGGAGCCGTATGCCGCCGCCGAAATGCGCCTGAACCGGCCCGTCGCCGCGCTCGAATATCTGCGGCGCCAGTCGGCGATGATGTCGCGCGACCCATTGTGGCTGCTCACCTACGCCGATGCGCAGGAGCAGGCGGGCCACGACGGTCTCGCATGGTCGATCCGCAAGAAGGTGTGGCTGCAGATGCAGCAAGACGAAGCGCGGCTCGTGAAACTGCACGGCGCGCAGCGCGCGGCGATGCGCGGCCGCACCGCGCAGGATGCCGAAACGCTCGACGACCTGCGTGGCCGCCGCGTGACGCTCTCTGCCGACTACGCGACAGGCGATGCGTCGGCGGCACTGCTCGACAGTCTGACGTCGGCGAAGCCGGCATCTACGGACAACGCAATCGCGCGCCGCACGATGATCGGCGCGGCAAAGGGCTTGCCGGGCGGCGCGCCGATGGATGGCGCCGCGTTGCCCGAGAATGTGCGGGTGCGCGGCGCCGTCGCCAAGGAAGTGGCCGTGGCGTGGGCCTTGTCGAAGGAAAGCAATCCGCTCGCGAAGCGCTGGCTCGCGCAACAGTACGCGGAACGTCTGTCGCGTCCCGCCGATGCGCGGCTCACGATTGCCCTCGCCGAGAACGATATTCCGGAGATGGAGCGGCTGCTTGCGCAGGCGCGCTCGCGCCTGCCCGTCAACGACCGTATCGACGCGACAATCGCCGTCGACCGGCCCGACCGCGCGCAGCAACTCGCCTTCAATGCGCTCGACGGTGCACCCGAAGACACCGACCTGCATACGCGCGTGACGGAAACCACGCTCGACTGGCCGCAGTACCTCGGCGCCGACGTGACCAACCATATCGAGCATCCGCTCGATTACGTCGAGACGACGCTCGCGGCGAGCCGCAAGGTGGCCGAGCGTTATCTCGTCGGCGTGACGGCCGTTCAGCACTTCCAGCACTCGACGGATATCACGCAACTGACCAACGTGCCGTCCGTCGACCGCTGGCTCAACCTCTACGGCGAACGCCGCACGCGCGACACGTCGTTCACGATCACGGGTGGACGACGCATCGGTTCGGCCGCTTTCTACACGCTGGATCTCGCCGCCGACGTGGGGCGGAACTCGCCGCTGACCTTCGGCGTGCGCGCCGGCCGCAACCAGGTCGCCGACGAAAACCAGACGCTGCTGGTGGGCGGCATGAAGGACAACCTGATCGGCGACTTCACGTATCGCGCGACGGAACGCATCACGTTCACGGGCAGCATCGAGGCGGACCGCTTCTATAGCCAGGCGCGCCATTATCTCGGCAGCGGCGTGCTGTCCACGGGCGAAGTGAGCTACCGCATCCGCACGGCCTATCCCGACTACACGCTGCGCGCGCTGATCACGCATGGCGCCTACGGCGCGAGCGGCAGCGCCGACGCGCTGATGACGAACCTGCTGCCGACCGCGTTGCAGCCCGCGTCGCCGCAAGACTTCATGCCCGACACCTACACGCAGTACGGCTTCTTCTTCAGCTTCGGCGACGAATTGCTCGAGCAGTACACGCATGCATGGCGACCGTTTCTCGACGTCGGCATCGTGCACGACTCGATCCAGGGCTGGGGG
This sequence comes from Paraburkholderia phymatum STM815, assembly GCF_000020045.1. GTDB lineage: Bacteria > Pseudomonadota > Gammaproteobacteria > Burkholderiales > Burkholderiaceae > Paraburkholderia > Paraburkholderia phymatum. The sequence goes on along the minus strand of NC_010622.1, from coordinate 2,098,691 downwards.
CCGGACGTGAGTCTCGGCATTGCGGGCACCGTGTTCGGCGGCGATCACGCAGCCGTGTTTTTGCAGCATCAGCGCGTGTCGAAGGTCGGCACGCCCGTGACGATACTCGGCGCGCGCTATCGGTGGTTCTACTGAAGCCGCGACACACTGAGCGAAAAACGACTTTTCTGAGGAGTGGTTCGATGAGCAACATCAACGGGTGGTCTCGTTTGATCAAATGGGTGGCGGCCATAGCCGCGTCGGCGCTGGTGCTCGGCGCATGCGGAACGGTCCGCCAGGCGGGGTCGCCTTCGCTCGCATCGAAGGATGCCGTCGCCGTGGTCACGATGGCGAACTTCACCGAAACGCCGGCGGCGGGCAGCAGCGCGTCCGCCATCGCGGCGAATGCGTTGCGCGCGAACGGTTTCGCCGATGTGCGCCTCGCGCCCGTCGATGCGTCGGCGAACGCGATGTTCGATACCGCGCAGCGCGATATCGGCGAGAAGAAGCTGGCGTGGGCGCGCGAGCAGCATGTGAAGTACGTGCTCACGGGCGCCGTCGAAGAGTGGCGCTACAAGGTCGGCGTCGACGGCGAGCCCGTTGCGGGCGTGACGTTCGAGCTGATCGACGTGGCGTCGGGCCAGGTCGTGTGGAGCGCGACGGGTTCGAAGAGCGGCTGGACGCGTTCGAGCCTCTCGAGCGTCGCTTCGTCGCTGATCGGCAGCCTGCTGTCGCCGCTGCACACGCGCGGCTGATGCGCGGGCGCGCAAGCACGGGCGTGAGCATCGCGCATCGTTGCGACGCACGCTGCAACACCCCAGCAATTCGACACGTGATGAGGAGTCGGCTGTGAATACCGTCACCGCGCAAAGCGCCGTCAGTGCGGCGAAGCCGCGTCAATCGAACCCGTTCGGCAATCTGGGCGCGTGGCGGCGCCTCGTCGCGCCCGCAGTGTCGCGGCCGTTTTCCATCGTCGAGACGATCGTATTCGTCGGCGTGGTCTTCGCAGTGTGCTACGGGCTCGATCGCGACGATCCGTTCCTGCTGCACGCGGGTTTTCCGTGGCTGTGGTTCGCGCCACTCGTCGTTGCGCTGCGCTACGGCACGCTGCTCGGCCTGCTCGGCTGCGCGATGCTGGTCGGTTCGTATCAGGTCTTGACGCAGCTGCTGCATCAGGGCGGCGCGGCCGCGTGGCCGACGCTGTTCTTCACGGGGGGCGTGCTGCAGACCATCGTCGCGGGTCACTTCGGCGATACGTGGGGCAGCCGAGCGCAGCGCGCGAACGCGATCAACGACTACCTGAACGACCGTCTCGTCGCGATCACCAACAGCCACTATCTGATGCGCTTGTCGCATGAGCGGCTCGAAAAGGACTTGCTGACGAAGCCGACCACGCTGCGCGACTCGATCACCGAGCTGCGCCGGATCTCCGTCGCGCACGGTCTCGACACGGCAACGCATCGTTCGTCCGACATCCCGGGCGCGCGGGAACTGCTCGAATTCGTCGCGCAGGCCTGCCAGCTCGAAATGGCCGCTCTGTATCCCGTGCATGACGACAAGGTCGGGCGTCAGGCGCTCGCGCGTGTCGGCGACACATTCGATTTCGATCCGCGCGACGACCTCGTTCAGCGCGCGCTCGAAACGCGCGCGGTCGCGCATCTGAAGAGCGAGGACCGGCCCGTGGCGAACACGCGTCTGCTCGTCTGTGCGCCGCTCATTTCCGCCGACGGCCGCATGCTGGCGATGCTCGCGATCCGCCGCATGCCGTTCCTGTCGCTGAACTTCGACAACCTGCAACTGCTGCTCGTGCTGCTCGGCTATTACGCGGACGGTGTCGAGCATTCGCAGCAGGTGCGCGACATCCTCGAGGCCGTGCCCGATTGCCCGTATGAATTCGCGCTCGACGTCGGCCGTCTCACGCGTCTCGAACGCTCGGCGGGCATTACGTCGTCGCTCGTGGCGCTCGTGTTCCCGCATGACGATGCCGGCGATTCGTTCTTCGAACATGTGATGCGCCGCCGTCGGGCGCTCGATCTGATGTGGCCGGTGAAAGCAGCAGGGCGGTCGGTGCTGCTGAACCTGATGCCCGCGACGGATGCAACGGGCGTCGACGGCTATCTCGCGCGGATCGAATCGAGCCTGCGCTCACAGTTCAATCTCGACCTTGAAGGCGCGCGTATCGGCGTGCATACGCTGCATCTGGGCGGCGACGAGCCGGGTCCGGCGCTCAAGCGTCTTCTCATGCGTAGCGGTCTCGATGGATAACACCCAGGCAAACCGCCGGGCAGGCGGCTCCATCGCTTTCATGCTGTCGATGTTCGCGGCACCCGGCATCGCCATCGTTGCATGCCTGCAGGGCGTGGGCATCGTGTATTTCGCGCAATGGCCGACGGGATACGATCCGCTCTTGCCCGTCATCGTGCTCGATGTCGTCTGTGGTGCGTTGCAGGCGCTGCTGGTCCGCCAGCTGCTGCCGCTGCGCTATCGGGAGCCGCGTGCGTGGAGCCTGCTGCTGCTCGGACTCGCGTGCACCTTCGTGCCGTTGTTCGGCGGTCTGGTCGTGCTCGCGAGCTGCATCTGGGCGGCGCTCAGCCCGGCGTCGCATCCCGACGACGAAATGGGCGACGTGCCCGCACCGGAGTTCGTCACGTACCTGATGTCGCGTGTGTCGCATGGCGGCGGCGCGCGTCTTCAGGCTCGTCTGATCAACACCAGGGTCGCGGCGGCGGACAGGCTGTCGGCGCTCGTCGCGATCCAGAGCATGCCGACGCGTACAACGGGCACGCTACTGCGCGATCTGCTGGCGGACCCCGTGGAGGACGTGCGCCTGATTGCTTACGGCACGCTGGATCAAGCGGAAAACGACGTGATGCAGCGCATCTTCGATACGGCGAAGACGCTGGCGTCGGCGCCGTCGGACGACGATCGCCGCGCGCTCAACCGGCAGCTCGCCGAACTCTATTTCGAACTGATCTATCAGAACCTCGTGCAGGGAGCCGTATTCCGGCACACGCTCGAGCAGGCGGACCGCTATGCGCGCGCCGCGCTGGAGATCGACGACAGCGATGCCGCGCTGTGGATGATCCGCGGCCGCCTCGCGCTCACCAACGGCCACGCTGACGAAGCCGCGCGCTACATGGACCGTGCGCAATCGCTAGGATTCCCGCGCGAGCGTCTCGTGCCGTGGCTCGCCGAAGTCGAATATCTGCGCGGCGAGTACCCGCGCGTCTCCGAACTGCTCGCGTCGCTCGGCAATGCCGCGACGCTGCCGATGCTCAAACCTGTCGCGCGTTACTGGTCAACATGAAACCGTCACTGATGCGCCGCGCTGCGGACGCCGATGTCTGCCTGCTGCTAGAAGGCACGTTCCCGTTCGTGCGTGGCGGCGTGTCGAGCTGGGTCAACGAAATGCTCCGCTCGTATCCCGAACTGCGCTTTGCGATTGCGTTCATCGGCAGCCGCGAAGAGGACTACAACGGCGCCGCTTATGCGCTGCCCGACAACGTCGTGCATTTCGAAGCGCACTATCTGTATGAAGCGGGCGCCGCCGACGCTCAGGCCGTGCGCGAAATTCCCGGCGATGCCGACGCATTCGCGAAGTCGGCTGCGCTGCACGAGGCATGGCGCAACAAGGGCGAGGCCGACGCTGGCGCGATGATGGCCGACATGGTGCAACTGATCGGCGACAACGCGCCGCTGAGCGAAGAGCAGTTCCTGACGAGCCGGGCGGCGTGGGATTTCATCGTCGATCAATATCATCGCTACTGCACGGACCCGTCGTTCACCGATTACTTCTGGACCGTGCGCATCATGCACAAGCCGCTGTGGCAGCTTGCGCGCGTCGCGCAGCAGTTGCCGCCCGCGAAGGTGTATCACACGGTGTCGACGGGCTATGCCGGTTTTCTCGGCGCGCTGCTGCACTACCGGACAGGCCGGCCCCTGCTCGTATCCGAGCATGGCATCTACACGAAAGAGCGCAAGATCGACCTGCTGCAAAGCCAGTGGATCCGCGACAACCGCGGCGCGTTCGAACGCGATATTTCGCGGATCAGCTACTTCCGCGAACTGTGGGTGCGCTTCTTCGAAGCGCTCGGCAAGCTCGCGTACGACGCCGCCGACGATATCGTCGCGCTGTATGAAGCGAACCGTCAGCGGCAGATCGCCGACGGCGCGCAAGCCGCGCGCACGCGCAACATTCCGAACGGCGTGGACGTGGACGCTCTCGCGCCGCTCATCGAGCAGCGGGTCGCGCGGCCGCGCAATGTGGTCGCGCTGATCGGCCGCGTGGTGCCCATCAAGGACATCAAGACCTTCATTCGCGCGATATTCATCGCGTCGCGCGCGATGCCCGATATCGAAGGCTGGATCGTCGGTCCCGAGGAAGAAGATCCCGCGTACGCGCAGGAGTGCCGCGCGCTCGCCGAAAGTCTCGGTCTCGCGAAGAACGTCAGGTTCCTCGGCTTCCAGCGCATCCACGACATCTTGCCGAAGGTCGACGCGATCGCGCTGACGTCGATCAGCGAGGCGTTGCCGCTCGTCGTGCTCGAAGGTTTCGCGGCGGGCATTCCGTCGATCACGACGGACGTCGGTTCATGCCGGCAACTGATCGAGGGCTACGGCGACGAGGACCGCGCACTGGGCGTAGCAGGCAGCGTCGTGCCGATCGCGAACCCGGCTGCGTTCGCGCAGGCTGTGCTCGACCTGCTCGGCGACGAGCCGCGCTGGCGGGCTGCGCAGAAGGCGGGTATCGAACGTGTGCGGCGCTTCTATACGAAGGCGCAGATGACCGATCAATATCGCGTGCTGTATCAACGCCTGATGGCCGCGCCGTCGCGCGTCAAGGCGGCAGAAAGCGTGCAAGGCGGCTGTCCGATGCATACGGGCAGGGCGGCAGCGGCACAGACGCGAGAGGTGCGCTGATGGCTGGCATTGGTTTCGAACTTCGCAAGATCCTCAAGCACCAGACGCTGCTTGGCGTTGCACGTGCCTACGCGTATGCAGGCCTGATCAGCTCGGGCCCGCTGATCCTGTCGATCTTCGGCATCCTGGTGATCGGCGTGATGAGTCTCGCGTTCGTGATACCGAAGTACGCGATCGTGCAGTTCCAGGTCTCGGTCACCTATCTGATTGCGTGCAGTCTGATACTGACGGGACCGCTGCAACTGTCGTTCACGCGCTTCATCTCGGACCGGTTGTTCGAGAAGCGCGACGACCTCGTGCTGTCGAACTACAACGGCGTCGTGCTGATGTCGACTGCGGCGTCGGGCGTGCTCGGCATGTTGGCCGTCGGCTTCGGTTTTCGCGGCGAGCCGCTCGTCTACCGGCTGCTGATGGTGGCGGGCTTCGTCGTCGTCAGCAATATCTGGATCGCGGTGATCTTTCTGTCTAGCGTCAAGCAGTACCGGCAGATTCTGTACGTGTTCGCGCTGGGTTACGGCTGCACCGTCGCCTTTGCGCTGATGCTCAATACGCACGGCCTGTCGGGTCTGCTCGGCGGTTTCGTCGCCGGGCACGTGGTGCTGCTCGCGGGCTTGTCGGGGCTCATCTATCGCAACTATCGCAGCCCGCGCTTCATCTCATTCGAGGTGATCCACAAGCGCTTTGCTTATCCGAGGCTCGCGATGGTCGGCCTCCTGTTCAACCTCGGCGTGTGGATCGACAAGTTCATGTTCTGGTATGCGCCTGGCACGGGCGCGAAGGTGATCGGGCCGCTCAATGCTTCCGTGATTTACGACATTCCCGTGTTCATCGCCTACGTGTGCGTGATGCCGGGCATGGCGACCTTCCTCGTGCGCATCGAAGCGGATTTCGTCGAATACTACGACCGCTTTTACGACGCCGTGCGCAGCGGCGCGACACTGCGCCATATCAACGACATGCGCGACATGATGGTCGGCAGCGTGCGGGCGGGGCTCTACGAGATCGTGAAGATTCAGGCGGCCGTGCTGCTGCTGATTCTCGCGTTCGGCCGTCTGGTGCTCGATGCGCTCGGCATTTCGTCGCTGTACATGCCGCTAATGATCGTCGACGTGATCGCCGCGAGTCTGCAGGTGCTGCTGCTTGGCCTGCTGAACGTATTCTTCTATCTCGACGCGCGGCGCACGGTGTTGCGGCTGTGTATTGCATTTGTGCTGTTGAACGGTATTCTGACGGGCATTACGCTGCTGATGCAGCCGGACTTCTATGGCTATGGCTTCGCGCTGACGCTGCTGATTCTCGTCGTCGCCGCGGTGCAGCTGCTCGATCGCAAGTTCGGCAAGCTCGAATACGAAACCTACATGCTGCGCAACTAGGCGCTACGTGTCCGATCATGACAGCCAGTTCTCTCGCCCGCCTGGGCGTTTCGTGGATCGTCGTCGCATGCGCGGCCGTGGCGATCCTGTTGCTGTCGGTTGCATGGGTGCGGCCCGCGCTGGCTGCGTCCAAGCGCGTGTCGTCGACGGGCATCGGTGCCGTTGCATTCTTCTACGGCGCGAACGTGCAGGCGGAGCGCTTCCAACCGTTCGACACCGTGGTGATCGAGCCAGACAGCGGTTTCGATCCGCGCACGCATACGGCGCACTGTCCCAACTGGTACGCGTATGTCAGTGTCGGCGAGGTGACGAAACAGCGCGCGTATTACGCCAGGATGCCGAAGACCTGGTTCGCGGGCAGCAATACGGCGTGGTCGTCGACGATCGTCGATCAGACGGCACCCGGCTGGCCCGCATTCTTCGTCGACGAGATCGTCAAGCCGCTGTGGGAGCGCGGCTATCGCGGCTTTTTTCTCGATACGCTGGATTCGTACCAGCTTGTCGCGAAGACGGACGTCGAGCGGGTGCACCAGCAGGCAGGCATCGTAGCCGTGCTGCACGCGTTGAAGGCGCGCTATCCGCAGGCGCAACTGATACTGAATCGCGGCTTCGATATGCTGCCGCGGGTGCACGAGCAGGTCGCGGCCGTCGCGTTCGAATCGCTGTTCGGCCGCTGGGACCAGTCGAATCAACGCTACGACGACGTACCGGAGAACGATCGCGAATGGCTGCTTGGTCAGGCGCGGCAGATTCACGAGCGCTACCGTCTGCCCGTCATTTCAATCGATTACTGCCCGCCCGGCAACGATACCTGCCGCCGCGACATCGTGCGGAAGATCGCGGCGCTCGGCCTCGTGCCCTATGTGACGGATGGCGGTTTGCAGACTATTGGCGACGGTGGCACAGTGCTCGGCGACAGGGCGCCGCTGAGGAAGGTGAAGTTCAGGCGCCGACGCTCAGTGACGCTCACTGACACTCAGTGACACTCAGCGCAACTACGTGACGGCCAGCAGCAACACCATGCTGCCGATCGCGCCATCCAGCACGCGCCATGCAGTGGCGCGCTTGAAGAGCGGGGCAAGCGCCTGCGCACCATATCCCAGCGCCACGAACCAGATCGCGCTCACTGCCATCGCGCCGACTGCGAACGCGGCGCGCAAACCCTGCGCTTCACGCGCTCCCGCCGTGCCGATCAGCAAAAACGTATCCAGATAGACGTGCGGATTGAGCCACGTGAACGCGAGCGTCATCAGCACGATGGGCATCGCGCGCTGCGCCGGCGGCGCGGTGTCGCCGTTCGCATCGGTATCGAGCACGGCATGGCGCGGGCGCACCGCGCGCCGCAGCGCACTGATGCCGAACCACGCGAGATAGGCGAGCCCCACATACAGCAGCGCGTGAATAAAGGTCGGATAGCGCTCGACGAGCACCGACGCGCCACCGACGCCCGCGCCGATCAGCAGGAAATCCGATAGCGTGCACAGCAGCACGATCTTGCCGATGTGCGAGCGCATGATGCCTTGACGGAGTACGAACGCGTTTTGTGCGCCAATCGTGACGATCAGCGAGGCGCACAATGCGGCGCCGTGCGAAAAAGCCAGCCAGTTCATGATGGTTTGAAGAGAAGGATGGATTGGATGGCGAGAGTGTGCCGCGATGGCTACAATAAGAGAAGCTAATTTCCGTAACGCCGATTAAGGAACGCTAATGCTCGACTATGCTCTGCTGGATGCGCTCGCGGCCGTCGTGCGTCACGGCTCGTTCGACCGCGCGGCCGCGGCGCTGAATGTGACGCCTTCCGCCGTGTCGCAACGGGTGAAACTGCTTGAAGAACGCGTCGGCAGCGTGCTCGTCAAGCGCGGGCAGCCCTGCACGGCGACTCGATCGGGAGCGCTGCTGTGCCGGCATACGGAACGGGTGCAATTGCTGGAGGCCGAACTCAACGGGCGCATGCCCGAACTGCCCGGCGCCTTGCTCGAACCGTGGCCGACATTGCGCGTGGCTGTGAACGACGACAGCGTCGGTACCTGGTTCATCGACGCCGTCGCGGACTTCTGCGCGGAGCGCGGCATGCTGCTCGATCTCGTCATCGACGATCAGGACCATACCGCGCAGCGGATTCGCGATGGCAGCGTGCAGGGGGCCGTGACGACGCAATCGGAGCCGGTCCAAGGGTGCCGCTCGACGCGTCTTGGACGCATGCGTTATCTGGCCGTCTGCACGCCCGCGTTCTACGAGCGATATTTCAGCGAGGGCATCAGCCGTGACACGCTGCGCCGTGCGCCGTGTGTCGATTTCAATCCGAAAGATCAGCTGCAAACGCGCTTCGTGCGCAAGATCACGCGCGCCGAAGTCGATGCGCCGACGCACTGGATTCCGCACGTGTCCGGCTTTTTGCGCGCATGTTCGACGGGGCTCGGGTGGGGCATGTGCCCCGAACGGATGATCGCCGCGCAACTCGCAAGCGGCGAACTGATCGACATGGCACCGGGCAAGCATCTCGACGTCGATCTGTACTGGCAGAGCTGGCGGCTGTCGATTGGCTGGCTGGACGAGTTCAGCGCCGCGCTGCGCCAAAGGTCCGCCGAGTTTCTCGACTGACGGCTGGCGCCACGCGTTTGACGGCGTGCCAGGTGAATCAGTGCAGCCGGATCACGGGATGCACGCGGCGACGCAGCCAATGACTCGCCGTATCAAGCGCCATGCGCGCAAAACCGCTGACGGTCATCATGTGCCGGCGATAGATCAGCCGGTACACGATGGTGGCGAGCCAGCCATCGACGAACACGGGCCGTTCACGCAAGCCGCTCAGACTGCCGATCGTGCCGACGTCGCCGAAACCGACCAGCGTGCCCGCGTCGCGATACGTGAACTCGGGCAGCGCTTCGCCGCCGACACGGCACTTCAACGCACGCGCGAGAAACGTCGCCTGTTGATGCGCGACCTGCGCGCGTGGTGCGAGGAAGCCATCCGCGTGCGAAGGGCAGGCTGCGCAATCGCCCAATGCGAAGACGTTTTCATCCGTCGTGGTTTGCAGCGTGCGGCTCACGAGCACTTGTGCGTTGCGGTTCACCTCGATGCCGTCGAGCACGCGCAACACAGGCGGCCCGGCGATGCCTGCTGTCCAGATCGCGATATCGTTGGGCAGTTGCTGACCGTCGTGCGTCCAGACAGCGTCGGCGCGCACTTCTGTCACGCGCGTAGTCGTCAGCACGTCGACGCCGAGGCCGCTCAGCATCCGCCGCGCACGCATGGAAACGCGCTGCGACAGCGCGGGCAACACGCGATCCGTGCCTTCGATCAGGCGAATGCAGAAATCGCGCTCCGGGTCGAGTGCAAAGAGGCTATAGCGATGCATCAAACGGATGCTGTCGCGCAAAGCGGCCGCGAGCTCGACGCCTGTCGCGCCCGCACCGATGATGTTGATCGACACCGGCTGCACCTGCTGCGCGCCGCTCACGCGCCGCACGTGGTTTGCTCGCGTGCACGCATCGAGCAGCTTGCGTCGGAACGATTCCGCATGTGTGACGGACTCGAGCGGCAGCGCATGGTCCGCCGCACCTTTCACGCCGAAGTAGTTCGTCACGCTGCCGAGTGCGAGCACGAGGGTGTCGAACTCGATGTGACGCGCGGGCAATACGTCGCGGCCGTCTTCGTCGCGCGTCGCGCTGATCGTGATGCGATGCTGCGCGCGATCGAGCGATTGCAGCGCGCCCTGTTCGAACGCAAAGCCGTGACGACGTGCCTGCACCGCATATTGCAGCTGATGCGTGGCGGGGTCGATCTGGCCGGAGGCGGCTTCGTGCAACAGCGGCTTCCAGAAGTGTGTCGGCGAGCGGTCCACCAGCACGACTTGCGCATGTCCGCTCTTGCCGAGCGATTCGCCAAGACGCGTCGCGAGTCCCAGTCCACCCACGCCGCCGCCAACGATGACGATCCGGTGTGGCGCAGTGCGTGTGCTGCTTGCGGTGTGTCGATCGATCGTGGTCATGATGCGTACTCTCCTGAACGTTTTTCAATGCGATTCATGCGTGAACATCATCAGTAAGGTCGAGTATAGAATTGGGGGAAACCGCAGCACAATTTAATGTTTGTACAAGACATATAGGTTTTCACTTATGTTAAAAGCCGCGACGTTCCGGCAATTGAAGGCGCTCCATACGGTGGCGAAGCTGGGCAGCGTATCGGGTGCGGCGGAGGAGTTGCGTCTGACGCAGCCTGCCGTGTCGCTGCAGATCCGCTTGCTCGAAGAAGCGGCTGGCGCGCCGCTTCTGCAACGCGTGGGGCGCGGCGTGCAACTGACCGCGGCGGGCGAAATCCTCGCGCGTTATGCGCTGGAAATCCTCGACCTGTGGAATGGCGCCGCAGACGATCTCGCGGCGTTGCACGGCGAGCAGGGCGGCACGCTGCGCATCGGTGCGATTACGACGGCCGAATATCTGATCCCGCCGTTTCTCGTGCGCTTCACAGAAGCGCGTCCGCAGGTGAAGGTGCAGTTCAAGGTGGGCAACCGCGCGGACATCATCCGCATGCTCGCGACGCATGAAATCGATCTCGCCGTGATGGGCAGTCCGCCGCGCGAATTGCGCACGGTCGCCACGGTGTTCGCCAAGCATCCGATGGCATTTGTCGCGTCGCCGTCGCATGCGCTGATGAAAAAGAGGCGGCTCTCATTCGGCGATTTGCAGTCGGCAAACCTCTTCGTGCGCGAGCGCGGCTCGGGCACGCGGTCGACCGTCGAAAACCTCTTCAAGCAGGCGGGCCACAAGATCCATATCGGCTCCGAGTTGTCGAGTAACGAGGCGATCAAGCAACTGGTGGAAGCGGGGCTCGGCATATCGTTCCTGTCGCTGCACGCGTGCACGCTGGAGTTTCAGGCGGGTCTGCTGGCGTTGCTGCCGCTGCCG